>JALONH010000031.1 GCA_025455005.1 Cytophagaceae bacterium
GGTGTTTTTTACTGCTACTATTAAAAATTGGAAGCGCTTATTACAACCGGAAAAGTATAAGAAAATCATCATTGAAGAATTAAGAAATCAAATCAAGAAGGATCAAATTATTCTTTATGCTTATTGCATCATGGATAATCACATTCATCTGATTTGGCAAGTAAAAGGAGACATCCAACCCAGTGAAGTGCAAAGGCAATTTTTGGAAGGTTGTTCTAAAATTATTAAGTCAGACTTGGAGCTTTTGCACCCACAGGTTTTGAATATGTTTAAGTCCACACAGAAAGATAGGCGTTATCATTTTTGGAAACGTAATCCCTTATCTATAGAATTGTACAACGATAAGATCTTTCAACAGAAAATGGATTACATACATAACAATCCGGTAAGTGCTGGAATCTGTAATTATCCGGAAGAATACATTTATTCTTCTGCGGCTTTTTACTTGTTGAATATAGATAAGTTTGAAATCTTAACTCATTGTTATCAATAGTGCAGTGGGCTGTTGGTCGATGACACAACAGCGGAAGCGTTGGAGATAAAGATCAGACCACGATTTTAACATCTCAACATTATATTTTTCTTTATCTTTAATTTGAGGTATATAAGTTTGAGCTCTAGTATCATTGAATTCTAATAAACTGATATAGGCTATTAAAAAGTTATACTTATCTGGATCAAACTTTATACTCGGATTGTTTTGAATTATAGATTCAATCGACTCGATGTTTCGGGATGCGGTTTGTTCATTAAGTCTAATATATCTGCTATTTGAACTTTTTACATAGTAAGTATACTCTTGAGGCATATAAGCATAGTACTCTTGAATATTATCTAATACATCAGGTAAACGATCGCTATAGGTTAATTCTTTTATGAATATCTCTTTGGCTTGAGCATAATTACCATACTTGACATTAGAACGAATAGAGTAAGGATCGTACGTGAAGTCTAAAAATAAAAAAGCAATCAATAGAAGGATTAATCCACCGCCTCCGATGAATTTATAGTTTAAAAATGAATACATAATAAAATGAATTAGATTAATTCAAGTCGAGTAATCTCTTTCTCCAAAAGATCAGGATCTATCGGAACAACACCTACTTGCTCACATACTAAGCCGCCGGATACATTAGAGATAGAAGCTAATAATTCAGGTTTTACTTGTGCCGCTGCACAAAGTGCCGCCACTGAAATAACGGTATCACCTGCACCGGAAACATCTGCAATTTCTCTGTGATGAGCCGGAATATGTACATGATCTGTGCCATTTGTCCAGTATACTCCTCTTTCAGAAAGGGTAATAAATAAAGAAGCACAGTTTAATTTCGATTGCAATTCAAGAGCAGCCGTTTCTAATTGCTTTGGATCGTTTAGATTTAAATCTGTTTTTAGTCCTTCTTTTAATTCTTTTCGATTAGGCTTGAATAAGGTACAACCTTGGTAGTGTAAAAAGTTCCTTTTTTTAGGATCCACTACAGTAGGAATATTTCGTTTACTGGCTTCTGTAGTAATAAATTCGATTAACTCCTGTGTTAGTACACCTTTATCATAATCCTCAAATATGACAACTTGTGCTTTATCCAATAGGGGAAGTACAACTTTTTTTAAGGCCTCTGTTTCATTTGTACTTGCAGGTTTGTCATCTTCTTGATCAACTCGTAACAAATGGTGTGAGGCTGAAATGATGCGGTGTTTAATAGTGGTGACTCTTTCATCCGATGCCACTAAACCGCTCGTGTCAATTCCGTATTGCTCTACTATGCTGGAAAAATCTTTGCCATCTGAATCATTACCAATTAAACCACACAACATAGGATTAGCACCCAAGGAGCGAATGTTTAAGGCTACATTAGCTGCTCCTCCCGGGCGTTTTTCACGCTTTTGAACATGAACTATGGGTACGGGCGCCTCCGGAGAAATACGATCAACTTTACCCCATAGGTAAGAGTCAATCATAACATCGCCGATGATAAGAACATTAAAAGTACGGAAGGTTGCAAAAAGTGCTTCCGTACTTTTATAGTTTATTGAAGTTTTGCCAAACATTCTTTTATTCTACGGATAGCTTCTGTAATATTTTCATCCGATGCGGCAAAGGAGATGCGGATGTTATTCGGCGATGCGAAGGCATCTCCACCAACGGTTGATACATACGCATTGTTTAATATATACATAGATAACTCGCTGGACGTTTTAATAATTTGTCCATTAAACGATTTGCCAAAGTAAGCACTCACATCCGGAAAGATATAAAAGGCACCCGCCGGTTTGTTGATTTTTATTCCCGGTACATCTTTTAACAATTGAATTACTAAATCGCGACGACGAGCATACGCTTTTTTCATTTCTTCCGGTGCAGACAAGTCTCCTTGTAAGGCTGCTAAAGCAGCACGTTGTGTGATAGAACAAGTCCCGGAGGTTACTTGACCTTGCAGTTTTTCACATGCTTGGGCTATGTATTTAGGAGCGGCAATATAACCAATCCTCCAACCGGTCATGGCAAATCCTTTCGAGAATCCATTAATAGTAACTACTTGGTCTTTTATTTCCGGAATGGATCCGATAGAAAAGTTTTTACCTTCAAAATTGATGTATTCGTAAATCTCATCTGCTATTACAGTGATATTGGGGTACTTGGCCACAACGGCTGCAATTGCTCTTAACTCTTTTTCTGTGAAAACAGAACCGGAAGGATTACAAGGAGAAGAGAACATAATGGCTCTTGTCTTTGGTGTAATGGCTGCTTCTAATTCTGCTGCTGTTACTTTAAAATCGTTCTCTATAGTACCGGATATAATTACGGATTTTCCTTCTGCTAATTTTACCATTTCAGAGTAGGAAACCCAATATGGAGCAAAAATGATAACTTCTTCTCCTTTATCTACTATTGCTTCGATAACATTCGCTAACGATTGTTTGGCACCCGTAGATACAACAATATTTTCTGCCGATACGTCAAGATTATTTTCACGTTTTAACTTATCTGCTATGGCTGCACGTAAATCAGCAAAACCGGCAACAGGAGAGTAAAAATGATACCCTTCATCTATCGCTTTCTTAGCCGCTTCCATGACATGTGTAGGAGTTTTAAAATCAGGTTCACCAACGCTAAGGCTGATTACTTTGTGACCTTGTGCAGCTAACTCTCTAGCTTTTTTGGTCATCGCAAGTGTTTCCGATTCCGCAAGGGAATTTAACACGGTAGATAAAGTCTGATGCTGTGTAAGCGTACTCATGTATATTGGTTTGGATTAAAACGGCTACAAAATTAGTTTTTTTTAATCGCTTTACCTAATCTTCTGTTTATGAAAAGCTAGGGTTTAACTATCTGTAAATCAAATATAAATGTAGGTTTGAAAAGAAAAAGAAAAGCTATTTGAAAAAGGAATCGAGATCAAGCCGATTGTATGGCTGATAATTAGTAATTTGTACTTCCATATTGTTTCGTTAAAGGGATTAAACCTTATGGATTTAACTTGTGATGGAATGGAGTTTCCATAGTTAAGGTCTATTATTCATAAATTATTTCCGTTTAAGTTCTAACAATGCACCATTCATTTGTATATCAAATTCAGTATAATATGTACCGCTATCGTTTTTTTATTGCATTCATTCTAATTTACAATATACCAGGTTGGGTTTATGCCCAATCGATCGATTTGTCTGTCGATTATCGACTGGCCAGCCCGTTTTATGAACCGGATGGTCGAAACGATGTGGTCGAATTACCCAATGGGGATCTTGTAATGTTAGCCAAAACAAAAGGGTCTACGACGGGTAAGGCGGAGTTTGTCATCGAACGTATTACCTCCAATAATCTGTCAATTGTTTGGCAGAGCATTCTGTCAATAGAGTCATCCGAAGACTTTAAAGATCTTTATTTTGATGGTACTACACTTCAAATTTTATCAGTTGTGCACGATGAGAATCAAAAGAAAACATCGTTACAAGTGTATTCTTTTGATCCGATATCCGGAAGTCAAAAAGAAAAAAGAGTGCTGGAGTCTTATCCTGTTTCTGATTGGGTAGAGGGAGAACATAGAGGTAAAGTAAAAGAATCGTTTATCGATGTCATATGTGAACACACGGAACCGGGATTTGTCACACCTTTTGAATATAAACACCACATACAATTTTCGAAAGACAAGGATTTTTTTGTATCTACTGTATTTACGTATGGATCAAAAACACTTGTTGCCAATGTGTCTATCTACACAAAAGAGGCTAAAAAGGTGGCATCAGGCCAAGTAACAATAGATAATGATTACACCAATTATGGGATATATGTTAACAATCGTCAACAACTTTTTATTGTAAATGCCAATAATGGGGGTAAGCTGAATGTGATTCGATATCAACTTTCAGATAAGACGTTTGATATCTTGGAACTACCACCTTCTTCGTACAAAAAAGATGATGTCCAATTAAAGTGGATCTCAGAGGATGTATTTAGCATAGCATCTGTAGCGGTGTATAACGAAAAGTTAATGGGATTTTCTTATGGACTATTTGATTTTAAAGAGATGACCGTAAAAGATGTGTTGTATGATGCTTTAGACGAAGAGGGTAGACAAAAAATAGAACAAATACGTGCAACAGACAAACAATTAAAAGGAACGGAAAACTGGATGGATTATGAACTAACGCATGTTATAGTTCAAGAACCGGGTACAGTAACCTATGTTTTAGAAAAAAGAACCTTATTTGTGGAAGGGTATCCTCATATCAGTCGGAATACGTTTGATAAAAAGCATCAGGTTCAATTGAATGGACATGTGCACACGGAAGGGATTTTGTTGATACATTGGAATGCAGGAAAGCGGGCATGGATTCAGTATATTCCCAAACATCAAGTATATCCGGGTTCAGATGGATTGAATACGATTAGTTTTGTACTATCCGAAACAGCAACGCATATTCAAATACTCTATGCCTCCACGGGTGCCGTGGAAGGTACTTATACCGCGTTAAGTTATCTTACAGTCGAAAAGAAAAGTGGAAATAAAAGTTCCATTAAAGAACTGGATAATCCGGACAAACTAACCTTGGTTCGTGATTATACGGTATGGCTACCGGATAACAAATTGTTATTGGTTGGTAGAAAAGGATTGTTAGGTAAAGCCAGTAAAATCGTTCGATACCGAATTCCTACTACTTAACTATTTCGTTCTTCTAACTCTAACCAACGAGACGTTTTACTTTCTAGACTGGCTTCAATAGTTTCTAATGTTTTTGAAGTAGAAAGCAGTTTTTCGTGTGTTAATCCGGAGGATAATGCTTCCGTTAATGTTTTCTTTTCCAATTCCAGTTGTTCAATATCGGACAACAATTGTTCATATTCCCGTTGCTCCTGGAACGACAACTTCTTTTTACTCGATGGTACAGTAGAACTTTCTTGATTTTTCTTTTCAACGGATTTAACGGCATTCATATCCGGTAGAGAAGCCATCTCTTCGGCCGTGGCATTTCTATAATCGGTATAGTTTCCGGGGAATTCTTTTAACACACCGTTGCCTTCAAATACTAACAGATGGTCCACTAAATTATCCATAAAGTAACGGTCGTGCGATACTACCATCAAACACCCTTTAAAATTTTGTAAGAAATCTTCTAATACAGAAAGTGTTTGGAGATCTAAATCATTGGTGGGCTCATCCAGTATAAGGAAATTTGGATTACGCGCCAGTACCGTCAGCAAGTGTAATCTTTTTTTCTCGCCACCGCTTAACTTGTCTACGATTTCATATTGTCTTGCAGGCTCGAATAAAAACTTTTTTAACAAATTAGAAGCACTAACATTTTCGCCATCGCTCCCTTTAAATTGTTCTGCAATATCTGTAACAATATCAATTACTTTTTGCCCACTTTTAAAGGATAAACCTTTTTGAGTATAATATCCAAATCGTATTGTTTCTCCAACAACTATAGAGCCGGCATCGGGTTTTATTTTTTCTGTAATGATATTTAATAAGGTAGATTTTCCACTACCGTTACTTCCTATGATTCCCAATTTCTCCATCCGTCGAAACGTATAGGAAAAATCATGAAAGATAACTTTTTCATCATATCGTTTAAATAAGTGGTGCACTTCTAAGATTTTGTTTCCCATACGCGTAGTAGTAACACCCAGTTCTACATTTCCTTGGCTACCTTGCATCAATTGGTCCTTTTTACTCTCCATAGAGTGGAAAGCATCAATACGATATTTGGCTTTTGTACCTCTTGCTTTAGGTTGTCGGCGCATCCACTCCGCTTCTTTTCGTAGTGTATTGGTAACTTTATCTAATGATGCCGATTTTGCTTCTTCCTCTAATGCTTTACGTTCTAAGTATTCATTATACACTGCTTTGTATACTTGTACCTTACCTTGTTCTAATTCTAAAATGCTATTAGCAACAGCATCTAAAAAATAGCGGTCGTGTGTTATGAATAAGATGGTTTGATTGGATTGTTGTAAGGTGTTTTCTAACCATTCTATCATATCAAGATCTAAATGGTTCGTAGGTTCATCTAATAGTAAGAGGTCCGGCTCTTGTAATAAAATTCCGGCTAATGCAATCCTCCTTTGTTGACCACCGGATAGGTGTTGAACTTCTTGTGTCAGATGAGTAAGTCCAAGTTTATCTAAAATACGTTTTGCCTTTTCTTCAAATTCCCAAGCTTGTAATGTGTCCATTTGGGTCAACGCTTCGGATAACATATCGTTGTCTCCTGTTTGAATGGCTTTATCGTATAACAACACGGCCTTCGCTATATCCGGTCTATAGGATAAGGCAGCTTCTAAAACAGTTTTTCCGGAAGGTAATTGAGGTTCTTGTTCTAGGTAACCGACAGTACAACTTTTATGAATGGCTATTACTCCTTTGTCTAATGTTTCTTTACCACCTATCATTTTCAATAGTGTGGATTTACCGGCGCCATTACGACCCACTATTGCCACTTTATCTCCTTTTGCAAGACCAAAGGTGATGTCTACAATTAAGGGTTTTAATCCAAAAGATTTATGTGCATTTTCTACAGATAGGACATTCATACGTTAAGGGTATTATAGGATACTATATTTTTTTAGTTCAAGTTCGAAATCAGCTACAATATTCATGTAATGAATATAAGCATCATAAGGAGTAGGGAAAGGACTGAAATATTGATGTACTTTACCATCAGCCAATCCTTTTGTACTCATGTAATAGAAATGATCGGAAGTTTGTAAACGTGACCATGTTTCTAGAAACGCTCTATTTTTAATTTTATAAATTAATGGAGTTAAACTATAAATTTTTTCTAAAGCTTCTCGTTGCATGGAGTTCATGTACCAGGCGGATAAATCTTTTTCGGAATCTGCCCAAGAAATCGTATGGTGTGCATCGTATACATCTTGAATATCATGGCTCTCGATGGCTTCAGATGGATTAAGAAAATGTATTTTTCGGGATAGAATTTCTTTAGGCAATTCTTTGATAAATTCGAAGATGCCGGTGGCTGAACTATGGTGCTCGCCTAGTGTTTCATAGTCGATATAGAGTGTGAGGTGTTCATTTTTTTTTAAAGAATGGTCTATCCATTCTGCAAACGTTGTTGCAGATAAGGGGTATCCTTTCCATTGTTTATCTGAAAACCGAAAAGCGATGTCATCGGAATAAGTGCAATGACGAAGAAGTAACGGGATTTCAGTTTGTGAAGGCGTATACAGTTTTTGATTGTTTCTTCCTTTTAATAAAGTTGCGACACCCTCTGTTAGAATTCCTTTTAATCCGAGTCCTTTTACTTGTTCTGCAATCGCATTGTTATGAATTAATTCTGTGTTTCGAAAAATGGAAGGCGTAAGGCCAAAATACTTATGAATATATTTTCGATGGAGATCAATTTGTCTTCGAAACTCTTCCGGATGAAAAAAGGCGCTTAACGAATGATAATAAGTTTCGCTAAGTATTTCTATACAATTGCTTCGTACTACGTTTTGAAAAGACGATAAAACAGGCGTATTAAACTCAACGGATTGTTCTAAAAAAGTTCCGGTTAACGAAAACGTACACCTGAAGTCGCCCATAAAGTGTTGGGTTAACTCAAGTAATAAAGCGTTAGCCGGTAAGTAACAGTTTTCGGCTACTTTTTTTAAAATTGTTTCATTCGCTCGGTTGTCTTCATATACGTGATTATTTCCTAAATCAAAAAAGGTATAGGGAAGCATTCGATACGGTTGGTGAACCTGAAAACATAGGCTTATGGAACGCATGCCTTATCTCACTACTAAAGTTTTGTAAAGATCAAAGAGTTGTGCGGCGGTTCTTTCCCAAGTGCTTAGTGCTGCATCTTGTCGAGCATTGTCAGCCATAGTAGCAGCAAAGTGTTCGTCTCGCAATACCAAAAGGATAGATTGTACCATACTTTTTACATCCCAATAATCTACGGTTAATGCACCGGTCAGTATTTCTGAAACACCGGATTGTTTGGATACAATACAAGGCACTCCGAATTGAGCGGCTTCTAATGCGGATAGACCAAAGGGTTCGGAGACAGAAGGCATAACATAGACATCCGCCATGGATAACAACGAATTAATCTTACTACGATCTAAAAATCCGGTAAAATGTAATTTAGTTCCCATATGCTTGTAGGCACCGGTTTCAATCAGTGGTTGAAATTGGTCGCCCGTACCAGCCATCACAAAGCGGGTATTAGGATATTGTTGAAGAACCCTGTCGGCTACTTCCAGAAAATATTCCGGTCCTTTTTGATGGGTTAGTCTTCCTATAAACAATATTAACTTCTCAGGGAATTGTTTAGGTTCTTTGAAGGGTATTTTAAAATCAATACCATTATGAACTGGACGAAGTTTATGAATCGGTATTTGATATGTTTCGTGTGCAATGGAAGCGGTATAGTGACTCACCGGCACTACATAATCGGCCACTTCCATCCCTAATTTTTCAATGGCAAAAATCCAATTGTTTTCGGTAGCACCTGTTCGATCATATTCTAAGGAGTGTATGTGTACCACAAGCGGTTTACCGGTTCGATGTTTGATTTCGACGCCGGCAAGTAAGGTCATCCAATCGTGCGCGTGGATAATATCAAAATTCCAGTCCTGAACCAAGTCGGCTGTCTGAAAGGCATAATCAATAACTTTTTGATGTGTTTGATGATCATATAAAGCATCGATTTCAAACGGATGGTACCATTCCTTTTTTTTAGTTGAGCTTCCCGTACTCCAAGTGGATGGTTTTTTTATACCAATGGGTAGAGAACCATTAGTGGCATAAGGGTCGATAGAAGGGGCGGAGGAAAAGCTTGTTTCGTATCCTTGATAATAATCGGTTTGAAACTGATCTCGTACTCGAATCTGAGTACGTTCGTTCAATCCAATAACTTGGGTATTCGGTAAACGAATACCGGGATCCGATTTAGGTAGCACAACTTGTTGTTGAACATATTTTGTTAATGCTTTGGTAATGCCAAGCGTAGCCACACCTAGGCCTCCACTTACAATAGGAGGAAACTCCCAACCCAGCATTAAAATTTTTATTTTTTTCATGTACAACAACAATCCGATTACAATATACTTAAAACTTAGAGAGGAAGGAAGTAAACCTATTGGGTGTAACTTAAAGTGCTTGAAACAGAATAGGAAAAAAGTATTGAGGGTGCTATTGAATATTGAAAAAGTACTACTTGATTTCGTTTTTAAGATGAATTCTACAGGTTCTACCTAGTATAATGTTAATTTAAAAACTATATTTAGAGTTCATTCTGCGATCCTAAATCACAAAAACAAACGTATGGAAAACTACATGAACATCAACCACGATAAAGTTATGGAACAACAATTTCCGGATACTTTATTGTTTTGGGAAAGAAGAGACCAGTTTCTATATTTCCATTGTTCGAAAACGGTACTGGAAGTGAAGTTGGTTAGCGATAAAATAGTACGTTTTCGATTTGCTCCATACGGAAATTTTCAACGTGATTTTTCCTATTCTACAGCTCCAGCTTATGGAATGGCAAATGTTGAAGCAACAGTAGAGGAGACAGAGTCAGAGATGATAATTTCTACTGCGTTTATACATTGCTTCATATCTAAAGAAAAATTAACCATTCGAATAGAAGATAAAGAAGGCTTGATATTATCCGAAGACGAGAAGGGGTATCATTGGGAAGACCACAAAGCCTTCGGGGGTGAAATTGTATTTAATACTCGTAAAGTACAACCGGGAGAGCATTTTTATGGATTAGGAGATAAATCGACTGATATAGATTTGCGAGGTAAGCGCTTTGAAAATTGGGGTAAAGACACCTATGCCTATACTAAAGAAACAGATCCATTGTATAAAAATATCCCTTTCTTTTTAGGCTTACATCATAAAACGTGTTATGGGATATTTTTTGACAATTCCTTTCGAAGTTATTTTGATTTTGGGTTCGAACGTCCCAATGCGGCGTCGTTTTGGGCAGAAGGAGGGGAGATGAATTATTATTTTATCTATGGACCAAGCATGATGGATGTTGTGAAACAATATACCGTGATGACCGGAGTGCCGGAATTACCTCCTTTATGGGCTTTGGGGTATCATCAATGCAGATGGAGCTATTATCCTGAAGAAAAAGTACGTGAGATTACTTCTACATTTCGTAAGAAGAAGATTCCATGTGATGCTTTTTATCTGGATATTGATTACATGGAGGGGTTTAGATGTTTTACTTGGAGTAAAGAACATTTTCCTAATCCGGCTCAAATGATTTCAGATTTAAGTGCCGACGGTTTTAAAACCGTTGTTATAATAGATCCGGGTATTAAAATTGATCCTCAGTACTCGGTCTATAAAGAAGCACTAGAGAAGGGGTATTTTTGTAAACGAATGGATGGCCCGCTCATGAAAGGTTCTGTATGGCCGGGAGAATGTAATTTCCCTGATTTTACGCATCCTGATGTGCGTACTTGGTGGGCCGGCTTATTCAAGGATCTTGTGGCAACCGGCGTGAAAGGGGTTTGGAACGATATGAACGAGCCGGCAGTATTCGAAATAGAAACCTTCCCGAATGATGTTCGACACGATTATGACGGAGATCCTTGTAGTCATAGAAAAGCACATAATGTGTATGGGATGCAAATGGCAAAAGCGACCTATGAAGGTGTAAAGCAATACAGAGCACCACATCGCCCCTTTGTGATTACCCGTTCTGCCTATGCCGGTATACAAAAAGTGTCCTCTGTGTGGACCGGTGATAATACCGCATCGTGGGAACATTTAGTGATTGCTAACAATCAATGCCAACGACTAAGTATTTCCGGCGTTTCCTTTTGTGGCTCTGATATCGGAGGTTTTATTGGTAATCCAACAGGAGAGTTATATGTGCGTTGGATACAATTAGGGATCTTTCATACCTTTTGCAGAACACATAGCTCCGGAGATCATGGAGATCAAGAGCCATGGTCATTTGGAACGGAGAATGAATTGTTGGTAAAGAAGTTTATTGAAATGCGGTACCAATTGTTGCCTTACTTATATACGACGTTTTATGAATATGTGCGCAGTGGTGCACCAATGTTACGACCATTGGTACTATTAGATCAACAGGATGTCGAGAATTATGCTCGTCAAGATGAGTTTGGTGTTGGGGATAATCTACTGGTTTGTCCTATTCTTAATGAAAAAATGGATGGTCGTTGGGTATATCTTCCAGCGGGTAATTGGTATTATTGGTGGAACGATGCCTTTGCAGAAGGAAAACAAGAGGTATGGGCCGAAGCCGCTTTGGACCGAGTGCCATTATTTGTTAGAGCCGGAACGGTTTTGCCTTGGGCCCCTATACAGCAATATGTTGGAGAGAAAGTTATCGATGAAATGACCTTGCATATTTATTATGGCGTAGAAAAATTAGAAAGTAATTTGTATGAAGATGCCGGTGATGGTTATCAATACACAGATGGGGACTATATGTACAAACGTTTTTGTACAGAAGGTAATACAAAATATTTTGAAATCATTCAAACAAAAGAAGGAAAGTATATTCCTACATACTCCACCTACGATGTGATTCTACACGGTTTACCCTTTGTTCCTAAAAAAATAAAAGTGGATGATCAAGAAGTAAACTTTGAAATCATTAATCCGGATAAAAACTTATTACGTTTTCATGTTTCAGAGCAATTTCAAACGATTCAAATAAAATAAATCGATAGAACATGTCGGTGTATAAAAAAATCATTTTAGGAATACTCCTCGGTACACTTCTACTTTTTGTTGGTACATTAAAATATGAATTAACAGAGCTGGACGATGCTATATTTTATAGAGACTTTCATTCTTTATTAAGTAAATGGAAGAATCTGCCTTCCTTGTTCTCCAGAGGAGTGTTTACAGAACACACTGATTCTTATTATCGACCGGTATTGATGGCTTCCTTTTTATTTGATCAAGCTAGTGTAGATAGTTTGAAGTTTAGTCATGCCGTTAATATTCTACTTCATTTAACGGTCATCGGATTGTTAGCTTATCTGTTTCAACTATGGATGCGATGGGAAATAGCAGCCGGGTTAGTGTGTTTATTTGCGGTACATCCGATTGCTGTGCCGGTTGTAGCGTGGATTCCCGGAAGAAACGATTCTCTGTTGACCATTTTTATGTTAATAGGTATTATGAGTATCTATAAATGGGAACAAACGAAACGAGTAGGTTATATCGTACTGTATTTACTTGCATTATTGCTCGCTTTGTTTACAAAAGAAACAGCAGTAGTTCTACCTTTATTAGCAATAGGGTATGTAGGGATGAAGAAAGCGTATAAGTCATCTGTCATGGTGTTCTTGGTATCCCTTCCGATAGGCATGATTTGGTATTGGGCTAGACAAAATGCTATACAACCGGAAATAAAAATAGGTCCCATAGAAATGGTACAAGCATTGATCCACAATATAGGCCTTCCCATACAGTCGATTGGAAAAATGCTTTTGCCTTTCAATTTGTCTGTTTTTCCTATGATAGCCGATACCTCTTATATTTGGGGTAGTATAGCGCTGTTAAGCCTAATGGGACTTTCTATTTTCTGTTTTCAAAAAGGGCTTTGGAAAAAAGAGATGGTATATGGACTGTTTTGGATGTTTGTTGCGTTAGGGCCGTTGTTATTAGTTCCGGCTTCGGTCAATGAACAAACGTTTGAGCATCGATTGTATTTCCCTATGATTGGTCTGTTTATCTGTATTGGAGTTGGATTATCTGCTTTCGAAATGTCTACAGTTAAGTGGGGGGGTATAGTGGGCGTGGTAGGGGTATGTTTTCTTGTTTTAAATATACGTCATCAAGCGGCATTTAAAAACGAAATTACATTTTGGAAGCAGGCGGTAACAACAACCCCTCATTCCTCTTATGCGCATAAAATGATGGGTGTTAAATGGTATGTTAAAAAGAAAAAAGAACTTTCGGAAAAACATATTCGAAAAGCATTAGCTTTGGATTCGACCGAACGGTATGCTAATTATTATTTAGGTAAACACCTTATGGATAAAGAGCAGTGGGCGCAAGCAGAATATTATATGTTAAAAGAAGAACAACTCTATCCCGGTTTTTTTGATACAGTTTTTGATTTGGCAAGAGTGTATTATGAGAAAAAAGAAATGGAAAAAGTGCCGGTGTATTTAGATTATGCTATTCGACTTAGACCAACGTTTATGCAAGCTAAAAATAATTTGTTGGTCTATTATAAAGAATCTAATCAGTTGGATAAGTTGTCAATGTATATCCAAAAGTGGAAACAAGAAGGCACCGGAGTGCCTCCCGGTTTTGAAGATATAAAGTAACGTTATTTGGGTTCTTGTTGGCTTAAACAATGAAAGCTGCCTAATCCCCAAATAATATCTGTTGAGTCCAAGCCTATGACACTTCTGTCTTTGAAGCAAGATTGTAGTATTGATAAAGCTTTATCATCATTTTTATCTCGGAAGGTAGGAACAACTACATACTTATTAGAAATATAAAAATTAGCATAGGAAGCCGGTAAGCGTTGATCATCGTAAATGACCGGAGCAGGCATAGGAAGTTCGATAATATTAAGTTGCTTACCCGTTTCTAGGCGCATTTTATATAGGTCTTTTAAATTATCTTTTAGTATAAAATAATTTTCATCGTTTTTGTTTTCTTCTACTACTGTAACTACTGTATCTTCATTAACAAATCGGGTAATGTCATCGATGTGTCCGTCCGTATCATCGCCTACTATACCGTCTCCCAACCACAATATATTTTCAACACCATAAAAGTTTTCTAAATATTCTTCAATCTTTTCTTTACTTAGGTGTGGGTTGCGGTTTGGATTCAATAAACAAGAAGTTGTAGTTAAGACGGTACCTTTGCCATTAAAGTCCACCGAGCCTCCTTCCATTACAATTCCAGGGTATACCACAGGGAGTTGGTAGTATTCAGCAATTTTAGTTGGTATTACATCATCTAAATCATACGGAGGATATTTGTCGCCCCATGCATTATAGCCCCAATCTACAATCATTTTAGCGTTAGCGTTTGTTTTGGATAATAAAAACGCAGGACCATGATCCCTACACCATGCATCATTAGTAGGGAAATGATGAAAATATATAGAATCTAATGATGGCGAAAAGGGGGCTAATTGCGCTTTGGCAAACGCCTCCATTTTTTCATCCGCTACATGGATATGAACTTCTTCTCCTTCGGCTACTTTACAAATAAACTGAGCGTAAATGGGATATATAGTATCCAGTTTACCCGGCCATGAAGCTTCTTTATGGGGCCAACTCAACCAAGTCGCTTTATGAGGATGCCATTCTGCAGGAAAATAAAAACCTTCTTCCAAAGGAAATGCCATAGGTATTATACGTTTTAATTCAACAAAACTTTCTTTTACAGGTTATTATTCATATCCGGTAATTAGGAGTGGTGCAAAGATATGGAATAGCTACAATTTTCTATAGTTTTGAAATTCTTTTACCGGATTAAAGAACTATTAACACAATATTAATTCTGTTCGCACGACTATAAAGGAATAGTAAAAAAGGATTTTATGAAAGGGAATATTTTAGCTGTCTGTATCGCCATTGTTTTTGTTATACTCTTAGATGTATATGTTTTCTCGGGACTCAAGGTATTAACTGCTGGTTGGTCGCCGGTATGGCGTAAAACGATTCATGCCCTTTATTTTACCTATACCGGATTTTCTATAGTAGTCTTTATACTTCTGTATTTTGGTACTTATATTCATTGGTCGGTACTTCTTCGCACGATTATCTTTGGTTCATTCATGGTGTGGACGACCGTTAAACTCCTGTTTGTTCTTTTTCTACTATTAGATGATACCCAACGATTAATACAATATTTGAGTCAGTGGGGTAAGCAATTTTTTTATACAGATGGAACAAAGGACGCTATTTCCATCAGCAGAGCATCTTTTATTGTGAAAGCAGGTGCGGTTGCAGCTTCTATACCATTAGTAGGGATGACCTATGGGATATTGGCCGGTGGTCATAATTATCAAGTTCGTAAGGTTACTCTTCGATTACCGAAGTTGCCAATAGCATTTGATGGATTCAAAATAGTTCAATTATCCGATATACATAGCGGTAGTTTTTATAACAAAACGGCAGTACAAAGAGGAATTGATTTAGTGAACGCACAACAAGCCGATGTGTTAGTATTTACAGGGGATATAGTGAATTATGTGGCGTCTGAATTAGAACCCTATAAAGAAATGTTTGCACAGGTTACGGCACCCATGGGAGTGTATTCAGTCTTAGGAAACCACGATTATGGTGATTATGCAGGATTTATAGACCCCCGAGACAAACAGGCGAATCTTCGGCAATTAATACAAAGTCATGCTGATATGGGATGGGATTTATTAATGAATGAACATCGAATTTTAAAAAAAGGAGAGGATCGTATGGCGCTTATCGGAATTGAAAATTGGGGAGCAAAAGGCCATTTTCCTAAATATGGTAAATTAGCAGAAGCGTACAAGGGGACGGAAGAGCTGCCGGTGAAAATTTTATTATCTCATGATCCGAGTCATTGGGATGCACAAGTTCGACCAAACTATAAGGATATAGATGTTACCCTTTCCGGACATACACATGGCTTTCAATTTGGAATTGAGAAAGGTAATATAAAATGGAGTCCGGTACAATGGATGTATAAACAGTGGGCCGGATTGTATCAAGAAGGAGCCCAATATCTATATGTAAATAGAGGCTTTGGTTTTATAGGTTTTCCGGGTAGAGTAGGAATATCACCGGAAATTACGGTTATCGAATTAAAGAGTGGATTGTTGGGATAATGTTATCGCTAGATCGATAAGTGTGACGCGAGTATCGTTTTGAAAACGTAACACTTGAACATCATACTTTTCATCCTCTGTTAAATCTTCTATACTATTGATTTCATCGGAATAAGCATCTGTAAAATAGATGGCCCAACGGCGTACATCTTCCCATGTATGAATGTTCGGGAATCGGGATTTGTCTTCCAAAATATACAAGCAATGCCCTTTCTCATAAACGGCAAACAAGGGACCGGCCAGCACATCGTTCAATTTATCCAAGGATTCCCAAATCAATTGGATTCGAGTGCTTTTAAAATGAGGACGATGAAATCCGTCCCAAAATAGTTTCTTATAGTTTTCGTGTGTTACTGACATAGGAGACACAAAAATAAAAAAAAACGCCCAAAGTTAGATTGGGCGTTGGAATAGGATGCTGACTTTATTATTCTTTTACAAAAGCACGCACCTCTCTGCTATTCCCTAACTCACATTGAAGATAATACATACCCGCTGGTAAATCTTGAACAGGTACACTATATGTATCAGACTCTACAGACCAAGAAGCCAAAGGTTGTCCAAGGGCATTCAACAGGGTGATGTTTTGAATAGGTAGATTGGATCGTACGGTTAGGTTGTATTTGCTTGGATTAGGAAACACTTGAAGAGAGAACGCATCGGTAGGGTGGAGAGAAAGTGTAGAGGAATAGGTAAAGGTTCCATCTAAGTCTACTTGACGAATTCTATAATACACAGTACGGTTTAGTGTATAGGCATCTTGTATTTGATAATACTGGATAGAAGCACTATTTCCTGCTGCTGCTATACGTTGAATAGTTGTAAAGGTAATACCATCCTCCGACCGTTCAACTTCAAAATAAGCAGATTGAGTTTCAGATACCGTACTCCAAAGGATTTGTTGGGTAGAATGGTTTAAGCTTTTTGCGGATATTTGAAGCCATTCAACCGGAAGTGTGCCACAAGTACCCCCTCCTACAAATTTGGAAAGTAGTTTTATGTATTCAGCTTGGTAATAAATACCGTTTTCAGTTACGGCCCATGAGTTTTGTGGCCAATTGGCGTTGAAACTTCTAAAAGCTTTCATTTTAGGTTGACCACCGCCGGGAGGAGTTAATGTGACACATAAAGCGTTATTGCCCGGAGAACCGCAGCCTGAAGGACAACATCCATCGAGTGACCACGTAGGATTAGGTCCACCAACTAAAAATCCGGGTGCCGGTCCGTACGTTGATATACCTACTTCGTCCCAGTTGGTGCTGCCATCATTAAACCAACCATGATATAAAGAAGTAACCGATTTTTCAGCTCCGAATGCATTCATGTTGGATAAATATACATAAGCATTTGGATTTACACCGTGGAAATAGTGTACGTAATCTTCAGCAGCGTTTCGGTATGCTGTTGCATTGCTTGCATCCATGCCATAGACAAACATATTGGTGTAATTATTACCAAACGCAGCATGTGTTTTGCAACTTCCCCACGTATAGTCCTTCAAATATGCCCGATAGGCATCGTTTTGATTCGTTACATTGGGATAGTTGTCCGCATTTGTTCTAAGGCTATTACTATATTTATTTTGAATGTCATTTCGTACAGTAGTAGTGACTCCTGGAAGTTTTGAAAAATAAAGCATCATATCTTGTTCAGCCGTTTCGAAGGGGTAAACATAGCCCCATGAGGCTAAGTGAATCGGTTCCGCACCCGAATTGTAATTACTTTCTACATACGTACGATACGAAGCAGTATTCGTAAGCGCGTATAAAAAAACATTCGCAGCAATACGACGTGTTTGACGTCCATAATTATCGACTTCTTGTTGACCCGCCCCTACGCCTTGTGACCCATAGGCGGCGTCGTTGTTGCGCCAAATAACATTTGGATTAGCCGTAGCCCAAGTTAAAGCATTAACAGCAGCGGTTTGTAACGTATTGGCATACGTTGTCATTGCGGGTATGCCCAATGATTTAAATTGAATGGCAGCAAGAGCGAAAATACCGGCAGCAGATAGAGCAGACGAAGTATTAGCGGGACCATATACGGCTTGAGAATTATCGGTAGAAGGAGGCGAACCCCAGCCATGTCCAACAATACTAAGTACAGAACCGTCCGATTGTTGCATACGTAACAACCAGTCCAATTCAAATTTTACTTCATCTAGGATATCCGGAATTCCGTTACCGGATTCAGGAATAGAATAATCGTCTGTAAAGGCGGTGGGATTTTCTTCATACGCTATTAGTAAGTCCATCAACGTTTCCCAAGTAAAGTTTACATATTTTGTGAAATCACCGGCGTCGTACCAACCGCCGCGTAAATCTTTAGCAGTCGAGGCATTGGTTCTTTGGTTGTACAGTCTACAATCGGTGTCTTGCAGAGGGCCCATGTGCGAAGCAGCGTCTGTATAGCCGGTTTGCGCATAAGGCGCTACTTTTGCGTATCCACATCGTTGGTAATAAAAAGATCGAAGAGCGTGTTTTAAAACTTCTTTGTAAACATCATCCGCTATTCTAAACTGATAAGAACCAACATTATTGGATACATCAAAAATATAATAATCACCGGCGGTATTGACGGAGCTAAAGTCGAACCACCAAACGCGGTCGCCGGAGTCGCCATGTGTGGTACCTGATTTCCAAGAACTAAGAGTACCTTGAAACACTACTACGTCATCCGACCATCTACGAACTTGGTAATTGTTGGTACCGATTCCGGGAGAAAACGCTTCGGTTGCAGTATTATAACCAACTTGAGGGCTACTGATGACAGCCACTTTTTGAGAAGTACAACGGTATCCGAATTGGTCTACGTGTATATTATTTTTTGTTGTTCCCGGACCGGCCAATAAGACAAGCTGAATTCCAATAACAAACTTTCCGAGCAGTAAAAGTCGTTTCATAAGGATAGTAGATTAGTTTGAGCAATTCAAAAATAGGATAAATATTATAAAATATTAAATAATACATATTTTAATATTAAATAGATTTAAAATATTATAAAATAAATGCAAAAAATTGAATTGCAAAAAGCATTAAAAAAGTAGTATTATTGATAAAAATTGAGGGTATGCGTATTTTGATTACCGGAGGCGCCGGATTTATAGGTTCCAATCTTGTAGAATTTCTTTTAGCCAAATCGGAAGTAGAAAAAGTCAGGGTTATAGACAATTTTGCCACAGGTTATGCACATAATATCAACGAATTTAAACACAATCCAAAATTTGAATTTGTGGAAGGGGATATTCGAGTGTATGAAGATGTTCAAAAAGTGTGTGAGGGTATTACGCACATTTCACATCAAGCAGCATTAGGCTCTGTACCTCGTTCTATTCATGATCCCATGGCGAGTAATGCCGCCAATGTAATCGGTTCCATGCATGTGTTTCATGCTGCACAAGCAGCAGGAATAGACCGCGTTGTGTTTGCCTCTTCTTCGTCCGTTTATGGAGATGACCCTATTTCTCCTAAACAAGAGGAACGACTAGGAAATGTGTTATCCCCCTATGCAGCAAGTAAACGAAGCATTGAATTATATGCCAAAGCTTTTTCAAATGTTTATCCCTTCCGATATATGGGTTTAAGGTATTTTAATGTGTTTGGTCCCAGACAAAACACACAAGGGGCATATGCAGCGGTTATTCCACAGTTTATTATGGCATTAAAAGAGGGTAATAAGGCCACCATATTTGGAGATGGCGAACAAACCCGTGATTTTACCTACATCGAAAATGTTTTACAGATGAATTGGTTGTGTTTAACTACTCAAAATAACAATGCCTTTAATCAATTTTATAATGTGGCGTGTCAGAAAACAACGTCATTAAATACTATTTATTCTATTTTAGCTGATTGTGCCAAAAGTACAATAAAGCCAACCTATGCATCCCCTCGAACAGGAGATATAAAAGATAGTTTAGCAAATATTGATTTAGCTCATACCTTGTTGGGCTACACTCCAAGAATTCAAATTCAAGAAGGTTTAATCAAAACTTGGGATTGGTATAATAAAAAAGTACAATAATTACCATTGATTTTGACTGATTTAACGAAATAAGACAATTTTTAATACATAAACCTTAACTTCTTACCTTGATATTACGTATCTTCGAAAGTATCATTGTTTTCAACTATGACTGTACGTTTACTCTTTGCTGGTTTAGCATTTATTCAATCTTCATTTCTAGTATTTTCACAGGCACCTAATTGCGCAACCAATTTACTTCCAATAAATGGAGGTACTCTTAGTTCGCCAGGGACACCCTTTACTTGGACAGCTCCAAGTAGCGGTCCTGCTCCAACTTCATATCGCATTTCTATAGGGACTACACCGGGAGGTACACAATTAGTGAATGCGGCAACTGTGACTGCACCTACTACAAGTTATACGTATACGGCCACTTCTCCTGCATTAAATTGCGGAACTACTTATTATTGGAGAGTGATTCCATTTAACGGTGCTACTCCGGCTGTTGGCTGCTTGGAGCAATCGTTTACCCTTTCAGCGGCGGGAGATCCTGCTGTATTTCCGGTTGGGTCATGGAATGCCTATTGTTTTAACTCTACTAACTGGACAAATTATGTAGGATTTTACTCACAAAATACTTTAAATTTCGACTCCCGAACTATATGGAATAATTCTACTTCACCTAGTAGACCAGGAATAGTGGCATCTGGTTACGCAGGTTGTTTGCTTCCAGTGGATAATCATTCCATATCTTATAAAAGACAAGGTTTTCCTTCCGGTACGTACACATTAGACATTGTTCATGACGATGCTTGTTTTATCTTTTTAAATGGAACTCAAATTTATACCAGAACAGGAAGTACCGGTTCTTTCATTACGGGGGCTTGGACAGGTATCTTAGATGGTTCTTCTTTATTAGAATTTAGGTGGACAGAAGGTTCGGGTAGTTCTCATGGGGGGATTAATTTTAACTTGGTCCCAACTCCAACACTAAATCCGGGAGTCATTGCCGGAAGTCAAAGTTTATGTTTTGGTGCAAATAATCCTGCTGCCTTTACCAGTACTTCTGCTGCAACGGGAACGTGTAGTGGATTTACCTATCAGTGGCAGTTCCAAACTAATTGTACCGGTCCGTGGACTGATATAGCAGGTGCTACAGCTGCTACTTATGACGCACCCGCGGGTTTAACTCAAACTACTTGCTACAGAAGAGCAGTTATCGATACCTATTGTGGTCGCACTGATTTCAGTAATACCTTAACTGTAACGATTTACTCAACTCCTCCTGGTGATCCAAGCGTGTTTTCATCTAATACTTGGACTGCTTATGCTTATACCAACACTAACTATACAACCTATGCCGGTTATTATCCTGCAGAAAGTACGCAAGATTTTATTTCCACTTCAAATTGGGCTACAGGATTGTCCCCATCTACTGCTACTAGTTATGTTGGATGTCCTGTGGGTAATGATAATCATGGTGTCATTTATAAAAGAGAAGGCTTTACAGATGGAACGTATCAAATAAGGGTAACGCATGATAATGGAGCAATAATATTAGTCAACGGAACACAGATTTATAGCAATACCGGAGTCGCCACAAATGCTTTAGTTAGTTGGACCGGGATATTAAATGCTTTTTCAATAGTTGAATTTCGTTGGAACGATACCGGTGGTAATTCTCAGGGGGGACTTACTTTCACTTCTATACCGCTGCCAACAATCTCTGGTGGTACCGTAGGTTATAATCAAGGTATTTGTACCAACGAAAATCCTGGTAATATCATTAGTTTGACAGCTGCAACGGGTACTTGTTCTGCCGTATCATATCAATGGCAACAAGATCCGGGATGTACCGGTATTTTCTCCGATATATCAGGGGCAACACTGGCAACGTATGATCCACCTGTTCTCACTTCTACTACTTGTTACAGAAGAAAAGTAGTAGATTTAAACTGTTTCAGAGAAGCATATTCCAATACTATTACCATTACTGTTAACTCCACACCGCCCGGCGATCCTACTGTTTTTGGAGCCAATACATGGAACGGATATGCCTACAACTTTAATTTAAGCGGAGGTTATAATTCGGCTGATGTATGGCCCGCTGGAGCCTACCAAGGGTTTTTTACTTACGATGGTATTTCTCCAACAGATCCATCCTTTAATACGACTACTTTTTATAACACTGCCAGTGTGCCTTCTTCTCCTTCTACCTACTTAGGTTGTCAGATACCTTCGACAGTAAATGGTGTACAAATGAAAAGGCAAGGTTTCCCATCAGGTATTTATCAAATCAACTTCAATTCGGATGATGCAGGATACTTATATATTAATGGTCAATTAGTATTTGGTTGGACTGGCTGTTGTACAGTTCAAAATAATGTATGGACAGGAACGTTAGATGGTACTTCTACGATTGATTTTAGATATAAAAACAATGGAGGTCCTGGGTCTGGTCAATTAACATTTATTCCAACAACCATTACTGTTCCTTTATCCGGTGGGTCTATAGCCAATTCAGGCGCTACTACAATTTGTCCAGGCAATATTCCCGCAGCTTTAAATTCAACCGTTGCAGCTACCGGTACGTGTTCCGTATCGTATCAATGGCAAATAGATGAGGGATCTGGCTACGTAGATATTGTTGGCGCGACATCAGCATCCTTTACTCCAACTGTGGCCGTGACTGTTCCCACTGATTTTAGAAGAAAAGTAACAGATGCTTGTGGTGATGAGGCCTATTCAAACGTTATCACAATATTAGTTGGAGCCGCCTCACCTCCGGACCCTTCTATTTTTGGTACAAATTCTTGGATTGCTTATGTATATAATCAACAAAATCACGTACCCGCCTCTTTATTTGGTAGTTATACTGATCCGGGGGCATCTGCTTCAGATCCAAGTTTTTCTTCTGTAGGGTATTGGGGAATTTTATCCTCTCCCTCTACTGCTTCAACTTATACGGGTTGTCAAGTGGGCATTGATAATCATAGTGTAATATATAAACGCCAAGGTTTCCCTACCGGAACTTATTCTTTAAACGTATCGAATGATGATGCATGTCAATTGTATGTTGATGGTCAATTGGTCTACTCTCGAGGGACCTGGTCACCAACACCCATAAACGCTGTTTGGGTGGGGAATTTAAATGCAACCTCTACAATAGAATTCCGTTGGACAGAAGGAGGTGGAGGTTCGTATGGTGCAATTGATTTTATCTTAGTTACACCTCCTGGACCACTATTAGGAGGTACCATAGCAAATCCTGTCTCAACAGTTTGTTCAGGAGATGCTGCTCCAGCATTTACAGAAACCACTTTACCTTCAGGCGGATGTTCACCAGCATCTTATCAATGGCAAGAAAACACAGGTAGTGGTTTTACGAATGTATCAGGAGCTACATCTGCTCTTTACACACCCTCTGCTCAAACAGTTGCGACTTCCTACAGAAGACAAGTAACGGACGCTTGTGGTCAAACAGCGTTTTCTAATACTATTTCTATAACTATAAATAATCCAGTAATTACACCAACATTTGGTTCGAATGTTTGGAACGTGTATTCTTATAATGATATAGCATTTACTACTTTGAGAGGTACCTATGTTGAAAATGGAAATTCTCCAACTGACCCTAGCTACGACTCCAGAAATAGATGGCCTTCAACTTCTACACCATCAACAGTACCCGGTTATGTTGGTTGTACAAACAATGTAGATCAACATAGTTTACGTTATATGCGCCAAGGCTTCCCTACAGGTATATATCAAATTGATTATTTGTCAGATGATGCTGGAGCAGTATTTATTAACGGAGTACAGGTCTATACAAGTGTAGCTTGGGGTGCTTTAGTTCCAAATATTTGGACTGGTACCTTGAACGCAAGCTCTACGATAGAAATGCGATGGGCAGACACAGGAGGTGGACCTTCTTATGGTTCTTTAACCTTTACTTTAGTCACTCCAACTCCACTAAACCCGGGAACAATAGCGAATACCACTTCTATTGTTTGTTCCGGAAATGCACCCACTGCATTTACTTCTTCAGCTAATGCTTCTGGTGGATGTTTCCCAAATTATCAATGGGAGTTATCTACCACATCAGCAAGTTCCGGTTATAGTGATATCGTAGGTGCTACTTCGTCAGGATTCTCTAATCCTGCTGCCTTAACCTCTACTACTTATTATAGAAGACGTGTAACGGATGCATGTGGTACAACATTATATTCCAATGTAATCACTATAACTGTAGGTGTACCATCTCCACCAACCCCTACATTTGGAAATGGACAATGGAATGCTTACGTATATAACGCTCGAAACAATTTTATTCCAGCTAACTTATTTGGACAATATTCACAACCTAACGTTTCCGGAGTAAACTACTCCTTTGATACGAGAACAATGTGGCCCGTTGCTTCCCGTCCATCTCTTGCACCAGGATATTCCGGATGTCAAGTAGGGGATAATCAATTTGGTGTTCGATTCATGCAAACAAATTTCGCATCCGGTACTTACAGGATAGATTTACAGGCTGATGATGATGCAGTAATCATAATAAATGGTACAACCGTCTATACGGGCAATAATATTTGTTGTGCAACCCAATCTAACGTTTGGACCGGTAACTTACTCCCTTCATCACAAGTAGAGATACGTTTAGGCGAAAACAATGGTAGTTCTTATTTAGCGGCAACAATAACATCTACTACACCACCACCATTAACTGCCGGTACTATTGGTTCCGATCAAACAATTTGCAGTACCAATGTACCTGCAACTTTGACATCTGTGTCAGACGCTACTTCAGGATGCACCATTACCTATCAATGGCAGTTTTCTACAACTTCCGCTACCGGACCATGGACCAATACAGGTTCTAATCTTCCAATTCTTACGTTTTCTGCTCCTGGAATAACGGCAACCCGTTACTATCAACGGGTGGCAACAGATGCTTGCGGCAGAACGGCAACTTCTAATGTGGTTACAGTTACAGTGCAGCCTGCTCCCGGCTCTGCTGGTGCTATTACTGGCTTAACTTCCGTTTGTTCCGGGCAAACAGGTGTAACTTATTCGATAACTGCATTGCCTAATGCAACGAACTACACTTGGACACTACCCTCTGGTGCTTCAATAACTTCTGGTGCAGGAACAAATAGTATAACAGTGAATTTTGGATCTGTCAGCGGTAATGTTACTGTTCGTCCCGAAAATGCTTGTGGAAACGGTTTAGTTTCATCTCGTGCAATCACTGTTAATCCGGCGGCACCGGATGTCGCAGGTCCTATAACAGGTCTTGGTACCGTATGTGTTGGTCAATTTGGTGTTACATACTCTGTGGCTGCTGTTCCAAACGCTACATCCTATACTTGGTCTTTCCCGGCAGGTACCACCATAACTTCAGGAGCTAACACCAGGTCAATCACCGTAACTCATACAGCTACAGCGGGTAGTTATACTATTAGTGTAACACCTACTAATGGTTGTGGTGATGCAGCATCTGCGACAACTTTACCTCTCACGGTAAATGCTCTGCCAAGTGCTCCTGGCGTTATTTCCGGCTTAACATCAGTATGTCCTAACCAAACCGGCGTTACTTATACGATAGCAGCTGTAGCCAATGCTACAAGTTATACATGGGGACTCCCGTCAGGAGCTACGATAACATCAGGTGCCGGAACTAATTCCATTACTGTAGATTTTGCTACCTCAAGTGGTAATGTTTCCGTTCGAGCTGTCAATGGATGTGGTACCAGTACAGTGCGTACATTATTGGTTTCGGTTATTTCTTTAGGTACCCCAGGTACTATCTCAGGTCCAACATCAGTATGTCATAATGCTACCGGTAGGGTTTATTCACTTCCAAACGTAGTTGGAGCTACCTTATACACTTGGACAGTACCTCCAGGAGCAACGATTACGGCAGGTGCTGGGACCAGAACTATCACCGTCACCATGGGTACTAGCAGTGGGGATTTTACTGTAACTCCATCCAACAGTTGTCAAACAGGATCTACCTCCTCGTTAACCATTACCAATAATCCAATACCTAGTGCTCCGGTCTTGAGTAGTAACAGTCCAGTTTGTGCCGGAGGCGATATTAACTTATCGGCCAATACTATACCAGGTGCTACGTACCAATGGAATGGTACGTTAGGGTTTACTTCAACCGATCAAAACCCAACTCGTACGAATGTTACAGTTCCAATGGGAGGAACTTATTTCGCTAGAGTTACAGTAAATGGTTGTATTAGTCCCCAAGCATCGATAGTCACTCTTGTTAATCCACTACCTAATACACCAACAGCGGGTAGCAATAGTCCGGTGAATTTTAATTCAACAATAAATCTAACAGCAAGTACGGTTAGTGGCGCTACATATTCATGGACGGGTCCGAATAGTTTTAGTTCTAGTAGTCAAAACCCAAGTAGAGTAAATGCAACACTTTCAGAGGCTGGAATTTATAGTGTGACGGCTATTGTGAATGGATGTACTTCATTGCCTGGTTCTGTCAATGTAGTAGTAAATGCACCTACGTTTATATGGACAGGTGCTAGCAGTACATCATGGTCAACAATGAGTAACTGGAGTTCGGGAGTAGTTCCAACTTCTTCTAGTTCTGTAACGATTCCGAGTGGTGTACCCAATTTAGCCACCATAACTAGTTCACAGGATGTAGGTAATATAACGATAGATGCTAGTGCTACATTAATTGTTACAGGTTTAGGCACGTTAAATTTACATGGTAGTGGACTTGTAAATAATGGAACGTTGACAGCTCAGAGTGGCAGCACCCTTCGCTTTACGGGTACTTCTGCACAACATGTAAGCGGCAATACGAATTTGAATAACTTGACACTAGATAAAACATCAGGAACCGTTACTTTAAATGATGCGATGACGGTGAACAACACGATAAGATTGACTCAAGGTACGTTGGTATCAAATGGGAATTTAACGTTGAATTTAGATAGTGG
>JALONH010000032.1 GCA_025455005.1 Cytophagaceae bacterium
TACCCCACATAAAACGTAATGAATCTTCTTTCCATGTAAATGAAGTGCCTTCATCGGTATGAAAAACAATAGAGTCCGCCCGGATGGTATCTTTTAAGAACAAAGACAAGGGTGTTGAGGGGCAAGCAGGGGATGAAGTATACTCCGGAGTACCCATCTCCGGTGCTTTCCAACCCTTACCAAAATAAGTCGCATTATGTAAGTACCATTGATACCAATAAGGTGTTGGCAGATTACTCAATCCGGTGGAAGCATTGATCCACTCTATTTTATCCCAATTCCCTATATCGCAATCCGGACAGGTATTATTAGGCGATTTAACTTCCAAGGACAAGCGATCCATACTAGTCTCGTGTTGTATAAAAATACGGCCATTGATGTACGGCATCACTTGAGCATTCGTATAGGGATAACCTACAGGTCTTAAAGGAGCTAAAGGATGATCTACCTCGCTCACTTTCAAACCCCATTCGGGCCTAAAATTACTACCATCTTGTAAACTTTTATAGTCACTCTGATAAAAAAGAGTGTCTCCAAAGTCTAGTGCATTAATATTTGTAGAGTAAAGTTTGTATTCATAATTAATGTATGAATCAGCATATCCTGATGTATTTTTATTCGTATATGATATAGCACTATATATTTTTTTTCCATAATTCAAGCCGCCTGTTATTCTATTAAATTGAAAAAAATAATTTGCTCCAATACCGGGTTTTTCATAAAAAATGTCCATAATAATTCCATTGTCATACATATTCATGGACATAGACAAGCCTTGAAGTAGTATATTATCATATTCAGGTATTATATCTCTAAATAAAACATCATGTGACCAAATAACACCGCAAGCATTTACTTTATACACGCGGTAGCGTTCATGCAATAGTGATTTCATAATCATCCAACTACTAATCCCATCAGTATGTTTTATTAATACACCGGAATTCAACGAATTGAAATAATAAATTTCATCTCCTAAATGAATAGGAATATTACTCTGGATTATTTTCCCCTTCCCGTTATTTGCTTTAGCGTCTAGGATACTATAGCTTAAATTATAAGTATTTATATAATCAAAAGATGGGTTGTTTTTAAATTTTACTAAACAAGTTACCACTATATATCTATCTTGATTATACTCTTCTAAGGGTATGATAAACGCTTGCTGACAATCAAATCCCGGATCAGAAGAAAAAGGATGTATATCGCCATTTTCTACAAAATTACCATCGGCATCCCACACCTTTAACCCATTGGTCATAAATCGTAAAGCGCCGGTATTCTTATCTGAAATAGCGACAAATGTTCCCGGATAATTAATTAGATCTGTAGAATTTGCTTCTACACTTTTAGATATTGTTGTACTTCTTCCTAGTTCATCATATTGAGTCAATCCAAAATATCTTAATTCACCAATCCAAGTGGCTTCCTTTTGGGCTTTTACATCCCAAAGATGAATCAAAAAAAGTAGTATGAGAAATAAATAATTACGCATGAAACAAATCAACAGCAAGGTATGAGCCTTGCTGTTGTATTATTTGACAATTTCGAATGAATCTTACTTAATTATCTTTAATGTTTCCGTTTTACCGGAGGTGTATTGAAGTGTAACCAAATACACACCGGACGACCATGAAGCAGTCGATACCACAGCACTTGCAAGGCCAATAGCTTCATTGTAGATTTCACTACCGTCTATGCCGGTAATTTTAATGGTTTCAATGGTTTGTCCATTACCTACTATGTTTACTTCCGCTTGAACAGGGACAGGGTATGCCATCGCTTTATTTTTCAAACCAGCTTCGTAAGTAGTAGGGATTGGCTTCATATATACAGTACTCTCTTCATACGGATTTACTCGATCCTCTTCTAATCCCGTACTAGCCGTTCTTTGATATTGAGGCATACAAGCAGGATCATTGGTGATGTAAAATAAATTATATACTCGATTATTTAAGGAGCGATAAAACACATTTGGCTGTGAATATATAATGGAACCTTGTACTTGATCATAAAACGAAAGAGGCGTAGCTCTTATTACCCCAAAATTACCTGTAGCGGCATAATCCGACTTTCGATAAATCTGATACATATTGCCATTATAACCGGCATAATAAATGGTATTTGTGCTTCTATTAATCTCTAATGCCCCCTTAGCACCAGATGCTATACCACTTGGTAACACGTTATCCGTAGTTTCAATTTGGAATAAACCGGTAAAATTACCTTGATTATCAAATTTAGCGGTGTATAAATCACCATTCGCTACATAATATAGGTTACCATCTGCATCAATTCGCATGTCCGTTACGGTGCTTACGTAATCATTGAAAGAGAATCCATTTAACTTTATTTCAGGAGAACCGGTTTGCATTTCTCTATAATATAATCCTCCATCATCTTTAAAATAAATGATCCGATTATTTTTAAAATCCATGTCGTAACGAATTCTACCCGGAGTGGCGTCTACGAGTACTTTTAATGAACCTGCATCTATCTGTAAATTACCCAAATTATCAATGCCCGCTTCTATACTTTGAATATTACGGGAAAACAAATCTCTCCATACTATCTGGAACAGGGAACCACCTATAGCTCTTACTTGATACCCATACTCATATTCCACAGGTGAAATCGTATTGAATGAAAATATTGGAACAAATACATTATTATCAATACGACCAGTGTTTAAATCCATTTTAGCATATTCTAAATTACCTAGTCGATTAATATAAAACAACAAATCATATGATCCTATTCGAACGTATTGTAGGGTATTATCTAATGATTGTTGTATAACATTTATTACACCGGAAGGTTTACTAACCCATTTACCTATAACATTATCAAATTCATAAAAATAAACTTCTTTGCCTAATCCTATTGTATTATGAACGTAATAAATTCTGTTCGCATTAGAGGCTTTTGCTAAGTTACTGTACACCTGTGCATCCTGCTGCGGGTTAATATGTCCGCTTAACCAACCACTTACGGTAGGGTCTCCGGAGGTAACTCCTCCTGTAATATTAATTAAAGCATTATCCGTACTTAAACAACCACTAGCATCCCTCACTTGAACGGTAACAGATTTAGTACCAAACGTTCTTCCGTCTAGACTATTATTTATATTAGGAGACGAAGTTTGACTAGTAGCCAACACTCCGTCACTGCTCGTCCACCAATTTAACTGATAAGGGGCTAACCCTCCGGTTATAGTAGGGATTAGGGTCACATTAGCAGAGCAAGAACTTTGATCCGCTAAACTTACATTAAGAGCGGAACCTGTTTGTAAGGCTAATCGGATGGTTTGGACACTTCCACAAGGAGTAGTGAAATTTACCAAAATATCCCCACCCGGTCCAAAATCATATAAGTTATCTGATTTAATGTAGAAATATCTTTGGTCATTTCCTCTATATGTTCTTTGGATGCGGCCTTGCACCGTACTAGTTGATATGGGAGATTTACCTTGGTCTATCCATCCTGGGGGGAGAATGACTTCATAAGAAGTAGTAGAGGAAATATAAGGTTCAAAACTCACATTAAAACCGTATTGCGCCTCGTTACAACGCACAATATAGGTTCCGGAATTATTAATATCAGCCATTTTTAGTTGATTTACTCTTAATTCTGTAGTTGGCTCTGTAACAACAATAGTAGTAGTTGACGTAACAACTGTTCCACAAGGATCTACTATTCTAAGAGTTATAAGTTTACTTCCTGATGATCTAAATCCATTCACTAAAATGAAATTTCTATTTATAGCTGACAGAGTTCTTGGATCTATATTACCGTCTTGAACAGTCCAAGAATAAAATGCTCCAGGAATAGATACTGTCTGAAATTGTAAAGTATTGTTATTGCATCCATTTACCGGAGTTTGAAAGTTTACTTGTATTGTAGGAGTTCCCACTAAAGATTCTGAAACATTAACATTCAAATTTCCTCCTCTACTGCCGCAAATTCCCTCGAAACCTAGCGAAGTAGCATTGGAACTTATACTAGCTGTTCCAGCTCTTTTGAAATTTACTGAAATATTTTCGGCGCCGTCCCCGCCCGTAAAAATGAAATTAATTAATTGAATGACATTAGCATTAAATACGACTTGTCCGTTCGTTCTCACATTTATACTTCGATTGGAGCCAACCAAGACACCATTAATGGTGGTAGTGGTACTAAATCTTAACTCAATGGCATTACCCCTATCATAAAATAAATACGTAAGGCTAGCGCTTGCTGGAATACCTAAGGTAGCTCTCAATTGTTGAATATTGATTCCTGCAGCACTAGTTATGTCAGGATCAGAAGAACCCGATACAGCCCAAGAAATGTTTTGGTATCTTTCATAATTGATGGTATAATTTGCTGACCTACCGGAACAAGATAAATTTGGTCCTTGAACCCTAAAGGTCCTACATTGTGCTATTGCATTATAACACAGTAACAACATGATTACATTAATAATTATTTTTTTCATAAGAATTGAAAAGAATTGAAAAGAATTGAAAAGAATTGAAAAGAATTGAAATAATAGTTTTTTGTAAAATTAAATCAAAATATTGAATAAGTAAATAAAACTAAACTTCATTATTTTTGTTTATTAGTTACTATGCTCGGCTACAGATTCTCCAAATATATACCAAATAGTAATGAAGTAAAAGGTTTTCCCTCTTTGAGGAAAATTTTTCTTCAATTAATTCAATACACCAATGGAGATGTAGGAGAGGCACTACAATGGTTAAATGAGTTAGACAAACAATATCAGCTCACTACCGACTCCTACGGTATCGGTGATTTTATTGATGATTTAAAACGAGAAGGATATCTAACCGATGACCCCGCCTCCGGAGAAATACAAGTTACCGGTAAGACAGAACAAGCTATTCGGTCCTCTGCCTTAGAAGAAATTTTTGGCAAACTAAAAAAATCCTCTGCCGGCAATCATACCAGTAGCCGCTCCGGACAAGGAGATGACTTTAACGCAGATACACGGGCTTTTCAATTTGGCGACAACCTAGACTCTATTGATGTCACTGCTTCTATTCATAATGCTCAAATTAATCATGGCATTGATCAATTTCAATTAACCGACGATGACCTCTCCATACGAGAAAAAGACCACCTGTCTCAAACCTCAACGGTCTTAATGATTGATATTTCGCACTCCATGATACTGTACGGTGAAGACCGCATTACTCCGGCTAAAAAAGTAGCCATGGCATTAGCTGAACTTATTCGAATTAAATACCCAAAAGATTCTTTAGATATCATTGTATTCGGAGATGATGCATGGCCGGTCCAACTCAAAGACTTGCCCTTTTTGCAAGTAGGACCCTATCATACCAATACCTATGCCGGTCTAGAACTCGCTATGGACTTGCTTCGCCGACGTAAGACGACGAATAAACAAATCTTTATGATTACAGATGGCAAACCCACCTGCATAAAAGAAAATGGTCGTTACTATAAAAATAGTTTCGGTTTAGATCGGAAAGTAATATCTAAAACCATGAACATGGCACATCAATGCCGCCGGTTAAAAATTCCTATTACCACCTTCATGATTGCGAAAGACCCCTACCTACAACAGTTTGTGCGTGAATTCACAGAAGCCAATCAAGGTAAGGCTTTCTATAGTTCACTAAATGGATTAGGGGAGTACGTGTTTGAAGATTTTGAACGCAATCGAAAAAAAACCTTTTAAATCAACTTCTTTTATGAAATCCCTGCCAAAAACACTGGGGGCCTTAAGAGCCTCCGGCTATACTTCTAAGACTGTTAAAGAAGAAATGCGCTCTAATTTAATTCAGGCGCTACAAAAAGGAATGAATCCCTTTCCCGGTATACAAGGTTATGAGGATACAGTAATTCCCCAATTGCAAACAGCCATCTTGGCACAACATAATCTACTTTTCTTAGGTTTACGAGGTCAAGCAAAGACACGTATGGCGCGGTTGATGGTTAATTTATTAGATGAACACATCCCTTATATTGCCGGTACGGAACTCAACGATGACCCTTTACAACCAATCAGCAAACAGGGGCGTGATTTAATAGATGAGTATGGTGATAAAACACCCATCGCTTGGCTTCATAGGCAAGAGCGCTACACAGAAAAACTGGCCACGCCGGATGTTTCGGTATCCGATTTAATAGGTGATATCGATCCTATCAAAGCAGCAACTTTAAAGTTAAGTTATGCCGACGAGCGTGTGATTCATTACGGACTCATACCCCGTGCGCACCGGGGTATCTTTGTTATCAATGAATTACCGGACTTACAAGCACGCATTCAAGTATCTCTATTCAATATGTTACAGGAAGGAGATATACAAATACGCGGATTTAAAGTTCGACTTCCACTTGATGTAGCCTTTGTATTTACGGCTAATCCGGAAGACTATACAAATCGAGGTTCTATCATTACACCCCTGAAAGACCGTATTGAATCCCAAATACTAACACATTATCCAAAAAACGTGCAGTTGTCCAAAGCTATCACCGAACAAGAGACTCGATGGGCAAAAGGTCAAGCAGAAAAAGTACAAGTAGACGAATTGATTAAACTACTCATTGAAGAAATCGCTTTTCAAGCTCGTAAGAGTGAATACATTGATCAGAAAAGTGGTGTATCGGCACGTATGACTATATCGGCAATGGAAAGTTTAATCAGTCATTGCGAACGCAGAGCATTGCTTTCCGGAGAAACAACGACACAGGCTCGAATATCGGATGTATACGCTGTGCTACCGGCTATTACCGGTAAAGTAGAACTCGTATACGAAGGTGAAGTGGAAGGAATAGCCAATGTTGCGTACTATTTAGTAGGCAAAGCCATTCGTTCCGAATTTGATCAGCTATTTCCGAGTCCTGAAAAATTAAAAAAAGAAAAGAAAAAGAATGTGTACGATGCCATTATACAATGGTTCAATGCCGGGAACAGTATCGACTTATTACAAGATATGTCCCAATCCACCTATCAGCAAACACTCTTACAAGTTCCCGGTTTGAAAACATTGGTAGAGCAACATGTGCCCACCCACTCGGATGCTCAACAATTACTAATGATGGAGTTTATATTATTCGGTTTAAGCGAGCACTCCCAACTGTCGAAACAAACTCTAGACCGACAAATACAATTTAAAGATTTGTTAGGTTCTATGTTTACTATGGGTGGAGAGGAAGACGACGATACAGAAGAGGGTTATGGCTTTCATAATAATTAAAAAGTAGGTATAGATATTTGAATCACTTCCTTAAAATCTATCCGATTATTAGCTTATTGGTGAAAGAGTATTATTTATAAACCATATTCCTTAATTAAAACTGAAAAACTCGTTGGAGCTCACCAACGAGTTTTTCAGTTTTAGACCTAATTTTAGACGGTTCAGTTGGGTATGAGATTTTTCAAGCATTTTGGCTATTACTTTTGTTTCACTAAACATTTCTTTTATGATACGATTTCTATATAGTTTTATCCTGTTCAGTTTCGCTACTATCGCATGTGCGCAGGGAACACAAATCCTTAGAGGTACAGTAAGTGAACTGGAATCCGGTGTCACGCTGCCGGGTGTAGTAGTAGCGGTAACGAGTGTAACGCCGGTTCGCTCTACTACTACCGATATTAACGGTGCTTTTCTAATCAATCAAATTCCGATTGGACGGCATACTGTAGTCATCCGCTCTATCGGTTATCATGATAAGGTTATAGAAGAAGTGTTACTAGTACAAGGGAAAGAAACTGTTTTACAAATTGTTTTAGAGCCGAAAATAGAGACAACAGAAGCTGTAGTCATTACGGCTGAAGGGGGCAAACAAGAACCGTTAAACGATATGGCTATGACATCAGCCCGGCAATTCACCGTCGAAGAAACGAATCGATATGCCGGATCGTTGAATGATCCCTCACGAATGGCAGCCAATTATGCCGGAGTAAGTGGCGCAAATGATGGAAGAAACGATATCATCATTAGAGGAAATTCTCCTTTAGGATTATTATGGAGAATTGATGGTTTACCTATTCCCAATCCGAATCACTTTGGAGCCTCGGGTTCTACGGGAGGTCCGGTCACTATGTTAAATAATAATCAACTCGCCAACTCCGATTTTTTTACCGGTGCCTTTCCTGCTGAATATGGAAATGCATTATCCGGAGCCTTTGATTTAAATTTACGATATGGTAATAATAGAAAAAGAGAATACTTAGGTCAGATTGGCTTTAATGGATTTGAGTTTGGAATGGAAGGTCCAATGGGAAAGCAAGTGAAGAACGATAGTGTTCTGCAATCCAATAAAGCGTCTTATTTATTCAACTATCGATATTCTACGTTAGGTTTTTTTCAACTTATCGGCTTGCAATTTGGTACCGGAGCAGCGGTACCCCAATACCAAGATGCCAGTTTGCGCTTGCATATACCGACAAAAAAACATGGAACGTTTAATGTATTCGCTATAGGTGGACTCAGCTATATCGAACTTTTAGACAGCAAAAAAGACACTACCAAAAACCAAACGGATTTATATGGTAATGGAGGGTATGATATTTATTTTCGTTCTAATACCGGTATGATGGGTGTAACGCATAAGTATTACTATAACAACAAAATATATCATACCATCGGACTTTCCCTTTCCGGTCAATATAACGCCATCATCAATGATTCTTTAAATGCAGCCGATCGTTCCATTGTATTAGATAATTTTGAAGGTACACGGCGAGAAGGGAGACAAACCGTCACATTACAATTGCATCAAAAATTCAGTGCTCGAAGTCATTTGCATTATGGTGTATACCTAACCCGAATAGGATTTAACATTCAGGATCAATTATACGATTACTCCATCAACCAATGGTACAACATACGCTCGGGCAATGGTTCCGCCATCATTAGCGAAGGGTTTATACAATGGAAATACAAACTATCCGATCGATGGTCTACTTATGCCGGAGTCCATGCCCAGCAGTTGTCGCTCAACCAACAAGTGGTTGCAGAACCTCGAGTTGGGACACAATACAAATTGGGGAAAAAACAGACTCTTTCTGCCAGTGCCGGTTGGCATAGCCAAACACAACCTATACTAGTTTATTTTACACAGACGCGTCTTGCAGATGGTAGTTTCCAAGAAACAAACAAAGACCTAAACTTTACGCGTGCCTTTCATTTAGTGGGAGGCTATCAAGTGATGGCGGGTAAATATACCCGAATCAAGGCTGAGGCATATTATCAATATTTGTTTGATGTGCCGGTAGAACAACGGTCTTCTTCATTTTCCTTATTGAACGCCGGTGCAGACTTCGTTATTCCTTTGAACGATAGTTTAGTTAATACCGGTAAAGGAAGAAACTATGGGATAGAATGTACAGTGGAACGTTATTTACATAATGGCTTTTATGGGCTTAGTACCTTATCTTTGTTTCAATCGAAATATACCGGTAGCAACGGAGAAGAATACAACACTGCATTTAATGGTAATTTTGTTTGGAATGTTTTAGCAGGGAAAGAGTTTAAATTAAACAGTCGTTCGGTTTTAGCACTAGATATAAAAACTACACTTGCCGGTGGAAGACGTTATAACCCAATAGATGTGGCTGCAACACAAGCGGCAGGCACTATAGAATACGATTTAAGCAGACCGTTTGAAAGACAATATGACAATTACTTTAGAACAGATATAAAAGTAGAATATAGACGCGCATCTAAATCCGGCACCTTTACTCAAGCGTTTAGTATCAATGTGCAAAATGTTACCAATCATAAAAATATATTTGCACAAACCTATGATTTCAGTACACAACAAGTCATCAACACCTATCAATTAGGGTTTATGCCAATACCACAGTATAAAATTTTATTTTAAACCAATGCGCTATGGGGAAAGTATTGTATAAGGGAATAAGTGAAGAAAACGTTCAATGGCTGGGTATACCTATACTCAGCCTCATCATTATGTCTACATCAGACGATCCCAGATGTCATGGAGGTTGGACTAATTGGATTGGCGGTTATATGATTGTGACAGTGTATACCGGACTATTATGGATTGGAAATGCCTTAATCTTTTATAAACTAAAACAAAAATATAGAAGTATTGAAGAGACGTCGAAACGTATTATAGGTATCTTATTCTATTCTGCCATCTACACCTTGAGTGTCTTTCATATTCTTCACTTTGCCTTTTCCTATCGATTAACCGGTGGTTGGAGTTGGGAATTTTATAGTACAGACTTGAGGACAACTTTAGTCGCTACCATCATCGTAACCTTTATGTATGAATCGCGGCATTTTTTTAAAGAATGGAATAAAAGTAAAATGATAGCTGAACAACTTCGGTACGAAACCACACAAGCGCAATTAAGCAATTTACAAAATCAAGTTAACCCTCATTTTTTATTTAATACTTTAAACACTTTATCTTCACTGATTCATGAGGACAATACCATTGCCTTAGATTTTGTACATCATATGTCGCATGTCTATCGCTATGTATTAAAGTCGCAAGAAAAACAATTGGTTACCTTAGCTGAGGAATTACAATTTGCCGAATCATTTATTCATTTATTAAAAGCGCGCTATAGAGATACGTTGCACATTCATTTTGCTATTTCAGTAGATGAACATTCGGTTGGATTACCCCCTGCTTCTTTACAGATTCTTTTAGAAAATGTAATTAAGCATAATAGTATATCAAAAGATCAGCCTTTAGATGTTCAAGTGTATACAAAAGAAGGCTTTATTTATATGATACACGATAGGCATCCCAAACTTGAGCCGGAGCCTACCTCCGGTACCGGATTAGCTAATATTAAAAAACGATATAATTTATTAGGAGCTATGGAGCCAATAATAGAATCGACAGAAAACCATTTCTTAGTAGCCATCCCATTAATCGATATAGATGTATGAAAGCCTTGATAATAGAAGATGAATTACCGGCTGTCGAAAAACTAGAGCGAATGTTACGGTCAATAGAACCGAATGTAGACATTGTGGATCGATTAGATAAAGTCGTTCGATCAATTGAATGGTTGAAACATAATGCAATGCCGGATATTATTTTTATGGATATACATTTAGCCGATGGAGAAAGCTTTTTAATATTAAAAGAAGTGACGGTTACTTGTCCTATCATTTTTATTACGGCATATGACCATTATGCCATACAAGCCTTTAAGTTTAACAGTATTGACTATTTACTTAAACCGATAACAAAAGAACAATTACAACAATCCATAGAAAAATATAAGCGATGGCAATCGACAAATCTACCGGTATACGATCAATTGGTTGAACTCGTAGACAACTTTAAAAAAGGAATACCTACTTACAAACAACGTTTTTTGGTAAAACAAGGCGAACGATTAATCCCTATAGTTGAGTCGAACATTGTGTATTTTATGGCAGAAGAAAAGTATGTTGTTTTATATACCGAAAAAGAACAATACATAGTAGATTATACTTTGGAAGAATTAGAGCATTTAGTAGACCCGCAATATTTCTTTCGACTAAACAGACAATGTATAGTGCGTATTCAATCGGTTCAAAAATTAACGCCTCATTTTAATGGGAAATGGAAAATTCAATTGGCCCCGGAACGAAAAATAACAGAAGAATTATACGTTAGTAAAGAACGGGCCGGTAAGTTTAAGGAATGGCTCGATCGATAGCATATCTTTATTGTAGTAATATAGTCTATTGATTTAATTTATTCAATAACTAATTTTTCGTTGGCAATTTCTCCACCAAGCAATCCAAAACGAAGTATATAAACACCTGGACTTAACGTTTGCAGTTGGAATGATGTCGGATTGAACTTAACTGTATAAAGTAATGAACCACTTGAATTCATTACACTAACTGTTAATATTTTATTTAATTTATCTTCTATAGTCAGGTTATTTCCAACACAAGGATTAGGGAATACAGATATTCCTAATTGTTTGATTGATACAATTGATGCAGTAGGACTTGCAGCATCTACTGTTATATTAATCCTAAAAGAAGACAATATTGATCCATTAACGTTATTTATCAATTCTACATCCTCGGAGAATGCCCCAACCATATTAGGATACGGGCTAAATTGAAATTCAATATTGGAGGTAGTACCATTACTGTAAAATATTCTTGATCTTCTTAGATCGGCTCCTTGAACAAACATAACTCTAGGAGTATCAACAGTTGTAAACGTATTAGATGGCTGTTGCCTTACTGCTGTTGGCTTTCTCAACGTTACTGATTCACCATTACCTAATCCGCTAAGTGTAATAAAAAAAGTAAAGGTTACAGGCGAAGCACCCTGAGCAATAACAATGCCCTCTTCAAATGAATTTGTACTAATAGAACCTGTAACGTTTGCTAAAGAAATTTTAATACTTAAAAATGAAAACGTTAAAATTAATAAGTAGTTTAAAGTAGAAAAGGACATAACACATTTGTTGATAAAGTTGAAACTACTTAAAATTTTACATTTTTAAAAATTATTTTAGATAAAGAAGTATTTAAAATAGAGAAAATCAACAATAGCCTATTTATCCCTTACTAAATTTTAAGATTTGATATCTTTATTCTCTATATTTAAATAAATTCAAATGTATTAAAAAATGAAACATCACATAAGAGGAACCTTCTATCTTGTTTGTTCATTATTTTTTATAGCTGCAAAACCCTTTTCTACTTCAATTGGAATATCAACAATTCGACAAATAAAGTCTTAAGCCTATGCAGATAGCTGTAGCGAATCAACTTCCGGAATCGATGTACCCTACTCTTACCTACAAACAATATGTGACACCTTTAAAATACAATGAGGCGTTAGTAAATAAGAGTACACCTGCAGTAGAGTTACTTATGGGACCCGGACATAATATGATGCATCCTCCGGTTATGGAATCTAAAAATTTTGATCATTTAGTTAAAAGCCATCCTGATATAGCCAATGATTATATCTTATTTGGCGTTGCCCATCCGGTTGTATTTAAAAAAGCATTAGAACAAGGAAAAGTGCTTCCCTTTAGTAATCACAATGGAAACTTTGAAGTTGATCTATTTGCCATACCAATAGGTACTGCATTTGGAGCAACAGCTTTAGTTCAAGCGTTTCAACGGTAAGTAATGGCTGTTTTCTTTAGCATATTCCTTTTATTAGTCGGAACTTTTATTTTAAAACAAACTAAAATAGGAGCATTAGCAGCCGTTTCATTTTATATTTTTTACCTCAACCACCAATCCAAATGGTCGCTCGATTCTTGGATTTCGATTGCGGATGGGTTTATCATCACATTAGAACTCTCTTTATTATTGTTTAGTGCCTTATACTTTTATGAGTCCCTTCAACGTAATCATAAGCTTTCTTTTCTTAACCATTTTAGTAATAATCCACCCAGTGCAATTTTTTTACTGATTAGTTTTAGTTTTTTCTTTGGCTCCTTCTTTGAAGGTATTGCGGGTTTTGGATTGCCTGCCATGTTATTAATCCCAATGTTAGTTAGTCTTGGATTCAGTCCTATATCTGCCGTAACCTGCTCTTTATTGGGTACGTGTTTAGCTGTATGTTTTGGGGCTTTAGGAACACCTCTTAAAATAGGATTAGGTATTGAACAACCTAATGCCATTACAGAAATATTGTTAATTCCTTTGTCTATTTTGCTTCTTCTACATCCTCTAGTAATAACTTTAGTTTACGCTTATGTAGAAAAGGTTCGGGTTAATTGGAAAAAGGAAGGTATTTATGTTTTTAGTGCAGGCATTCTTTTTTTACCTTTCTTATATATAACGTCTATCTTTAGTATAGAATTTCCTTCTGTAGTAGCAGGTGGCATGGGCCTAGTTATATATTTGTTACTTTTCCATATATCCTTGCGACAACTACCTTTTCTATTTTGGATTAAATCGTTTGCTCCATTTATACTACTTATAGTATTACTTTTGATAAGCAAACCTTTGCTTCAACATATAGCCGTATCCCTTCATCCATCTGTTCGTTCCATTCAAGCTTATCAACCCGGGATTATTTTCTTAATAACAATTGGGGTATTGTTTTTTTATGAAAAAATGAATCAACGAGCATTCGAACAATCATCCATAGGAATCGTCGTTTGGAAAAAAATTCAATCGCCTGTGTTGAGTATAGCAGCTATGGTATGTTTAGCACAATTGATTAAACATGATTTAAGTCAAATCCTGCAGTATGGGATGAACGAAATCGATGAAAGCAATAGCACCTATTTGTATCCTGCCTTAGGTATGATAGGCTCTTTCATTACCGGTAGCGCCACAATGTCTAATGTCTTAATGCGAGATGTAATTCAAGATACTAGCCATGCTTATGCTTGGAACACAGCATTACTGCATGTTGGTAGTGCGCTTGGGAATATTATTTCATTACAAAATATAGTGATGGCGTGTTCTGTACTGAGTGTACGGATAGAAGAAAAATCAGTATTATCCATTCTATTTCCTATATTATTCTTTTTTTACTTCATACTTTTTCTTGTTAGTTCGATCTACTTTTAGCTTCAGAATATCTTCAGCATTTCTCCTCATTTGCTACAGATTACCGTTGTAGTTTTGTTTTAATTAAACGACATAAACTATGAAAAAGCTCTTCATTATTGTATTTGCCATGCTTACCTGGATAGGTATTAGCGTTGCAGGAAATAAACCGCACGGACATACCAGCTATGTACGGCATCAAAAACACCATCACTCAAAGGTATACCATCCTTCCCATCGGATTAATCCGGCGTACCAAAATTAATTTGTTGTTTATTTGTTGGTAGGTACTAAAGGTACTCTATGATTGGAGTGCCTTTATTTTAAAAAATATCGATTGTAAAAGAAAACGATTCGTTTGCTTTCGGTAGTAACGAACGAATACCCTCTTTCTCTTCTAATTTACCGGAGGAGGACACGCTGTCTGCAACTCCCATCCATGGCTCTAAACAAATAAAGGGGCCTGGTTTGGACCATATACCGAACCAAGGATATTGAGTAAATGTAAACTCGACACCATGCTGATGTCGTTTAGATTCCAAACGAATACATTCGGACTTGATACCCTGAAGTACTATAGCATCTTTTACCTCAAATAATGTAGCATCGAGTGGTAAGGTCCGTCCATCTTCCCTTAATTTTACTCTTTCTTTTTGCGTACTTCTCAATCCGTTTTCTAATAATACACGATCGAGTACTTCTGTTGTATTAAATACTAATTGATAATCGGTAAAGCGCTCTCCTTCCAATAAAGGACAAGTAAACCCCGGATGCGCTCCTATGGAATAAAACATCACTTCCTTTTCTTCCAGATTAACAACTTTGTAGGTTGTAATGACTTTTTGTTTTTCAATCTGATACTGAATTTGCAGTTCAAACTGAAAAGGATATACAGACAATGTAGTGGCGTCTGCTTTCAAGGATAATACAATTTCATTTTCTGTGAGCTGTATCAAAGAAAATGATTGATCACGCGCAAACCCATGTTGGGGCAACGTATAGGTCACCCCTTTATAAACATACCGGTTATCTTTTAGCTTCCCTACTATGGGAAAAAGCACAGGTGCTTTTCTTCCCCATACAGCGGCGTCTCCGGACCATAGATAATGTATTCCAAATGGTTTAAAATAGATTTCTGTTAATTCTGCGCCTAAGGCTGTGATGCCGATGCGTAAATATTCATTTTCTAAAATCCACATTATTTTTCTTCGTCCTTAATTAGTTTAGCCGCCTCTCTTCTTTTCCGAGCATACATATTCAGCAGTTCAACTAACAAAGAGAAAAACATAGCGGAGTAAATATATCCTTTAGGTACGTGTTGGTCAAATCCTTCTGCAATAAGCAGTACACCTATCGTTAAGAGGAAGGCCAAAGCTAATACCTTTACAGAAGGGTGTTTATTGATAAATTCACTTATTGCTTTAGCAAAAAGGAGCATCACCACCATAGATATCACCACTGCAATAATCATTATAATAATAGAGTTAGACATCCCAATAGCGGTAAGAATGGAATCGAATGAGAAGACAATATCTAATAAAATGATTTGAGTAATCGCAGTAGCTATATTGTTCATCGGTTTAATCTCTTCTAAGTCGTCCTCTCCTTCCAGATTGTGAAATATCTCCGTTGTACTTTTATACACTAAAAACAAACCACCGGCGATTAGTATAATATCTCTCCAACTAAAGTCATTACCCATAATCGAAAACAGAGGTTTAATCATATGAGCCAATTGAAAAATAAACGACAACAAAATTACCCGAATAATTAAAGCGCCACTTATACCCAATAAACGAGCTTGTTTTTGCATCTCTTTTGGTAAGCGATCCGAAATAATAGATATAAAGATGATATTATCTATACCTAAAATAATTTCCATTAGAGCCAAGGTGAGTAAGCTTAACCAACCATCCAATGTTAAAAAGACTTCTAGATTCATGTTGTTTGTGGTAGTAGTATAAATTTGTTAAAGGATACGAAATGGAATTAATATTGTAAAATGGTAAATTCTACACGTCTGTTTTTCTTTTTATTTTCTTCTGTTGTGTTGGGAGCTATTGGTTTTGTACCGCCATATGCTTTTGTTGTTAGTTGTTTAGATGGCACCCCTTTACTTATCAAATAGGCTTGTACAACCATAACGCGTTCTAAAGATAATTGGTAATTTTTTTCAGGATCGCCTATGCCGTCGGTGTGACCGGCGAGCTCTAGACGTAAGCTTGGGTTTTCTATCAAAACGTTTGCTATATGATCTAATTCCGGATAACTGGTTTCGATTAATTTAGCTGTACTTTGATAGAAAAACACATTCTGCATGACAACCTTCTGTCCTACTTCTATAGGAACTAGTTTTAAATTCACTTCCATTTCTTTGAATGCAGCAGTAGACGCTATCTCTACATATTCGTGGATAGCAAAGTAACCTTTAGCCTCTGCATTATACCCGTAAGTAGCGCCACGAGGTAATACAATTTTATATTCGCCCGAACTTGGGTTAGAAGTGGCTATACCTACGTTTTTCCCCGTAGTTAAATTATCGTATTGAATGGTAGCACTAATAGGCTTCCCTGTTTTTTCATCCAATACTTTTCCATGTACAATGACAACAGGATCCGGCTGTATAGTAGGGGGAAGTTTAATGGTGAAAATATCCGATTGGTTTTGGTCGTTTCTCCAAGCATAAACATACGCGACATCCCCACTGGCAGGTATAGAGAAGCCTAACTGGCCGGCATCGTTATTTATTACAGGGCCAAGATTAATCGGAGTTGACCAACGAGTCCAAGAGTCGTCTAGTCGTTTGGTCATGAATAGATCATAGCCTCCATAACCCATATGACCGTTTGATGCAAAATACATTGTTTTACCGTCAGAGGCTAAAAAGGGTGTCGCATCCGACTGAAACGTATTTACATCTAATCCAATATTTTTAGGTGTCGTCCAAGTACCATTTTCTTTTATAAAACTCACATAAATATCTAAATCTCCATAACTATTTTTCATCTCTACCCCCATCAATAAGGTTTTGCCATCGGCGGCTAAGAAATAGGATGCATAAGGATTTAAATTTTCAAAGGACTCAAAAATAAGTGCTTTAGGAATGGACCAAGTAGCGTTAGGTTGAATATGTGTAATGGACACGCCGTTGCCTTTACTGCTTCCATCGCTATAGTATTCATTTGCCACCAATAATGTATTTACGTTTGGCATGATAGAGGTAACAAAGTTATTTCCAGAGTTATTCAATGGCTTGCCCATATTCTTAGCGGGAGTCCATTGTCCGTATGCCGTTTGAGTGGAATACCAAATGTCTGTATTAGTAATTGTACCTATGTTTTCCGGGTGTTCTGCTCGAGAGAAGTACAATGTTTTACCATCGGATGAAATAATCGGATAGGATTCGCGATAAGCAGAATTTACTTCCGGCCCCATGGGGGTCACAGCACCTATTAAATGTTGGTCGGGAGCTTGATTAATGGTAAATGGAATAGATGCAGTAGACGATGATATTCCAATGGCATCGATATAGCTCCATCCATCTACTTTCGCTGCATCGCATACAATCGTGGCTGCTATAACCGGAGTGGCAGTACGTTTGAACGGAATGGAGAGTATACGGTATTTTTCTGTTAGATTTTTTGCTATGTCTTTATACAGTATAGCCGTTTTACCGCTTTGCTCTTGAATCATAACAGAAATAATGGATCCCGGATGCGCTACTTCCAGTATAACGATTTGTTCCGCCACAATGGGTTGAAAAAAGCTGACTGTCACGCTGACTATTTTTTCGGGCAGAGCGGCAGTATTATAACCCGGAATCCAGCTCAGTCCATTTTCTTTAGAGCCATAACCGGGAAACACATCCGGAACGCCTAAGACTTGTTTTTTACTCCAATATTCACCGGCATAAGGATCGGTGGATGCTATGATTTTGTTTGCCCATCGAACTTCCGGAGATTGTGCAGATGCGCAAAGCAGAAGCGATGAAAAAAAGACGATGAACAAGAATACTTTTTTCATTATTTAGGTAACACTGATTTATACCCTTTTTGTTCTATTTCTGCTGCATTCGATTCTACCTTTTGGCGTAATTCCATTTTATACGCTTTTAGTTTTTCTGCTACTTCCGGTTGGAAAGCACCCATGATTTGTGCAGCTAATATACCTGCATTGGCGGCACCGTCTAGTGCTACTGTAGCCACCGGCACTCCGGAGGGCATTTGCAAAATAGACAATACTGAATCCCACCCGTCGATAGAGTTAGATGAGTGAACCGGCACACCAATAACCGGTAACGAGGTGAGCGATGCGATCATACCCGGTAAATGCGCAGCACCACCGGCACCGGCAATAATAACTTTAATACCGCGATCAGCAGCCAGCATCCCATAATCCACCATACGCAACGGAGTTCGATGAGCGGAAACAATCGTTAGTTCAAAAGGGATTTGAAACTTTTCTAAGATTTCAGCCGCCGCAGACATGACCTTTAAGTCGGACTGACTACCCATTATAATACCTACCATATGTTATTTATTTTGCGCCACCACTTGGATAGCTGATTTAATGTTATCGGCTTTTTTCTGTAAGCCTTCGATTGTATGATCTAATACAGTAACATGGCCCATTTTGCGAAAGGGCTTTGTCGTTTTTTTGCCATATAAATGGGGAAAGACACCGTCTATCTGCATTGCCTCCTCCAGACCTAGGTAGGTAGCAATACCTTCATGCCCTTCGGCTCCTAACAGGTTGAGCATCGCAGCCGGACAAAGTTGTTGAGTGGATCCGAGCGGCATATTTAAAATAGCACGCCAGTGTTGTTCATATTGAGAAGTAGCATTTGCCCGTATGGTTTGATGGCCACTGTTGTGCGGTCTCGGTGCAATTTCATTCACTAATAGTTCACCTTCTGCGGTTAAAAAGAGTTCAACCGCTAATACTCCAACAAGTTGTAAGGTTGAAATTACTTGAGTGGCAATGTGCGCTGCTTGTTGGTGGATTTGATCCGAGACGTCTGCCGGTGCGAATAAATACTCTACCAAGTTATGTACCGGATGAAACACCATTTCAACGGTTGGGAATGTTGTTACCTCTCCATTCGGATTTCGAGCAACGATGACACTTAATTCTTTTACGAACGGAACGCGTTTTTCTAAGAGTCCCGGTTGGGTAAAACTATTTAAGGCATCGTCCAGTGTATCAATTTTTTTTACTCCTCTCCCATCGTACCCTTCTTTACCGAGTTTATGAACTGCGGGGAGCATATGGGCATGTTGAGGAATTTCTTTATTAGACGCTACCAATACAAATGGTGCGGTGGGTATACCATTTTTTTGGTAAAATTCTTTTTGAACGCGTTTGTCTTGTATGAGTTCAATAAGGTCGGGTTGAGGATATACCTTAACTCCTTCAGCGGCCAGTTGGCGTAAAGCGGCTACGTTGACGTGTTCGATTTCAATGGTGAGGAGCTTTTTATTCTTTCCAAATTGGTACACCGTATCAAAATCTTTAAGTGCCCCAACTGTAAACGATGAGGCCCAGTCGCGCGCGGGGGCGGAAGGGTCCGGATCCAAAACGTGTATGGATAAATTATAATCAACAGCGGCTTGAATGAGCATACGGCCGAGTTGGCCACCGCCGAGTAAACCGATAGGGAAATCTGAAAAGAAATGTTCCATAAAATATGGGGCTAAGATACAAAAAAACAAGGAAGAAAAGAGAACAGGGAAGACGGTAGGAAATAGGTGAAAAAGGGTGTAATAGGGAAGAAGTAAAGCAGAAGAAACAGGAAAGGATTATGTAAATACTGGATTAGGACTTTAAGAAAGGTATAGATGAGTGCATTACAATGCATTAGGTTTTAAGTAAACGATAATTAAAGGAAAGGATAGAGAGCGGGTTATGGGGTAGATAAAATATAATAAAAAACCCGGCGCCAAGGGGGGAAGTATGGCAACCGGGTTCTTTAACTAACCAGATGAAAAAATTAACCGTTGTATTTTAAAATATTGATACTATTCTTCCAATTAAAAGGCATAGATGGCAGCCATACCGATGGTAACTTGAGTATTAGTTGTTTCTGCACTTTTAACTTCACCGTTTGAAGAATATTTATATTTAGTGAAGCCTTTTGCTGTTCCACCAGCATCATCGTTAACATCTAAAATATCGATTCTAGCTTCAGGCTTTAAGGAGAAGTGTCCATCTTTTAATTTGATATCACCTGTCAATGTGAAGGAATTAACAGCACATCCTTGGCCAATAGCATTCGAGATGTATCTAACTCCATCTTTATCATTAAAGTGTTCTGCTCTTAAACCTAACGCAACAACATCGCTGAAAGAGTAGTTTAAGTATAACGCAGCTCCATACCAAGTTGCAGTACCCATTTTACCATCAACCGCAAAGTTCATAGTATCTAATTTACCAGTACCATAAGCAGCGTTTAATCCAATTTTGAAGGCGTCAGTTACTTGATATGTTGTAGTTAAGTCGAATAAGTGGGAACCTGTTTTAATAGAATCAGGTAAAGTAGTTCCACCTGTTCCTTGAAATCCTGCTGTTGGGAATGACCAACCATTTTTCTCATTACCTCCTATATAGTTGATATATACATCCCAACCATCCTTAGGAGCTAAATACAATTGGGCGATAACAGATTTTGATTTGTTAAAATCATACATAGCATCCCAACCATTCACAATACCTGCCATAATACCTACTTTATCGCTAAGCATATAGGATGCTTTAGCACCTGTATGGTAGAATGGACCATTACCAAATAGATAAGATAATGAATAATTGAAGTTAAGAGGTGCATCAATTAGTTCATACCCTATGTGTGTACCGAATTGACCTACAGTGAATTTTAATTTATCAGTAGCGTTGTATGCAAAATATGCTTGTTTGATGAACAAATCTCCTGTTCCGAAAACATTTCCGAAATTACCTAAATATGCATTTGGACCATAAGTCAAGTCGATAACCGCTTCAGATTTATCAGTTGTATAAGCTAATTTAGTTTGAATTAAACCTAATGAAAACTCATTGTGTTTGATATCAAATATACGTGTAGCATTTTCAAAACTTACACCAGGAGAATGAGGTGGATTATTTAGGTTATACGAATAGTACATGTCTACATATCCGGATATTGTCAGTTTACCTTTAGGCGCTTCGTCCTGTGCTGTCAAGGTGAACGCTGAGAACATGGAAGCTGCCAGCGTAAAGAGTGCTAATTTTTTCATACGTTGTGCGTTTTTGTTGGTAATAAATTGATAAAAGGGTCAGTTAAGGGTTTTTTCATCTTTGTCTTCGATATAGAAATATTCCAAATCGATTACATTGTAAACATAGAAGAAAAAAAAGTACTACGCAATAGCTTTCCACAAAAAAAACAATAAATCTATGATTTTTAGTAGAATATGGATACTAAATATTTGTTTTGTACAATATGCAGAAAAGACGAGATAAATCTGTGCTATTCAATAATATTAGAATAGTACAAATATTGACCAAACCCCATAAATTGTAATATTACTATAAATCAAGGCGTTTGGATGAAAAAAGTGATTTTTACCCATTTTGCCTTCTTTTTAAAACTACAAACGATGCAATTTTTATCTTTTTTTTAATAATGAGGTCAAAAATTTAGGTCATTTTCTAATATTTCAATCATTTTTCAACTTTTGTCTTCAAATTTTAACCTAAAAGAGATAAAAATATAACATCTGTAGAACTTGGATATAAAAAAAGCCGATAAACATTCATTTATCGGCTTCTTGCATCCTTTTAAGGTTTTAATCTTACAATAACGACACGCCGGTCATTTCTTTTGGCTGCTGCACGCCCATTAATGCTAATATGGTTGGGGCTAAGTCACCCAACTTGCCATTTTTTAATGTGCCGGTGTAGGTACTGTCTACTAAAATACAAGGAACTAAATTAGTAGTATGCGCAGTATTAGGGCTTCCATCCTCATTGACCATTACATCTGCATTCCCATGATCCGCTATCACTATCACGCTATATCCGTTATCTACTGCAGTAGTAATCACCGATTCAGCACAATCGTTTACCGTTTCGCAGGCTTTAACGGCAGCTTCAAACACACCGGTATGACCAACCATATCCGGATTGGCAAAATTCAAGCATACAAAATCTACTTCCTTCGTTTTTAACTCTGCATTAATTTTGTCTTTAATTTCATGTGCACTCATCTCCGGTGCTAAATCATATGTGGCAACTTTTGGTGAGGGACACAATAACCGTTTTTCCCCATCAAATGGTTGCTCTCTCCCGCCGGAAAAGAAAAAGGTTACGTGAGGATATTTTTCTGTCTCCGCTATACGAATTTGTTTTTTTCCCGCATTAGCCAATACTTCTCCCAACGTCATTTGTAAATTATCCTTATCAAAAATAACATGTACGTTTTGGAAGGTATCATCGTAGTTGGTCATGGTGACATAATACAAGTCGTGCTTGAACATATTATGTTCATGAAAATCTTTTTGAGTTAAAGCTAAAGTAATTTCTCTTCCCCTATCGGTTCTATAATTAAAACATACCACTACATCCCCTGTTTCGATTTTTGCCAGAGGTTTACCGGTTGCGTCTGTTATCACTACCGGTTTAATAAACTCATCTGTAACACCTGCAGCATACGAAGCTTTAATAGCGGCAGTAGCGGAGGTATCCGTTGTTCCTTCAGCATGGATCATCACATCGTATGCCAACTTCACTCTTTCCCATCGATTATCTCGATCCATTGCATAATAACGACCTACGATGGATGCAATTTTACCCGTTGTTTTTTGAGTATGTGCTTCTAATTCTTCAATAAATCCTAGACCACTTTTAGGATCACAGTCACGACCATCCGTAAAAGCATGTATGAACACATCCTTCAATCCGGCTTCGTTCGCTATCGAACACAACCCTTTTAAATGATTGATATGAGAGTGCACTCCACCATCGGATACTAAGCCTATAAAATGTACTTTCTTCTGATTGGTTTTGGCGTAGTCGATAAGTGCCTTAACGGCTGGTTCTTGGGATAAGGTACCTTCTTCTACCGCTTTGTTAATCTTAACTAAATCTTGGTATACCACTCGACCGGCACCTATATTCATATGCCCTACTTCGGAGTTTCCCATTTGACCTTCCGGCAAACCAACCGCCAATCCCGATGCTTCTAGTTTGCTGTGTGCGTATTTTGTAAATAATCCATCAATAAAAGGTGTTTTTGCCGCTTCTATTGCCGATACTTCCGGGTTGGTGCCTAATCCCCAACCATCTAAAATCATTAAAACAACTTTTTTATTCATAATCTTTAATACGTTTTCTGCGCTTTTACAATTATTTAGCCCTCAAAAATACAAGAACTTATGTGGCTTAAAAAGCATATTTTCAAAACAGAGTAAAAAAACAGTCCCACTTCGACATTTTTAAAGCCTAAAGCGTTTTGTTATACACCTAGCCGGATTTTGTTTCTGAATAGAATGGCTTCTTTTAGAATTCATCATCCGCACTTCATGTTAATGCGATACGTTCAGTCCCTTTTAAAGAATAAAAGTACTGGCTAACGCACCCTATAATTATAGATTATTGGATATCAAATCGATCGTAAGGATTGGAATAAAAAAATTAGTCGCTGACTTTTAGAAAGTTGTAAAATTTATATTACTGCCTGATAATCATGGCATTATTTTCGCTGTAAGTTATCCTGTATGTATAAAAGAGTAAACGTATTTCTTGGATTGGCATTATCTATTTGGCTTTCAAGCTTTTTAGTAGTGACTAACGGTCATCAATCAGTTCCGGAGCTATTGGAAGTAGTGCGAATACATATTAAAGGAGGACAAGCCAAAGAGTTGTCGAAATACTTTAGCGAAACAGTAGAGCTGCAATTATTAGATCAAGATCGAAAAGGGTATAATCGAACACAGGCGGAATTCATTGTAAAAGACTTCTTTTCAAAACATCCGGCCAGCGACTTTAAATATACCTATAAGAATATAGAAAAAGAGGAGTTCAAATTAGCTATAGGCGACTATACCTATCCCAATGGAACAATGCGAGTGACGATAGTTATCAAACCCTCCGGTACTTCTTATTCTATAGACTCTATGGTAATTGAACGCAAATAAATAAATTTCTCTTAGTTTAACTTTGCGAACCCCGGACGTGTTCCGGGGTTTTTAATTTTACTTCGGTATTGTCCATTTTTGTTTTAATTTTGCTCGCCATGTACGATTATTTACAACCTGAATCCCTGTATCGATTTATACAAACTGCTTTATCGGAAGATGTAGGCAGTGGTGATCATACTTCTTTGGCTACCATTGCCAAAGGGACAACGGGAGATGCGATTATGTATTTAAAGGATGATGGTATCATTGCCGGTGTGGAGGCAGCTGAAATGATTTTCAAAACCGTTGACCGTAGTTTAACCACTGAATGGTACATTCAAGACGGATCACCATTTCAAAAGGGAACGGAAGCGTGTAAAGTTTCCGGATCCGTACATTCTATATTACAGGCAGAACGATTGGTATTAAATACGATGCAACGTATGAGTGGGATAGCCAGTGGGGTTAATGCGTTGCAAAAAAAGATCGAACATACGGGGACTAAGTTATTAGACAGCCGTAAGACAACCCCTAATTTTCGCATGATGGAAAAATGGGCAGTTGCCATAGGAGGTGGAGTGAACCATCGGTACGGATTGTTTGATATGATATTAATTAAAGATAATCATATTGATTTCGCCGGAGGAGTGGGTCCAGCCTTACAACGGTGTACAGACTATATAAAAACGACAGGCCTTGACCTGAAAATAGAAATAGAAGCACGTACGTTAGCTGAAGTGTCAGAAGCTCTTTCTACTGGCATTCCGTTTCGTATCCTTTTAGATAATATGCCTATCCCTCTTTTAAAAGAAGCTGTAGCTTTGATCGATAACAAGGTGGAGACCGAAGCTTCCGGTGGTATAACATCCGATACTATAGTGGCGGTAGCAGAATGTGGAGTGGATTTTATATCCATGGGCGCTATTACCCATAGTTATAAAAGTAAGGACATCAGCCTAAAAGCAAAAAATTACTAAGAGAGAGGGGCGTTCCATCTTATATTTAAGTCCTCTGTTAAGAAAAAAATACTTAATACTTAATACTTAATACTTAATACTTAATACTTAATACTTAATACTTAATACTTAATACTTAATACTTAATACTTAATACTTAATACTTACCAAAAGAATTTATTGCAGCCGGAATGAGTTCGATAATAAAAGAACAATGGATGTACGCCGGTATACCATTGGCTATGATTGTAGTTGGTCTCCTCTGGTCAGAAGGCCGGTGGTGGTTTATTCTACCGGCAATTATTGGGGCTTCTATCTATCTTTTATTTTGGTATTTACAGTTTGTGGCAGCAACACAAATGGAGCAAAGTAAGGTATTGTTTCAAAAATTAAGTTATGAATTTGACAGTAGACAAATTTTAATCAAGTTAAACGATAAACAAGGAAGCCCACTAAAATGGGAAATGATTAAACGGGTGAATAAAAGAAAAAATGACTATCTCTTTATTATGGGTAGAGGACAGTTTTTCTTGTTCCCATATAAAATATTTAACTCGGATAACGACTTGCGCTTTTTAGATTCCATCCTGGAAAGAAAAGGCTTATTAAAATAATACAGAAAAAACCTCGAAAAGTCGAGGTTTTTTACTTTTCATTGATTAACTAGAATCTAGTAATAGTATTTTTACAAGAACCTTTTTTCATATATACTGATTATTACTTTATTATCAGACATTTATAAATATTAGTATTACCTTTGTTATGCACATAGGCAATATCTATGAAAATTTTATATTTACTCATTTTTGCATTATTCTTTGTTTCTACAAGTTCTGGTCAATCGCCGGAGAACGATTGTAACTATAGCCTTGGGGTAGATTATACCTTTTGTGTTCGTTCAGAGAACGAACGTATTTGGAATTCAAACGAACCTTTTGATACACTCTTTATTCGTATACCGGAAAACCCCAATGTTATTCAAATTCAATGGAATATTATAGGTCAAGGTAAATTTATAGGCTATCAAGATAAGCACATTGTGTATTTAACGAGTACAAAGGACATTGATCAAGCCCCAGTTTTATTGATTGGCAGTATACAATTACGCCGATGTACTTCGGTATTAATCGATACAATAGCGGTTCAGTTGCGTTCTTTACCGGAGCAGATACCTAATGGATATGTTTATTATGCATCTTGTGCAGACACTGTTCGTTTAGGTCAAGCGTTTAATGGTATACGACCTTTTTCATCCCATCCGGAGTATTCTGTTCTATGGCAAAATCTAAACGGACTTGGTCATATAATGTATGCGGATTCTTCAGAAGCGGTGTATATTCCCCGAGTTGGCAGCGAATCCTCATTGGTTATTGTAAAGAAGCAAAGTAGTTATAAGGGTTGCGCTGTAGATGAGTTTGTTTACTTAACCCTTCAATCGAAGCCAACCGTTTTTGCCGGCAAAGATATTTGGATTCAGGATTCAACTGCTCGAAATAATGGTACTAAAATTCGATTGCCGAGTGCTTACACCGGTAACCCATTATCTACTTTGTACCGTTGGAGTCATACCGGATCCGGATTTTTCCTTCAAAACAACAGAGACGGAATGGTGTACCGAGCCCATACAACTGATTATGATAAAGGGTATGTTACGATTACCTTACAAACAAACTACTGTGAAAGCATCCAGAAAGATTCCTTTTTAATTTTTCTAAACCCAACTCCTTTGTTGCAACCTCAACTTCCCAGGATATTGCACGCCAATCAAACCATTGAGCTATCTTTAAACACCACTTTAGGGATACCGGTACAATCTTGTTATGTGTTTGGTGACCATCATCAATTTATAGAGCAAGTGAAACCGGGAGATAATGTACTCTTACAAGAGAGCAATGAGCAATTTTCAAATGGGGTTATTTATTTGGAATACCATATACAATCCGATGATGCCACGATAGTCGTTAAGGATTCTATGTTAACAACAAAGTACCATACATCTACGTCTCCAATAGCCCTTACAAGACTTTCTAAAATGCCGTCTGCGTCCCTTTCTCTTTATCCCAATCCTTGTCTTTCGGCTATTTCATTCTCCCTACCTAGCAGTACAGGTATAGCGGCTATTTTATTTACCCATACTTTGGGAAAACAACAAATAAAGACGGATGTATCTTTTTTTGAAGATCATTACATCTGTTCGGTTGATGATTTGTCGCAGGGCGTATACCTTGTTGAAATTATTACAAAAGAAGGAATGCGGTATTATAGTAAAGTAGTGAAAGAATAAAAAAAGCCGTTTCAAATGAAACGGCTTGTAACGTTCAATTAATTTTTATTGTTTGATGAGCTTCACCGTTTGATACAGGTTTCCATCCCATGAAGTTAGAAAATAAATACCCGGCGCTAATCCTTCTCCAATATTCCATTCTTGATTCGCTCCTTTGTTAGTCCATTTTTCAATTGTTTCGCCGCTTACTGTTGTTAATACATAATCTACGGCCGGATCCGATGAAGAAATGTACTGAATCGTAGTGTAACCGGTAAATGGATTTGGTTTTGCTACCAAGCTGTTTTTAAACGTTGCGTCTACAGATACTATCGCGCTATAATCGGTCGATCCATCCAGATCCACTTGTGCTATTCTGTAATACGTTGTAGAGGCTAATGGTGCTGCATCAACTAACGAATAGCGTTGTAAAGCGGAAGAGTTACCGCTGCCATCCACCACCGAAAGGTCGCTGAAATCCACTCCATTTGAAGAACGCTGAACGATAAAGTAATCGTTATTTACTTCTTCAGAGGTTATCCATTCCAAGAGTACTGTATTATCGATTCGTCGAGCAGAAACCGACACCCAATCAACCGGAAGAGTACAACCTGTATTGGCGGCCACTACCGGTAAGCGATCACACGGAGTCCCCGTTTGAAATTGAATATTATAGAAGAAGTGGTAGTCGTTTCCATCTCCATCTCCTCCATTTTCACCGGTAATCGTAAATACACCGGCAGGAGTAGAATTATATGGATAGGTAGCATTACCTTGTTGCCATATTGGGGAACCATTAATGGAACCGGAAGCTGGTTGTACGATTCGTAAACGTAAATTCGTACCCCATGCAGATTGTATGGTAAAGTTAGTAAAGGTAAAGTTAATCATTATGGTGCCACAACTTGCACAAGAAGGAGTTGCTGCATTAGAAGTAAATATTCTTGTTGGAGAAAGCGCGTTCCCATTATTATCTAAAACTTCTACTGCTATTGTACCTGCAGAGGTAGCATAGGTTGTAAATGGAACAGATAAAGAGGTTATGGTAACATTGGACGAAATCGTAAAAGCTAAGTGATTTCCATTTGGCCAGCCCCATTGTTGGTCTCCACCAGTCAATTTACTTGTAGGCCCAACACTACCGCCGGTAGCACTCATATCTTGAACGTAGTATGTGCCGGCGGAGGGTGCATTATAATTTAAACCGGTAGCAACTGAAGAGCCGGCAGTTGGTACTGTAAACCATTGATAAGGGCCAGCACCGGCATTTGTAATACTTAATGGAATCGAACCGGATGCGGAGCAACCGTCTACCGGAGTCGGCAAGGAACTCGTTAAACGAATAATGTCGTTATTGTTACACGAACCTTGTGTAACGGTAAGTCTATAATAACCCGCTTTACGCACATTTGATAAGGTGGAGTTGGTTCCGGCAGTTATATTGGTATAAGGACCTGCTAAAGCATTTGCTTCTGCCCATTGCCAAGTAGCACCGGAGTAAGAAGCTAGGTTCGAAGGGGCTAGATTATACGATGCAGGTTGACAGATATTTTGATCAGCCCCTAAACTAGGTACAGGAATAGAGTTAGTAAAGTGTATGGTATCTCGTTTGGTGCAAGGGGCCCCTACGGTAGTGGAGTCTCTTTCTACAATATAGCTGCCTGCTGAGGTAATGCTGTAGGTACGGTTTGTAGCTCCTGAGATAAGCGTTTTTGTACTTCCGTTCCATGTATACCAACGATAAGATATAGCTCCACCGGGATTTCCTGCGTTTGCATCTGCTAGATAAGGTAGTGTGGTATTACAAGTAGAACGGTCCGGACCTAGATTGGGTTGACGACAGTTACCTACGACAACAGGAGCTAACCTCCAGTTAATAAAACCTAAAGCACCTACTAAACCTACGTTATAATCAACACAAACTTCAGAGTTCACATAATCACTTCTATCGTCATTATACGTTCCGTCTCGTTTACCGCCAACTAAGGCGCCTAATTGTTGGTTTTTTGTTGGAATAGTAAGAACGGTGGCATTGCCGGGATTGTCATCTCTTAAATAAACATTTCTATGGTGAGGGTATTGAGGCGATAAAAAAGGCCCCCCTGCTGCCGGCGTAAAGCCTACAACGTAACTACGTTTGCTTCCGTTTCTTCCCATGATATAATCTATATCTGCATAGATTAAATTCATAGTTGCCGTAGAGTAGTCATTGTTAAGTTTGGCATATAAAGCAATTAAGAAAGAAGCATTCGCATTATAGCGCAAAGCACCCCAACCTCCACCATGTGCGTTATAAATGCCTAATCCATTTCTGCTTCCACCAGCCATAAAATGACCGGAAATACGATTGTTAAATTGTGTTCTGGCATTGTTATCACCTAATAATGCCATGTTGTACAATGCTACCTCGCCATCGTTTGCATAGTCAAAGGTATAATATTGGTTCGGGCCTACAACGCCTGCCCCTTTATTATTTGCTGCCGGGTATTGTAGCGCTTCCGTTCTATAGGCTGTATTGTTCGTAGCCCAATACATTTCAGAACACATGATGGCATAATTATCTTCCCATGCGTCATTCCCACCATAGAATCCTTCTGTGCAAGAAGGGTCTCCGTTGCCCTTATTGTTTTTCGCGTAATTGTATGCATAATTCGCATGCGTTAAACATAAAGCTGCATACGCTGCATCGTAGGGTTGATACATTCTGGACATCAACGCCAAAGTGGCTGCTACCATAGACGCTTGGGTAGATTCACCGGGATTCTTACACACCGGACGTGCTTGACCACCATTATTTTGACTCAAGGTTTGCATTTTTACGGCAGTAGTCCATTGAGCATGATCCCAATCTCCATCTCCAACTTGATAGTAAAAATTATTATTATCTCGAGCACATTTAATTAAGTAATCACATTTGTGCTTCATTTCATCTAAAACATCCGGAATACCATTAGGGTCATGACAAGTACCCTCATAGGTATAGTTTCCACATGTATTGTAACCATTATACGTAAAACTATATTTATCATCGTATCCGGTAGGCCATTCTGCATATCCCTTCAACAACATGTAAGCAGAATAAAATCCGGTAATACCAAACTTTACGTGATCTCCACAGTCGTGCCATCCACCGGACATATCATACGCACCATCGGCATCCCCTACAAAGGCGGTACCTCGTAAACTTGAGTTAACGCCGGTGGGTAAATGATTGTATAATGTCCAATTGTTATTACCGGAGCGTTGTGCACCGTAAAAACGAGTGGACATCCATAGTGCTTTTTTATAATCATTTGTCGTCCAATATTGAGCCAACAATTCGAACTGAGTCAAAAGAATGAGTAAAAGAGTAGTAAGTTTAAACTTTGTGGACATGAGCAAATTCCTACGTTATGGATAAATACGATAGGTTAAAAATAGGAAAAATTTATTTATTGTGTTTATCTAATGTAAGATTATATTATTTATATAAATAGTTTGATTATAACAGTAATTTATTATAATAATACAAATATTATCAATATCCATACTTATGTTTTTGAACAAAAAATTCCATTTTTTTAATTTTAGCCACATTCGTAACTTTCTTCTAGGAATTGAACCTGAAAAAATTCAATTTTTTCATCAAATTATTTTGACACTTTATGGTTGAAAAAAGAGAAAAACAGGAGTATTATCAATAGTTATGGATGTAGGTAATAGGCCTTAAAATAACTTTTAAGGCCTATAAGAATAGATATTTTTAATTTTTAATTATAGACAAACGTTCCATTGAATCAGGAGAAACAATTTGAATAATATATTTTCCTGATGGTAGGTTGGCGCCAAAAGAGGCTGATAAAGAGTCCCCATTATTATTTACTTCAACAATTTCAACTATTTGACCTAAGGTATTGATAACCTCAATTTTGTAAATGTTTGAAATAGATACAGTATTAATCAGAGTAAACTGCTCGGCACTAGGATTTGGGAAAACCATCCAGTTAACGTCCTTAGAATCTAAAGAAGCCGAGAAAACAGATGAATATGATTCTGTACCGTCAAAATCAACCTGACGAATTCGGTAATACCACAATCCCGAAGGTACAGATGCATCATAATAGGAATAAGTTGAAAGAGCAGCAGAAGTACCTTTACCAGCAACTGTTTCTATAGTTCTAAAGTTAACTGCATCAGAAGAACGCTGAACCTCAAATTGTTTATTATTTACTTCATTTGCAGTAATCCACTCTATGCGAACGTTATTTTTTTCAACAATTGCACGTTGAGATATCCAATCAACCGGAAGTGTACATCCTATATTGGCTGCTATTACCGGTAAGCGATCACAAGGTGTCCCGGATTGGAATTGTATATTGTAAAAGTAAAAGTAATCATCGGCTTGATTGTTCCCACCTGCGCCACCGGTAATAGTAAATATTCCGGACGGCGTTGAGTTATAAGGATATACTCCACCTGCATCATTCCAGTTAACATCTCCATTAATAGCACCTCTACTCGTTAAACGCATTCTCAAATTGGATCCCCAAGCATTATTGATTGTGAAAGAGGGAAATGTGAACGTTATCAATTGATCATTGCCGGTATTTACGGTAGCATTATTTGAAGTGAAGGTACGCGCTGGAGTAAACGGATTTCCACTTCCGTCTAATATTTCTACTGTGATGGCACCGGAACCGGCACTATATATATCAAACGGAACTCGTAAAGATGTTATGGTAATGGATGAGGTAATGGTAAATCGCATATGATTACCCAAATTTATTCCCCAGTTTGTTAAACCACCCAATAACGTTGTAGGCCCTACACTTCCTCCTACTGCACTCATATCTTGAACATAATAGGTTCCGGCTGCTGGGGCATTGAAATTTAATCCTGTGGCTAAAGAAGCGCCTCCGGTAGGTACATTGTACCATTGGTAAGGTCCACCGCTTGCGTTGGTTATACTTAACGGAATGGAACCGGAAGCTGCACATCCATCCACCGGTGTAGGTAAGTTGGAAGTTAACACCACTTCATCGAACGTAGAGGCACAACCAGAAATCGAAGCCGTTAATCTATAGGTTCCGGCTGTTCTAACATTTGCAAGAGTAGAGGAGGTTCCGCCGGTAACATTTGTTCCATTCAATGCCCACTGCCAGGCAACTCCCGGTGGGAAACTAGCACCATTTGTAGGCGCAAGGTTATATGAAGCCGGCGAACAAATCACGGCATCTGCCGGTAAAGCAGGAGCCGGTAGAGTTGAAGAAATGACTACCGTATCTGTTCTTTGGCAAGAAGAGGAATCTCTTACTACTACATATACACCAGGGCCATTTACAGCTGTAATGCTCAGCGTTGTTTGGGATGGTGACGATGTTACTAGGTTTGTGGGACTTGGGCTATGGCGCTTCCAAGTGTACGTAACGTTTGTAGCAGTTGGAGTATTCGAATTTAAACTAACCGGGAAACCGGATCCACAGGTAGTTCTGTCTGCACCTAGATTGGGCGTTCTACAAACGGCACCATAAGGATTCCAAAAATTACCGGATGCTAAAAACATATACATTACAGCTAATGAATTTTGGTAATAGGGGGCATCGTCTAAACGGTCCGTTCCACTATAACCACTTAACGATGTTTTGGTAATCCAGTTTTGGTACCAAGCGTTCAATTGACTTTGCGACACTGCAGTTTGAGATAAAACAAAGGCTCCGTAGAAAGCTGAATTTCGATCACCATTGGATGGATTACCGGTGGCGCGGTCGTAATTAGTAAAGATATTATTTACGCCTTCCGATTGAGCCCAATTCCCTACTTGTGTTAACCAGGTATCGGCTGCAGCCGTACCCCACCATAAATAATCGGTTGCAATACGCCAAGGAGTTCTAGCTGCATCATATTGATAAGAATCCGGACCGGCACCTCCCGTTGCAGAATACGAGCATTCAGCACTATTGGGTGCTGGAACTGATCCGTTTGCTCTGGTCCATGCCGAAACCAAGTGCGTACTCGAATTTTTATTGGCATTGATTAATGCATAGGAATGGTCCGCTAATAAATTCCAAGCGGTTGCTTGAGAAGGAATATGTTGAGCAAAAGCTCTATAATAGGCCGGAGCAAAGTAAGAGATGTTGATACAAGTACATGTGGTGTTACTTTGAAAAGCATCCCCAGGTCGCAAAACATAAAATGGTGATATTCCCCCTGGACCCGTACATGCTGCATGACCTCCAGCATTACCAGGTAAATTTGTTTCGTAATTATAAATAGCTGTTATTAATGCTGTGGCATCTGCTCCATAATTGTAGGGTGAGGTAGCTGTTGGCCACTGTGCTTCAGCTATCAATAAAGCCATGGCAGCATCTAAATCACCGTCTGTAGCCCCATTAGAACTAATTACACCTGAACAACTAACCATCCAATGCATTAAACCATTGCTGTTTCGATATTGTCTATATCCAGCCCACAGTCTGTCGAATAACACTTTATCCCCTTGATAGGCTGCTAATAACATTCCATACCCTTGGCCTTCTGAAAAACTTGCAGATCCTGATGTTGAGTTTCGAACTAAGGAGTATGACCCACAACTCGTAACATAATTTGATCTCCATGAGTTATACCATGTTTGTGCTCTCGATGAGGATGCTGTAGCAGACTCTACAGTTTGGTTAAACCCATACGGTGAAACGAAATTTCTTGGGAATGTGTAAGTCTGAGAGTATCCCTTTAGGATAAACGTACAGAATAGAAGGGAAAGTAGTATATACTTCATGTGCATATAACAGATTGATACTATTTATACACAAAGTAACACTAAAAGTAACAATGGTGTTTATCTTATGATTTATTACACTAAATCAAGTTTTTTATTCAAAAGAGACCATAAAATATTATTATAATACAATTTAAAAAGCCATATAAAGTGCTAACTGATTTATAATTAATACGTTTGATATTCTATTTTATTCGAAAAATAACAAACAATAGGAATGAAAAAAAAGAAATACCCCGGATAAGTATGGAATATATTCATATCTATCCGGGGTATTAGTTACTGTTCAACAGTGTTTATTCCACAATCACTTTCTTTATAAATTGAATTTCGTCCACTTGAACTTTTAAGAAGTAAACACCGGCTTGACTGGTTTCCGTCATTACTTTTACAGCTCCGGTACTCATTACTTGAGGTTCAATGCGTTGGATAGTTTTACCGGCAGCATCCATTACCTCTATAGATATTAATTTACCAGCTGCATTGTTATTTTCTAAATAGTATTCTCCTTTAGAAGGGTTAGGGTATACGGACCATGCAGCTGCTTCCTGAATGGAGCGAGAAGAAGTCGTAGGACTTACCGTTATCGGAATATTAATGGAAGAGGTTTGTCCCAAAGGATTTGTTTGAGTAACACTTACAGATCCGGAGGAAGAACCAAAGTTGACAACGATGGTATTGGTACCTTGACCACTTACAATAGTAGCTCCCGGAGGGACTGTCCAGTTGTATTGCATACCGGAAGTAGATGGAACGCTATATGTAACGTTTGACTGATTAGCAATTACGGTTGCCGGTCCTGTGATAGAAGTGGCAAAGGTTGGCAACGGCTGGATGGACATAGTGGTTATGGAAGATGTGGTTGGGCTTCCCGTCACACAAGTCAAATTAGAGGTCATACGAACACTTATTTGATTACCATTCGCAATAGAAGTAGACGTGTAGGTATCATTCGTAGCACCCGATATAGGACTTCCATCTAACAACCACTGATAAGCAGGAGCAGAACCTCCTCCTACCGGTGTTGCGGTGAAGGTGATCGATTGTCCTTGGTATAGTGTACCAGAAGGACTCACGGTAATGGAAACAGATGCCACTAGATTATTCGTTACCGTAACCGATACGTTAGGAGAGGTAGCTGTAGGTGTAGTAGCACAGGTAGAATTGGATGTCATCACTACGCTAATGATATCTCCAGTAACTAATGAAGTAGAAGAATAAGTAACATTCGTTGCCCCTGAAATGGCGTTACCGTTTCTTCTCCATTGATAGGTTGGAGCTGTTCCACCGTTACCGGGATTAGCCGTAAAGGTTGCGTTTTGACCGGAACAAATGGTAGCAGAAGTTGGAGTTATACTGACAGCTGGAGTCACCGTACCGCTAACAGAAATGATTACCGCGTTTGAGGTAACAGGAGTAGTAGAAGCACAGGCGGCATTAGAGGTCATACGAACTGTAATAGACGAACCGTTGGTTAAAGTTGTTGAAGAATAGGTAGCATTCGTAGCTCCGGCTATCGACGTTGTTCCATTGAACCATTGATACGTCGGGGTACCGCCATCTACCGGGTTTGCCGTAAAGGTAACGTTCGTTCCGGTACAGATGGTAGTAGAAGGCGTAGATATAGTTACGGATGGCGTAACTGCTGGAGTTATTGTAATTACTACCGCGTTAGAGGTAACAGGAGTAGTAGAAGCACAAGCCGCGTTAGAGGTCATACGAACTGTAATAGACGCACCGTTGGTTAAAGCTGTTGAAGAATAGGTAGCATTCGTAGCTCCGGCTATCGACGTA
>JALONH010000003.1 GCA_025455005.1 Cytophagaceae bacterium
GATTCTTTTTTGTGACCTGTGATTTGTTTAACTGCAGTTTCACTCATACCTAATATAAGTGATAAAGTTGTAAAAGTCTTTCTTCCTACGTGAGAAGTAATCAATTCATACTTTGGGTAGGGGAGTGAAGTCTTTACTCCGGATTTATAGGAGTCTATATATACTGTTTCATTTATTCCAGCTATTTGGCAGCATTCTTTTATATACTGGTTATACTTTTGACTAGAAATTATAGGTAGAGGCGAAAATGCCAGTTTATTATATTTTTCAAGAATAGCTTCTGTATAGGGTGAAATTGGAATACGACATTTTTCTTTCGTCTTAACAATGTCTTTAATGATAAACCCATTTTGAATATGTGACCTTTTTAAGGTCATTAAATCCGAAACTCTAAGTCCGGTAAAACAGCTAAAACAAAATACATCTCTTACCTTTGCCAGTCTATCTGACTCAAAAGGGTAGTCTAAAAGTAGAAGTAATTCATCTTTGGTAAGGGTAATAATACTTGTTTCTTTCTCTGTTGCCTTAAATTTTTTGTAATCCAATCTATTATGATAACCTTTTTCAAAAGCCCAGGATAAGAATGTTTTTATGTTGGCAATAATTTTTGAAAAGTAATTGTATTCATATTGATTGTCTATCAATATGTACTTTCTGAATTTTTCAAAAAAGCTGATGTTTAAGGAAGCATAGGTTATTTTGTATTGGTACTTTACCTCAAAATCTTTGATTTTATTTAATGTTGTTCGAAAGCTTTTGATTGTCCTTTCTGCTTTAATAGGAGGGGCGTTTAGATCTAAATATTCCTGATAATGATCAAAAAAGTTGTTTTTCTTGGATGGGACAGACCCTTGTAGTATTTCTTTTATTCTGTTAATATCAAATGAGTTTTGAGCAAATAATAGTTCTTTTTGATAATCCGAAAGCCCTTTCTCAATTTCAATTATTTTATTGTTTATTATCTCTATTTCTAAGTCTAAACTATTTTTAGATGCTATCCTGTATCTGTTTTTATCCCAAAGTTCCGGTTTTACTTTAATCCCATTGATAGGGAATTTAGTACGATTTCCACTGTAGTTGACAAATAAAGTTAACGGTGCCTTACCTTCTTTGTCACTTCTACTTTTAAGTAATACCAATTGATATGTGAATGTCACCATTTTTGTCACCAATTTATTTTATGAATGATAATTGATGCAAAAATATCAGTATAAATGATTAATAAAAATCTGATTTATAGCACGTTAATTAACATCTATTAATATTACTAATCATTGATTAAAATAATTTATTCCGGCCCTGGGTACTCTTTACAGTAGTAACTAAGAGCAAGTAGATAAGAAATTGTGATGTTTCTATCTTCTTGCTCTTTTAAACTTAAAACTAGATTATCAATATATTACAGTAATGGTTATGGTTTTACTACTGTTAATTTTAATTAAATAATAATCTCCTACTATCTCACCACTCGAGCTAGTCCCATCCCAATACCCCGGCGTAGTTAATGTTTGGATAACTTTACCGGAACTATTATAAATAGTAGCAGTTCCGGCTTCTTCAATATAAATATGGTCGTTTATACCATCTCCGTCCGGTGTGATAGCAAATCCTTTACAGTCGGATGGATTACCTTCTTTTCTTATAATAGTTATAGAAGAAAGAGTTCGGGTGCATCCGATATTATCCGTAATTTTTAAAGTATATGTACCATCGCTTATCTCTTGGAATAATCCATTGCTAGATCTATAGGACAAACCGGAAAAGCTATTAGTAAGGGAATAGGTAAAAGGTCGAACACCTCCTACAATAGTAGATGGATTCACTTCCAATGTGCCTTTCCCATTACAAATAGCATCTGTTGTAACGTATTGAACATTCAAAATATTCATACAGGGATTTGTTACATTCAAAGTGTAAGCAAATGAAGTCAATGTAACAGTATAAAGTAAAGGTGAAGTATTTAACACGGAACAAGAATACGTGCCTCCATCATTAATATTTAATGGAGCTATTACAAAAATAGGGACGGATGTAGTATCAATCGGATTTCCGTTTTTATACCATATGTATCGATTGGATGTTACTCCGGCATCAATTCCTACATCAATAATAAAAGAGGATAATTCTGGAAGAGATACTGTAGTTTCTATTCCTATCTTATTCTGTGGGGTATACGAAAAGATAGTATCAAAACCGGGATAAGTAGTCAGTGGTAGTATATCTTCAAACGTTAAATTGGAATAGGTGATTTCAACTACGTCTAAATTAGGGAAAATAGAAAAATCAGGTAAAGAAGTATAGGTGTTATATCCACTGTATATTCGAACTAATTGATTGTTATTTGATATATTTGGATAAGTTGTAAAATTACATTTATAGAAATAAAGGTCTCTTAGATTAACGAGGGTACTTAAATTAGGTAATTGGGATAAATGTACATTTTCTCCAACATGTAAGGAGACTAATTGAGTTAAAGAGGCTAGACTTGGTAATGTAGTTAATAAATTTTTTTCTATATGCAATTCCCTCAAGTTAACGTTATTATCTAATGATGGAATGTTGGTTAATTTATTTTTCCCAAGATACAGTCGATATAATAAGGTTAAATTCGAAATGTCCGGAATACTACTGAGGTCATTATTAAAGGCTAAAATTTGAGTAAGTTTTGTAAGATTATCTAGTGGTGGAAGGTAATGAATGCGGTTGTCATAAATATCTAAAACAGTAGTGTTTTTGAAAAATTGTATACCATCTAAATTCTCAATACCATAATTAGGACAATTGATATTAGTTGTAATCGTTTCGGCTATATCTATACGTAAGCTATCATCGATATCTAGTACTTGAGGATAAGCCGCTTTTAAGTATCGAATAAAATTAACATCCGGTATAAAATACTTTTGAGCTAATAGAGTATAGTTAGCTAAGCAAATCAGTATTAAAGAATATATGCCTTTTTTTATTTTCATACTTTACATTACAATTGTTACATAACCTTCTATGCTATTCCCATCTGAATATTCGATTAAAAAATAGTGAAGGCCAACTTCTGAATAATTATTATATAAGTCTTTCCCATCCCATGCTTCGGGTATACCGGAGGATGGGGTGGATTGAAATACTGTAGTCCCGGAACGGTTTAGTATCGTCACTCGTTTAATAGAGAAGTTTTCTATAGGGAATTTCCAAACTTCACCCTGCGATGGGTTGAAAATATATTCTTTAGTTCGAGAACAATTTTTACTGGAAACGGTGATGTTTTCCCTTTTCGATATACATCCGTTGTTATCTTTTACAACTACTGAATATGTACTACTTTCTAAAAATACGAATGAAGATTTCGTTTGAAAGCTTTGACCGCCATCTCTAGAGTATTGATAGGGAGGATGACCACCTATAATACTATGGATGTCAATACTTCCTGTGGCTTGATCCAAACAAGTAGCTTCTATTTTAGTGTCAAATAGAAGAGTAGTTAAACAAGGAGTCGGATTTTCTTTGCTCGTAATCGTTTCTTTTTCTTTTAATGGAAGTTCGGTTTCTTTATGAGTCGATGTAGTAGATTCAACTATAGGAGTATCTTCATTTAACACCTCGTTGTGTGAGGTTGAACGTGAATTATCTTTTGATCTGGATAGAAATCCAAACGTTGTATTTCTATTGTTATCGATTTCTTTAGTTGTTTTAGTAGATGGTTGAGTAGAAATATTCGGGATCGATGGTTGGGGTTTACTTTCTATTTTCAATACAGACAGCGAAGCCGGTTGGTCTGATTTTGTGGTCACTAAAACAATACTACCCACTAATCCTATGAACGTAATACCTCCTAATAGCCATCTAGTAAAATTAAATCTAGATGATTCAGAAGTATACTTTTGTATACTTTCTTTTGCTTGATGTAATCGGTTTTCTATTAGAAGTTGATGTGCTAATGCTTGCTTTTGAATCTGTTTTTTTAATAAAGGATGGACACGAATTTCTTGTTCAAATTTAGATAATTCATCAGGACTCAATCGACCTGAAAGGTATTGATCTATACGTTCATATATTTCGTTATCAGTCATTATTTCGAATCAATTGTTCAAAGTAAGTATTACCTTCTATTAGATTTATTAATTTATGTTTACAACGATAATGAGCTGTTTTCGCTGCATTTTCATTGCTTAAGTTCATTTTCTCCGCTATTTCTTTCATATTCAATTTTTGAAAGAAAGTATACGTAAGTATTTCTAAACATTTATCACCAATATGAGAGAATACTTTTTTTATTTCTTCTGTTCTTTCATTATCCATTAACGTTTGAAGTATGTTGTCTTCTTGAATAATGTCCATTTCTTGATCCGGTTCTATCCGTATTATTCTATTCTTTTTCTTATAATAGTTAATCCAAAGATTTCTGCTAATAGTATATATAAACCCGTGTATTTTATATTTAGAAGCGTTAAACGATCCTTCTACTACTTGTTTGTAAAATATCATAAGAGCATCTTGAAAGATGTCCTTTGCTTCATCTTTACTCCCATTATTAGAACAAATTAAACGACTTACATTAGGTAGAATATCTTTATACAATAGAGGAATTACTCTATTGTCTTCTCCATTAAGAATGGCAGATAGGATCTCCTGGTCGGATAATTTATTCACTATACCCACAATACAAGATTCAGATCGAAAAAGTAACAATTAGTCAAATTTATTTATATCAATTGATAAAAAACCAATTATTTTGGAATATTTTTATAACAAATAAGATTATTTAAATTATATGAATAGGAATTTACAGCCCCTTTTACCTGTGCTCATGAGCATATGGATAGGGTGTGGTGTTTCTTATTCATTGATGGGGCAAATCATTTATAGGTATCCCACTACCTATGGTCACTTTGTCACCACACCATTTCAAGTACACCCAGCCTATAATCTTTCCGATGCTAAGGCTCAAGTTACGATTGGAAATCAAGAGTTGGTCGGGCCTCTTCGAAGAATCAGAAGTTATTATTTTTTTGCCGGATGGTGTATGAATAACAACAAAGGAAACAATAAGAATTATATTGGAATTTTAGCTTCAAATGAGCGAGATGGGGAGTATATTGGTCGATCACGTATTTGTTTTAATTATTCTTGGCATACAAAAATAAATTCAAAAATAGCATTGGGTGCAGGCGCCAACCTAGGATTAATAAGTTATGTGTTTGATGGAACAGCGAGTACTGCAGGTGGGGGAGATATAGAACCGGATGCAGCATTGGGGTTTCTTATGTATAGTAAAAAATATAAAATTGGACTATCCGCCAATCAAGTTTTTGGAGCTCAAGTACAACCGATTATTAACACCTTTAAATTTCCGGTCTTTTATAATTTCTATACAGAATATAGTGTTTATATCACCCCGGACATAACGATTCGACCTACTGTATTATTAGTTTACAAGTCGAAAGAACGATTAATAGAGTATAATATTGGACTTATGACACATATAATAGATAAGTTTAAAATAGGACTTAATTATCGGCATCAACGTTGGCTCAGTGTTATAGTAGGAGTAGAAAATATTCGATTGGATAAACATTCTTTTAATTTTTTAATGGCATACAACCAACCTACTTCCAATGCCGATTTTTATCAATCTATTGAGTTGTCTATAAGTTATTTATATAACAAGTAGCGATTTTTTTTAAATCGTGTTACTTTTTATTTGTTTCAGATGTATTGAGATTATATACTTAAAAAAAGCCTTTTTAAAATGATGTTATCTACCAATAGAATTGTTTTTATACTTGTGTTTTTTTTAATAGGCACGTCTGTTTATAGCCAGAGCTTAACTATTCAATCAAGTGCTGCTGGACGAAGACAAATAATGGATGGATTTGGTACCTGTTTATCCGGAACAGAAGGACAAAGTGCTTGGATGCAAAATCTATACTATGATGATGCTATGTGTTCTATTCTTAGAATGGATCTAGTTCCTAGATTTATATCTCCTTACTCGGATAATTCCTATAATTCTCCTTGGTTTCATAATAACCCCAGTTTACCCGGCCCTGACAATAATAATGTAAGAACCTACACAAATGCTACGGATTACTCTCGACTATTTAATAATAGAAGAGCACCAATTGCAGTTATGGGGCCTGATATCAATGACAATATTACTAAGTATGATTTCAATAATACTATTCCTAAATCTGGAATAGAAATGGCACGAGCCGGTTACGCTAAACGAGGACAATTAGGTGACTTTAAGTTTTTTGGTTCTATCTGGTCCCCGGCTCCATGGTTAAAAATTTCTTCAGGTAATACTTATGAAGGTGCTAATTGGCCGCTTCCAGTAGCCGGAACTCCTTTTCCGTTTATTTGGTTTGACAATTTCACGGGAGGGCGTTTAGATGTTTCAAATACGCCCCGAAGTGAATTTTTTGATGGAGTCGAAAATACGAGTGCTCTAACACAATTTGCTAGAGGAACGGCAGCTTATGTCAAAGGTATACAAGACAGGGCGGGCGTTCGTTTTTATGCCATCAGTATTCAAAATGAATTAAACTTTGAAACATTCTATAATAGCTGTACTTATCCTCTTTCAATACAATATATGATTGCTTTAAAAGCTGTTCGTGCAGAATTTGATAAATACCCTGATCTCAGAGATATAAAATTAATAGGTCCAGAAGATTTACTCGGAGATAATGCGTATGCTCTATGGCAATACGGTGGTGGATCTACAACCGTACATAAAAATTTACAATACTTAACCGAAATAGCGAAAGATGCGGATGCTCAAGACGCCATTGATTTCTATTGTATTCACGGTTATGCAGCCGATGGGGTTAGTAGTGGTGGAGCAAATCCTGTCGTTTGGGATTGGTGGTCAAATGGTTGGACAACATCTCCTGCCCCAGGTATCCCTTCAAATGTTAGAGGATTTACCTATTACAATAAGAAATCGTGGATGACAGAAACTTCCGGTGAAGATCAAGCATGGTTATATCCTACCTCCGGATTTCCTAACAATGGAGCCTATAGTATAGCGTTAAAGATGCATCAAGCCATAACAGCAGGTAATGAAAGCGCATGGATATATTGGCAGTTTACAGATGGGGGTACTGTAGGTGCTTCTACTTTAACTGATGCTACAAGTTTAAACAATGCACCTAAACTGCATGCGTTTAGACATTTTTCAAAGTACATTAGACCCAATGCAGTAAGGTTGACTACAACAGTTTCCGGAACGAGTGATGTTGTATCCAGTGCCTATATTCATGATGCAAATAAATCATTAACTGTTGTGTTGATTAATACAAGTGCTTCGCCCAGAACTGTAACTGTGAATGTACCTACTTTACCTTTCACAATTACTCGTTTTGATACCTATACGTCTTCAAATGGAAGTTATTGGCAATCGAATCCACTACTTATTACAGGTGGGACAGTATCAGTAACTATCCCTGGTTATGGAGTAACTACCTTATTTGCTGAAGAAAGTGCACCATTAGGTGTTGAGTCTATTCAAGTATTTGGTAAAAAAGTTGCCTCCGATGTACAATTAAAATGGATAGTGAGTGGAGAAAAAAATGTAGCCTATTATGATATCCAAAAAAGTTTTGATGGTATTACATTTTCTCCAGTTGAACGCGTAATAAGAACCGGTGTAGCATCTTATTCTGTTACATTAACTAATACTTTTGAAAATTATTTTAGAATAGCAGTAGTTGATGTAGATGGTACAACAGAGTATTCAAATATTTTATATGTTTCTGATTTCAATTCTTCTTTTGTTCAAGTATTTCCGAATCCATCCTCCACCGACTTATTTATTACGATTAATAGCATTTCTTCAAAAGAAGACTATACTATCGATATTCTAAATAGTTTAGGTCAGGTGGTACGATCTATATACATTGAAGAAAATAGTTATAAACTATCTGTAAGTGATCTTCCGAGTGGTATGTATACTATTGTATGTAAGAGTCCGTACACTCTTGTAGGTAGTCAACGTGTAATTATAAGTCATTAGAATAGTAAATCTAGTAGTTCTTTTATAAACCATCCTTTGTAACCGTTATTGTGAGCAGTAAATAATGGCAATGAGGGTGGTTTTATTTTTATTCTATTTATAGGATTCTTTTAAGAGTATAAAATTTTATTAAAATATTTAAATAGTTGTTACTTTCTGAGCAACATATATGTATTGACTTTATATAGAAGCACAATATTAATCAACTTATACTATCAATTATATAATGAGAACTAAAATTATACTATTTCTTTTCAGCTTTTATGTGAGTCTTAATCCATCGTATAGCCAAACCTGTACACCCACATCTGTTCCCTATCCAAATATGGGAATCAATTTAGGAGAGTTTCCTTGGATAAACTTATATCATCAAATGAATCCTTCTCATTCCGGTTTTAACAATGGGTTTGAATTAGGTGTGGATGGATGGCCAATCGATGGTAGAGAACATAGAATTGTTATAGGTCATGATGCTAGTATTTTGATTGGAATACCAGCGGGAAGTATTATAAAAGTAAGTTATAAAGGAACCTTAAATCAATTTTTCGAGTCAGACGGCAATACAACCATAGTTCCGGGCAGATCAATTCAAGATTATCCAAGTGTAGGGTATGCTTATCATGAAGTCAGAGTAACCAATGCAATAGTACCTAGAGAAGAGACCGGTATTCATGGAATTTATGCTTTTAATTTTAGAGGTCACGTAGAAGATGTGAAATTTATGCGTCCTGGATTTGAGATAGACGAACCAAGAGTAATACATCCACAATTTTCAGATTTGTTGAAAGCCTATTCTACTCTACGTTTTATGGCGTTTACAAATACGAATTCTCAATATGCATCTTCAGAGTATGATTGTAATGCACCTAGTATATTAAATTGGTCTGATAGAACTAATCCTAATGCACCTCAATCATTCACAAAAGGTAAAGGAGGGGCTTGGGAATATGTAGTGCAAATTGCAAACGAATTAAATAAAGATATTTTTATTAATATACCTGTTAATGCGTCGGATGATTATGTCCGCGGTTTATCTAGATTGTTGTTAAATAATTTAAAACCTGGATTAAATGTGAATTTTGAAATGGGTAATGAATTATGGAATTCAGCGGGAGGATTCTGTGGATTTCGAGATGTATATAGAAAGTGTGGTGACGATTGGGCTTGTCATCAACGTTGGCCTGCAAATCGTATGAAAGAAGTAATTGATATCATTGCAGCAGATTGGGGTTGGCATGAAATCAATAATAGAATACGAGGTGTATTGTGTGGACAAATCGCTTATGCTGCCGATGGTCATGGATGGAATATCAAAGAAGGTCTTAATCATTTAGAAAACACATATGGACAAGGTACTGTAAAAAAATACTTATATGCGGTAGGCGCAGCCCCTTATTTTGGTCCTGCAAATCATGATTTTTCTTCTGTTGAATCTATAATAAGTCAAAGTGCAATAAATATAAATGATGAAATATTTGGTGAGTTCAGTGATGAATATCATAGAGATAGTGATCAATATATGGGTAATAAATTAGAAGGGTGGTTTGGAGAAGCGGGTCAATATGGGTTGAAGATGTATGCTTATGAGGGGGGACCAGATATGGATTATACAACAGGTAGCGGAGGTGTAAAAAATATTGCCATGCAAGATCCTAGAATGAGAGAATTGTGCTTAACCTATTGGAGAAAATGGTATGCTCGTTATGGAAGTGACGCCTTATTTTGTTTTTTCTTAGCTAATTTCAACGAAAGTGGATTATATACATTAAGTGAAAATATTAGTATTACTAGTACAAGACAGGATGCAATGAATGAAATAATGTCAAATCCTTCTCCTGATTTTGATATTTCTGTTCGTAATATTATACCGGGAATAGTAGATGCAAGAAAAGTTTCCGCTTATTGGTCTAGATGGAATCAATCCCCAGCATTGCAGTATCTAAGACCTGGAGGAAGCAATAAATGGACTATTGCTGCTGAAAAAAATGGTACATATCAATTAGCAATCGAGCATAGAACTGTACAAAATTCTTTAATTGATATATATGTGGATGGAGAGCGTGTTCATACAGATTTAGTATTACCACACACCACAACAGCTCCAAATGATTGGGCTTTTGCATCTTGGAGATATACAGATGCACAAAATGTAACGATTGATTTAGATATATCTTATGGTGTTCATGTAATCAAAATAGTTTACAAAGGACAAACGGAAGATAACTTCAGAAATTTGAAATTTACATTAGTGGGAGAAACGCCTCCTTTTCAACCTCAGCCTATTATAGGTGGATTGGAAGTATGTCAAGGTAGTCCAAAAATAAATTATGCTACTACTCTTGACCGATCAGTATGCTCCTACCGGTGGACTTTAGATCCTACAGCAATAGCACAAGGTGCTACTATATTACCTTTCATTCAAGGTGGTCCTGGTAGATCAGCATCCGGTCAGGGATCGAATAACATAAATATTAACTGGGGGAATGTACAACCGGGTACGTATACATTATCATTAGTAGGAGAGAATTTAGCTGGAAATAGTCCAGTAAGAACAGCTCAAATAACTATAAAAAAGTGTGGATTTACAATTGCTTCTAATGCTACTTGCGTTAATGCTGATGTAGTAATAACTCCAGAAGATATTCCAAATGTCACCTCATGGTCTTGGGTTTTCGACAAAGGGGGTAATTCTGCTACACCTAATATTTTTTCAGGTAGAACACCTCCACCTATCCAATATAATAGTTCTGGAATTAAATATGTAGAATTAAAAGTTGTAATAGAGGGAGAAACAAGAACGTTCACTAATACGGTAAACGTTATTCAGCCTAATTTTTCGGTTGTTAAAAATAATCCTTCCACTTGTCAAGGAAAAGGCTCTATAAGATTAACTAATTTATCTCCATCTGTTACTTATCAGGTAAATTATTCTAAGGACGGTGTTTCCATACCACAATTTAATATCTTATCCGATATTAATGGAACGATTATTCTTGATGATTTATCTATTGGAAATTATTCTAATATCAGAGTAGCTTTTGGAACATGTTTGAAACTAGATCCTCAAGTATATGCTATTACAGTTCCGGATGCCCCAAATTTTTCAACTTCTAAAGTTGATATATTAAATTGTGGAGGAACAGGTCTTATTACAATTTCCGGATTAGCGAATGCGACCGAGTATATGATCTCGTATTCAAGAAACGGGACACCTAGTGCACCTATTGCACTGCTTAGTTCTACTTCTGGGCAAATTAGTATTACAACAACTTCCGGAGTATACACTCAGGTATCCGCATCAAGAAACGGATGTAGTAAAGTAGATGCTCAAACTTTCACTTTTACAGAACCAACACTAGCACCTTTTACGGTCGTGTCAACCCCTATCTCCGGTTGTGGTGGCTTTGGTAGTTTAACTATATCAAATGTATTGCCTTCTACTTCCTATGATGTATCCTATACAAAGGATGGCATAGCAACTACTCCTATACCTTTGACGAGTTCTACTACAGGCACTATTGTTATAAATAATTTATCAGCCGGTGTATATTCCATGGTTACCGTAGTTCAGAATAACTGTAGTCGTATACATGAAGGTCGATTTGAATTTGTTAATCCTTCAGCGCCTACTTTTTCAGTAACATCAACAGACATTACTACCTGTGGCGGGTATGGTAATTTACTGTTAAGTGGATTAGCTCCTTCAACGGTATTTGGGATAAGTTATAGGAAAGATGGTGTAAGTATTCCCATGACCTCTTTCACCAGTAGTGCAGCCGGAATAGTAACCATTCCTTCGCTCACCGCCGGATCTTATTCTCAACTTTCTGTAGACTATTTGGGTTGTAGTCGCACAGAGCCACAAACGTTTACTTTGTCCAATCCTTCTTTACCTACTTTCTCTGTTACAACAACGGAAATAGAGACCTGTGGTGGTGTAGGAACTATAGCCTTAAATGGATTATCAGCATCTAGTTTATATTCGATTACATATTCTAAAGATGGTATTACGGTTCCAGCTGTAACTTTAACGAGTAGCACAACAGGTGAAATTCTCCTTACCAATAGGTCAGCGGGTTCATATTCACAATTAACTGTAAGTACAAATGGTTGTTCTGCTATTGAACCACAAATCATTACTCTATCACAACCTTCATCTCCAAACTTTTCAGTTACTCAAGCCGATATTAATACATGTGGTGGAGTTGGTTTTATTTCTCTATCCGGACTTACAGCTGGAACAGTGTACACTATATCGTATACGAAAGACAATATGCCTTTACCGGCAACTGATTTTGTTGCAAATCAAAATGGTGTAATCACCATGAATAATTTGTCTTCTGGAAATTATACTGCATTATCTTTAGCCCGATTAGGCTGTACTACTATACATCCTGAAGCCATTGTATTATTGGATAATTCTGCCTCAACAGGAGAGATCTGGTACGCTGATTCGGATGGAGATACCTATGGCAATCCAAGCCTTTCTCAACGGTCTTGTTCGCAACCTGTCGGATTTGTTATCAATGCGACAGATTGTAATGATACAGATGCTAGTATTAATCCATCAACGACATGGTATGCGGATAGTGATAATGATACTTTTGGAAATAGTACAGATGTGTTGACCGGGTGTGAAGCTCCTGCGGGTTATGTTAAAAATGCTACAGACTGCAACGACTCAGACGCTACCATTCATCCGGGTACGATCTGGTATGTGGATGAAGATGCAGATACTTATGGGAATCCAATACAATTTATTGTTTCCTGTACTGCGCCAACAGGTTATGTTCGAAATAATATGGATTGTAACGATAGTGATAATTCTCTTCACCCTTCAACACTTTGGTATGCGGATGCTGATGGAGATAATTATGGTAATCCATTATCTACTACTACAGGATGTAATCCACCTGCCGGATATGTAAGGGATAATAGTGATTGCAATGATACCGACGCCTATTTATTGCCAACAACCCTTTGGTATGCGGATAGGGATAATGATACGTATGGTGATCCAACTCAATCACGTATCAGTTGTACTGCTCCGATAGGTTATGTAAGAGACAAGACCGATTGTGATGATACGGATGCTCGTATAACACCACTTACCGTATGGTTCGCTGATAGCGATGGAGATGGTTTTGGTACTACTCAATCAACTCTTGTTGCATGTGCAAAACCTAATGGTTATGTACTCGATAATAGCGATTGTGATGATTTAGTTCCGGGTAAGACACCTCCTGTACTACCCGTTTTATTAACTACATTCAATACTGTATGTACTGAAACCAATACTACCATTGAAGTTTTATCTTCCGATTCTGATATAACTTGGATATGGACTGGAACCCCGGGAATCATTCAATCAACAGCATCATCCTCTGCAATGGTAAAAAGTAGTACTTCCGGTACACATACTATAGAAGTACAAGCTAGAACGGGTTGTGGTTTAAGTCCTATACTCCCAATACCCATTACATTTAGCACAGAACTTGCTACACCTTTACGTATTGATGGACCTACAGAGGTGTGCCCCAATTCACGTATGATGTATAGCACACCTACACTACCCGGTATACTATCGTATTCGTGGACCGTACCTTCCGGTATTACCATACTTCAAGGTCAACATACAAATTCAATACAGGTGGAAACCGGTTCTACTGTTATACTTCCTAATACAATCTTTTTACAAGTGACCAATAGCTGTGGAACAAGTCAGCCAGTATCCATCAATCTTATTGATGGTAAGTGTGCTCAAGAGACTGTATTTATTCCTAATGTATTTACACCAGGCTCTTCAGATGATAATGGAGTATGGACGATAGATGGAATTCAAGATTATCCGAATGCAGTTGTTCGTATAGTTAATCGTTGGGGTGCTGGGGTGTTTGAGTCTATTGGATATGAAAAACCATGGGACGGAACATTTAATGGTAAAACCTTGCCAACCGGTACCTATTATTATTCAATAGATTTAGGAAATGGGACTAAACTCAAAACAGGATCTATAACAATAGTTTATTAAAAGTTTAAAAATGATTTACACTATGAAAATAGGTACTCAACATCTGTTACAAAAATTAGTTATTCTAATTTGTATGGGTATAGCAAAAAATCTATTCGCTCAACAACGTGCTCAATATAGTCAGTACATGACCAATAATTATTTATTAAATCCGGCTGTAGCCGGAACTACTGACCACTACGATGTACGATTGGGATATAGAACACAGTGGACCGGAATGGAAGATGCACCTCGCACTTTTTACTTAACCGGACAATTACATTTAGGCAAACATATTGGCCCTTATGCAGGGAGAAGTAGACATGAACCTCAAAACCACCATGGGTTGGGTATTATGTTAGTGAATGATGTTACGGGACCATTACGTCGTACTTCCACTTATTTAACCTATTCCTATGTAATGAAACTAACTAAGACACTAAAATTATCAGTAGGAGCAAACATAGGATACCAACAACTCATACTGGATGGTTCTAAAGTTATCATGAAAACATATAATAGTAACGTAAGCAATGGATTTACTGCAGGAACTATGGATGGTGCTTTAGGGGTGTGGTTGTATGATAAAAAATGGTATGCCGGAGCTAGTGTGCAGCAAATATTTCAAAATAAAGTTTTTTTTAATGATTATGTGGCTGGAGCAGAAGCCTATAAATTTACTAACCATTATTTCTTAACAGGCGGTTTAAAAATCGATTTGAATCAGGATTGGTATTTACTTCCTTCTTTTATGGTCAAGTATGCTCATCCGGCTCCTACTTCTATTGATATTAACTGTAAAACCAGATGGAGAAATCTGGTATGGTTGGGTACTTCATACAGAACGAATGGATCAGTAGTCATGATAGGAGGTCTAACGATATCGAATAGGATGGAGGTATTTTATTCGTATGATTATGTATTTGGAAAAAATCTGGCAGTCACTGGGTACGGAAGCCATGAAATTTCTATAGCCATTAAACCAAATCCTAAGGGTAGGGTCTATTCACCATCCGATTTCTGGTAGTTCAATTTTAAATAAAAAAATAACTATGAAAATTAATCATCGCATTTATAAGTGTTCCATAATTTTAGGTTTTATATGCTTATTATGTATAAAATTAAATGCTCAAATTCCACCTGGTGGAGTAAATATAATTTCACCCATAGAAAATAATTATTCCTTTTGGGATAATTCAGGAACTGGGTCTATCCAACTTGTTCAAGTAAGCGGTCAATCTTTTACATCTGCTTTACAAATTACCACGATTGGAAGGCCAAATGAAACTTGGCTACAACAAACTACTTTTACAGAAATTGGAGGGATTGAGAATGGCGATGTAGTATTATATACTTTTTGGGGTAGGGTACAACAAACTAATAATGAGTCTGGTGCTGGATTTGCTATGGCTGTCGTTGAAAATGCTAGTGATTATTCTAAAGAACTTTTTACTCCTATTACGTTATCGAATCAATGGCAGGAATTATATGTCTCGTTTCAAGCTGTTCAAAACTTAACTGCAGCACAATTAAATATCGCTTTGCATACCGGATATGCTAACCAAACTATTCAAATTGCTCAACTACAAGTAATAAATTATAAAAAAACAAGATTATTGAGTGAAATGCCTAAAAACATAATCTCCTATGAAGGTCGAGATTTAAATGCTGAATGGCGAATTTCAGCTAATCAGAGAATTGATCAATTTAGAAAAGGAGATTTAAATGTTATAGTAAATAACTTTTCAGGAAGCCCTTTAGTTGGGGCTGATGTTTGTATTAAAATGTTGGATCATTCTTTCGGTTTTGGAACAGCAATTAATGCACATGAATTTGAAAATAATACCCAATATAGAGACACTGCTTTAGCATTATTTAATCAATTTACGATTGAAAATGATATGAAATGGTGGTTGTATGTATACCCTACAGAAAAGGCTAGATCTAGAAGAATAGTTGATTATTTATTATCGAAAGGCAAACAAGTAAGAGGTCATAATATAATATGGCCATCTTTTAGTACAGGATATAGTCCATCATTTTTATTGAATTATAGAAACAATGCAGATAGTTTACGATTCTATATTAATCAACATATTGATGATATAGTAACAGAGTTTAAAGGAGACCTTGTAGACTGGGATGTAATTAATGAGCCTAATGCTAATACAGATTATATGAATGTGTTAGGTTTCGATGAAATGGCCCGTTGGTATAATCGAACCCATCAAATAGATTCAAATGTGAAATTGTTTGTTAACGATTATTCCATACTTGAGGCAGGAGGTGTAGATTATGCGAAACAAGATGCATATTATTCTAATATTAGTAGAATAATAAATGATGGGGGACATTTAGATGGTATTGGAATTCAAGGTCATTTTTCGACTCAATTAACTCCAATAAATCGTTTGTATGAAATTTTAGATCGGTTTTCTACTTTTCAAAAAGAAATTAAAATTACTGAATTTGATATTAATATTAGAGATCAATGGCAAGTACAAGCAGATTATACAAGAGACTTTATGACATTGGTATTCAGCCATCCCTCTGTAACCTCTTTTTTAATGTGGGGGTTTTGGGAAAATGCACATTGGATTCCAGATGCAGCTATGTACTCAGCACAATGGTCTCCCAAACCTAATTTAATTGAATATAAAAAATTGGTTTTTGATACATGGTGGACGAAAGAATTGTGTAGATATACCAACACTAATGGAACTTTTAACCCTGAAAGAGTTTTTTTAGGAAAATACGAAATAGAAGTAGATTTTAATGGAATTATTAGAAAGGATACAATTGATATAATTAATAATACTTTACTAAATACAATTACTTTTAATCTTCCAACGACTGTAACTTCAACTACAGAGGTTCAAAATAAAAATATTTCAGTTTATCCTAATCCATCATCTACTTCCTTTGTTATCGAATGTAGTCAGAATCTATATAATGAAGTTGAAGTATATACTACCTCAGGAATTTTAATAAATAAAGAAAAAATCATCAATAGCCAGTTTACTTTTGGGGAAAATCTACCATGCGGTATTTATTTCCTTAAAGTAAATAATGAACATATACGAATAGTTAAACTGTAATTTTTAACTAAAATATTTTATGAAAAAAATAGTATTTATAGTCTTACATATTTTTATTTCCTTTTCAGTAATAGGAAATAATATTTTCATTTCACCTTTAACGAGTGGATTGGAAAATGGAGTGAGTTGGAATAATTCATTTTCCTATGCTAGTTTAGATCAAATTATTTCAACCTTACAACCCGGTGATACTTTAAATATTTCAGGTGGCGCTAATTTGCCTAGAATCATTTTTAATGGAGTAAGTGGAACTTCTACTCTTCCTATCGTAGTACAAGGTCATGACCTTGGCACTGGTTTGCCTACTCATACCGGCACGTGGGTTATGGGAGGTAGTGCAAGAGATGCTGAATGTGGTATACGTATAACCAATGGAAGTGATTTTTTAGTTATAAAAAATTTCAGAATCTTATCGGAATCAAGAGGTGTTTTAGTTGATAATACTTCAGAAAACGATGGCATACATTTAATAAATATTGGAATATCTATAGTAAATGAAGGGATAAAAGCGTATAGTATGGTTAATAGTTCTATTACTAATTGTACATTTATTAAGTATACTAAGAGAGGTGTTCGTATAGAACAAAATTGTTTTAACTTGAATTTAACAGATTGTATAGCAGATGGTACTGCTGGCGACCCTTTATGGAGATGTGATGCGTTTCCATTTGGTTTCACATTGGAGGCTCAGCCAAATATCCATGATGTCACATACCGTAATTGTATTTCTCAACGAAACTATCATGAAAGGGGGCCAAGTGATTATTGGAATGGTGATGGGTTTACTGCTGAACCTACTTCTTATAATGTCAAGTATTTTAATTGTGAAGCGTATGAAAATTCTGATGGAGGATGGGATGATAAGTCAGCAGCAGCCTATTTAGAAAATTGTGTGTCCTTAAGAAACAAAAGAGCTTTTAGAATATGGAACGTAAATGGAGGTAGTAATCCAACTATACTTAAAAATTGTTTAGGCGCTTATTCTAAAAGTTATGGTGGATCCGGTTCTCAGGTAGGTTTGTGGACAAGTGGCTATACGATAGCCGATTTTTGTACATTTCACAATAATGCATCTGGAGCTGTTTCCGCTGAAACAGGAACAAATTGTAATCTTACTGTTCGTAATAGCGTTTTGTCAGCAAATTTAGATTTTTTACCGAATTATAATTCAGAAAATCATATAATGACTGAATGTACGCTCTTAATTGAGACAAGTACTGCAAGTTGGATTTCTTCTGTAGAAGCAGTAAATCCTCAATTTGAAAACGATTCACCAAGTTGGAGAAATCTACCCATAACATCATTTAACAATACTCTTTATGGATCAACTAAAGGATACTACAGAGGAGTAGAAATTGTAGATAATTGCCCTAACGATCCTTTGAAAACAGAACCTGGAAATTGTGGTTGTGGAAATTCTGAATCCAGTTGTATAGATTGTCATGGTGTAGTCAATGGGAATGCTTTCATAGATTTATGCAATCGGTGTGCTGGAGGAACTACCGGTTTAACACCATGTGTTACTACTAATTTAATAAATACTTCATCCAATATAAATGAAGTACAAGTTTATCCTAATCCCTTTTCAAGCTCTGTTACAATATCGAGTAACCAAGATATTGATTTTATAGAAATTTATAATTTAGAGGGGTTATTATTAAGACGTATAGTTGTACAAAAAAATATTATTGTTTTCGATCCTAATTTGATTAAAGGTGTTTACTTATTTAAGGTTATAAGTAAACATTCCTTATTCATACAAAAAGTAATTCAAGATTAATTTTCTAAATAGGAGTTATTTATAAATAAAAACAGGAGTTGATGATTTAAAATATAAGGAGAACATATTAGCTTGTAAGGGATTTTATTCCCCCCCCACTTCCTATGCCCAAACCTTCAACCGTTGAACAATACATCGCTCAGTTTCCTGAAGCCACTCAGGTAATATTGAAACAAATCCGTGCAGTGATACGAAAGGCTGCACCCATGGCGGAAGAACGGTTGGGTTATGGTATGCCCGGGTATTATCTAAACGGTCCTCTCGTTTATTTTGCCGCATATAAAAATCATATCGGGTTCTATGCAACTCCTAACGGACATGAAGCCTTTGCTCAAGCTTTTTCTAAATATAAACAGGGTAAAGGATCGGTTCAATTCCCCCTTCAAGAACCTATGCCTTTTTCTTTAATTGAAGCGGTTGTACGCTATCGATTACAATCCAATTCCACTTCAGCTACTTCAAAAAAAACTACACAATAGGTTCTAGCTTGAAGCCCTTTTGTTGAAAGGCATCTTCTATTTTGTCTACATCAACGGTTCGATTAGAAGACTCAATTTCTAATATTTTAACAGGCTGTGCTACGTCTACTTTCCAATTTTCTTTACCCACTATTTCATCTAAAGCCGATGCCACTTGCGCTACACAACCACTGCACTTTAACGTCGTTTTAAATTTCATCTTATTCTTAGTTTAATTTTTTATAGTTCAACCGAAGACTATTCAATATTACAGAGATGGAACTTAGGGCCATAGCCCCTCCGGCAATCATAGGATTCAACTGCCATCCTGTCCAAGGATACAACCAACCGGCTGCAATAGGTATTGCAATGATATTATATAGGAATGCCCAAAACAAGTTTTGATATACAATCTGTATGGTTTGTTTAGAAAGTAAAACGGCTTTAGGTAACTTTTTAAGATCTGCTGGCAGTAAGGTCATCTGTGCTACATCAATGGCTAAATCAGATCCTTCTCCCATTGCTATACTGACATCGGCTTGTGCTAAAGCCTGTGAATCATTGATACCATCACCTACCATTCCTACTACTTTACCTTGTGCTTGTAACCGCTTAATATAGTCTTCTTTATCTCCCGGCAATTGTTCAGCCCATACATTTTTAATCCCAACTAGATCTGCAATCGATTGTGCACTAGATCTTGAATCACCTGTTAACATATGCACTTCTATACCTTCTTGCTCTAATTGTTTTACAACAATGGGGGCATGGGGTTTTAAGGTGTCACTAATGGCTAATGCGGCTACACAGATGTTATGTTCAACTAAAACCACAATAGTATACCCTTTTTCATTCCAAGTCTTTAGTAGATCTACTAGATCGGAAGATAAACTAGTATTCTTTAAAAAGACACTACTGCCTAACGAAAAGGTGTCTTGTTGATAGTAAGCTTGTATCCCTTTCCCGGGTATGGTTTCTATAGTATCGGGTCGAAGAGGTGTACTGTTTTTTAAAGTTGCAAATTGAACAACAGCTTGAGCTAAGGGATGGGTAGATTGCTCTTCTATCCCATACAGTATGGACGTATATAGTTCTTCATTTCCGGTAAACCAACTGTCCACCACATGCGGTTTGCCTTCTGTCAACGTTCCTGTTTTATCTACGACCAATATATTCAATGCATGGGCTCTCTCTAAACTCTCGGCATCTTTTATCAATATGCCCTGACGTGCACCTTTCCCTATGCCTACCATCAATGCTGTAGGCGTGGCCAATCCTAACGCACAAGGACAAGCTACTACTAAAACCGTAATCATAAAATAGAATCCCTTTGACCATCCGTCTTCTCCTCCTACTAACCCCCAACCCAGTAAGGTTATAAGACTAATAAAGAGAATAACAGGTACAAAATAGGAAGAAAGGATATTGACTTTTTTTTCAATGGGGGCTTTGCTCGATTGTGCTTCTTTAACTCGTTGAATTATCTGAGACAATAGGGTAGTGGATCCTACTTGCTCTGCTCGTATACACATACTACCCTCTTGATTCAACGTACCGGCATAAACGGTGTCACCCGAAGATTTTAATACCGGCAAGGGCTCACCGGTAATCGAACTTTCGTTTACATAGGAAGTACCGGATATTACTTTTCCATCTACGGGTAGGTAGGAGCCCGGTTTTATTAATAATAAATTACCGCTTTGAATGGATGCAATAGGAATTGGTTGGGAAACCTCGTTTTCAGACCATAAATACGCAGTATCCGGTTGAAGTCCTATTAACGCTCGTAAAGCTGCACCGGTTTGGGTTTTAGCGCGTGCTTCCAGCCATTTTCCTAATAAGACGAACGTTATAACTACGGCTGCCGATTCAAAATATACGGATGGAACGGTATGAGACGAATGGGGTATAAGGATGTAACGGATCGTGAGTATCGAACTATACACATACGCAGTGCCGGTACTAAGTGCAATAAGCGTATCCATGCTGCTGTATCCGGAGAGTAGCTGTTTCTCCGCATGCTCAAAAAAACGTCGACCATAATAAAAAATAACAGGTGTACTGAACACCAGTTGTAGCATCATCGAATACGGATGGTGCATAAAAAACATCCCTAAGAAAAAGATGGGTAGGGTTAATATAGAAGCACCTATTAAGTTTTGTTTCGTAGTTCTATAAGAACGTTTAAACGGATCCTCTATAGTAGGGATTTCGGTTGTAGAAGGAAGGATTAAGTTGTACCCAATCGATTGTACGGTCGATTGTATGGCTTCTGGTTGTATGATCGTTGGGTCAAATTCAATTTGCGCTTCTTGACTGGCATATTGAACGGAGGCACGCACAATGCCCGGTTGTTTTTGTAAATGCTGTTCTACTTGTAAGGCACATGAGGCGCAAGACATTTCTGTTACCGGATATATTTCTTTTTTTATGGTAGTAGACATCGTGTTTTATACTTACCATTAACAAACAAAATTATAGGCACTTAAGATTAACTTAAAATAATTTTCAGTAAAAAAACCTCCTAAGAGGTCTTTTTTTTACTGAAGCCAAACTTTTTCTCTAAATATACCTTTATCAGTATAAATCAAAACCGTAATTATACCTTTCATTTCAGAATTAATTATAGTCTGATTAAAGGTTTCTATTTTCCCTAATACATCTATCATTTCTATCTTTTGAATAGTAAAAATAGATGGGTCAATATATAATGTTCCATCTAAGGACGGAGAGGGGTACACTTTAATCCCTGCTGATGTTGCAGATAAAACACTTAAAGCCGGAAAGTTAACAGTATAATTGATGGTGTGAGTATAAATGTTTTGATTTGGATCATTCGTTAGCATAGTAACAGTAACACTTCGAGATCCGTTAGAAACTACATTTGAAGGTGAAACCGTTAGTTGATAACTATTGTTTGCAGGCAACGGATTACTAACTCCTGTTTCAGATAAACTAAAATCTGATGCACCGGAACCTGATAATGCAAAATAAGTACATGTTGTAGGACAATTTTGTTGAGTCAATAGGAGTGGTCCACTACCTGTATTTGATATAGTGATAACAATATTCATATTATTGCTCGTAATAGTTGTCGGATAATTAGTAGATCCTCCATTACTTAATGTAAGGCCTGATACAGTAACCAATAAATTGGGTACTATTACATTATATCCTAAAGTAGCTGTAAACGGATTTTCATCAGGATCATTACTATTAATGTTAACGGTAATGGTTCTATTACCGGCCCCAACTGTTGTTTTAAGACTTACGGATACTGTTACACTTTCACCTGGGGCAAGTGTACCGGTTATATTGGATTCGTTAATATTAAAATCATTTACTCCTGATCCACTTAATTGCAAATATTTACCTCCTGAAGGAGTTAATGTTAAATTACCACTAGTAGCTGCATTAGTTATTGTAAAGGAAAAAGTTCCCAAACCAGAACTAAAAGGAACAGGACTATTGGTTGAAGAATTGTTCGTTAATGGATAACTGATACCAATTAGGCTAGCAGATAATTCAATATCTTGAGCAGAAACAGTTAGTTGCCATGCTACACATAACAAACTAAGAAGTGTAATTGAAACGTATTTCATCATAATATAAAATAACTAAATTTTATGTAAAATCCTACTTAAGTAAAATATACATCGTTCTTTTTTTAGCGGTAGAGGTTTCGTAATTGATTTCGTCTACGCGATTAAAGCCAGCTGCGTGGGCATAAGATTGTACTTCAACTGTAGTAGGAATATAACACTCCATTACTCCAAAATCGGTTTTCATGGTGATGTGTTGATTGTCTTGATGGATTGCTATAGTCTGCGCTCCCAAACGAGGAATATCAATAAATAATTTACCTTTTTCTTTCAATAAATCAGCTAAGTGTTTTATGGTATGAGCTTGTTCATCCGGAGCAAAATCGATAATCCCTGACCACATCCACAAAGCAGAATCAACACGTTCCGGTAAATAGGATTGATAAATATCTCCTTCAATGATTACAGCTATGTCTTTGTATTTCTCTCTTAAGTGTTCACACAATTCTGCACTTTGTTCTATTGCATAAATAGTGCCCTTGTGGCCTTTATGAATCAAAAAATCAATACATCTGCCATATCCGGCTCCTATTTCAAGTACAATTTCGCCGGATTGAATGTAGCGATAGGCATTTTGTAAATCCACGTAGGTGTCAAAACCACCTTGTTGAGCTAGATTTTCAAATGTTGGGACACCTATTTTTTTATAAAAAGGGAAGTTTTTTTCATTGGTACGAGTCATAATATAAAGTTAATATAAAAGTTGGACGGTATCGCTAAGAGTCCTATAATTTTGCAAACCTAGTATTTTAACGTAAATTTAATTAAACGTATACATATGAAAGCCTATTTATTTTTAGCTATTGCTGCTATTATCGCTATCAGCGGTTTATTGTTTATTTGGAAATACGAACCAGCTTCAAGTCCGGAAGTAAAAGTGGAAATTACACACCAACAAGTAGTCGATAAAATAGAACGCTTAGGTAAGTTGGAATTGAGTAAATATTATATCAAAGATATAATTGAGAAAAAAGAAGTTAAGGAATGGTATAAGCTAGATCCTAAAGTGGTTTTAATCATAACGGGCGAAGTCATAGGCTGCATGGATATTACAAAAATAGACAGTTCTGCTATTCAAATTGATTCTACTAGAATAATAGTGACTCTACCCAATCCGGAAATATGTGTATTCAAAATAGATCATCAACAATCTAAAGTATACAATATTGAAAATTCTTTTTTTTATGATGATAAAGTATTGATTGACGAGGCATATAAATATGCTGAAACATCTATTCGTCAAGCGGCATTAAAGAGGGGAATTCTAGAAGAAACTAAAAAATCATCCGAGAAAATATTACAACCCTTTTTAGCCGGTTTTTTTCCGGGTAAAGAAATCATTTTGAAACATTCGACGGTTCGTCCATAGGGCTTCCATCTGCATATTGAAAGGATCCTAGTGCGATTTTTAATAAATCCACCATTGCCCATATACCTAAACCACCTAACGTTAAGAATTGAAGTATCCAGGATTTATATCCCGTCAATAATCGATGAATACCTGCAAATCCCAAGAATAGACAGCAAAGATAAAGTGTTCTTTTGGAGTAGGTTTTGGGCTGTTTAATATAATACACGTGGCTACAAGGGATTAAAATACTATCATACAACGTTCTTCTTCAAGGTCTTCTTGAATATCTTCCGCATCAATTTCTTCCTCTAATTTACTTAACTCCGATTTGTACATTTCTTTCATTTGTTTGCGTTTTCTGCCTACTCTGAAATGGTGTACTTCTTCTTCATTTTCCAAAATAAGTCCCGGAACCATTTTTAATTGTTCTTGTTGATCTTTGGCAACCATTGTAAAATAAGAGGTATTGGTATGGCGCACGGTAGAGGTGTGTACATTTTCCGCAATAACTTTTATACCAATCACCATGGAGCTTTTACCAACATAATGAACACTGGCGTGAAGTGAAACCAATTCGCCAACTTCTATGGGTTGTAAAAAATCTACGGTGTCTACCGAAACCGTTACACAATAGCCGGCTGCATGTTTTGAGGCACAAGCGTAAGCTACTTTATCCATCAAAGAGAGTAAAATACCACCATGAATTTTGCCTCCAAAATTAGCATAAGAGGGAATCATTAACTCCGTAATAGTCGTCGCAGAGAACCGAACGGTGCGGTAAAAACGTTTATCTTCCATGGTTGATTACAAGCGTTTTTTTAATTCGGTAACAATTGTCGGTATTGAGTCTACTAATTGTTGGTAGGAAGAAATAATAAAATATTTATCCTGATACGTATTTTTCTTATAGGGCGTATCCATTATAATCGATACGTTATGGTCATACTTAGGAACACCGGCACTTAACGCATAGGAGGCTTCATTACGAGAAGTAAGCATGTGTGCACCATAAATGCGTAACGATTTATTTACCTCAATTAATCCGTATTGTATCGTATGCCAGTACACACGTTTTAAAAATTGTATCGCATTCGGAGAATCAATGTATTCTAAGGCTAATTGTCCGAGTTGTTCCAAATAGTCATTATAACTTTCTATATACAATAATGCGGTATGCCCCATGACATCATGAAACATATCGTATTCGTCTTTCATTTGAGACATTTGTTCTTCACTTCTCAGCCAAGTTCTACAGGGGTAAATTTTATCGGCCAACATTCCAATGAATTTTGTATCGTCTACCATATCTTCCAAGGGTACGATTTGCCAATCCGATATTTTACTTAGCTTTTCATTGATTTCATCTAAGTCCGGTACTCGGTCTCCCGGAAGGTCCAGATTGGCAATACCCTTCATTACAGCTTCATCGGCGATATCTCCCAGGTATTGTAAAACTCTACTATATAGTGTGGTCCAAATGATGTGTTCTTGTTCCGAATAATTCATGAAATCGTATTTTAACTGTAAATTTAAACATTTCGTAGAATTTTTAGTCAATTAACTATATTTGTATAAGTAAATAGGCCCGATTTACTCAACTGTTTTCTGTACTTGTCGTTTAATTAAACATATTTCCACATTTTAACCTTTTTTATGACTTTAAAATCATTAGCGGGTAAATCAATTATAGTCTCTATTTGGGTATTGAGCGTGATGTGGTTATTATCCAAAATCGAATTCAATTCGGATATTCTCAATCCAATGTCCAAAGCCTTTGCTGATTTTGAGTTAACAGACATTTATTTTTCACATATAAAAGAAAGCCCCAAAGTAGATACCAATATCGTAATGGTCAATATTGGGAATTTAGATAGAGGCCAGTTGGCGGCTATGATAGAAATAATTAATAAACATGAACCTAAAGTAATTGGTATAGATGCTTTTTTTCGTAAACCGAAACACTCAGCAGTTGTTGAAGAAGATTTGTATTTGGTAGCCAGTGATTCTATGTTGTGTCATGCTTTTTCTAAAGTTAAAAACTTGGTTTTGGTAAGTGAACTGCATGAAAATCCGGAGGCGGATGAAGTTGTGGTGGATAGTATTGGGATGTCGCATCCAATGTTTATGCGTTTTGCAACACCGGCGTTTGCGGATGTTATTACAAAAGGACACGATTACATCAAATACGCAAGGGATTGTGTTCCTAAGCAACGAATGGGTGATAGGGACGTTTATTCCTTTCCTACTATGATTGCTTATTTATACGATTCTGTTAAAACAAAAAAATATTTAAATCGAAGAAAAGATATAGAAATAATCAATTTTCAAGGTAATATCGATACACGTAAAGAGGGTAGAAGTATTAATTCTAAACCTGTATTTTATGCTTTGGACGTTGAAGACGTTTTTAATGGGTTTGATCCTTCTATCATTAAGGATAAAATTGTGATATTAGGATATATGGGTAAATCATTTGGCGATCATACGTGGGAAGATAAATTTTGTACTCCTCTAAACGAAGAATATATAGGAAGAGCCTTGCCGGATATGTATGGAGTAGTAGTCCACGCAAATGTGGTTTCTATGATTTTAAAACAGGATTTTATCAATGATATGCCCTTTTGGATTAATTTAATAGCCTCTTTAGTATTCATTTATTTGAATATGTGGTTGTTTAGTTGGCTGCATTTGAACACTGCAGAGTGGTGGGATGGGCTTTCGATGATTTTTTCTCTCTTTGGGGTGTTACTTCTTTCCACCTTTATGGTATACATTTTCGCCCGCTTTAATTATAAAGTAGATATTACCCTGGCTTCAGTGGCATTATTATTGTCAGGTAACTTAGTAGAAATATACTGGGCTTTAATTAATCCATTGTATTTCAAGTTGAAAGAAAAATTTGTACCTTTACCAAACGAGTCTATAACTCTAGATAACAATGAAAAAGATTCTAATTAGTCTATTTACCTTACTTCTATTTGTGCCTGTATTTGCCCAAACAGAGGTTTTTCGTGTATTAATTACCAAAGGAGATAATAAATACACAGCCGCCACAGGTTCAAGCCCGGCAGGAATTTTAGTCGGAACCAAACTACCTTCAACAGCTAGTATTACGGTAGCTCCTGCAGGTTATTTAGCGCTAGCGCACGTAGCTTCCGGTAAAACAATTGAAGTGAAAACTGCCGGCACCTATACCATATCAAAATTGGTAGAACAGGTAAGCGTTCAAAATGCATCCGTTAGTTCAAAATATATGAACTATGTTACCGGACAAATGGCTTCTGGTGGTAATCAAGATTTAAATGCCAATCGTCAAAAGTACATGTCTGTAACCGGTTCCGTTGAACGAGGCGGTGATAGTATATTATTGTATGCAGAAAAGAAAAATTACGTATTAAGTGAAAAAGTAGGTATTGCTTGGTCCGTAAACAAACAATATAAAACAAAAGAGGTGACCTATGTCGTTCGCGTTAAAGATATCTACGACGATATGATCGATTCACTAGTTACGTCGGATACATCTGCTGTTTTGGATTTATCAAAATATAAATTAGAAAAAGAATTTCAACTTTTCGTGGAGGTTCGCGCTATTCAATACCCTGCTTTACAATCAGAAAATTATTTATTAGTAAATATTAGTCCTGAAAAGAGAGCGTCAATTGAATCTGAATATTCAAAATTAAAGAATGAAGTAGATCCTAGTTCACCGATAGGTAAATTGGTTTGTGCTTCCTATTTAGCGGAACAAGGATTAGTATTGAATGCCATGGCAAATTATCAAGATGCTATTAAGGCTCAACCTGAAGTATCTGAATTTAAGCAAGCATACACGGACTATTTAAGTCAAGTTGGAATGTTTTCTATGTTAGAAACTTTGCGTAAAGGGAAGAAAAAATAATTTAATTAGAACAATAAAAAAAGGCGCTTTCGTATGAAAGCGCCTTTTTTTATTGTTCTATTGCTTGAGTTAGTCGTTGGATAAATAACCTAATCTTGTCGTTCGCTTCAATTTTTATTTTTTTAGTATAGAGCGCACAATCGGTTTGAATCAACGGTATCTTAATATCCGTTTTTACAGTTTGCATGGAAGGTTGTTGTGAACCCATGCTGGGATCTTCTTCATTAAACGTATAATGATGAAAAATACGTTTTATGGAACCGTTTATTCGGTCATTATAACGTTCTAATTGAACATCAAATAAGATACTGGCATTTGAATAAATAGGGCGGTGCGTATTTTTAAGCATACCATGAGATTTCATGAATACTTGTAGTTTTACTTTATACGTATTGGTCGTGCTGTCTATTTTTATTACCGAATATTTACCTAAATAAAAACTATCCAGGCAATGTTGAACGCGTTTCTGATAATCGGACCAAGTCGGTGTTTTTTGAGCATTCAGTTGAAAATAATACGTATAATCTTTATTCACCGTATCTATGGGAGGGAAAGATTTATACGAAATTACTTTGTCTTCTTTCTTTTGTGCCATCCCTTCTGTAACAGAGAAGGATACCATGAGTGCGAAACCGAGTAACCAGTGTTTCATTTCTGTATTTTTTTTATGTCTGCAATATACTGTTTTCTATGCATTTGTAAGGAATTATTGGTATAATACGAATAAACACGGTTTTTTTGGAGGTTCTAATTTTAATTAATGTCCGTTGATTTGTATATTTAAGAGAATTTAACCACCCTCGGTGGCTTACCCCTTATAATCTAAAGATGAACGCATTAAGCCTAACACAAGATAAGCTCGGAAAAGCCTATCACGATTTGGAATTTTTGTTGCACTGCTTCAAAGAAGTATTAATGGAGAACGGTGATGCAGAGATGGCGAAGTATATTCCTTGGATTAATAAAAAGGCTAAAATCACTCCGGATGAGTTAACCGAAAAACATATTCAATTGTATTCGATTGCGTTTCAGTTGTTGAATATGGTGGAAGAAAACGGAGCTGTTAAACTTCGTCGAAAATTAGAAAATGAATATTCTATTGCCAGCGTAAACGGATTATGGGGTAAAAATCTGGCAATGCTGAAGCAAAAGAAAATCACTCCGGAACAAATTGCTGCTGAATTATTCTCCATTCGAGTAGAACCGGTTCTTACTGCTCATCCTACTGAAGCTAAGCGTACAATCGTATTAGACCACCACCGACAATTATATTTATCTTTTTTAAAGTGGGAAGATTCTACCTATACCGAATTAGAAAAGAAAGATATTCGTCGAGAAATTAAATTACACTTAGATCGTCTTTGGAGAACCGGTGAAATTTATGTAGAAAAACCGGATGTTGATTCTGAACGAAGTAATGTATTGCACTATTTAACAACAGTATTTCCGGATGTTATACCTATGTTGGATAGACGTTTGGCTAATGCATGGGAGCAATTAGGTTTTGATCCGGAGTTAATTATTTCTTATAAAAATATGCCTCGCATCCGTTTCGGAAACTGGGTAGGAGGAGATCGAGATGGCCATCCGGGTGTTACAAGTGAAGTAACCAAAGAAACATTAGAGTTGTTTCGATTGAATGCGTTTATCATGATTCGCAAACAATTAGAAAAATTAGAAAAAAACTTAAGCTTTACCTGTTATTTCAAACAAACGTCTAGAGTCCTTCAAAAACGTATCAACGAAATCGTTGAGGAAACCAAAACCCAACATTTACTGGAGAAAGAAGCCAATAATCAAGAGATATTTAGGTTTTATGTTCAGTTGTTGATGATGAAGTTACCCCTGGAAATTGAAAAGGGTTATGCACTTCGCATTAATGAAAAAGCCTACAGTTATAAGCAATCACAAGAGTTAATTGATGATTTAGTAACCTTGAGAGAAGGCTTGGTATCCTTTGGTGCCAAAACTATTGCTTTTGCAGATGTTAAAGAATGTGGTCGTTTAGTTCAAACGTTCGGCTTCCATTTAGCCCACTTGGATATTCGTCAGAATAGTAAGTTTCATGATTTGGCTATCAGTCAACTGATGAAAGCAGCATCGCTCGATGGAGAAAAATTTTTAACATGGTCCGAAGAAGAGAGACTAAAGTTTTTGAATAAAGAGTTAATCTCATTAAGACCTTTCGCTTATACGGAATCTACTGCCTTAGCGCCCGAAGCTGATGCCGTTGTATCTTGCTATAAAGTAGTGTCTGAGCATATTCATAAATATGGTGAAGAAGCATTAGGCTCATTAATCGTAAGTATGACGCGTTCATTATCGGATTTGTTAGCCGTATATGTATTAGCTCGGGAAACCGGTTTGTTGGTTCCTACGGACAAAGGTTTAGCTTGTAAGCTTCAAGTTGTACCTTTATTTGAAACCATTGAAGATTTACAACTATCTCCTATTATTTTATCTAAATTCTTAGAACATCCTATTACCAAAAATAGTCTGGAATACCAGAAAAAAGTAAGGGGTAACTTAGATTTAGAACAACAAGTCATGATCGGATATTCCGACAGTAATAAAGACGGAGGGATATTATCCAGTCAAGTAAACTTGTCGAGTGCTCAACTTAAAATGGTTGAAGTAGGGAAGAAACATGGAGTACGTATACGCTTTTTCCATGGTAAAGGGGGGTCTATCAGTAGAGGTGCAGGTCCTACTCAGTGGTTTATTAAAACACTTCCCCATAACAGTATTCAAGGGGATATGCGCTTGACTGAACAAGGAGAAACCATATCTCAAAAATATGCGAACAAGATTAATGCAGCATACAACTTAGAGTTATTGGAAGCGTGTACTGCCGGATATTCTATTTTGCATAAATACAGCAAACACAAACGTGAAAAGTTTGATAAACATTTAGAAGAAATTGCAGAATCAAGTAAATCATACTATCAAGAATTGATTCAACGACCTACTTTTATACAGTTTTTTAGTCAAGCAACACCTATTGATGTAATCGAACAAAGTAAAATAGGCTCCAGACCTTCTAGAAGAACAGGTAAACGATCATTAGCAGATTTAAGAGCTATTCCATGGGTATTCAGTTGGGCACAGTCTCGATTTAACATTACCAGTTGGTATGGTGTTGGTACGGCTCTTGAAAAATGGCAAAAGGCAAATCCGGAGGAATTCGCTTATATGCAAAAGATGGCAGCTAATGATACATTAGTCCGTTATGTATTTACAAATGTGGACACCAGTTTAGCTGCTACAGATGAAAAAATATTCAAATGTTATGCCTCTTTGGTTGAAGAAGAAGATATTAGAGAAGAGATATTAGATTTAATTTTAAAAGAATTTAATCGAACAAAAAAAATGCTCTCTTTATTATTTGAGAAAAATTTTGATCAACGCAGATCACATCATTATTACTCTAATATATTGAGAGCAGAAGCCATGAATGATTTACACATGGATCAAATAGAATTATTAAAACGATGGAGAAAAATTAATACTCAACCGAATACTGAAAAAGCTCAAAAACTACTCAAAGAGCTTCTATTAACCGTCAATGCGATTGCAGGGGCTTTACGCAATACAGGTTGATACCCCATAAAAAAACCGATAACAATTGTTATCGGTTTTTTTATGGTAATGTATAAACGATTAATGGTGAGAATGATATGGATGGGGAGCGTGGTGATGATATTTAGCTCCGGAGTTGGCATAAGTAGGACATAAATGTTGTGAGCAAGAAGAAGCTACTAACATAAGTGCGGTTAAAAAAACAATTAAGTATTTCATAAGATTCAGTAATTTCGATTTAAGTTTACTAAATTAGGAATTTTAAATACCTAAGCAAATATTTTAATTACAATATATTGTATAAGAGGATCCGATTAGATGGACTATTGTACATAAACGATTGGGTTTAAAAGAAGAAATACAGTTAAATGTCTAAAAATCAACATAAAAATAGAACTGGAGTCGTTTATTCTACCGATCCCGATTTTGAGTATCAAGAGAGTACGCCTATCGAACAGGATACTTTACCCGTAGAGCAACAACGATTAAAATTAGTTTTGGATACAAAGTCACGAGCCGGTAAATCGATGACCTTAATACAAGGATTTATAGGTAAAACCGACGATTTAGAGTCTTTATCCAAACTAATAAAGCAAAAACTAAGTGTAGGAGGTACTTGTAAAAACGGAGAAATACAACTTCAAGGAGACGTTCGAGTGAAGGTGACTCCACTCCTTCAAGCCTTAGGATATAAAGTTAAATAAGCGGGATTTTCTTAAGATCATCCGGAGTATCGATACCTATTGTTTCTAAGTGAGTTAATGCTGTTTGAATGGTATATCCGTTTTCTAACCATCTCAATTGTTCTAATGACTCTGAACGTTCTAAATAACTTGGCTCGAGTTCTGTAATTTTTGCTAAGATGTCCGAACGGTAGGCATAAAGGCCGATATGTTTATAATAGAGGTTTCCGCTTAACCAATCCTTTTTATCTATTCTATTTCGTTGGAAAGGAATGGCGTGTCTACTAAAATATAAAGCTTGATTTTTTTTGTTGATGACTGTTTTTACGATATTCGGATTGTCGAGAATAGCAACATCCTCGATTGGCTTTATCAACGTGGCTATTTCGGTATCTTGATGTAGTGTTTGGATTAAAATTTGTATTTGTTCCGGCTGGATAAAGGGTTCATCTCCCTGCACATTTAGTATAAAATCGGCGGTACTCCCGGACTTTACATAAGCTTCAAACACACGGTCCGTACCGCTTGGATGTTCCGAAGCGGTTCGAATGACAGGGCCTCCAAAGGATTTAACTTCTGATTCAATACGATCATCATCAGTTGCAATAAGAATCGAATGAATTTCCGGTACTTGAATCACTTGTTCGTACACTCGTTGAATCATGGATTTCCCTTGAATAGAAATAAGTGGTTTCCCGGGAAATCGCGTGGAAGCATAACGAGCAGGTATTACAGCTAAGATTTTGGAAGGCATATTCAGAAATTTAAGATTCAATTTATAAAATTAATTAAAGATATCAGTAGCGTTGTCATTAGAAACATGAAACTACATACCCATACAGTCGAACATACCATTTGGAAATTACTTCCCGGAACCTTTCCCATCGTTCTGTTGGAATGTAGAGATGCCAACCAGCGTCAGGTGTATTTTTCAGCCTTTGACTTAAAGCTACAAAAGAAACTTTGGGAAATACCTTCCCCCTTGAATCCTTGGTGGACCTCGTTAAAAGATGTTTCATTTGGTCATGTAGTCTTGATTCGATATCCACAACCCGACATGCCGGAAACTAAGGGTTTGGCAGTGTTAAATGAAAAAAATGGAGCCCTTCAATGGATAGAACAGGACTTGCAATACCTATATGCAGAAAAAGAAGGAGTTATTGTTTCTCAAGGAAATGAATCTGAAGTTCAATACAGAAGATTAGCATGGCATACCGGACATGTAATAGGAGCCGTTTCCATGAAAGAACTATTTAAGCAGTACAATAAAAAAGAGCTCCATAAGTCTGTTCAATACCCCTATCATTTTGATAATGAAAATGAGTTTTATCCACAGTTGAAAACCTATATAGAGCAAATCCATAAAGAATCGCCGGTGTCCGGTATGGAGTATTTAGAAATAGGGGATAAGGTCATAATTTCTTATTATCTTTGTACAGATTCTTTGTATACTAATAAACTCTCCATAAGTGATAATAGCTCGATTTTATATCAGGCTACTTTGTCGGAGGATATGAAGGGAGTGGCATGGGATACTTTTTTTGTACAAAACAACGTTGTAGTTGTGGTGCAAAATTTGAATCAAATTATTTCTATAGAACTTTAAACACATGAATACATACATCTTAATACTCTTATTTTTCATTACAAGCATAGGTAATAGTATAGCTGTCGTTCAAGATTCTATTGGTATAGAACGCAAGGAAGATAAACTCTATATTTTACATCGAGTAGAAGCAAAAGAAACGTTATATTCTATTGCTAAAAAATATGGATCCAATCTAGAAGATATTAAACGAGATAATCCAACTGCTATTACCAATCTTTATGTTGGACAGGTAATTAAAGTTTTAACAAAAGAAAAGACCAACACTACGCTATCGGCATCCTCCGGATCTGGAACCGTCCATATCGTTAAATCAGGTGAAACGCTTTATTCTATTGCTACTTCCTATAATGTAAGCGTTGATGACATTAAAAAAAGTAATCCGGGAATCAGTTCATCTTTGAAAGTTGGTCAGAAATTAACTATTCCAACTAAAGCCACTACTTCTGTTCCTTCACCTACCGCTGTTGCTACTACAACCAAAATGGTAGAGCATAAAGTAACATCCGGTCAAACGTTATATTCTATTTCAAGACAATACAATGTATCGGTAGAAGAAATTAAAAAAGTTAATCCGGGTATGAGCAGTGCTTTGATAGTAGGACAGATCATCAAAGTTCCGACTACAGTTACTACAACGATACCATCCAATACACCTACAAAACCTACTACTACAACGGTTGTAGAACCGATTACTGCAGTCACACCGACTGCTGTCACTAAAGATCAGCAAGATTCGTTACGTTTAGTTCAAGAAAGGACAAAGTTGAACGAAATCAAAGAGGTTCAAACACCGGTTACACCTACAAAACCTACTTCATCTCCTGATTTTAAAAAAATAACAGAAGCCGGAACAGCAGATGTAATGACGGATAATCAAGAGTCGCCTAAATATTTAGCCTACCATAAAACAGCGCCGGTGGGTACTATTATTCAAGTCATCAATGAATCCAATGGGCAAAAAATATATGTTCGTGTAGTAGGTAAATTGACGACTACAGATACTAAATCGATTATTAGTTTATCGAAGAAAGCGTATGAACGTTTAGGAGGTACAGGTACAAAATTGAATGTGTCGTTAATGTATATTCCATAATGCATCCCATCACTTACAATTTAAAGCATCCACAAGGATGCTTTTTTTATGAATAGAAAAGAGAGGCATAAGATATTTAGTTTATTAGAAGATAAAGTCAGGTTGTATAATCGAACTGAATTTATCGAAACAGATCCTATTTGTATTCCTCATCGTTTTCGATTGAAACAAGATATAGAAATCAGCGGTTTGTTTGCTGCTTTATTTGCATGGGGACATCGTACCATTATTATTAATAAAGCAACTGAATTATTACAACGTATGGATAATGCGCCCTATGAGTTTGTTCTCCATCATCAAGAGGCAGATTTAAAAAACATTATAGGGTTTAAACATCGTACGTTTAATGATACGGATATTTTATATTTTATTGAGCGCTTACGACAACATTACACGGTCGCCGAAAGTTTAGAATCAGCCTTTGTTTTAAAGACATCTAGCAATTGTATAAATGTAGAACCTTATTTAAATCATTTTAGATCCTATATTTTTGAAACCGATTATCCTTTACGGACTATCAAACACATCGCTTCGCCATTACAAAAATCCGCTTGCAAGCGGTTAAATATGTATTTGAGATGGATGGTCCGTAAGGATGCGGCTGGAGTTGATTTTGGTTTGTGGAAACATATACAACCGGCTCAACTTGTTTGCCCTATGGACGTTCATGTACAGCGGATTGCGAGCCAGTTAGGATTATTACCTAAAATATATAAAGTGGATTGGTCTTCTGCCGTTGCACTCACTAATCAGTTAAAGATATTTCATCCGGATGATCCAGTACGATACGATTATGCATTATTTGGAATTGGAGTAGTAGAGAAAGTATTGAGATAATTTTATCCTTTATATTCTTTAGGTAAAACACCTACATATTTTTTAAATGCAACAGTAAAATGTTGAGGGTTTTGATAACCCATCATTGTTGCTATTTCTGTTATATTAAATTCACCTTTTATTAAATAGCTTTTCGCAATTTCCATTCGTTGTTTTGTAATGTATTGGAATATGGTATTACCTGTTATTTTTTTTATTCCTTTTTTAAGTTTGTCTACATTCATTCCAGTCTGTTTGGATAATTCTGTTATAGATAAAGGAGCATTTAAATGTTTGTGTAGTAACTGAAATACAAATTGAAATTCTCTTGGTACGTCATTAAATTTTTGTTTTTGAACGAGTAGTATCAACCATTCTGTAACTTTTGCTTGAAGGTATATAGAATGTAATTCACCTAAAGACGTTTCTATGATTTGTAAAAAAATACTACGATAAGCAGATAACAAAATAGCAGCTTCCTCATACCAAGCTGATACCGATTTGTACAGATTAAATGAAAAATATTGGTTTACCTGCAGTGATTGTAATAATCCAGTATTAAACCATTCAGCAGGTAAAAGCATTAAATATCCCACCTCGTTTGTATTTTGTTGCACCCATTCCAAAACCTCTTCGACAGTTCCTGTATAGATGTTAAAGGTTCCCGTTTTATTGGATAAGTGACAACGTCCTATCGACTTATTCAATTCGTTAGACAAATGAATATGTAGGGCAACGGTTTTCTGATGTCGTACATATTCAGGAATTGTTACGGTGTTTCCTATTTCTTTTTTATACAGTCGAATGCATATGCCCTTTTCGGATTGGAAATGGTCAAATGCATTACCTTTTTCCGGATGAGTTAAAGAGGGCCATTCAAAAATCATAGGGTAAGGATCAATACTTCTTTTTGCGTCTTTTTTTCTTCTGAATGCGTTACTGATCTGTAGGAGACGTATTATATCTTTGCAAATATTAGAATTAGTCTAAATAAAAACAAATTAATACTTCGAATTCGTATGCCTCCCGTGGTTATATTATTTAAAAAATTGAAAATCAAATATATAGCTGTAATCTTATGCGTAGGGTATTCTTTTATGGCTTTCAGTCAGACGGGAACCCTATCCGGTAAAATATATTTTGAAGACTCTACGGCAGCCTTCCATGCAGTTGTAGGTCTTCAAGGAACCTCTATTGGGATGGCCACAAACGATAGCGGCTATTTTCAAATCCAAGCTCCTATAGGTTCTTATACTGTAATCGTTCAATACGTTGGATATCCCAAGATAGAAATACCGGTAGAAATTATAGAAAGTAAAACTACTCGTTTGCTTCCCATTTATTTGAAGCCGGAATCTAATCAAACTAGTGTCGTAATAGAAGCAGAGCGTTCTCCTTATGTTGTAGATGAACCTTCTGAATCACTTCGCTTAACAGCCCCACTGATTGAAATTCCGCAAAACATATCTGTTGTTACAGCTCAAACGATGAAGGAATTTGGTGTAACGGGAACAAGTGAAATGTCCCGAATGACGAGCGGTTTGATACGTCGATATGGAGGAAATAATGATTTCGCTTACACTATTCGGGGAAGTGATGCCACCAATTCTGTGTTCCGAAATGGAGTAGGAAATTATTGGTACAATCAAGGTTCCGACGCCTTTATGTTAGACAGAGTAGAATTTGTGAAAGGACCTGCTGGCTTCATGATTGGAAATTCCGAACCTGGAGGTCTATTAAATGAAGTGACCAAGCAAGCCAATGGGAGACGGCATGGGGAAGCATTTCTAGGTGTTGGGAGTTGGAATTTAACACGCGGTGGAATCGACATAGGAAATCGATTTTCCGACAGTAGTAAATTCAGTTACCGGGTTGTTGGGGGCGGTCAATGGAGTAATAACTTTGTAGATATGGAATATAATTATCGTTGGTATATCTGTCCTACACTTCGATATGATTATGGTAAAGGTTCTTCTATCGTTATTGAAGTAAATAAAATGAACGGCTTTATGCGTCACAATAATTATGGAAACATAAGTTATAATGGTTCTGATTTTTTATTTAACACTCAATTCAATCCATCTGAAAAAGTGGCTAACGGTATAAAAACCTATGATGATTATTATCGCATTTCTCATACTCAAAAATTAGGAAAAGATTGGCAATTAAGGACTCAAATAGGTAGAGTCAATGGACTATATAAAGGCGATGCTTTATTCGTTTCATCAATCAGTCAATCTGCCGATACCCTGTATCGATCTTTTTATGAAATTAATTGGCGTAACTATGTTCAAACCGCTCAAAGTTTTGTCGATGGGAAAATTAAAATGGGCGAACATATAGAACATTCGATTTTAACTGGTATCGATTATGGTAAATCTTGGGTTAACTCCCAATGGAGCGACTTAGTGGATACGAATGACGTATGGGGAAAACAATTGCCTCTTCTGGTAACAAATCCAGTGAAGTCACTTACAGAAGCCGATGTAGCGAATATGAATACCTATCCTAAAGATAGCTGGGGTACAGAATGGATTTCTTGGTATGGACAGAATCATATGAAACTATATAATAAAATTATAGTCACCATGGCGGGTCGAATGTCGTTTACGAAGGCATGGTCTTCTTACGATACCAATGTGGTGCACAATACTAAGTTTACGCCTAGGTTTGGGTTAACTTATCTAGTTAATAAAAAAATGTCGATTTATACTTTATACGATCAAACATTTTTACCACAAACAGCACGAATGTTAAACAGACAAAGTGCAAAACCCTTAACCGGGTCAAACATAGAAGTAGGTTATAAAGCTCAATTATTTAATAATAGATTATTCCTCAATAGCTCTTTATTTTATACCGTTAAAAATGATGTATTATCTGCTGAACCTACATCCGGCTTGTATGTACAACGAGGACAAGTAACAGCAAAAGGTTTTGAAATGGATATGATGGGGAACATCTCTAAGAATATTTTACTTTCTGTTAATTATACCTATACCGACGCTCGTATTACAAAAGATGCAGATAGCAGTGCTATTGGTTTCCCTAACTATGGTGTAGCAAAGCATGTAGCCAATGCTATGATTCGGTATAAATTTACTAAGACCAAATTAAAAGGATTTTCTTTAGGTGCTGGCATGCAACACATGGGTGATAAATCCGCTGTTTGGGCAGGTTGGACAGATCCAGCGGATAAATTTAAAGCAGCTCCTTCTTACACACTCTATGATATCAATATGGGTTTTGAACGAAAAAAATACAGTTGTATGATAAATATATATAATTTGTTTAATGCATCTTATATGGACAGTGCATGGTGGTCTTCCTCTGATGGAACGAATCCAGGTTTCTTTGGATTTTCTCCAGCACCTCCTCGTAACGTTCGGTTTTCTGTATTCGTGAAATTTTAATTTAAAATAGTATGACCTGGAAAAAAGGTTGGAATTATATACATCTTTACCTAGGGCTTGCATCCGGTATAGTCATCTTAGTAGTTGCCCTTACGGGCGCATTATGGGCTTTTGAAACCGAAATATCCGATTGGATATATTCTTATAGAAAGGTTGAAGTCCAAAATAAAACTACCGTTTCAATGACAGAGTTGAAACGTGCAGCTATTCCTTATTTAAAAGGTAATGAAATAAGTTATATACAATTACCTGCTAAAAACAGATCCGCAGAATTAGGATATTACAAAAAAGTAAACGATAAAGAAGAACATGTTCGCGTCTATTTAAATCCATACACTGCAGAAGTTTTACATGTGAGTAATAATGAACATACTATTTTTGATTACATAATAGAACTACATGTAAACCTAATGTTAGGTGAAGTGGGAAAATATATTGTTGATGTTGCGACATTAATTTTATTAGTATTAGTATTCACGGGGATTATTTTATGGTGGCCTAAAAATAAAGCGGCAGCAAAACAACGTTTTTGGTTTAAATGGAAACAAGGTGTACTATGGAAAAGGAAAAATTATGACTTACATAATATCCTGGGGTTTTATAGTTCTTTCATTGCCATCTTTATTATACTAACTGGTTTAGCATGGGGATTTACATGGGTAAATAAAAGTATTTATTTTTTGGCATCCGGCGGTCAACCTTACAAAGAATGGCCTATTTATTATGCTATAAGTGATTCTACCCAAAAACAAATTGCTGGCGTAGAAGATAAAATGTTAGCTGATGCGAAAAAAAGATATATAAAGCCGTTTGAAGCAATTAGTATTTGGTATCCAGAACCTAAAAAAGAAGCAGTAGCTGTTTATTTAAATCCAGACGAAAACGTATTTTACAATGGGGATGCTTTTTATTACGATCCTAGAACAGGAGATGCTATAGCTCAAGACTTATACAAAAATTTCAATGCAGCTGAAAAGCTACGTAGTATGTACTACGATATCCATGTCGGAAAAATTTTAGGGTTACCCGGACAGTTTTTAGTTTTTTTCGCTAGTCTGATTGTGGCATCTCTACCGGTAACAGGATTTTATATATGGTATGGTCGTAATAAAAAGAAAATAAAAGTAGTAAAGCTAGTTAATAATCCAGCTTTAAAAAGTCTTTCTGGATTAGATAATTCTACTAAAGTATTTCAAAATAAAGGTGAAACCATTCTAACATTCAAATCGACAAACTAATGTTGTGTTCAGCATATATTTTATACAAAGGTGCTAAGGGATCCGTCTACTACTGCAACCACTGTGGAGCTAAAATAGCGCTTATGTATGGTAATTTAAGTATATCATTTGAAGAATCAGAGTTCATAGAATTTATGGAAAGAATCCATTCTTCTAGAATAGAAGCCTATTTTGAAGAGCACCCTGCAGAATTGAAAATTCACATACGTTCCCAATTAGATACTTTATTTTATAGTTTTACCTATACTGAAATTCAAGAATTAAGGGTTATCTTAGACGAATCGTATTTAAAATTGAAAATCAATAAGATGTTATATCACGGCTCTCAAGACAATTAATTTAACTTAAATCCAAAACACCTATGTTACAAAAAGAAATGATGGATGCCCTGAACTATCAGGTAGCCATGGAGGCCGAATCTTCCCAAGCCTATTTAGCATTAGCTTCTTGGGCGGACGCCCAGCCCGGCCTCAATGGGGTTGCCGCTTTTTTCTATCAACAATCGGATGAGGAGCGCCAGCATATGCTTAAATTAATGAAGTTTGTTAATGAGCGAGGAGGATTTGCTGTAATCCCTAGTTTACCACAACCTCAAATTTCCTATACTTCTTTAAAAAGTGCCTTTGAAACGTTTTTAAAACATGAGTATAAGGTATCCAGTAGTATTAATGACTTAGTAGAAACGGCATTGAAGTTAAAAGATTATGCCACCCATAATTTTCTTCAGTGGTACGTGAATGAGCAAATGGAGGAAGAATCGGTAGCACGCTTATTAAACGAGAAGTTAGAATTAATAGGAGAAGATAAAAGTGGTCTTTACTTGTTTGATCGGGATATTGTAGGCCCTGTAAAAAAATAAAAGTATTATTGAGACAAGTTATGAAATTCAGGGGTTGGGTAATAGTTTATCTTTTGTTTTTAGTCAATCCCTGTTTTTCTTTTACACCTCCAAAACTTTTTATTAATTGTCCACAGGAATGTTATGAAGATTTTTTAAAACAAGAAATTACTTTTTTTCAATTTGTAAGAGATCGTTATCAGTCAGATATACAAATTTTAATTTCTAAGCAAGACGGAGGTAATTCAGGTTTTCGTTTTAGCCTCTTTTTCATGGGATCAAATCAATTTAAAAATAAAAAGGATACCGTAATTGTTTCTACGAATGCCAGTGACTCAGAAGATATGATACGTCAAGATTTACTTCAGGGTATCAAACGGGGATTATATGAGATGTGTCGAAATACTCCTTTCGAAGCAGTATTTACTATTAGTTTACCACCTATAGCCGATACCTTAGAACAAACAACCCATGACCCATGGAATTATTGGGTGATTGCGCCCGGTATCAGTGGAGAGTACGAGGGTGAAAGTAATTTTAGTTTTACTAGTTTAGTGGCACAGATGAACATTCGTCGTATTACACATAAAAGTAAATTCACTTTAAATATTCGCTATCAATATCGATTTTCTAGATACCGTTTAGATACCGTTTTACAATTAGGGGTACAAGAATTTAAGGCTTCACCTTTATATGTAAAGAGTATCAATGAACATTGGTCAATGGGTGGAATAGGAGAATATCAGTTGGATGAATTTAGAAATGTACGCTTAGGAATGCGTGCTGCTCCAATTGTTGAGTATAATTTTTATCCATATTCCATCAATTCAAGAAAACAACTCCGTTTAGCTTATCAAGTTGGTATGCAATATTGGGAATATATTCGGATAACTGTTTTTGATAAGTTAGAAGAATTACGTCCATATCAACGATTATCTTTTGTAGCAGAAATCACACAACCTTGGGGATCTATAAGAGGTGTTACAACCTTCAATACCTACTTAGACGATTGGAAGCAAAATAGATTGTCATTAAAGTTAAATACTGCTTTACGATTAGTAGAGGGTTTAGCATTAACTATAGAAGCTGAAGGGTCATGGATTAATGACCAAATCAGTTTGATTAAAACACCATTAGATGATACGGTATATTTATTGTGGGGGCAGCAATTACCTACTCGTTTTAATTTTTATACAGAGTTTGGATTCTCTTATACGTTTGGTAGTATTCGTAACTCTATTGTAAATCCTAGAATGGGGCAAGTAGAGTAATTGTTGTAAATACTTCTTTTTGCGTCTTTTTTACTTCTTTACGCGTAAGTCCTTATTTTTTTAGGTATGTACTTTTGTAGTCGAATTAAAGAAAACTATATGAAATATATTTACCTTTTATTAACCGTTACTATATTCTCAATATCCGCCTCTCTACAAGGTCAAACTGGAACAGTAAGTGGATATGTTAAAACAGCCGATAGTGTAGCATTATATATGGCATCTATACAAGTAAAAGGAACAACATTAGGAGCCAATACCCATGCGGATGGTTCTTTTATAGTAAAAAATATTCCGGTGGGGAATCAAGTATTGATTATTCGTTATGTAGGACTTGCTTCTATAGAATATCCAATATTAGTACGAGTAAATGAAACTATTCTTATAAATATTTATTTTCAACAATCCTCTAGTGAGATGCCTAAGGTCGTCATTGAAGATAAAGTCTCAACGTATATTAATCCACCTTCACCTGAAACCACCCGATTACCTTTAACAAATCTAGAAAATCCACAATCAATACAAGTTATTAATCAAGAAATAATCCAAGATCGACAAATTCAATCGGTTGGTGAGGCAACAAAATCGATGGTCGGTATTAATGCTTTTAGTTCTTCACAGTACAGTGATTATGTAATGAGAGGTTTTAGAACTAGTCCAGGAAACTTTGCTTATAATGGTATGCGCGGAGATTTTTATCAATTTGATCAAGCCACCTTAACATACAATATAGAACGAATTGAAGCCATAAAAGGACCTGCTTCTGTATTATTCAGTGCAGGTAATCCTGGTGGTGTTATAAATCATATTACTAAAAAAGCCCAAGCTGCTAAGCGTTATGAATTAAACTATACATTTGGTTCTTTTCAACAACATAGAATACTAGCAGATGCAACGAGTGCCATAACGAACAATAAAAAACTTTTATATCGTTTAGTAGTAGGTTATGAAAATACCGGTCAATTAGATGAAAATTTAAAAATTAAAAATATTTTTTTAGCTCCACAACTACAGTATAACTTTAGTAATCGCACTTCTATAAACTATGAATTCAATTATTCTAACGACAATAGAACGATGGGTTTTAACAGAGGGATACCGGCATTGTTTTTACCGACAACGAATACGTGGATGTTAGATCGATTTCCGAATTACAGATCTTTAGTAGATCCTAATGGGACTTCTATTAGAAATACGCAATCCCATCAATTCACTTTTAAGCATAATTTTAATGATCAAATTCAATTGGTCACCCTATATCGAGCCGTTGGGTCATCTACTTTCCAAGCTGACTTATCTCCGGGAGCATGGGGTATTGGAGCAACAAACGATTCTATACCGTTAGAAAATAGATATTGGAATGAAAAATTATATAATCATCAAGTATCATCTTATTTACTTGTTGCATTAGGTAAAGATAAGTTTATTAAAAACAATCTTGTTTTTGGTATTGATGCCAATATAGGTGGTAGAACTGCAGAGTATGCTGGTTTTCAAGAAAGGATTGTATCTGTATGGAATCCTAGTTTTGGTTGGGGCTTTTATGATAAAAATAGTATCCAACAAAATATGTCGACTGCTAGTTATCAGTCTGGATGGAATGAACGCACTATTCTTTTAGCTTCCTATATACAAGATCAAATTAGTATAGGAGAAAAAATTAAAGTTCTTTTAGGGGGTAGATTAGAATCTCATAATTTCAAAACCGATTATTTTGATTTAGTATCAAAACAAGAAACATCTAGAGATAGTTTGAGTGCTACACAATTTTTACCAAGAGTAGGATTAGTTTATCAGCCAATAAAAGATATTGCTTTTTATTATAGTTATTCAGAAGGATTTCAACCTCAATGGGCTTCTAATATAGCAGGAGGAGGGCCATTTACTCCCGAACGTAGTCGTCAACACGAAGTAGGTGTCAAAAAAGAATGGTTAGAAAATAGATTACTTACTACTATCGCACTCTATCATATTCAAAAGTATGATGTATTAGCACCGGATCCTACTGATACGAATGGACTTCGATTAGTACAGATTTCTAACGTGTATAGTAAAGGAATAGAATTATCTGTTCAGGGGAAAGTATCTAAAGAACTAAATGTTATAGCAAACTATTCCTATAATGAAGCACGTACTCCCGGTGATTCAGGGTACGATGGTTTTCCTGCTGGCTGGTTCCCTAATGCACCTAATCACAATGGAAATATTTGGATGAAGTATACTTTTTCAAAAGGTATATTCAAAAATGTAGGAATTGGTTCTGGTATTAATTACGTAGGCAAACGCACTACGTATACGCCTGGATTTGAAATTCCTTCGTTCACAACTATAGATGCAGCCATCAGTTACAATTATAATAAATTTAATTTTGGATTTAATATTTATAATATTGGTAACACTACATACTGGAACGGAGCCTATGGACCATCTAATCTATGGCCTGGTAATCCTACTTCTTTCCGATTTAGTGTAGGGTATATATTTAAATAAAAAAATTAAAGCCCATATTAATTCGTTTGGGCTTTAATTTTTACTGCATCAACAAATATGCTTTAATATAATCGTCTAAATCACCGGCCAAAACATTATCTACATCTGTCCGTTCAACTCCTGTACGAACATCTTTGATAAGTTTATACGGAAATAAAACATAGTTACGTATTTGTGAACCAAAATCAATTTTCTTTTTTGTACCCTCAATCGCAGCTTTAGCTTCGTTTCGTTTATCAATTTCGATTTGATATAGTTTCGATTTTAATAATTTCAAGGCTCGTTCTTTATTTTGATTTTGTGAGCGCTCTTGTTGGCATTCTATAATTAATCCAGAAGGTTTATGTTTTAAGCGAACGGCCGTTTCTACTTTGTTGACATTTTGTCCCCCCGCACCACCGGCACGGAAAGTATCCCATTCAATATCTCCTAAATTTATTTCAATATGAATGGTATCGTCTGCTTCAGGATATACATAAACGGAAGCGAACGAGGTCTGGCGTTTTCCATCTGCATTAAAAGGTGAATCGCGTACTAATCGGTGTACACCGATCTCGGATTTTAAATGACCGTATGCAAACTCTCCTTCTATACCGAGTGAGACAAATTTCACTCCTGCTACTTCTCCCGGTTGATAGGAAATTTCTCGTACAGTATAGCCGTGTTTTTCACCCCACATGATGTACATGCGCATCAACATGGAGGCCCAATCGTTACTCTCTGTACCTCCCGCTCCTGGATTTATTTCTATCACCGCACTTAAAGCATCTTCCTCGTTACTGAGCATTTTTTTATACTCCAGCTCTTCTAATGTTTTTAAAGTATCTGCCAATTCGATATCAAATTCACCTTCTGAAACATCACCGGCTTCAAAAAATTCATATAAAGTGTCCAAATCTTCCATTTTTTTGGCTAACACTTGATAAGGTACGGTCCAAAATTTCAAAGACTTGATTTCTTTCATTTGTTTTTCGGCTTCTTTTGGGTTATCCCAAAATCCTGGTGCTGCCGATTTTTCAGTAAGTTCTTGAATGGCTTCTATTTTAGCGTCGAAGTCAAAGATACCCCCTTAGAGCCGAAACACGAGCTCTTACATCTTTCAATTGATCCGTGGTCATAACAATCCAATTTAAGGAATCAAATATACTACTAAATAATGGAATCTACCGATTCTATTTCTCAGGCATCCAATACGATTCTTCTGAACCAGACAGAAGATTTAAGTATCGAGACAATACAAATAAAAAATCGGATAACCGATTAAGATAGGGTATAATTAAGGGATGTATCGCTTCTTGTTGTTGTAACCTAACGATTAGTCGCTCCGAACGCCTACAAATAGTCCTACTAACATGTGCTAGGGCTACAGATTCTATAGGTGGCGGTAAAACAAAATATTTTTGAATCGGCAACAGCTCTGTCATTTCATCCATACACTTTTCTAATTGTTCAATATGTTCTTCGGATAAAGAGGCTGTATACAAATGTTGTTTGTTGCTTTCTGTTGCCAAGGCTGCACCTATCTCAAATAATAACCATTGGGCTTTTTCTAACTCGCTATACCCTTTTGTTGCGACAGGAATTTTTGATCGTAACAATGCAAGTGTTGCGTTGAGTTCGTCAGTTGTGCCGTATGCTTCTAAGCGAATATCATCCTTCGTAACACGTGTTCCACCCAAAAGCGAGGAAGTGCCCTTATCTCCGGTCTTAGTATATATCTTCATATCTATTGAACACGTAAATGGTCTTTTAGTTTATTCCTTGCAATGTATTGACTTGAGCTTGTATTTGTTTGATTTGTTGTGTTGTTAAATAGGGACTAAATCGTTGGACTTCATTTTCTATACCAGTATATAGACCTTGTTGTACATATAATTGTATCAATTCCCAACCCATTTGTCCGGAAGTAAAGTGTATGTCAGATAATCGATTGTAATCATCTAAAGTAGTAAAGGCCGATGTGTTTAAGGTTAATCGACGTAAACAATCAAATACAAGTCTTTTTTCATATCCTGCAGATTGAATAGCTTTTGCATACAGTATTCCGGCACCTAGCGTGTCACCCTTAACTACTTTTAGCTTTCCTTCAATGTAAGGAAGGATTCCTTTATCATCGACACTCAATTTTATTCCCTTTGCTTGTGATTGAAGTTGTTCCCATTGTTCCAATCCTATCATATTAAATACCATTTCACGATTGGAAAGGGCTATTAAACCAGGATCTACTGTTTCCGGAATGAAAAGTTGACTTAATATGATATTGGCATTAGTATAATCCCCTTGACTATTAAAATATTGAGCTAAGGCTAATTCAAGCGATAGTCGTAAGTTTAAATCTTTCAATGCTTGAGTGTAAGAAAGTACTACAGTAGGAGAAAGTGTTCGACCATAATAATACATATACTGAGCTTTGGATTGTTCGCTTAGTGTATCATATCCTATTGATTGTATAGGCCTTGTAGAGCGCATTAACGCCGTTGCTGTATTTTTTATTTCCGGAGATAGGGATGTAGTAAGTGTAGTTAATAATTCTGTATGTTCTTGTAACGATTGGATTTCAGCAACAGCTAGTAAATAGGGGATATACGTCCACTGTTGTTGTTTGATTCTTATTTGATCGTAACTGTTGATGGCTTCACCATATAATCCGGATCGCAACTGCCAATATGCCAACATGTCAAAATAGGTATCGTCTTCTGTTTGAATGGCAATATTTTTAAGGGAGGTAAGTGCATGGACTATATCTTGTCTGGAATAAAATTCAAACATCAGTTGAGATATCAATAATGATTCACCCCAGACATCATTTTCTGGTTGACGAATATATTGTTGCAAGAGATCAGCGAGTGTAGAGTCGTTACTCTTGAGATGGGAAAGCGTATAATTATTTAAAATGGTAAAGATATAAGGATCCAATATAGAATCGGTACGAATACCTTCCGGTAAACTATAGGAAGGAAGGACTCCGGCTATAGCTTCATAACCCAAGCTGTTGGCTAATAAACCGGATATGCTATTCGGAGTGAATTTTTTAATAATGGCTGAACAAGCTTCAAAATTTGCATCTGCCGCTTGATAGGCAAGCAAGTTCGATACGGCTATATCTTTATTTCCCTTTTCAATCGATTGTTGATAAAAATAAATACTGGAGTCGCTATCCGGCATTTTATGGTATAGATAACCTAAATTATTGTACAAACGATGGGAAGAAGGGTAATCTAAAAGTCCATCTTTCAATAAAAAAATAGCAGGAAATAGTTGGTTGTTGTTTATATAAAAATTGCTGATTGCAATATACGCTTTTTCGGTTGGGTGGAGATAGATGAGATTTTGTAAATATTCAAATGCTTTTTCTTTTTCTTCTAACTCGGAATGGTATGCGGCTAATACATAATTTACTTTTTGTGATATCCGAGCATGTAAAACAGCTTCTTGATAATGTTGATAAGCTATTGCAGTATCTTTCTCTTCCCAATAGGCATCCCCCACGTGGGTATAGTATCCTGTTTTGGCTAACGCAATGGACACAAAATTACTATGAAAATGAATCGCTATCATACCGACAAAACCTATCAAAGTCATACTAAATAAAGAGATACGTGCCGGCTTATAAAAAACTTTATATACTTCAATAGGTTGTAAATATACCATCCAAAAATTAATTAGTACGTAGATGAATAGAGCAACACCAATGGCCAAATGCGCATAAATGTAAACGCGCTCTATTAAGGAAATCAGTGCATCGTTGGCGGACATATAAGCGGTAGCTAACGTAAGAGTGGCAATAATCGCTAAAGATAAGTATAATAAGCCACCTAAAGGTTGAAATGGAATAGCGGAGCCTAAGACGTCTTCTTTCAACCGTTGAATCCAGATTCCGAGGATAACGGAGAATAGGAATAAAAAAAGGGTGGGTAATAAAATAATATTTATATCTACTATACCCGATTTTACGAACCACAATAGTCCAAGGTTAGCAAAATATAATAACCCTAAAATAAGAAAGTTCCATGCTCTGTTACCGGAATCACTAATAGTAGTCTTACCTGTTGACGTGAGTACTACAAAAAAATGAATAGTATCTTTAGCCGTTATTAATATAAATAATATAGTGATGATTAAAGCTGGTAACATGCTGTAGTGTGAGGATAGTAACCATGCACTTTCACGTTCACTGAAGAAGTAAAATAAAATCCCTAAAAGTATATGTATGGCGATAAAGGTTACTAATCGATTAACCAATCGAACAGTTGCTCCATAAGCATGAAAATAATAGGATACACCTACTGATAGTAGTATAAATCCTATGATAGGTATCCGTGATTCTATACCAAAGAGAGATAAAACTTCTGATTTTCCACTTACTAAAAAAAACATATAGAGTCCCATACCCATGATGTAGAACCAAAGTTCTGTATATGTTAAAATAGTAAGTATAAAACTAAAGGCTGTGAGCATACCTATGAAATGCCAACTACCAATCCATGTATGGGTCTGATAGGGTAAAGTATTGTATCGATCTATAATAAACATTACGTCTCTATCTTGGGAAATAGGAACTTGATTCAGCGTAAATTGGTCTATAATGACAGTGTTCTGTAACCACTCACCACTATGAGACCAAGGAATAGAGTAATCTTCACCAACAGCATAGGCTACAAGAAGATATACAATAGAAGAGAGAAGTATAATAAGTAAGGCTACGAAAAGGTTTCTGTAAATAGAATCCCAACGTAGCCAATAAAATTGTTCACGCATGTTTAATAGAAATTTCCTTAACTTAAGAATTTAGGGACACGAAAATAATCCGTATCTTTTTTAGGGGCGTTAGATAATGCTTCTTGATGCGTTAATGTTATTTTAACTTCATCTTCCCGCAAGACATTAATTTCATGGCTCATATGAATCAACGGCTCCACGGAGGTTGTATCGAGTTCATTTAGTTTTTCCATCCAGACTAATATTTTATTAAAATCTCCGGAAAAGTTTTTTAGTTCTTCTTCGGTAAATTCTAATCGAGCCAAGTAGGCTATCTTTTTAATTTCTTCTGCAGTTATACTCATATTGCTATCGTAGGATGAAATTTTTCTAACGTTTCACTAATTTGTTTAAAGGTTTGCTGTTTTAAAAGATCCACATCATTTAAGGTAAGACCTTTTGTTTCTATCGGGGCATGAAGGATGGTGTGCATCAAATGCCTTCTCGGTACAAATTTACCATCATCCGGCAATATTTTCCAATTATTTACGATAGTCATGGGAACAATTGGGATTTGTTTCTCTATAGCCATTCGGAAAGCACCAAATTATAGCCCAAACTTAATTTTTCAAGGGATTGAATCATGGTATCATACCGACTGCGTGTACTTTTGCGATCTACGGGTATGTATAAATTTCGAAACATATAACCGAATAATGGCAATTTTGCAAGGGACGCTTTACCGATAAAGGCATTGTATCCCGGTAAAGCAAAACAAATAGTAGGAATATCTAAGAAAGAGGTATGGTTAGCACAATAGATATATTGTTGTTTAGAGGAAGGGGTAAATTGCCATTCTATTTTCGTTTTAAGAAAACAAGAATAAAAGACGGTGTGTGCCCATATACGATTCATAAAATGTCCATATTTTTTCCAAGATTCTCGTTGAATGAAGAGAACAAAAAATGGATATAAGAGTAAAAAGACGACAACAAAGCAGGTCCATACCCATATCATGTATATTTTTTCGGTGACAGCTTTCATTTTACTTCTTTAAAAAAATAGATGCTTTTAAAATTCCGGCTATACTTAAGCTATCGGTTATTTTCCCTTCCATGACCCACTGAACGGCTTCGCTCAGTAAAAGACGTTTTACTTGAAGTACTTCGGTATCTTCCGGTTCACTGTCCCCAGATTGTAAGTCCATGGCTAAAAATAAAAAGCCTTCTTCATCGGTAACAGAATTGGAGGTGTGTATCCTTCCCAGGTCGTGCCATCGAGCAGCAGTAAAACCCGTTTCTTCTTTTAATTCACGAGCCGCCGTAGCTATCGGAGACTCATTTAAAGGCCCTCCACCTTCCGGAATCTCCCAAGAATATTCATTTAATGTATAACGGAATTGACCAACCAAATACGTATAGCCCTCCTGATCAACCGGCACGATACCAATTGCTTTATTCTTAAACGAAACGACACCATATATTCCAGGTGTCCCTGTAGGTTTTAATACTTGATCCTCCCGAACTGATATCCAAGGATTATCATAAATAGAAGCCGTACTGACCGTAGTCCAGGGGTTATCCAAAGATTGCATACTCCAAAATTTTACGAAGATACATAATTGATAGCACTTTAAAGCGTAAATCGGAATGGATAACGTGTAGATAAGTATGAGTATAATTATGTGGATAAATATTCTCTCTTTTGAATTCGAATGTGTAATTTTGAAAAATGCCATTGTTATCTCATCATACTGCGGGGTTAGTTGAAGCCGGTGTAGACGAAGCCGGTAGAGGTTGTTTAGCCGGACCGGTCGTTGCGGCTGCTGTGGTATTGCCTTCGGATTATAAGCACTCGTTGCTAAATGACTCTAAAAAGTTGACAGCCAAACAGCGCTTGTTATTACGAGAAGATATTCTTCGAGATGCTCTTGATTTTCACATTGCGGAGGTTTCTCATGTCATCATCGATGAAATAAATATTTTACAAGCGACGATGAAGGCAATGCATAAAGCCATAAAGGGTTTGAAAAAAGTTAAACCGGAGATACTCTTAATCGATGGAAATCAATTTAAATCCTATCCCGGAATTCGACATGAAACCATTGTACAAGGAGATGGAAAGTATCTGTCCATCGCTGCTGCATCCGTTTTGGCCAAGACGTATCGTGACGATTGGATGGTGAAATTGTCCAAAGAATTCCCTCAATATGGATGGGATGTAAATGCCGGCTATGCTACCGAAAAACATCGCCAGGCTATACAAACCTATGGCTTCACTCCGTATCATCGAAAATCATTTCATTTAAAACCTACTCAACTTGATTTATTTAGTTAATCCATCAATATGGAAGAAAATATAACCATTCCTCTACATGAGGTTCATGTTTCATTAGGTGGTAAAATGGTACCGTTTGGCGGATTCATTTTACCTGTTCGCTATTCATCCGATATAGAGGAACACTTGACTGTTCGCTCTGCCGTAGGTCTATTCGATGTATCCCATATGGGAGAATTTTCCCTATCGGGTCCAGGTGCGTTGTCCTTTATTCAACAAATGACGACCAATGATGCTGCTTCTTTAACGATTGGCAAGGTTCAATATTCTGCACTTACAAATGAACAAGGCGGGATTATAGATGACTTACTAGTGTATCGTTTAGGAGAGGAAGAATACTATTTAGTAGTAAACGCATCCAATATTGAAAAAGATAAAAATTGGTTATTACAACATTTGCCGGATTCAGGGGTCTCATTTAAAGATGAGTCCTCTGCTACGTGTTTGTTTGCACTTCAAGGCCCCAAAGCAGTTGATGTACTTCAAACCTTAACGACATATCCAGTGGATCAAATGCCATATTATACGAATGCGAAAATAGAGCTCAGAGGATTAAAAGATATTTTAATTTCGACGACCGGATATACCGGAGCCGGCGGTTTTGAAATTTATGTACCATTAGAAAGGGCCGAATTTGTTTGGCGTTTATTGATGGAAAAAGGTGCAGCTTGGGGGATAAAACCATGTGGTTTAGGGGCACGGGATACTTTACGGTTAGAAATGGGATATTGTTTGTATGGTAATGATATGAATGATACAATCAATCCGATCGAAGCAGGATTAGGATGGATAACAAAATTAAATAAAAATTTTATAGGCTCCGAACCTATTCGAAAAGCTAAGACGAGCGGTGTTAGTAAAAAGTTGGTGGGTTTTATTTTAGAAGAACGCGGTATTCCTAGGAGTCATTATGAGTTGTATACGGTTTCCGGTGATAAAAAAATCGGAGAAGTAACATCCGGTACTCAATCACCTTGTTTACAACAAGGAATTGGAATGGGTTATGTTGCAATTGACTATGCTGTTCCAGATACCTTACTAGCAGTTCAAATTAGAGGAAAAATGTTACGGGCTCGAGTGGTTGCCTTGCCCTTTGTTAAAGGAACAATATAAATAAAATGTCAGTACGTACAATAGATGTTTGTGTGAGTCCTGAACTCGTACACTTACACGAACCCCAAGGTAAATTAGTTGTTGTTATCGATATATTAAGAGCTACGTCATGTATGACTAGCGCACTTGCGAATCAAGTAGAAAGTATCACACCGGTTGCGACATTAGAAGAATGTAAAGTGTTAGGTGCACAAGGATATGTAACAGCTGCTGAAAGGGATGGAAATAAGATGGAAGGATTTGATTTAGGGAATTCACCTTTTAGTTACCATAACAATGCGTTTGCCGGTAAAAAAATTGCTGTTACGACTACCAATGGAACTCAAGCAATCGTCCGTTCTGCAGGCGCATCGGATATTATAGCCGGTTCATTTTTAAATCTTTCAGCGGTGGTAAACTATATTAAAAATAGACCGGAAGATATTTTGTTGCATTGTGCCGGATGGAAAGGTAAAATGAATTTAGAAGATACAGTATACGCCGGAGCAATTGTAGATGCATTAAAATCGGAGTTGAAACATACAGAAGATTCTGTTTTAACGGCATTAGAACTATACCATTCTTCTAAAGACAATATTTTAGGATATTTATCCAACTCATCACATGTGAATCGCCTGAAGGGTAAAGGAATAATGAAGGATATTGAATATTGTTTAACTAAAGACGTATTCGATGTAGTACCGGTAATGCGAGGAGGAGTACTAGTTAAACATACTTAATAGAATGTTTTTTTTAAAACAACCAACTGGTTGTAGCTCTTGCAGGGATGTGCTGTATTTCGAACCTATACTCTAGGATACATTTCAACCGGTTAGATGTATCCTCCATCATTAGGCGACAGGGCTGTATACTATCTTATTTCTTTGGTCTAAAAATAGAAATGGTTTCCGGGTAAACGTCTATATATGGTCCTTCTATCAGATCGATACAATAAGGAATAGCAGGAAAGACAGCTTGTAAACAAGTATCAATAGCTGCAGGTTTGCCCGGTAAATTGATAATTAAAGTGTTTTTGTAAATCCCAGCTGTTTGTCGGGAAAGTATCGCCGTTGGAACCGTTTGTAAACTTACGCTGCGCATGCATTCACCAAAACCGGGTAAAATTTTTTCACAAACAGATTCCGTGGCTTCTACGGTCACATCTCGTTTTGCAGGGCCAGTGCCTCCTGTTGTAAACAGCAAGGAAGCACCGCTGTCCGCCATATAAAGAAGCGTTTCCTCAATTAAGGCTTGTTCATCCGGAATTATTTGATACATACATTCAAATGGAGTGGATAGGTGTTGTATTAGCCAAGCTTCTATCGCTTTACCGGAGATGTCCTCGTAAATACCTTTACTGGCTCTATCTGAAACTGTAAGTATACCAATCCTGCACGTCATGTCGCTTCAAATGAAATAGAATAAAAAAAAGCAGGAATGACCTGCTGTTTAAATTTATAAGTTAATACGATGAACCCATCCAAATTTATCTTCTGCAACACCATGTTTGATGTCTAGGAGATATTGATTGAGTTTATTGGATAACACACGATCTTCTGAAGCCGGCAGTGTATAGTCTGCTCCGTTGTGGTGTATTTTTGCAATGTGTGTGATAGTTGCAGCGGTACCGGTTCCAAATGCATCTTGTAGGCTTCCGTTTTGGTACGCGTTCACTATTTCTTTAATTCCAATTTTACGTTCTTCTACCTTAACTCCCCAATCTCTTGCTATAGTTAAGATGCAATCTCTAGTAATACCCGGTAAAATGGAGCCTCCTAATGGTGGTGTAATTAAGGTGTCGTTGATGACAAACATTAAATTCATTGTCCCGGACTCTTCAAAGAATTCATGCTCCTTACTATCCGTCCATAAAATTTGATGATATCCCTTGTCAGCAGCAAGTTTAGCCGGAAGTAAGGAAGCGGCATAATTACCACCTGTTTTAGCTTCTCCAACACCACCTTCCGCGGCACGTACGAATTTAGATTCTACCACTACATTTACTGTACCCTTGTAGTAACCGGCAACAGGACAAGTAAAGATTATAAACTTGTAGGTAGCAGATGGTTTAACACCTATGTAAGGATCCGTTGCAAATATAAAAGGTCGTAAGTATAGAGAACAACCTTCCTTTCTAGGAATCCAGTCTTGGTCTAAGTGTACGAGTTGATCAATGGCTTCAAAAAAGAAACTGCTAGGCAACTCCGGCATACACATTCTTCGATTGGAATTATTGATACGTTCCAAATGTTTTTCTGGACGAAATACCAATAAATCTCCATTGGAAGCACGGTATGCTTTCATTCCTTCAAACACCATCTGCGCATAGTGTAATGCAGAACAAGCAGGACTTACGGAAATCGATTGAAAAGGAATAATTTTCATACTCGTCCATTCCCCATTGACGTAATCCGCCACAAACATATGATCGGAATTGACAGCGCCAAATTCCAACTGATCAAAGTTAGTTTGAGATAAACGGGATTGAGTGGTTTTCTCAATCGGGAAATGAATTGTTGTAGTACCCACGGTTCTTTTAAGTTTGAGCCGACTAAAATACGGATTTAAAGCCTATTTTTCAATCAATTTAAGCGAAAAACCTACTTTATGGATTTAATTTAGGATTGTCTTTATGACGATGCAGATCTCGAATAGATTTTTTTTCAAAGTTTTTTTGAATCGAAGCCGTTAAGTCTACACCTGTTTGATTGGCCAAACAGGTCAATACAAAGAGTATATCGGCCATTTCATCACCTAAATCTATTTTTTCCTCCGGATTTTTAAAGGATTGTTCCCCATATGTCCTAGCCATCAAACGGGCTAATTCGCCTACTTCTTCCATTAGAAGTGCGGTATTGGTTAATTCATTGAAGTAACGTACACCTATTTGTTTAATCCAAGTGTCGACTTGCTGTTGTAATTCTTCTATTGTCATCTTATTGCTTATTTTTTGTATCTAAAATAATAGTAACCGGTCCATCATTTTCAATATGTAGTATCATGTCAGCGCCAAATTCACCTGTAGCTACCTGCTCTAGAGCGTTGCATTGACGTGCTTTTTCTACAAAATAATGATAGAGTTTCTTAGCCTCATCCGGTGGTGCTGCATGTATAAAAGAAGGGCGATTCCCTTTCTTAGTAGAGGCGAGTAAGGTAAACTGACTTACAATCATCAGTGAACCCTTAATGTCTTCCAAAGAATCATTCATCTTACCGGTCACATCTTCAAATATTCGAAGTTGTATCATTTTATTCAGTAGCCAATCGGCTTCTTCCAGTGTATCTCCAGATGCTATTCCTAGCAGAATACAGAGGCCTTTTGAAATTGCGCTATATTCTTTTTGTTCAATAGAAACAGAACAATGGTGAACACGTTGTACGACTGCAATCATCCTTTTTTATCAAATTTCTTACTTTTATACCAACCTATGTAAAATTATTACGTTATTCCATCTTGGTTTAAGGGATTTATATCCCTGCTCAAAGATAGTTGGTTAATATGTTTTACAAGTTACAGGTATTTTTTTGGAGTATAATGTCTATTTTATGCTTTCCCATTATCCTTACGGCTCAATCCGAAAGCATAAGCGGAGAAAATCCTAAAGTTGACATTTTGGTATGGAACGGAAACGATTATCGAATATGCGATTCGTTACTTTATGGAACAGAATCGAAAATTAAAATTATTTTATCCGGTGGAATCGAAAAAGCACGACACGAATTAATTCTAAGTTGTACCCAAGCATTAGTCAGTAAATCTGATGAAAATAATGTATATTACATCACACCTTTAGTGGATAATAGGATAGAGGTGTCAGTCGAGATCGAGTTAAAACAAACTTTTCAAGTGGTTCAATTTACTCAACACAAGAAAAAAAAGGTTTTAGAAATCGTTCGAACCTATGTTCCTAAAAAATATGTCATTGATTTTCGAACAATAAAAATAGTTGAATAAACAATTGATTGAATGGTATGGGAGTAAAGTTTACAACACAAGAACATAAACGTTTATTAGTTGCCAAAGAAAATAATCCTTGGAAAAACTGGGGGCCTTTCTTGTCAGAACGCCAATGGGGTACTGTTCGAGAAGACTATAGTCATGATGGTTCCGCATGGGAGTTTACTACTCATGATATGGCACGTAGTTATTCCTATCGATGGGGGGAAGATGGTATCGCCGGAATATCGGATAATAAATCATTGATTTGTTTTTCTGTTGCACTTTGGAATGGCAAAGATCCGATATTGAAAGAGCGCTTATTTGGGATGACCGGTAATCAAGGTAATCATGGGGAAGATGTGAAAGAGTTGTATTATTATTTAGATAGTACACCCACACACTCGTACATGAAAATGTTGTACAAGTACCCTCAAGCTGAATTCCCTTACCAAAAAATTATTGACGGAAACTCACGCAGTACAAGACAAGATCCCGAGTATGAACTAGTAGATACCGGTGTTTTTGATAAGAATGAATATTTCGATGTAGTGGTAGAATATGCTAAAGCGGACCAAGATGATATCTGTATAAAAATTACCGTTCACAATAGAGGTCCGGAAGATGCAGAAATCACGGTGTTGCCTACCGTTTGGTTTAGAAATATTTGGTCTTGGGGATATGATTGTATCCGTCCAAGATTAAGTGCACAAAAAGATGGCTCAGTAAAATTAGAACATTATTTGACGGGCGATTATCATTTCTATGCCGATCAAGCCCAGCGTTTTTTATTCTGCGAAAATGAAACAAACAATAAGAGACTCTACAACACTGCGAATAAATACAGCTATTGTAAAGATGGTATAAATGACTATATCGTTTATGGAAATAATAGTTCTGTAAACTTAATGCAACGAGAAGGTACTAAAACCTCTGCTCATTTTAAGCTAACGGTTCCCGCAGGAGGTTCTCAGGAAGTTCGGTGTCGCTTGTCCAATAAGGCGCACGAAGCACCCTTCGTAGATTATGCATCCGTTTTTGAAAATCGGCTCCAAGAAGCGAATGAATTTTATGATAATGTAATGGAAGGTATCACTGATCCTGAATTGCGATTGATTCAACGTCAAGGCTATGCAGGTATGATGTGGACGAAACAGTTTTATTATTTTAATATTCATCAATGGATAAATGGGGATCCGGCTAAAATACATTCCATTCCGGAGCATCGGAAAAAAGGTAGAAACCACCATTGGATACATTTAAATAATTCGAATGTAATCTCAATGCCGGATAAATGGGAATACCCTTGGTATGCAGCTTGGGATCTAGCCTTCCATTGTATTCCAATTGCTCGTATCGATCCGGATTTTGCGAAGCGACAATTGACCATTATGTTAAGGGAATATTATATGCACCCAAATGGGCAGATCCCGGCATATGAGTGGAATTTCAGTGATGTTAATCCTCCTGTGCATGCGTGGGCTTGTTGGAGAGTGTATGAGATTGACCGGGATATGAGAGGAGAAGGAGATATCTATTTCTTAGAAAGGGTTTTCCATAAACTAGTAATGAATTTTACCTGGTGGATCAACCAAAAAGATAAGGATGGAAAAAATATTTTTGAAGGGGGATTCTTGGGTCTAGATAATATTGGGGTATTTGATCGTAGTCAACCGCTTCCAATCGGTGGACGAACAGAACAAGCAGATGGAACTAGTTGGATGGCTATGTATTCTTTAAATATGTTAAAGATTGCGACAGAGTTGGCCATGCATAATCCGGTTTATCAAGATATGGCTTCTAAGTATTTCGAACACTTCTTATACATAGCCGGCGCTATGAATAATATAGGGGGTGAAGGAATCGGTTTATGGGACGATGAAGAGCAATTTTTCTTTGATATTATTCATTTACCAAACGGACACAGCCAACACTTGAAAGTTCGTTCTATCGTTGGATTAATACCATTATTTGCCATTGAAGTTATTTCTGCAGAAATGGTTGAAAAATTACCGGATTTCAAACGACGATTAGAATGGGTGTTAGAGAATCGACCGGATTTAGCAAGTCAGATTTCCAGATGGTTTGAGCGTGGTAAAGGGAAGTCTCGAATTTTATCTCTATTGAGAGGTCATCGAATGACTATGGTTTTAAAACGTATGTTAGATGAGGGAGAGTTTCTTTCATCTTATGGTATACGTGCTTTATCCAAAGCACACGAGGCTAAACCCTATGAGTTTCATTACCATGGTAAAGTATTTGCGGTTACCTATAAACCGGGCGAATCCGACAGTGGGATGTTCGGTGGTAACTCAAATTGGCGAGGCCCTATATGGTTCCCCATAAATTATATGATCGTGGAAAGTTTATTGAAATTCGCCGATTATTATGGAGATGAATTTAAAGTAGAACATCCAACCGGAAGTGATCAACTACACACATTAAAAGAAGTTGCCGAAGATATTTCTTTCCGATTGATTAATTTATTTCGTTTACAAAATGGGAAACGTGCCGTCAATGGTGGGGTAGAACTTTTTGATAAAGACCCTCATTTTAGAGACTTAATTTCGTTTTATGAATTCTTCCACGGAGATAATGGTAGAGGTTGTGGAGCTTCACATCAAACAGGATGGACTGGATTAGTGACAGCATTAATCCATGAATTTGCAACTACGAAAAAAGAATAAAGGATACTCTTCTAAAATAAAAAAACCACTCGAAAGAGTGGTTTTTTTATGCAGTGCAAGTATTGGAATTACTTGATTTTTTTAGAAAGTTCAGCACCAGCTTTGAACTTAACAACTTTTTTAGCTTTGATTTTAATCACTTTCCCAGTTTGTGGATTTCTACCGTTACGAGCTGCACGAGTAGCTGTTTTAAAAGTACCGAAACCGATTAAAACTACTGATTCGCCTTTTTTAAGAGCTTTACCTGTGTTAGATAAGAAAGCGTCAAGAGCTCTTTTCGCATCTGCTTTTGTTAAGCTAGCTTCTGCAGCGATCGCATCGATTAATTCTGCTTTGTTCATGTTTGTAAAGGTTTAATTTGACTAAAGTTTTTAAAATATGTTACGAATATACAGTAATAACGGGCAGTTGCAAGTGGAACATACTTAATTACGAAATTTTGTTGATAACTTTTCATTTTCCACAACGCTTTGTATCGCTTTATTCATAGGGCTTACAGAAGAAAAGTACAATTATAGACGCATACCTTTTTTATAATCAATTCTAAAAAATTGATTAAATACCTTATAAATAAAGGGTTTTATTGAATCAAGCTTGATTCACATACAAATAAAATACTACTTGTGGATAAGTTTGAGTGTTCTGTAGACTACTATTCATAAGGCCTAGAAGAAATATAGAGTAAGGCATCGAATGTATCAAAGTCTTACGCGAATTATTATAAGGTCGAACCCTACGGTCATTTCTCCTTGTCACACCCCTTTGAATGCATACACAGAGTGCATAATGAGTGCGTAAATCTGTGTGCAAAGGTGGTATAAGTATCAATTTTTCCACATTTAGCCCTTTTGGGGGTAAAATGTGGGTCAAAGTGGTTTGAAGTGGTTGTTTTTTCCTAATTCTTTATTAAATTTGTTTTAACCAATTGGATATCAATAGATAAATATGGGATTCTTTTCCGGTGAATACGATTGTACCATGGATGCGAAAGGCAGAATAGTTTTGCCTGCTCGTATCAAATCGAATTTGCCGGAGACCGATGCCGGAAATGTGGTTGTAACGCGTGGTTTTGAAAATTGCCTAGTCCTCTACGGTCAAACAGAATTTAAAAAAATATACACCAAAATAGCAGGCCTCAACGAGTTCAGTGAAGAGTTTCGCAGGTTTCAACGAAACTTTTTCAGAGGTGTACAAGAAGTAGAGTTGGATAATAATAGTCGACTCTTACTACCAAAGTCTCTAGCATCTCATGCACAAATAGATAAAGACGTCATTGTAGTAGGTATGGGGAATAGAGTAGAAATATGGAACCCAACGCTATACGAAACATACCTAATTAAAGATAGCTCACAACTAGCCGCACTCGCGGAGAAATATTTAACCAACAACTCAACTGAATGATGTACCATACTCCAGTTCTTCTCCCCGAAAGCATAGACGCACTCTCCATTAAACCGGAAGGAATTTACGTCGACGTCACTTTCGGAGGAGGTGGGCATAGCCGTGCCATTTTAAATCAACTTACTACCGGTCATTTATATGCCTTTGATCAAGATGCTGACGCAGTTGATAATGCTAAGGGATTAGAGGGTAAAAACTTTACATTAATACCGGCCAACTTTCGATACATTAAAAAATACCTTCGATTACACGGTGTTACCCATATCGATGGTTTATTGGCAGACTTAGGTATCTCTTCTCATCAAATCGATACTCCGGAAAGAGGCTTTTCCACTCGCTTCGATGCAGCCTTAGATATGCGCATGGACAGAGCTACCGATAAAACGGCGGCAACTATATTAAACCAATACTCAGAACATGGACTTCATACCATACTAGGTATGTACGGTGAAGTTAAAAACGCAAGAACACTTGCTCAAGCTATCTTGAAATATAGAGTAACCAACAGATTTAAAACCACTGGTCAATTGACTCAGTTTTTATCCGACTTTGTACCTAAAGGGAAAGAACATAAATATTATGCTCAAGTATTTCAAGCATTACGAATTGAAGTCAACGAGGAACTGGATGTGCTAAAAGATTTATTGGAACAAAGTCAACAAGTACTGGCTCCGGGAGGACGTTTAGCTATCATCAGTTACCATTCATTAGAAGACCGACTGGTAAAAAACTTTATTGCTCAGGGTAAGTTCTTTGGCGAAGCAGAGAAAGATGTTTTTGGTTACGCTGCAAAACCATTCAAAGCAGTTGGGAAGTCGATAGAACCCTCTGAAGAAGAAATAGAACGAAATACCCGTGCAAGAAGTGCTCGTTTACGAATTGCGGAAAGAATATAACATATCATGGCTACGAACGATTATAAAGAACCTAAAGTAAAAGAACCTATCGTTGAAAAAAAAGCAACGAACAAAGGACTGTTTTCAACTTTAGGAAAATACACATCTTTCGGTAAGGCCTTTGAAGACGGAGTACCTGTTCAATATGTACCTTATATTCTTTACTTCGCCGTACTTCTTCTATTATATATTTCAAATGCTCATAACGGTGATCGATTGGTTCGCCGAATAAATAAAATGAAAACAGAAGTGAATGATTTGCGCGCTGATTTCACCACGCTCAAAGCGGATCTGATGTTTAAAAGTAAACAGTCTGAAGTAGCTAAAACCGTTACTTCTATTGGATTAGTTGAAAGTACGACCCCCCCTATAATTATTCAACCTAAAAAACAAGAGTAGTGAACATTAAACAGTCCATAGTTCTTCGTTTACGATTAGTATTTATTGGGATATCCCTTTTTGGATTCGCTATTGTCTATAAAATAATTCGTATACAATATATCGAGTCTGAAAAGTGGGAAGAAATTGCAGTTAATAATTTATATGATTTAAGAGAAATTCAACCCACTCGAGGAAATATTTTCTCTTCCGACGGTAGTTTATTAGCTACCTCCATTCCCTTTTATAAAGTTTGTTTCGATCCTACTAAAGCAGATAAACAGGTTTTTTCAAAAGGTATCGATAGTCTTGCATTGTTATTAAGTCGATATTTTAAAGATAAATCAACTGCTGAATATAAACGCAAAATAATTGATGCGCGCAAAAAGCATAAACAATATATCGTGCTTAGTGCTACTCCTATTAACTATCAAGGGAAAAAACAAATGACAAGTTGGCCTATTTTTCGAGAAGGGAGGATGAAAGGTGGTGTCATGTTCGAAAAAATAGACAAACGGTTTCGTCCATTTTCTTTTTTGGCTCGTCGAACAATTGGGTTTGTAAATGAAGATAACAAAGGTGCCGGCATTGAATACAGTTTTAATCATATTCTAGCCGGTAAAAATGGTAAAGCATGGTTTCGAAAAATGTCAGGAGGAAATTGGAGACCAATTCACGATGAAGATGAAGTTACACCGATCGATGGATTAGATATTGTTACTACTATTGATATCAACATACAAGATGTAGCAGAGTCTTCATTGTTGAACCATTTAACTAAACACGATGCCGATTATGGGTGTGTTGTTTTAATGGAAGTAGCTACAGGTGAAATCAAGGCTATCGCTAATCTTGGTCGAGTAAATACAGGTGTTTATACAGAAGATAATAATTATGCTTTAGGTAACGCCGGGTTATCTGAACCCGGTTCTACGTTTAAGTTGGCTTCTGTTATGGCGTTGTTGGAAGAAACAGATATTCAATTATCCGATTCAATCGAAACAGGTATGGGAGAGTATGATTTTTATGATCGTACCATGCGCGATTCGAAACCCGGTGGTTATGGAACATTAACCTTACAACAGGCCTTTGAGAAATCGTCTAACATCGCCATTTCAAAAAAAGTAAATGAATATTTCGGTGCTAAACCGGAAAAGTTTATAGAATACATTGAAAAATTTGGATTAACTCAACCCTTGTCTTTTCAAATGGAAGGCGTAGCTAAACCTTTTGTGAAATCACCTAAATCAAAACATTGGAGTGGTACCACATTACCTTGGATGTCTATAGGATATGAAGTGAGTCTTACACCTTTACAAACTCTAACCTTCTATAACGCAATAGCGAACAATGGTAAAATGGTGCGTCCTTTAATTGTTAAAGAAACAAGAGTAGCTGATCAAGTTTTAGATACTTATGCTACGGATGTAGTTATAGATAAAATATGTAGTGATGAAACGTTAGAAAAAGTAAAACAGATGTTAGTAGGAGTAGTAGATAATGGTACTGCTAAAAATATTCATACTGAATATTATAAAATTGGAGGTAAAACCGGCACAGCGCAAAAGTTAGTTCAACAAATTTACACAAAATCCTATTACACCTCTTTTGTGGGGTTCTTTCCTGCGGAGAAACCTAAATATAGTTGTATTGTAATTATTGATAACCCTAAAGGTTTTCAAAACTATGGTGCAGATGTTGCCGCACCGGTATTTAAAGAGGTAGCCGATAAAATTTTTGCAACAGACTTATCTATTCACCCAACAGTAGTACCGGTGCCGATGCCCCGGTTAGAAGTTTTTCCAAAAATAGGTGGAGGCTTTTTTGATGAATGTCAGTATTTATGTAATGCCCTTAAAATACCGAATCATACAGCTCCTTCGGCAACGGGAGACTTCGTTACAGCAACCATAGAAAATCAAACCATTGTTTGGCAAGATAGAAGTATTAAGAAAGGGGTTGTACCTAATGTCTCGGGTTTACGGTTACGAGATGCTTTATATATTCTTGAGAATATTGGTATGCGTGTAAAGTATTTAGGTACGGGTAGAGTGGTGGAACAATCTATTTTACCACAGCAACCCTATACAAAAGGACAAATTATTACCATTACATTAAAGTAACATGAAGTTGTTAAAAGATATTATCTACAGAGTTTCTCTAGTTGCTGTTTCAGGTAGAACGGATATAGAGATTACATCCGTGTCTTTTGATAGTAGAAAAGTGTTACATCATACTTTATTTATAGCCGTTAGAGGAACTGCAACGGATGGGCATATTTTTATTCCGGACGTTATTCAAAAGGGAGCTACTGCTATTATTTGTGAAGAAATTCCCGATCAGTGTATTGAGGGTATCACTTACATACAAGTAAAAGATACATCAGAGGCATTGGGTATAGTTGCCTCAAATTTTTATGGTAATCCATCTTCTAAAATAAAATTAGTAGGGGTTACAGGAACAAATGGTAAAACTACTTCCGTTACCTTACTTTATCGATTGTTTAGAAAACTAGGTTATAGAACTGGTTTACTTTCAACTGTTGAAAATAGAATTGAAGAACAAGTAATCCCATCTACTCATACTACTCCGAATGCTATCGAATTAAATGCTTTATTAGCTAAAATGGTAGAAGCCGGTTGCACACATTGTTTTATGGAAGTTAGTTCACATGCAGCTGTTCAACGACGTATTGCCGGTTTGAAATTTACAGGTGCGGTGTTCTCCAATATCTCTCATGATCATTTGGATTATCATAAAACATTTGATGAATATATTCGAGCTAAAAAAATGTTTTTTGATGATTTACCTTCTAATGCTTTTGCATTAGTAAATGCCGATGATAAAAGAGGTAAAATAATGATTCAAAATACAACAGCTAAAACGTATACATACTCTTTACATACGATGGCAGATTTCAAAGCAAAATTGTTGTCTACAACAATTCAAGGGCTTGAAATGGAAATGGATGGACATGCTGTGTGGTTTAAATTAATCGGTACTTTTAATGCCTATAATTTATTAGCCATCTATGCTACAGCTGTTTTATTAGGTGAAGATAGAGAAGAAGTATTGATGCAATTAACAACGATTGATGCAGCTAATGGACGTTTTGAACAGTACGTATCCATGAGTGGAGTAGTAGCTATTGTTGATTATGCACATACACCGGATGCTTTACAAAATGTATTGGAAACGATTCAACTTATTAAAGCAGATGATAAAAAAGTTATAACTGTTTTCGGATGTGGTGGGGATCGAGATTCTAGTAAACGTCCGGTTATGGGTGGTATTGCTTGTCAATTTAGTGACCAAGTTATTGTTACGTCGGATAATCCTAGATCAGAGGATCCTCTTACTATTATTGAAGACATTAAAAAAGGAATCAAAATTACCGATATGCGTAAAGTGTTGGTTCAGACAGACAGACAAGAAGCTATTAAATTAGCCTGTACCTTAGCTCAATCCGGAGATATTGTATTGATTGCCGGTAAGGGCCATGAAACCTATCAAGAGATTAAAGGTGTTAAACATCCTTTTGATGATAAAAAAATAATTGTTCAGCTATTTAAAGAGTTAGGAATATAATGTTTTTTACAGAAGTTAAAATTCAAAATGATACCGAGGTTCGTTTTAGCATCGAACGAATGGTAGTGGTTTTAATGGACGCCAACCAACAAGATTTGGCTGATAAATTACAACGACACTATTGTATCGTAACCGAATCTATGAGAAGGGCAGAGTCGGCCCAGTCGAATCATGAATATCAATTACATTTATTAACTGCCTTTAGAGAATCTAAGGGCTTATATAGCTTGGTTGTCTTTTTACATACCTATGGAGTTATACCCATAATTGAAGAAGATATAGTATTCTTAAAAGAGTTTTCAGAACGAATTGATTACGTTAGAAGAAGTACAAAAAAAAATAGGATCAATTATTAACAGAAGCATGACACACGAACAGTTAAGTAAGCGCACTTTTGAATTGTCCTGTCAATTGATGGATTTATATACCGTATTAATTCGTCAGAATGAGTTGGAATTGTCTACTCGAATTTTAAAATATGGATTGTCGATCCGTAAACATGCGGAATGTGCTGTTTCATCAACCAATCAAATTGAATTTTCAGAATCTATTTCTTTAGCTTCTGATATGGCTATACAAACAAGGTATTGGTTAAAGTTGGTTCAAATGAAACATCCCTTGTGTACATTAAACGACAATTGTGTAGAAACATTAAACGGTATCATAAATTCCCTTCAATATATGATGTCGAATCACGATAAATTTCATGTTCAACTCTATTATCCGGTAAACTAGATGTTATACTACCTATTCGAATATTTAGATAAAAATTTTAATCTCTTGGGAGCAGGAGTATTTCAATATATATCTTTTAGAGCGGGAATGGCGGCATTAGTGTCATTATTAATTGCACTTGTGTTAGGTAAAAAAATAATCGATTTTATTCGGAAGAAGTCAATAGGTGAAACTATTCGTGATTTAGGTTTAACCGGACAACTAGAAAAAAAAGGTACTCCAACGATGGGTGGGATAATGATTATTTTATGTATTGTCATACCTACTTTATTATTCGCTAAACTAGATAATGTTTATGTTATTCTTTTATTAGTATCTACACTATGGATGGGATTAATCGGATTTTTAGATGATTATATTAAAGTGTTTAAAAAGAATAAAGAAGGGTTAAAAGGCATATTTAAAATAGTAGGACAAGTAGGTTTAGGTTTAATTGTTGGATTTACTTTGTATTATTCAGATGACGTAACGATTCGACAGTATATTACGTCAAATGGTGAGCTCTCCACTATTCAAGCCTCTAGTACGTTTAATGAAGTCAAGTCTACCTTGACTACTATCCCGTTCATGAAAAATAATGAATTGGATTACAGTGCTATTTCTTGTTTTATATCGGATACTTGTACTCCTATTTTATATGTATTGGTTGTTATTTTTATTGTAACAGCTGTGTCCAATGGAGCAAACATAACAGATGGAATCGATGGTTTAGCAGCAGGAACATCTGCTATCATTGGTTTGACCTTATGTATTTTTGCCTACTTATCCGGGAATGCGATTTTCGCCAGTTACTTAAATATCATGTACATACCCTACAGTGGAGAAATGGTGATTTTTGGAGCCGCATTTGTAGGTGCTTGTATCGGTTTTCTTTGGTATAACTCGTATCCTGCACAAGTATTCATGGGTGATACCGGTAGTTTGGCTCTTGGAGGAGTAATAGCTGTGTTTGCATTGGCTATTCGAAAAGAGTTAATGTTACCGATATTATGTGGTGTTTTTTTAATAGAAAATCTTTCGGTAATGTTACAAGTGAGTTATTTTAAATATACTCGAAAAAAATATGGGGAAGGTCGTCGTATTTTTTTAATGTCGCCACTACATCATCACTATCAGAAAAAAGGTTTTCACGAATCTAAAATTGTTACACGATTTTGGATAGTAGGAATATTATTAGCGATTTTAACTTTAGCTACTTTAAAATTAAGATAGTGAAAGAGCGTATTGTCATATTAGGTTCTGGTGAAAGTGGTGTAGGCGCAGCATTACTCGCTAAGTCAAAAGGTTTTGATGTATTTGTTACGGATAAAAACAGCATACCGAATTCTTATCGAAAAGAGTTAATAGAGGCGAAAATTGAATTTGAAGAAGGTCAACATTCGATGGATTCTATATTATCTGCTTCGACTGTAGTTAAGAGTCCCGGTATTCCTTCTACATCTGATGTAGTACTGCAAATTAAACGTTCGGGAATCCCAATTATATCGGAGATAGAATTTGCCTATAAGTATGTTTCTCCTTCTACTAGATTTATTGCAATAACGGGTAGTAATGGTAAAACGACAACTACTTTACTAACCTATCATATTGCTCAAACATTAGGCTGGAATGTAGGTTTAGCGGGGAATATTGGAACGAGCTTGGCTCGACAGATTGTGGATACTGCACACGATGTCTATATAGTAGAGTTGAGTAGTTTTCAATTGGATGATATGTATGCTTTTCACCCTAGTGTGGCAGTATTATTAAATATTACTCCGGATCATTTAGATCGATATGAGTATCAGTTCGAAAAATATATTCAATCTAAATTTAGAATCACTCAACAATTAACCGAAAAAGATACCTTTATCTACTATGCGGAGGATGCCGCAATACAATCGGTATTAAGTGCGTACCTTATTCCGGCTAAAAAATGGTCAATAGCCCTTCAAGCAAATTCGAATGCTGCTGCCTATAGTACAAAAGATCAATTTAATTTTCCTATAATTTCTACATCGAGCGTATGGGATTCTAAATTATTACCGATTCAAGGAAAACATAATCAATTAAATGCGATGGCCGCTATTTTAGCAGTTCATGCACTTGGAGCGTCGATTGAGGAAAGCTTTTCTGCAGCCCAATCATTTAAAAACGCACCACATCGATTGGAAAAAGTAGGAGTGCTAAACGGGGCATTATATGTTAATGATTCTAAAGCAACAAATGTTGATTCAGTTTGGTATGCACTAGATGCTACACCTGCACCCATAGTATGGATTGCCGGTGGAGTAGACAAAGGGAATGATTATTCTACATTGCGTCCGTTCATTGAAGGAAAAGTTAAAACTCTAATCTCGTTAAATAAAGATCATTCAAAATTATTAGCAGGGGTAGGACCTTATATTTCTTCTATAATAGAAGTGAATTCTATGGAAGAGGCTATTGAAAAAGCGATGACCTTAACAGAAGAAGGCGATACGGTATTATTATCACCCGCCTGTGCAAGTTTTGATTTGTTCAAAAATTACGAAGATAGAGGAAATCAATTTAGAAGTATTGTTCAACGTCATATACGTCCATTATGATAGCTCGATTAAAAGATTGGATTAAACATAATCTAAAAGGAGATCCTTATATATGGATGATTATATTTGCGTTTTCAATTTTGAGTATCGCAGTAGTATATAGTTCAACGAGTTCTTTAGCGTTTAAGAAAACAGATGGTAATACTGAATATTTTTTAATCAAACACGGCGGATTGGTATTGTTTTCCTTATTCTTTGTTTGGTTAGCTCACAAGATAAATTATAAATACTATTCTAGAATAAGTTTGTTTGCATTAGTATTATCTATTCCCTTATTGTTTATTGCATTTTTATTTGGAGATCGCTTAAACGATGCCAGTCGTTGGTTAACGATTCCCATCATTAATCAGTCCTTTCAACCATCCGATTTAGCCAAGTTAGCATTGATTACACAGCTTGCCAGTATGTTGGCAAAACGCCAAGGTAATATTGATGATATAAAACAGTCTTTTCTTCCTATAGTAACGGCATGCGGATTAATCTGTGGTTTAATCGCATTATCCAATATATCGACTGCTGTAATATTATTCGCCACCTGTTTAATATTAATGTTTATAGGTCGTGTATCGATGAAATATATTTTAATTCTAGTATTAGCCGGTGCCTTTTTTGGTGCTGTTGCATTAAAGCTAGGAGAGCGTTTGGAAACAGCAGTAAGTCGTATATCAGTCTTTTTTGACGATACAGCCGAAATTCCGTTTCAAGCGGAACAATCGTATATCGCAATATGGAATGGAGGACCTATCGGTAAAGGACCAGGAAATAGTGATCAAAAATATTTTTTACCGCATTCGTATTCAGATTTTATATACTCTATCATCATTGAAGAATATGGTTTAATAGGTGGTGTGATTGTTTTATTTCTTTATTTGGCATTATTATATCGTGGAATTAAAACAGTATTAAAAAGTGATCGAGCCTTTGGGGGGTTATTATCGGCCGGATTAAGTTTAAGCTTAGTCATTCAAGCAATGATTAATATGGGCGTGGCGGTTGGTTTAGGTCCCATAACAGGACAACCCTTACCACTTTTGAGCATGGGTGGGACGTCATTAATCTTTACAGGATTGTCATTAGGTATTATCTTGAGTGTAAGTCGAGGCGATATTTCCGAATCTAATACTACGCAACATGCAGAATAAAATCGGATATAAAATAATCATCAGTGGAGGTGGAACAGGTGGACATATTTTTCCTGCTGTAGCTATAGCGAATCAAATCATGTCCACCTATCCGGATTCGGAAATTTTATTCGTTGGGGCAGAAGGACGAATGGAAATGCATCGAGTACCGGAAGCCGGTTATAAAATTATTGGTTTACCCATTGTGGGAATTCAGCGTAAGTCTATTCTGAAAAATTTAATAGTTCCATTTAAAATTTGGAAAAGTATTTATTTAGCAAAAAAGATTATAAAAGAGTTTAAACCGGATGTAGCAATTGGGGTTGGTGGATACGCAAGTTGGCCATTATTGTATAGTGCTTCCTCACTAGGTGTACCTACTGTAATCCAAGAGCAAAATTCTTATGCAGGAGTTGCGAATAAAAACCTTTCCAAAAAAGCCGAACTCATATGTGTGGCGTATGATGGTATGGAAAAGTTTTTCCCAAAACAGAAAATTAAATTAACTGGCAATCCTGTCCGAAGTGCAATAACAGCGACACTTCCGGATAAAAAGAATGCAGCTGCCACTTTTGGTTTATCGGATTCCAAGCCCACTATTCTTGTTATAGGTGGTAGTCTGGGAGCACGAACAATTAATGAAGCCATAGCACAAGATATTCCGTTTTGGAAAGAAAAGGGAGTGCAGTTGTTATGGCAAACGGGAAAAGGCTATTATGCAAGCTATCGGCATTTACACCAAGATGGTATTATAGTCTGTGAGTTTATACAAAATATGGATCAGGCTTATGCTATAGCCGATATTATTATTTCCAGAGCCGGAGCATTATCCATTGCCGAACTTTCTATCGTAGCGAAGCCTATGATATTAGTCCCTTCACCCAATGTAGCAGAAGATCATCAAACAAAAAATGCTCAAGCATTAGTTTCAAAAAAGGCAGCCATTATGGTTCGAGATGTTGATGCAGCAACCAACCTAACCACCTCTGCTTGGGAATTATTACAAGATAAAAATAAACAAGCTTTACTAGTTAACGAACTAAAAGCACTAGGGAAGCCGGATGCTACTGCAACAATAGTAGAACATATTATGGATTTAATTAAAAAGAAGTGAAGTTAGAATCTATACATAACGTTTATTTTATAGGTATTGGCGGAATCGGCATGAGCGCTTTAGCTCGTTGGTTTAAATCCAATGGATATGATGTAGCCGGCTATGATAAAAATGCCACCCATCTTACCAATACCTTGGAATCCGAAGGTATTGCCATAACCTATAGGGATTCGGTAACGGCAATTCCGGAAAGATTTAAAAACAATGACAATACATTAATCGTCTATACTCCTGCAGTACCAAAAGAACACGAAGGATTGGTTTGGTTTCAATCCAATGGATTCTCTGTTATAAAACGAGCGCAAGTACTAGGTGTTTTAACCCAGCATTTACCAACTATTGGGATAGCCGGTACTCATGGTAAAACGACAACATCATCCTTAACAGCCCATTTATTCAAACAAGCAGGAAAGGAAATCAGTGCATTTTTAGGAGGTATAACAACAAATTATCAAACGAACGTACTAATAGGAGACACATTAAAAGACGGTCATTGGGTAGTCGTAGAAGCAGATGAATACGATCGTTCGTTTTGGCAGTTATCTCCTCAAATCGCGGTTGTCAATAATATGGATCCCGACCATTTGGATATTTATGGCGATGAACAAACCTTTCAAGAAGCATTTCAAACATATGCTGAAAAGATACAACCGGGAGGCACTTTAATTGTTCGGTCGGATGTGCCGTTGAAACAACCCCCGCAAGTAAATCAAATGATTACGTTTGGTGAGAAGGAAGGGGCAGATGTACAAATTATAGATATCCGTCCGGATGCCGGAGGAATGCTGTTTTCATTAGATACCGAAGAAGCTAGATGGAACGATTTACGAATTGAGCTTCCTGGTAAACATAATGTGTATAATGCTACAGCCGCTTTTTTAGCTGCGCAAGCTGCCGGGTTAACCATTACTGAAATTCGATCCGGATTAAAATCGTTTGCAGGTGTTAAGCGTAGATTTGAATATCATTACAAATCGGACAACTTAGTTTACATCGACGATTACGCTCACCATCCAACAGAGTTAGAGGCTTTAATAGAAGCGGCAAGAAATGCGTATCCGGGTCGTAAATTGACACTATTGTTTCAGCCCCATCTGTTTTCCAGAACAAAAGATTTTATGGATGAGTTTTCAGCTGTATTATCAAAAGTAGATGAACTTGGATTACTCCCCATTTATCCGGCTCGTGAAACACCCATAGCCGGAGTCAGTTCTGAAATTTTGGCGAGTAAACTTATTCACGTAAAGAATCAAATAGTTCAAAAAAATGAAGTATTAAATTGGTTAAGTCAGCAATCTGTAGAGGTTATCCTTACTGCCGGAGCCGGAGATATTGATCAATTGTGTCAACCTATTCAAGAATGGTGTCAACAAAATGGCTAAGAAAAAAGAAAATAATACGAAAGTAAGCGCATCGACAAAACGATTCTCCATTCCTAAAAATTGGTTGGACTATACATTTTTTGCCCTATTGAGTATGACTTTTTTCTTTTTAGTCGGATTTGTTCAGTTAAAACACCAAGAACAAGTTGTAATGAAAGTAGAGGCAGATGTATCCGTAGATTTTGATAATCATTTTGTAGAGGCAGCAGATGTGTTGCGTGCCATGACACTTGAAAATAGTCTAACTATTGTGGGTAAAAAATATAAGGATATAGACCTCAAAAGCCTAGAAGAGCGCGTAGAAAGTATTAAATTTGTGGAAGATGCACAAGTAAGTGCCGATCACAAAGGAACGTTAATGGTCGAAGTAAAACAAAGTAAGCCTATAGCCCGAATTGTTCAACCTTATGGACCGCATGCTTATATTGGAAGCAATGCCGCTACCTTATCTACTTCTGATAAATTTACTGCACGCGTTTTGATTGTAGAAGGAGCAAATACGAAACAAATGTTATCTAATTCTTATTTTTTATCAGATACGCTGGGCCGCCAGTATTTTAATCTATTTCAATTTATACATAATCAAGAGTTTTGGAGAGCTATGATTGCTCAATGTACTCTATTGAATAATGGAGATGTAGTATTGTTACCTCAAGTAGGAGATTATACTATTCAATTTGGAAAGCCAACAGACTTAGAAGAGAAATTTAGAAAAATAGAAATTTTCTATAAAGATATTCTTCCATCTAAAGGGTGGGATAGATACCATTCTGTGAACGTGAAATTTAAAGATCAACTTATTTGTGAATAATTTTTATGGCAACTCAAAAAGATAAAATAGTAGTCGGATTAGACATTGGTACCACTAAGATTTGTGCTATAGTAGGTAGAAAAAACGAATTCGGAAAACTCGAAATACTTGGAATTGGAAAAGCTGTATCCGAAGGTGTTATTCGGGGAATGGTTACCAATATCAATTTGACAGTAACAGCCATTGAAAAAGCGATTAAAGATGCATCGGATCAAGCAAATATAAATATAGAATTAGTCAATGTAGGAATAGCCGGGCAGCATATTAAAAGTTCTATACATCATCACGGTATTGCACGTTCCTCTAATGAAGAAGAAATTTCGGTAGAAGATGTGAATCGATTGACCGGCGAAATGTATAAAATCGTTATGCCTTTTGGTAATGAAATCATTCATGTCATGCCTCAAATTTATACCGTCGATTACGTTGACAATATTAAAGACCCTGTAGGCATGACCGGTGTTCGATTAGAAGCAGATTTTCATGTTATCACAGCTAATACGAATGCAATAAAAAATATTAATCGTTGTATTCAAAAAGCAGATTTAACGATTGATAATTTGATATTAGAACCCATAGCTTCTAGTTTATCTGTTTTGAGTGAAGAAGAGAAGGAAGCCGGAGTATGTATAGTTGATATTGGAGGAGGAACTACTGATGTCGCCATTTTCTACGATAATATAATTCGACACACAGCAGTTATCCCATTTGGTGGTGAAATTATAACTAACGATATTAAGTTGGGGTGTAATGTCATGCACAAATACGCCGAAGAGTTAAAAGTAAAATACGGCTCTGCTCTAACAAGTGAAACGAAATCAAATGTTGTATACACTGTTCAAGGCTTAAGGGATCGACCTGCGAAAGAAATTTCAGCCAAAAATTTAGCTTCTATTATTCAAGCTCGAATGGAAGAAATTATAGAATTAGTGCATGCTGAAATTTTATATTCCGGGTATGAAGATAAATTAGCCGGTGGTATAGTCATTACAGGAGGAGGGTCACAATTGGCGAATTTAAAACAACTCTTTGAATATATGACCGGCTTACACACGCGTATCGGTCATCCGAACGAACACCTTGGGAAAAGTGTGACAGATGCTGTGAAAAGCCCGATGTATGCCACTGCTGTAGGTTTAGTATTAGCAGGATTTTGGTCTATTGATAAACGCGAAAATAATTATCAATCCATGATTCAAGAAAGACCTACTATAGAAACGGATAAAGTAAAAACCGATACAAGGACTTCTAAAAATAAGTCTTTGTTTAATATAAATTTTAAAAACGTAAATGATCGTCTTAAAGGATTGTTGCTAGACGACATGGACGATAAATCCGATTATTAATCCAGTTTTTTTAACCAAAACATTGTCCTATGTATAAATTTGATTTACCTACTCATCATAAATCCATCATCAAAGTTATAGGTGTTGGTGGCGGGGGTTCCAATGCGGTTAACCATATGTATAACCTAGGAATCAAAGATGTTGAATTTGTAGTTTGTAATACGGATGTTCAAGCATTGAACAGTAGCCCTATTCCAAATAAATTACAAATCGGGGTTAATCTGACGGATGGTTTAGGTGCCGGAGCTAACCCGGAAAGAGGTAAAAATGCAGCTTTAGAAAGCAAAGAAGATATTCGAAATTTGTTGAGTAATAATACCAAAATGGTTTTTATTACAGCAGGTATGGGCGGTGGAACCGGTACGGGAGCTGCTCCTGTGATTGCTAAAATGGCAAAAGAGCTAGATGTTTTAACTGTAGGTATTGTTACAGCTCCCTTTGGTTTTGAAGGTAAAAAGAAACTGTTACAAGCCGATCAAGGGATAGCTGAATTGAGAGCCTATTGCGATACAGTTCTAGTTATTATGAACGATAGGTTACGGGAAGTGTATGGTAATTTATCGATACGGGAAGCATTTGCTAAAGCGGACAACGTTTTAACTACTGCAGCAAAAAGTATTGCCGAGATCATTACGGTAACGAGTGATGTCAACGTCGATTTCGAAGATGTTAAAACGGTAATGAAAGATTCCGGTGCTGCGGTGATGGGGTCTGCAGTTGCAAGTGGTGAAGGTAGAGCACGTAGAGCGATTGAAGAAGCACTAGCTTCTCCATTATTGAATAATACAGATATTAAAGGGGCAAAAAAGATTTTACTTTCAGTTTCTTACGGTTTAGATGTAGAATTATTGATGGATGAATTATCTTCTATTACAGATTATATTTCTGAATTAGTTGGGGATGACCAAGAGATGATCTTCGGCCAAGGTGCAGAAGCTGAATTGGGAGATGCTATCCGTGTTACAATAATTGCTACCGGTTTCGATGCCAGCAGAAATACTAAATTAGAATATACATCAAATAAAAAAGTTGAAATACTAGAACCGGCTAAACAAATAACTATTTTCGATGCCATTCAGGAATCAGAAAAGAATAGTGTTGAATCGGCATCAGAAGTTACCATTTCTGAATATAAAGTTGAATCTTTTGAAACGCCTGTGGAGGAACCAAAAGCTCCTACCCAAACCATTTTTGTTGAAGTAGAAAAACCGGTTGATCCTACTGTTACTGAAATACCTACCACCTTCTTTAATTGGGAATTGACTCAGAAACTTCCATCCGACTCTATGGAAGAAACCCCGGTTTCGCAAGAAGACGTAAAACAGCCAACTTCTTATACTTGGGAAGTTTCTACTCCTACAGCTTTTTCACCGGAGGAGTCTAAGGAAACAGTTCAGCCTCAAGCATCAAATGATACAGAGGAAGATTATGTAACAAAGGTAGATTCCATAAAAGAAAATACTAAATCGGAAGATGTTTTAGCAGAAGAACAACGCAATCGACTTATAGAAGCTTCAAAAGAGAGGATTCGTAAATTAAAAAGCTTAAGTGGTCATGGAAATTATTCTCATGAACAGTTTAAAGATATGTTAGACCGTCCGGCTTACGAACGAAAGAATGTAAATTTAAATGATACTCCACATTCTTCAGAACGAAATATATCGAGGTTTAATCTAAACGATGATAATGAATTGTTAGGAAACAATAAGTTTTTACACGACAACGTAGACTAAGGGAATAAGGGGCTCAAGCCCCTTATTTTTTTTTCTTTTTATCTTCATTAGGTAATGCAGCCGGTGTAGGTGTTGGACTTGTTTGCTCTATGTTTTGTTTGGCTTGTTCTTCGGGAGTTTTAGTTTTATCGTCAACAAAATAATTTAATGCTATAAATTGATTGTCAGAGAAACTTACCCAAACTTTCTCTATATCCGATCCTAAAAATAGTTTTTCAAAACAAAAAAATTGTATGTGGGTTTCGCCCGAAGCTATAGGATACTGACAACTATAATCACCGGAAGACGCAGATGTTGTAAAGTTGTAAAACAATTCACCTGATTTTGTTAAAATATAGATTTTATAATCTTTCCAAGCGAATGGTTGGGCTTTAATGTTATTGATTAAGGCTACTTTCATCACGGAAAATATAGTACCATCCGCTCTTTTATTTGCACTTATAGATTGCGGATATGCACCTATGGTTAGGTGAATACTGTTAGAAGGATTTGAAATGACTTCTAAATAGTATTCATTCATTGGGTTTGTTTGTTGCGCTCGTAAAGGGTAAGAACAACAAAGTAAAAGCAAGAGAATTATTTTTATCATTTAAAATTCTAGTAAAAGTTGAATTTGTTGGTCGATTAAATCACTTAATAAAGTGTCTTTTACTTCTCCGTCGATAAATACTTTTTCTACTTTCGTAAGTCTCGGTTTGTTGGCTAAAACATGCATACCTAAGTAGTTTAAAATATCCGTCCAATGACTTAACGCTAAACAACCGCCCATAGTACCCGATCCTAAACCAATTAAAGCTGCTTTTTTGTTTCGAAAACTACCGGGATAATCTAATCCATCAATGAATGCTTTTAACACACCCGGAAACGATCCGTTATATTCCGGTATTACAAAAATGAATTTATCCGCTCGTTTTACTTGATCTTTTAACTTGTTAAATTGTTCATCTTTTCCTTGATTGCCATAGAGGGCTGATGTAATATAGGTAGCCGGCATTTCTTGTAAATTGATAATAGTAAAAGGAATGGATAGTTGTTCCAATTTTTTACCATAATATTGGGCTACTTTTAAGGTAGTCGATTGTGGTCGATTAGTTCCAGCTATAATGCCTATCATATTTAGAATCTCTTTAGATTTAACGCGTATATTAAGGTTACAATTTAGCAAATTATGCTATATTTATAATTACCTAGGGTAGATTACCCTCATAAATCTCAATATGAAAATATTAGTCATTGAAGATGAAAAAGAGCTCCGTCAAACCCTTTTGACCTTTCTCCTTCAGGAAGGCTACACTTGTGAGACAGCTCGAACATTTTCTGAAGCTTCAGAAAAAATTGCCTGTTATACCTATGATATTTTTTTAGTAGATCTAATGATTCCGGGGGGGGATGGGATGGATTTAGTTACTGAGATAAAGAAAAAACATACACAATCCGGAATTATAATTTTATCCGCAAAAAATGCTATCGAAGATAAGATTAAAGGTTTAGATGTTGGATCAGATGATTACTTAACCAAACCATTTCATTTAGCTGAATTGAATGCTCGTATAAAATCGCTGTTAAGGAGAAGGATTTTCGAAGGGAATAAAGATATAATCTTTCAAGAAATTCGAATCAATCCCGAAAGCAGAGAAGTATTTGTAGCGTCAAAAAAAGTACTGTTAACAGGTAAAGAATACGATCTACTACTATTTTTTATTTCAAACAAAGGTAGAGTTATACCTAAAGATTCAATAGTAGAACATATATGGGGTGACCATATGGATCAAAGCGATTCATTAGATTTTATTTATACCCATATTAAAAATATGAGAAAAAAATTGTTAGAAGCCGGTGCGAACGATTATTTACAAACAGTGTACGGAATAGGATATAAATTTCAAGTAGGATGAAGCTTATACAAAAAACATTTTTATACTATTTGGTGTATTCCCTTTTCATTTTTACCATTGGTACTGTCGTATTTTATTTTTCCATAAAAAAAGTATTGTTTGATGGTATTGATGAAGCTTTACATCAAGAAAAAATACAGTTAATGGAGAATTTAAACTATGAAAAAGATTTTAATTATTTTGAAGAATCAGATGTTTTAAAAATATCTAAAATTGCATCCCCTCAAAAAGTAAAAGATATCTATTCTACGGTTAGTCTTAAGGATTCTACAACTTTAGAAAGTATAGATTTCCGCGAGTTACATTCTATAGTTTATCATAATGGTCAATATTATGATGTAATTATTCGACAATCGTTAACAGAAGCAGAAACTTTAATTAATTCAATTTTACCAATTGAAGTGTTTTTATTTATAGGTCTTATAATTGGTATTTTAGTTATAAACAGGGTGATATCTAAAAAAATATGGGAACCTTTTTATATTCTATTAAATAAGTTATCTGATTATAATCCAGTTCATCATTCTGTTATTTTAAGCGAACCATCCAATGTATTCGAATTCGATGAATTAAATAAAAACATAGAACGGATGACAAGAAAAATTCATCAAGACTATGTAAGTCAAAAAGAGTTTCATGAACATTCATCCCATGAATTACAAACTCCTTTAGCCATCATTCGCAATAAATTAGAACTTTTAATCCAATCTAAAAATTTATCGGAAGAAGAGTTGAATTATGTTAGTAGTATTTTTGATACTATTCGTAGGTTGTCTTCACTTAATAAAAATTTACTTCTATTATCTAAAATAGAAAATAATCAATTTATAGAAACACAGTCGGTTTCTTTAGATATTTTATTACATAAACAATTAAATCATCTCCAAGAAATTATTCACCAAAAAGGAGTTACTCTATATACAGCAATTTTACCGGATGTGGTCATTAAAGCCAACGAAGTATTAATAGAAACGTTATGTTATAATTTATTAAGTAATGCCATTAATCATAATATACCCAATGGAACGATGGAGGTTATATTGAATCATGATTATCTTAAAATAGCGAATACAGGAAACAAATCTACAATGGATACTAGTAGATTATTTGAACGATTTCAAAAAGGAGACACGTCTTCAACATCTGTTGGCTTAGGACTTTCTATTGTAAAAAAAATAGCAGAAGGTTATAAATTTAAACTAACATATACTATTAATGAAGGCATGCATTTGATTAGAGTCGACTTTAATTAGTAGTAAATCAACGATTTATTGATTTAGAATTGCTACAGAATGTATGTTTACTTTTAGAATAAGTTGTACATATTAGACTATGATAATGTCCAAAGATTTTAATTTAGAGCAAACGATAAAGAAAATAGGCCATTATTTACCTAATCAAGCTCCATTAAAAGATTTTATCAATCAAAACACTTTAGAAGCCTTTCAAGGATTACATTTTTATGATGCAATTGAAATGGCTACCATTATTTTTGGTTATAAAACTACATTGTTAGATGATGATTATAGAGCATTATACCAAGAGGGTAGAATTAAAGATGAAATAGTTGATGCTGTTATCGTTAGAAAGAAAGGTCCAGACGATATTTTGTTTTGGAAAAACAAAATGACACAAGTGGATTACCCGAATGAAATTCAACCCAGAATAGGGCAACTTAGAAAACAATGGAAACGTAATTATGATATCGATATTGACTCATATGTTCACAGTATATTATTTCGATTATTATGTAATTATTTAGACCAAGGTGTAGCGATTTGGAATTTCCCTATAAGTCCCGACGGTTTTATATCCTCTATTCAAGAACTAGAAAAAAATACATCCGTATCTTTTTTTAAGACAAAATACATCAAAGAACAATTTCTTTCTAATCAACATTCAATTGAATCATTACTTAAAATAATTGTAGGTGATAATTCAAACTTATATGAGTCCTATTTATTTGATCAACAATGGGCCCATCAAGGCTGGTCTGGAATCGTTCATGTTATAGAGAAGAATCCCTCTACCTTGCTGGAAACAAGAAAGATTTCTATACGTGAGATACTATTTTTAGAACTTTTTTTAGAATGGGATGCATTATATTATCATTTTGGTAAGGATTGGAAACCACTTCAAGAATCATTACGGAATACCACTATAGAGCCATTGTTTACACCTATAATAAGAGATGAGTTTTTTGATATTATCGAACTATGGCAAGAAGCATTTGAATGGACTTATTATGATCAGGTTTTAGCCGGAATTGCTGAAGTAGAGAGAAAGAATAAACGGGTCGACTACCTAACATTTCAAGGAATATTTTGTATTGATGATCGAGAAGGTTCTCTGCGACGCTATTTAGAAATGTTGGATCCTAGGTGTGAAACGTATGGAACTCCAGGACATTTTAATGTCGAGTTTTATTATCAACCGGAACAAGGGAAACATATAACAAAATTGTGTCCTGCGCCAGTTCAACCTAAATTTTTGATAAAAGAAAATTCGTCTCACCGTAAATGGGAAAAAAATGTCGAGTTTTCTAAACAATCCAATTCATTAATTCGAGGATGGATTTATTCTTTATTAATTGGTTTTTGGTCCATCATAAAATTGTTTAAATATATTTTTAAACCTAATATGAGTCCCGCCGTAGCCTCGTCCTTCAGTCATATGGATAAAGACTCCACGTTATCTATCGAATTTAATCCTAGCCATCCAACGGAAAAAAACTTACAGATAGGATTTACTATAGAAGAAATGGTAGTGCGGGTAGAAACACTTCTGAAAAGTATTGGTTTAACGGATCGATTTGCACCGATAGTTTATATAATAGGGCATGGTTCCAGTAGTATTAATAATCCACATTATGCAGCTTACGATTGTGGCGCTTGTTCCGGAAGACCGGGCTCTGTTAATGCTCGTGTGTTTTGTTACATGGCCAATCATCCGGAAGTTCGTCTTCGTTTACAATCAAAAGGTATAGTTTTATCAGAACACACTAGATTTATTGGTGGATTGCATGATACTACAAGAGATGATATTCTTTTTTTTGATGAGGGTAAACTTTCTTCTAAACATCTGGCACTACACCGTGAGTATCAAACTGTGTTTAGTAAGGCTTTAAATAACAATGCAAAAGAACGATCTCGAAGATTTAAATCTATAAATACTAAATTATCAGCCGAACAAATCCATGTTAAAGTACAAGAACGTTCCGTATCCTTATTTCAACCAAGGCCTGAATTAGATCATGCTACAAATGCATTATGTATCGTCGGTAATAGATATATAACAAAAGGTCTTTTCTTAGATCGAAGGGCCTTTATGAATTCGTATGATTATGCAAAAGATCCGGAAGGAGTTTATCTATCATCGATCTTAAATGCAGCAACTCCTGTCTGTGGTGGTATTAATCTTCAATATTATTTTTCCAGAGTAGATAATCAAAAGTTAGGATCCGGAACAAAGTTGCCTCATAATGTAATGGGTCTGATTGGCGTTGCGAATGGTACCGATGGCGATTTACGTCCCGGGCTTCCACTACAAGCTATAGAAGTACATGATCCTATTCGTCTATTAATGATTGTGGAACACTCACCGGAAATAGTTCAAAAAGCTATAGAAAGTAATCCATCTACCTATTCTTGGTATTCTAAAGCATGGGTGCATTTAGTTGCTTTCAATCCTTCTGATAGGTCCTTTTATTTATGGAAAAACAATACATTCGAACCCTATACTGTAGTATTACCGGATGTAGAAATAATCGAACATATAGATACCTTAATAGAATCCAAAGAGGATAATTTCCCTGTATATGTACTAAAATGATGACATTAATATTATTAGAGTTTATTATAGCCATTCCAATACTTAGTTTTTTGATGACGTGGTTTGTGCCCGCTTCAGAAGAGAAGTGGATTGCACGTAGTGTTTGGATATTTAACGCATTTCATTTAATTTTTATTCTCTCTTTTATAGTTCTATGGATTTTAAATGGATCAGATTCTATCAACTTAAAAGAATTAGTCTTATTTAAATCTATAGGATATGAATTTTTCATAGATTTTTATTTTGATAAAATCACCGCTGTATTTTCCGTGGTTGGAGCATTTTTAACGCTTTTAATTACAACGTATAGTAGTGACTATTTACATAGAGAAAAAGGGTATAAACGGTTTTTCAATACCATACAATTTTTTTATGTTGGTTATACCATAATAATATTCTCTGGGAATTTAGAAACTCTATTTATCGGGTGGGAAATTCTAGGTGTGTCCTCTTTTTTATTGATAGCGTTTTATGACGATCGATTTTTGCCCGTGAAAAATGCTATAAAAGTATTTTCTATCTATCGAATAGGTGACTTGGGCATACTATTAGCTATGTGGTTAAGTCATCACCTATGGCATGAAAATATCACTTTTCATAAGTTAAATAATTTTGAATTAGTACACGAACATTTGGAATCACATACTTGGGTGGGTGTTTCGATATCATTAATGATTCTCTTGTCTGCATGTGTAAAATCTGCACAATTACCATTTAGTTCTTGGTTACCTAGAGCAATGGAAGGGCCCACTCCATCTAGTGCTATTTTTTATGGTTCATTAGCTGTACATTTAGGTGTCTTCTTACTTTTGCGAACCAATCATTTTTGGGAACAACAGATATCAGTACGGATATTAATAGCCAGTATTGGTTTTTTAACAGCAATTTTAACATCCAGTATCGCACGAGCACAATCTTCTATAAAGGGACAGATAGCTTACTCGTCCACTGCACAGATTGGCATAATATTTATAGAAATTGCATTGGGATGGGATATTTTAGCTTTAATACATTTTGCTAGTAATGCTTTTTTAAGATCCTATCAATTATTGGTTTCACCCTCTATGGTTAGTTATTTTATTAGAGAATCATTTTTTGTAGATAAACCGACTGTTGCAACTTGGATCCAGCGTGTACCAAAACGTATTTCATATGGTTTTTATATATTAAGTACTAAAGAATGGAATTTAGATTTATGGATGTATAAAACATATTGGGACCCATTGCGCAAAATGAGTGCTATATTAAATACCCCTTTTTGGATTAAAGGAATTTGGTTTACTATTCCTTTATATATTTACTTTTGGTTTAATTTTTCTGAACGTTTACTTACAATACATTGGATTCATGATTGGTTGCCATTATTGTTTTCAAGTATTAGTTTGTGGGTGGTGTTTAGAGCATTCGGCGAAAAAGGTAAACCTTTTCGTGCATGGACTTTAGTGATTTACTATCATTTTTGGACGGCTTTGTCAGTAATGTATAACGAGCAATTCAAGATAGAACAACTTGGCGTTTATTTAAGTGGTGTTATTGTTTCAGGGATATTGGGAGCTGCACTATTATTGTGGATGCAAAAAAAAGAAAAAGATTTATTATTGGATCGATATAGAGGTTTAAAAAGACAATATCCTAACCTGTCATTATTTTTTCTATTAGCTTGTTTGGGCTTGTCCGGCTTCCCAATTACACCTACTTTTGTAGGTGAAGATTTATTATTTACACATATACATGAAGATCAAGTAATCCTTGCTTATATGACTTCTTTAAGTTATGTAGTGGAGGGATTAGCAGTGATGCGCATTTATGCTAGACTATTTATGGGACCTAGTATAAGAACCTTTCATGAGATTGCTTACAAATCGTCTTAAACAATTAAAATATGTCCATAATACCCACTATTCCTGCCAGCGGATTTAAAGGTTTAACTACGCATTGGAAATCAGATATTACTGCTGGTTTTTTAGTTTTCCTTATTGCATTACCTTTATGCTTAGGTATCGCAATGGCAAGTAAGTTTCCTCCCATAGCAGGAATCATGACAGCTGTTATTGGTGGTTTGTTAGTTACACTTATTCATGGGTCTCATGTCACGATTAAAGGGCCAGCAGCAGGTTTAATTGTTATAGTACTAGGTTCTGTTGAGACATTAGGTAAAGGGAATGATTTTTTAGGTTATAAATTAACTTTAGCCGTTATTGTAATATCCGGCATGATTCAAATGTTATTTGGATTAATGCGAACCGGCGTTTTGGGCGATTTTTTCCCTTCATCAGCCGTTCACGGTATGTTAGCTGCAATAGGTATTATCATTATTTCTAAACAGATACATACGGTATTGGGAGTTAAACCTTTGGGTAAAGAGCCTTTTGAGTTATTAGCCGAAATTCCGAAAAGTATAGTACATATGAATCCTGAAATTGCGTTTATCGGTATTCTGTCACTACTAATCCTTTTTACCTTTCCATATATTAAAAATCCTTACTTGAAGCTTATTCCGGCCCCCATGTTAGTGATTATGTTGGCAATACCGTTAGGAAAGTATTTTGATTTAGAACACCAACACGTATACTTGTTTTTAAACCAGGAATTTCAAGTTGGTTCTCAATATTTGGTTAATCTACCGGATAACATTATAGATGGTTTTCATTTTCCTGATTTTAGTCAAATACTGACATTAGATTCTTTTAAATACATAATCATGTTTGCACTTGTAGGTAGTTTAGAGTCAATACTAAGTGCTAAAGCAGTTGATATTTTAGATCCCTATAAAAGAAAAACCAATCATAATAAAGATTTATTTGCTGTTGGTCTTGGGAATACTATTTGTGGTTTCATAGGCGCTTTGCCCATGATTTCTGAAATTGTTCGAAGTTCTGCAAACATAAATAATAAGGCAAAAACGAAATGGTCTAATTTTTATCATGGAGCCTTTTTATTATTATTTGTAGTTTTGTTACCCGGCTTATTAAAACAGATTCCGCTCGCAGCATTGGGTGCAATGTTGATTTTTACCGGCTATCGCTTAGCTTCTCCTAAAGTGTTTAAAGAGGTTAAAAAAGTTGGAAATGATCAGTTGTTAATATTTATAACGACCTTAATCGTAACATTAGCAACCGACTTGATATTAGGTATTGTAGTGGGTATAGTATTGAAAGTAGCATTGCATTTAGGTTCCGGAGCTACGTTTGCATCACTATTTAAAAAAGGTATAGTCGTTAGTCAAATGAATGAAAATCATTATAAAGTGGAGGTAGAAGGAACACTTAATTTTGCAAATTATTTACCATTCAAAGCGGCTTTAGATAAATTACCTAATACCGCTCTTATTGAAATAGATGTTAATAAGTTGAAGCTAATCGACCATACTGTTTTAGAAAATTTACACCATTATGCAGAAGATATGCATCGAACAGGTGGAAATTTAAAATTAAAAGGAATTGAAAAATTAACACAACGCTCTTCACACCCTTTGTCTGTTCGGACGGCTAAAACATCAAACGATATTGTTGAGTCAAGAGAATTTTTAATGTTCCAATTGGCGCAACGTATGGGATGGAGTTTTACTTCTTTTGCACTACCGCAAGATTTAGGTTTAGAAGAATTGAATACTAGAGAAAAAACAATTAAGTACGTCGGTAACATCTTAAAATATAATATTTCGCCCTCTGTTTTAGTAGCTGATATTTCTATTGTTGAAGGAGGGACAATGAAAGCGGAAGTCCAAAGTCAAACAATTGTTACAGTTAGTGTAGCACATGTACTTCCAACATTTATTATGACTAAAGAAGGAGCATTTGAAAAGTTATTTTTGAATTCTTTGACTTTAGATATAGATTTTGAAGATTATCCAAACTTCTCCTCCACATATAAATTAACCGGGGATGATGAGCGTAGTGTTCGAAAAATATTTACTAACGAACTAATACAATATATTGAGTCTAATCCCACTTATACCGTTCAATCAACGGGTAATAAATTAATATTTACTAAAAATAACGGTATACTAGCACCGGATAACATTCCTATTTTGGTTGAGTATGCTCAAGGTTTTTATTCTATCATAAATAAATAATATGAAACGTATAGTAGTTTTATTTTTTATAGTTCTTTGTACTAAAGTTATAGCACAAAAAGATTCGGCATCAACTCCTATAGTTAATACTCCATTGACACCATTAAAATGGGAGATAGGTGCAAATGGAAAACAGTATATCCAACTATCCGGTTTGTTGCAAAGCTGGATGCGATATAATGAATTTAATCCTTCCACAACTATTAATGGGGTTGATGAAAATGCTATTATTGATTTTGGCATACGTAGAATGAGACTTCAACTTTTAGGTCAATTAAGCCCTAAGGTGTTTTTTTATACACAATTAGGTATGAATAGCTTCTCATTTATATCGGAAAGGAAATTCGGACTTTTTTTTCATGATATTACGGGAGAGGTGGAATGTATAGAAAAGAAGTTAACTATTGGTATGGGGCTAAATGCATGGGTAGGCCCACTTCGCTTTTCAAGTCCTAGTGTAGGTACTATTATGGGATTAGATTTACCTCTTTTTCAGCAAACAACAAATGATATAAATGACCAATTTGTTCGCCGAATGGGTATTTTTGCTAAAGGAAATTTGGGTAGATTAAATTATAGGATAAGTGTATCAAAGCCTTTTATCGTAAATTATTCCGCTGCAGTTCCAATACCAGGTGCTCAAGCCGGCGTCCCTAAATTAGGAGCTATGGGATATGGGGTATCTACCTTTGCTACAGATAACCCAAAACTTCAATATAACACCTATCTGATTTTTAATATTAAAGATGTTGAAACAAATAAAATTCCCTACAACGTAGGAACGTATTTGGGTAAAAAAACAATTTTTAATATTGGGGGAGGTATTCAATTTCAGCCGGACGCCATGTGGTATAAAGAATTAAATACGACTACAGGATCTTCTGATACCATTCGTCAAAATTTAACCATACTCGGTATAGATGTTATGTGGGAGAAAAAACTATTTAAATCCGATGATATGTTACACCTGTATGGGGCTTGGATGTATAGTAATTATGGGAAAAATTATGTAAGAAATTTTGCTCCTATGAACCCAACTGATGCAGGATATGGTAACTACAACACAACTACCTTATACAAAAGTGGGACGGGATTAGCCTTTCCTATGAACGGCACCGGACATACTATTTATGCACAAGTAGGATATAAGTTTAAAGAAAATTTACTAAAGCATCATGGAACATTAATGCCTTATACTATGATACAATATTCGTTATTTGATGCATTAAATAAAGGTATTGCAGTTTATGATATAGGCTTGCATTGGTTATGGATTCAACATAATGTTAAAACAAGTATTAATTATCAAAATAGACCCTATTTGACTCAAGATACTATTGGGTCAGAAATAGAAACAGAGAATAGAAAAAGTTTAGTAGTACTACAATTACAACTTTCCTTTTAATCAGCGGTGTGTATCTTCTTCTTGATAGATACTTATATAACTTTCGTAACGGGATAGGGCAATAGATCCTTTTTCAACAGCCTGTTTAATCGAACAACCGGGTTCATTAATATGTCGACAATTATGAAATTTACAACCTCCTAATTTTTTACGCATCTCCGGAAAATAATGCGATAACTCATCACTTCCAATATCAAACACACCTAACTCTTTTATGCCGGGAGTATCAATGATCCTACTAGTAGGATTGTAGTCAAACATTTCTGCAAACGTTGTAGTATGTTTTCCTTTATTAGAATAATCCGATATTTCAGATGTTCGTAACATTATTTCAGGTAATAAATTGTTTAACAAACTAGATTTTCCAACTCCGGAATGGCCGGATAAAAGAGTCGTTTTGTCCTGAAGAAATGTACTAAGAGTATCTAATCCCTCTTCCGTAACGGTTGAAGTTGTAAGTACAGTGTACCCAATTGATGAATAGATATCATATAAAGTTTGATAAATATACTGATCTTCTGAAGTGTATAAATCGATCTTATTGAATATTAAAATGGCGGGAATACGAAAGGCTTCACAAGAAACTAAAAATCGATCGATAAATCCGATGGATGTTCTAGGAGTGTGCAAGGTAACTACTAAAGCACTCTGATCTAGATTACTTGCTATTAAATGTCCATGAGCAGTTTTATGAGCGGATTTTCGAATAATATAATTTTCTCTGGGATATATTGTTTCTATAATAGCTATAGAGTCTGTTTCCGATTCTATAGAGAAATCTACCCAATCTCCAACTGCAATAGGATTCGTAACTTTTAACTCTTGTTGTTTAAACTTTCCTCTTAATCGAGCTTTATAAAAATAACCCTTATCATCTCTAACTTGATACCACGAACCTGTCGATTTATAAATTAGACCTTTCATATAAATAAATCCGGATACGAATCTTCTAATTGTTTCATGATTTTATTGGTAGCGCCGGAAGCAACCTCAATAGCATTTTGAAGTCGTATTTTTATAGAGGCTCTGGTTTCCGGTTGTTGAAGTAGTGCTCTTACTTTCATTTCCCACTCCTTAGCTGATTCTACAGAGAAAGCACAGCCTAACGATATCATCCATTGTGCTTCTTGAAACTTTTTAATGTTAGGACCAAATACTATAGGTACACCGAAAACTGCCGGTTCCAATATATTATGTAATCCTTTCCCAAATGCTCCTCCTACATGAACGATAGTGGCATAATGATACAATGTAGACAGCATTCCCATTGTATCTACAATTAAAATAGAGGTTTCATGTAATGTAGAGTCATCTGTTAGTTCAGAATATTGTGCTGCAGAGAGTGGATAGATTTGTCGTTTTAGTCGGAGTATACTGTTGCTTCCTATATCATGCGGAACTAGAATACATTTAACACCGGTAGGTAACTGTTTAATAAAAGGAAGTAAGATACTTACATCTTCCGGCCAACAACTACCTACAACCAAAACACTTGTTGCTGTTGATACGAAATTATCGATTAAGGGTATAGATAGTATATTTTTTTTATTTTCGAGTACTCGGTCAAATCGGGTGTCACCGGTCACATTTGAATTAGTATAGCCCAACGAGTGAAGCAGCTCTTGTGATTTATAGTCTTGAAGAAAAAAATATTCAAATGAGTTTAACTTCTTTTTAAAAAACTGTCCATACCATTTAAAGAAAAGTTGATCTTTTCTGAATACTCCAGAAAGTAAATAAGTAGGAATGGAATTGTCTTGTAATACTTGTAATAAGTTTGGCCAGAATTCGTATTTGACAAAGAAAACAATATCGGGTTCTACTTTATTTACCCAATCCTGCATGATAGAAGAATAATCAGCAGGTAAATAAGCAATGTGTGTAGCTAACGCATAGTTTTTTCGATACTCATATCCACTGGGTGAATAGAAGGTCAAAAGAATTTCGATAGAAGGTTGTCTTTTTTTTAATGCTTCGATTAATGGACGAGCTTGTTCAAATTCACCAAGTGAAGCACAATGAAACCATAGTCTTTTAGAACTATTGTTTCGGTTTATGGGAAGGGATAAAGTATATTTTCTTCCTTGAATTATTTGCCGAGCTTTTGTCTTACCGAATGTGGCACCAATTGATAAAATACATTCCCAAACCCATAATCCAATGTTGTATATTACTTTCATTGCTGCAATTTACAAAGAATTTAGAGGTTTGATATAGAAATATTATATAGTATTTTAGGAGTTTAATTATAGTTATGAAGGACGAATCCAGTACTTTGAAAATAGTTAATGCAACTGTTATTGTTGCAGCACTCGGTTATTTTGTTGATGTATACGACTTAGTGCTATTTATGATTATAGGAGAAAAAAGTTTGTTGAGTATCGGATTCGGTGGTGTAGAGGCAAAGCAAATTTTTTATCAATTATTAGATGTGCAAATGGTCGGCATGCTTATCGGAGGTATAGTATGGGGTATAATAGGTGATAAACGAGGGCGATTAAGTGTTTTATTTGGTTCAATCATTATGTACTCATTAGCTAATGTAGCCAATGGTCTACTGGATTTTTTTCATAGTGGAGCAGATAACACTACTATTACTTGGTATTATATTCTTCGCTTTATAGCTGGTTTTGGATTAGCCGGGGAACTTGGTGCCGGCATTACATTGGTAAGTGAAATTATGAAAAAAGAAGATAGGGGAATAGGTACTATGATTGTAGCTTCTGTTGGGGTAACAGGAGCTGTGATGGCTGGTATTATTGGCAAACATTTAGGGTGGCAATGGGCCTATATAATAGGAGGACTTTTAGGATTGTCGTTATTGTTATTGCGCATAGGTGTTTTTGAATCCGGAATGTTTGAAAAGAGCAAAAACACTTCTGTAACACATGGGAACTTTTTTACTTTATTTAAAAATAAATCTATCGCGATACGTTATATCTATTGTATTACTATAGGATTACCGGTATGGTTTATAATAGGTATTTTAATTAACCGAGCACCTGATTTTGCGCTTTATCTTGGATCAACAGCAAAAATTGAAAGAGAATATAATATCATGTTTTGTTACGCTGGTCTAGTATTCGGTGATATATGCAGTGGTGCGCTATCTCAATGGTTAAAAAGCAGGAAAAAGGTTTTATATCTATTTTATTTAATGAGTATAGCTACGATTTTGGTCTACTTAAATATAAGTAATGGTTCTGCTACTTATTTTTATTCAATCATTTTTACCTTAGGATTTTCCGTAGGCTTCTGGGCTATATTTGTTACCGTTGCTTCAGAACAATTTGGAACCAACATAAGAGCAACAGCGGCCACAACAGTACCTAATTTTGTTCGTGGGTCTTTAGTATTGATAGGGTTACTATTTGGTTATTGTATGCAAACCACACAATCTATTATCCATGCCGCAGCTATTGTTACATGTATTCTCTTTGTTCTTTCCTTTTGGGCAGCATATCGATTACCGGAAACATTCGGAAAAGAATTAGATTATGTAGAATAAAAAACGGTCTGACTTATTTTATTGGTAAGACAGACCGTTTAGATGAATTTGAATAAATTACTTTGTAGCTAAATATTCAGATACACCTTCAATTGTAGCTTTCATTGCTTTTTTTCCTTCTCCCCAGTTCGCAGGACATACTTCACCATGTTGTTCTACATGTTGTAATGCTTCTACCATTCGTAAAGTTTCATCAATATTTCTTCCTAATGGGAAGTCATTAATCGTTTCATGACGAACGATACCTTGCTTATCTATCAAGAAGGTACCTCTATAAGCAATTGGCGCTCCTACAAAAGCGGCATTCCCATCTTCGTCATAATCATAGTAACCACCTAATACTCCATAGTTTTGAGCAATAGTTTTAGCAGTGTCAGCAACAAGAGGATACGTAACGCCTTCGATTCCACCTTTGTTTTTTGCTAAGGACAACCAAGCAAAATGAGAGTTTTCTGTATCCGTAGAACAGCCAACTACAACTGTATCTTTCGCTTCAAAATCTTTCAATTTCTCTTGAAAAGCTAAAATTTCAGTTGGACAAACAAATGTAAAGTCCTTAGGATAAAAGTAAAATACGACATATTTCTTCCCTAAATATTGTGATAGAGAAAAATCTTCTACGATTTGATTTCCTTTTACTACTGCCGGTGCTGTAAAACCGGGCGCTTTTTTTCCTACTAATGACATAGAATTTAGTGTTTTAATTAGTTGTATATTTAGTACAAACAAAAAACAGTATTGTTTGTGTTCGCAAAATACAATAAAAAAAGCCACAGCGAAACTGTGGCGAATAATCTGTTGAATTAATTCTATGTTAACGTGCTTCGTGTGTAAACCAATGTTGATGTATCGTTTTAGACACTTTAGTTGTAGTATTCTCTTGATCTGATAGGGTTGAAGCTGTCGTTCCTGTAACCTCTTTTTTATGAGATATAAAGATAGAACCTAAGCTTAGAATCATAACTAAAAGGAGTATTTTAGCTATGAATTGTACATGATGAGTTTGAACAGTAGTTAAAAACATAATCTTTTAAATGTTCGATTATATTGTTTTATACGCACAAGATAAAAAAAGGTAAGCCAAATATGGAATAAAATTATCCATAATTTGTACAATATATTGTATGATTAATTATATATGATACATAATGTTATATTTTAAAGTAAAAGAGATATGGTAAAAATTCTATTTGTTTGTTTAGGTAATATATGCCGATCTCCTATGGCGGAGGCAATTTTTAAGCATTTAGCTTATAATGAGGGACTTGATAGTAAGCTATATATTCAATCCGCCGGGACTGCAGGTTATCATATAGGTGATGCTCCGGATTATAGAACCATTCAAGTTTGTACAGAAAATGATATAGAGATTCATCATAAAGGGCAAAAATTACAAAAGGAAGATTTTCTGGAGTACGATTACATCATCGGAATGGATGAAGATAATATCCAAGATATACTAGACAGGAGAGGAACTATTGCTGGAAAAGCAGAGATTTTAAAAATGAGGGCCTTTGATACTATAAATAAAGATGGAGATGTTCCGGATCCTTATTATGGTTCATTGATTCAATTCAATGAGGTTTACGTTATGTTGTCGCGATGTGCTCCAGCCTTATTAAACTATATTCGAAATAAAAGTGGTGTATAATTTTTTTATAAAGTACCAAAATTCACGTTAATTTTGACCTATGAATAAAGAAGTCCTACTCTCCATACTTTGGCAAGTCACGGAAAAAGAAGTAACTATTTTTGACGCCCGTCCTATAGGTGGTGGAAATGTAAGTCGTTCTTATGCCGTAAAAACCAATGAAGGGAATTTCTTCATTAAAACGAATCGAGTTCAGTTAGTCGATATGTTTGATAAAGAAGTTCAAAATTTGGACCTGTTACGGCATTATATACCGGATAGCATTCCGGATGTATTGGGCTATGGAACCATTGAACAGATGAGTTTTATCGTTTTAAAATTAGTCGAAGCGGGCAAACGCATAGGGGCTTTTTGGGAAGATTTTGGTAGGACCTTGGCATCCTTACACCAAGTTCATCATACTCATTTCGGATTGCACTATGATAATTACATTGGTTCATTATATCAATCGAACACTTTACATACAGATTGGATAACTTTTTTTATTGAACATCGCATTTGGCCTCAAGCTCACAAAGCAGAACAGTTGTTGGGTACAGATATGTTGTCTCAATTTGAAAAATTGTGTCAACGATTACCGGAATTACTTACACAAGGGAAACCTACATTACTTCATGGTGATTTGTGGAGTGGTAATTTTACTATGAATCAAATGGGTAAAGTATGCTTAGTAGATCCATCTTCTTATTACGGGAATCGTGAAATTGAGCTTGCGTTTACAAAATTATTTGGAGGTTTCGATGATGCCTTTTATTCCGCTTATCAAGAAATAGTACCGGTAGACAAAGGGTTCTTTGATACTCGTATGGATATTTATAATTTATATCCTTTATTAGTTCACGTTAATTTGTTTGGAGGTTGGTATATATCCTCTGTTCGAGAAACGTTAAAAAAATTAGTCAAGTAGATTATTTGATTGAAATCGTTTTCTCCACTCTATTTTTTGTTGAATCGATTCGATGATTAGCTTGGTTAATTCAGCCGCTATACTTTCAGTAGAATGGGTTGGTCCAAAACAATTCCGTACTTTTTTCTCGGATATATCGAGTTGGTATAAGGCTTGTACAATAGTTTCAAATTGATCTGTTAGTCGTCGTTCGATTTCCAATCGAATGTTTTTTTCAATAAAAAAAATATCCCGAGAAAATATCTCGGGATTTAATGGTATGCTCAGATCAAATAAGTAAATCGTATTAGGCATCTTTTTTCGTAGCCTTTTTGGCAGCTTTTTTAGCTACCGGTTTGGCGGAATCTTCTTCGGAAGACGCAATCGATTCAGAAGCTTTTGCCGCTTTCTTTTTAGCAGTAGCTTTTTCTACTTCTTTTTCAACTGTTTCTACTACTTCGGTTTCTTTAGGAATAAAGATAGTACTATCGTAAGCGTTTAAGAGTATATACCAACTAACCAGTTTTTTTATATCGGAAGCATAAACCCTTTCTTGATCAAAAGAAGGCAATACCGAAACTAAAAAGTTTTTTAATTCTTCCGGAGTAGATTTTGCTTGCACAGGTAATGCATCAGAAAACTTTTTCTTAATTGCTTGAAAAACGAGTTCTAAAGCCACAGAACCCTCTGCATCTGTCGTGTAAATCGATATTTCATTAAGAATCGAAACCTTTTCACTAGAGCCGGCAACCAAACGTTTAGGCTGATTTTCGATGGTTTCTAAGATAACACCTGTTTTTGTTGGTTTTACTATTTTAAATAAACCGCCTCTTCCGGAAACGGCAGCAACTTCTTTTAATTCCATTGAGTTTTTTAAATACTAAGTTTTATAATTTGAAAATAATAGGAACTGAATTCTGAGATTTAAAACCGGGTGCTTTAAATTTTAACAATTTTACTACACGTGCAGCTTCTTCTCCACAACCCCCACCAATATTTTTAACAACGGTATGTCCGGAAGTGGTACCATCTTCATTTAGACTAAATGAAATGATACATTCACCTTGAAGACGGTTGCGTTTTGCCATTGGAGGATAGATGACTTGACTATTGATAAAGGTATACATGGCAGCTTGCCCTCCCTCGTAATATTGACAAACCGGAACAGTCTTAGCCGGAGGCGTTGTCTGTGATGTTCCCAATAAGAACACTATGCTTAAACAAATTAAAACAACGATTTTTTTCATACAGGTTTCAAGTTTAAGGGTACAAGTATACTAATTTAAATTCTATTTTCCTCTTTTACCGCCGGGGGCAGTTTGAGCATTGACGTGGCGTATATAGGTTAATATTTCTTCTCTACCGGCTTTATTTTCAGCAGAACTAAGAAATATACCGGGTAATTCTTCCCATGACTCGCTCAACGTTCTTTTCCAATTTTCAAGAATAATGCCTGATTTTCCTTGGCCTAATTTATCGGTTTTAGTCAAAACGATAGAAAAAGGAATTTGGTTAGTCCCCAGCCATTCAATTTCTTCTAAATCAATTCGCATAGGGTCGTGTCTCCCGTCAACTAATAAAAATACATTGACCAAAGAATTTCTATAAAGCATATAATCATGAACCATTCCGCGCCATTTTTCCCTTTCCTTCTTACTTGTTTTCGCATAGCCATAACCGGGCAAATCAACTAAAATCCAAGATTTATCAATTTCAAATAGATTGATACTTTGAGTTTTGCCGGGATTCGAGGAGGTCAACGCTAAGCCATTGCGTTGGGTTAACATATTAATTAAGGATGATTTTCCAACATTTGACCTACCCACAAAGGCATACTCCGGTAATGTTGTATCCGGACAGTCTTCCACTTTACTATAACTCTTTAAATACCTTGCTTCCATTTCAAATGTTATTCTTTACACATCCATGTTGATTAGTTACGACCTAAACGGTTTTAGTTTCTGAATGAATCTGCTTTAAGTAGCATCCATAGACTTGTATATAAATACATCACCTTAGGTTTTACCTGTACTATTTGATATACCATTACAAAGGTAGAAGGTTATAATCGGATACCCTTACTTTTATGAATTATATTAGTATTTTCACAACTTAAATTGTATTTTTCAAGTATAACTAATAGTTTTATAGAAACAACAGTGGTAACATATGTTGTAATTTTAAGTTTTAAACCTTATATCTGCTTATGGTAGGATTACGTTGGTCCTTTTTCGTTTTCTTTATTTGGATACTTACGAGCACATTCGCATGGGCTCAAGATGAAAAACAATTAATTAAAGAAGCAGAAAATGCGCTAAAAAATGATAAAAAGGAAGAAGCTCTCGCGCTCTATTTAAAAGCGCACGCTAAAAACCCTTCAAATGCGCTAACCAATTATCAAATTGGGACTCTATACATAAAGGTTTCCAATACTCCATTAAAATCACTTCCTTATTTAGAGAAAGCTTTTCAATTAAATTCAAAAGTAAAAGATGATTTGCCCTTTTTCTTAGGGTTGTCGTACCAAATGAATTTAAAATTTGACGAGGCCATACAAACTTTTACCCAATACCGTTCCACAATTCCAACATCAGATCCACGCTATAAAAAAATTTCCAGGTACATAGAAGAATGCCAAACAGGGAAAACATTAGTTGCTCAGCCCGTTCCGGTTAAAGTAGAGAATTTAGGAAACCTTATAAATGGAGAATTTTTTGATTTTGCCCCTGTCATTTCCGCGGACGAACAAGTGATGATTTTTACTTCAAGACGTCCGGGTTCTTTAGGTGTCCTTGATCCTACCACGGGTATGTATAATGAGGATATTTACATATCAACAAAGGTCAACGGAAAATGGTCTACCCCTAAAAATATGGGAAGTGTCGTTAATACCGAAAACCATGACGCCAGTATTGGACTCTCTGCCGACGGTAAAACACTTTTCATTTATAGAGATGGTACAGGCTTGGGAGACATCTATTTTTGTACCCGAACTAAAGACGACACTTGGTCTAAACCACGGCCTATTGAAGGTGAAGTGAACAATAGAAATTTCAATGAAAAAGATGTAGCCATTTCTCCGGATAATTCTTTATTGTTTTTTTCATCTAATAGAGACGGTGGTTTTGGTGGCTTGGATATTTATATGGTCCAAAAAGATCAAAACGGGTTTTGGGGTAAACCGGTCAATTTAGGTCCTGAAATCAATACTGCAGAAGATGAGGCTGGCCCGTTTATGGATTTTGATGGGCGTACACTTTATTTTTCCTCCAAAGCACATGAAGGGATGGGGGGATTTGATATTTTTCAAACAGTCTTTGATTCAACAGCTCAAAAGTGGACCAAACCACTTAATCTGGGTTATCCAATCAATACTCCGTTTAATGATATCTACTTTGTATTGTCAGGTGATGGTTCACATGGATATTATGCGGCATCAAGGGAAGACAGCTATGGTCAATTGGATATATATCGAATCTCTATGCCTCCTCGTAAAGATCGGGATGAGTTGATTAAAAAAATGATGAAAATGAATTTGGTAGTGGAAGAACCGAAAGTAGTAGAGCCTATTGCAACAACCAATACTACGGTTTATCCGGTCCGTTTAAAAGGTGTGATAAAAGATGCGGCTTCCGGGTTACCTATTGCCGCACAAATACAATTAACGGATGCAAAAGGGGTGGTTGTGTCCAGCACGACCACGACAGCAGATGGTTTATATAGTTTTGAAATTTCAAATAGCCAAATGTCGAACTATACCATAACCGGACAAAAAAACGGGTATTCCTATGATACCAAATCGGTTTCTATTCCAGCCAATGGTCCCAATAGACAAGAATTAACTCAGAACTTGGCCATAAAAAAACTAGAAGTTGGGAATGTTTTTGTATTGCGAAATATTTATTTTGATTTTGACCAATCTACAATAAAGTCGGAGTCGGAAAGAGAACTACAAATATTGCTTAAAATGCTACAAGATAATCCATCTTTAAAAATTGAGATCGGAGGACATACAGATAGTAAAGGTTCGGATAGTTATAATGAAAGTCTATCTAAACGAAGAGCACAAGCAGTTGTGCAATGGCTAGTTAACAAAGGTATCTCCAGAGATAGATTAAGTGCAAAGGGGTATGGTGAGTCAACTCCACTTGCTTCCAATGATGACGAAGAAGACGGTCGTGAAATCAATAGACGTACAGAATTTAAAATTATTCAAAAGTAAAATCTCTACCCCCATGAAACAGTACATTTCCATTGTGCTACTTTTAGTGTTATCTTTCACGGTGTCAAAAGCACAACAAGATTCTAAAGAACTCATTCGTTTAGGTGATAAGTTTCTAAAAATTAAACAGTATAGAAAAGCGTTACCATTTTTTGAACAAGTTTTAAAAACAGACTCAACGAATATCACTGCCGTTTACAAAGCTTCGATTTGTCATTTATATCGTTATTCAAAGGAGCAAGCACTTAAGGGATTTCAATTGGTTTATCAAAAAGATTCTACTTACGACAAATACCTTTATTATTGGTTGGGACGAGCACACCATTTGAATTATTCTTTTGATAAGGCACTTTCGTTTTATTCAAAATACAAAACAAAATTAACAAAATGGGATACGCGTCAAAAAGAGGTTGATTGGTACATGGAACAAGCCAGACGAGCCCGAGATTATGTCAATCATCCTAAAAATTTTTTAATAACTAACTTAGGGCCTAATATAAACAGTTCGTATTCTGAACACAGTCCGGTAGCCGCTCTTACCGATAGCCTCTTATTGTTTACTTCTAGAAGAGATAAAGTAAATACCAAAGAGGATTTAGATGGGGAACCATTTGAAGATATATTTGTAGTCCGTCGATTACCGGATGGAACTTGGTCTGCACCGGAATTATTCGAAATAAACACATCTGGACATGATGCGTGTATACAATTTTTTGACAACGATCAAAAGCTATTTATCTATAGACAAACCCGAGGTGGAGACATCTATTACGTAGAAAAGAAAGAGGGTATATGGCAAAGTCCTAAAAAGTTTCCGGTAATCAATACTAGAGGGTTTGAGTCGGATGCTTTTATGACAGCAGATGGATCAACTGTTTATTTTGCTACCAATCGGTTTAAAAAATTAGGTGACTTAGATATTTATTATGTAAACAAAAAACCAGACAGTACTTGGTCAAAACCGAAAATGTTAAAAGGGAGCATCAACACAGACGAAGATGAGGATGCTCCTTTTATAAGTGCAGATGGTAAAACCATGTATTTTAGTTCCCGTGGTCATTCGAGCATGGGCGGATATGATGTTTACAAAACCACAATGGGCGCGGATGGAAAGTGGTCGAAACCTGAAAATTTAGGTTATCCTATTAATACTCCGGATGATGATGTTTATTATTATCTATCGGCAGTAACCAATCATGCCTATATTTCTTCTTATCGCTCCGGTGGTTATGGAGAAAAAGATTTATATGAAATCACGCCGGTGGAATCCGTCACTATTGCCGGTTCTATCGTAGAAGAAAAAACAAATAAGCCATTAGATGGCTATCAAATAGAATGGGTACCTATACAACCTGTATTTAGTGCCGCTTCTAGTTCCACTATAAGTTCAACCGGTTCCTATTCTACTGCCCTGATTTCAGCTAATCAATACATTGTAAATGTTAAAAAGGAAGGGAAAGTAGTTTATCTGGATACATTGCAAGTGCCTGTTTTTGATACCGTAGGGGACACTCTGCATTATCCTATCCTAGTGCCCTTCCATGGAAATCCGGCCGATACTATTCCTCCACCGGTAATAAAACCAAAAGTATATACGGATAACGTATATTTTGCTAAAAAATCTCCTGAGTTAGACACAAAAACCAAAAAGCAATTGGACACTTTTATTGCCTATGTTAAGCAGCATAAAGAAGTACAAGCCGTGATTTCAGGACACGCGGATGAAACCGGAGGAGTAGAGTTTAATAAGAAATTATCGGAAGCTAGAGCTCAGGCAGTATACGACTACCTGAAAACACATGGAGTACCGGTAGAACGTATTGAAATCCGTTCATTTGGAGATGCTAAGCCGGTAGGGGATAATACAACAGAGGAGGGAAAAGCCCTGAATCGAAGAGTAGAAATATTTGCCGAATTATTATAATTACAATACGGAAGAGTGTACCTCTTCCGTAAACTTTTTCATTACGACCTATTTTTGTGTAATATTGTGCTCCCATTCAAACAGGAGCATATGAAGCCGTATCAAGACGAAAGCACCGGAAAACGGGAGCAAGTTGAGTTGATGTTTAATAAAATATCCCCTAAGTATGATATATTAAACAGAGTATTAAGTTTAGGTATCGATACCATTTGGAGAAAAAAAGCACTGGATTTAATAAAAGCAGATAAACCTCAATTTATTTTAGATGTTGCAACTGGAACGGCAGATTTGGCAATCGAGGCTGCTGAGCGACTTCAACCGGGTAGAATTATTGGCGTGGATATAGCAGAAGAAATGCTCGAGGTGGGGAGAGGTAAAATCAAGAAAAAGAATTTAGATAAAATTATACAATTACAAAAAGGAGATTCTGAACAATTACCGTTTGAAGACAATATTTTTGATGCCGTTATCGTTTCTTTTGGGGTTCGAAACTTTGAGCACTTAGAAGTTGGACTTAAGGATATTCATAGAGTATTAAAACCGGGCGGAAAACTAATGATATTAGAGTTTTCCCAACCACAAAAAGCACCCTTTAAGCAATTGTATACCTTCTATTTCAAAAATATACTGCCTTTAATAGGTAAAATCGTTTCAAAAGATACGGCAGCCTATACCTATTTACCGGAGTCGGTAGAAGCGTTTCCTTTTGGAGAAAAGTTTCTTTTCATTATGCAAGCTTGCGGATTTGAAACTAAAGTAAAAAAAGAATTCACCTTTGGGGTTTGTACAGCCTATGTAGGGGTAAAATAGTAATAAAATATGAATGTTTGGATGAAATATAAAGTACTTGTTTTTTTATTCGTACAACTTACATCGGTTTTCGTTAGCCAAGCACAAGATCCTAGGTGGACCAATTTGCCTACTTACGATGACAAAACCCTTCATTATGGTTTTTCTCTTGGAATGAATAATACAGGATTTAAAATTAGAGAAAGCAATACTTATTTTTCAGACTCATTAACCAGTATATACCCCAAACGGACCTTTGGGTTCTCCTTAGGATTTATCGTTAATTTACGTTTGCACGACCATTTTGATTTACGTTTGTTACCGACAGTAGCTTTTTATGAGCGATCGGTTCAATATTCTTATGCCAATTCGTTTGAATTACAAACATTAGAATCTACTATGTTGGAGTTCCCATTATTGTTAAAATATAAATCTCAGCGTCGACGAAATTCCAGAATGTATCTAGTAGGAGGTTTTAAAGGATGTATTGAAGCAGGTTCGAAGAAAAGAGAAAGAAAACAGACAGAATTACGCGCTAATAATTATGATTTTACCTTTGATTGGGGGGTAGGCTTTGATTTTTACTTCCAATTATTCAAATTTTCGCCGGAAATAAGGTTCTCTCACGGAATAGTGAATATGTTGAGCCAAGATCCGAACATTTACAGTGAAAGTTTAACTCGAATGAGCACCCATACAGTGACAATTTATCTCCATTTTGAATAGTTTTTTGTGTATAAAATTTAATGTTTTGTATATTAAATGGGAGAATTTTTATATATTTGAGGTACGATTGATTCGGTTCTTTCAAAACTACTAATACAATCTAATTAAACTAAACAATTAAAACCAGGTTATTACTTATGAAAAAAGTTTTACTATCGTTATCTATTTTAGCTTCATCTTTATTAGCTAATGCACAAGTTTGGACAGCTGATTTAAGCAAAGAAGGTGCAGGTGGCCCTACTACACCGGCATATTTTGGAGCTAATACTGCGGGTTACACAACAGCTAAAACCTCTGGACAAAATAATGTTGTGTTAACAAGAAGTACTGCCGGTACCAATAATTTTGAATCTATGTCATTCACAATTAATGATGGTGAAAACCCTCAAATAATTAATTTGTCTGGAACAGGAAATGCCGTTATTAACGTAACTTTTTCTTCTTCAACAGCAGCAAGATTAAGAGTTGATATTAAAGATGTTAATGGTTATGTTTCTAACTTTGCCGCTGCTACTTTTACAGGTTCAGCAACTTCTGTAACGCACACATTTGTAATTAATCCAAGAGACGCGTATTCTCCTGCAGGTGCAGTAACAGGTTCTTGTACTCCTAGTGTAGCAAACCCTTGTTTATTGGATTTAACTCAAATTGTTGAAATATTATTTTCATTAAATGATGGTTCCGCAATAACTGAAAATGAAGTTGTAAATATTACGGCTATTTCAGCAGGAGCTCTTTCTACTTCTACAAAAGCTGCAAACATCGCTTCTTCTGTAGTATTCCCTAACCCTGCTTCTGACGCAGTATTTGCTAACTTAAACTTAAAGGCTTCTAATGATGTAACAGTAGTGGTTACGGATTTAATGGGCCGTCAAGTAGCTACAAGATCTTTCGGTCGTGTAACTGAAATCAACAATGCTGAAATCTTCAACGCTGCTTCTTTAGCTAAAGGTATGTACACTGTTACGTATGTATTAGATGGTACTCCGGCTAAATCTGATTTAGTAGTAGTGAAGTAATTCACCAACCATAATTATTATACGAAAAAAAGACGCTTCTTAACGGAAGCGTCTTTTTTTTCGTATATACCTACATGAAACTACTGGTTCTGGGCATAGGCAGATCCGCCACTACACTCCTGAAATACATTCATGAAGTTCTCCTCCCTCAAGGGGTTGCTTGTATCGCCGTGGATCAATCGGAAAGTCTCGTTCAACAACGTAAAGCTTTGTTTCCCTCTATTCAATTTTCAACTCAACCCTATGAAACTTTTCTGACTCAATCGGATATCGTTATTTCCCTCTTACCGCCTACCCACCACATAAACGTTATCCAACAATGCCTCCATTATCAAAAACATTTTTTCTCTGCTTCTTACGCCACCCCTGAGATAAAAGCGCAACATTTACCCGCTCTTCAACAAAATATACTCATTGCCATGGAAGCCGGATTAGATCCCGGTATTGATCACATGTCCTGTCTAGCGTTGATTGATTCCATACGTCAACAAGGTGGACTCCTCCATGCCATACACTCGTATACCGGTGGACTTCTCCATCCTACTGCGTTTGACTCACCATGGAAATATAAAGTCTCTTGGAACCCGCAAAATATAGTATTAGCCGGTCAAGGTCCCCCCGCTACTTATTTAGAAAATGGATCTATTCATCGTCTTTCATATACTCAATTGTTTAAACAAACGACGACTTGGAACATTAACAACGATTCGTATGAAGGATATTATAACCGAGACTCCCTTTCGTACATCCCTCTTTACGACATTGAAGGAATTCAAACGTTTGTTCGGGGTACTCTTCGGTATCCCGGATTTTGTTCTGCATGGGCAGAATTAATAGACTCCGGTGCTACTGATGCTATGACTTCTTTACCGGCTCACATACAAACGGAAAAGGCGTTTTGGGCCTATTACCGTTCGACTTCATCGGATACGTATCATCCTTATCGCGTTGCTCTTGGTGCTGAAGCGTCCGACCTTTTACCCGATCATTGTATTACACCGGCGCTAGTACTACAACACCTTGTAGTTAAATATTGGAAGTTACTTCCCGCGGATCAAGATCGTGTTGTTATGTTGCACCAAATCGAATATACACTCGACCATCAAACATATAAAAAGACCAGTCATTTAGTGGTGGATGGAACAGATGCTTCATACACCGCGATGGCAGCTACTGTTGGCCTTCCTTTAATCTTTTGGGTAGAACTGTTTCTTCAACAAAAATATAGGGAACGAGGTGTTCAATTGCCGTTGCAACCTAAAGTGTACCAACCGATTTTATCGAAATTGGAAGCAAAGGGAATCGCCTTTCAGGAGTATACCCAAAGGTTGACTTAATTTTTTTTACCTTTGTCAATATGATTACAATATACACCGATGGCGCTTCTCGTGGAAATCCCGGCCCTGGAGGCTATGGCGTCGTTTTACTTTACCAACAACACCGAAAAGAATTGAGTGCCGGTTACCGATTGACTACCAATAATCGGATGGAATTACTGGCAGTTATTACGGGGCTGGAGGCATTAAAAAATCCGGGACAATCCGTAAAAATTTTCTCTGATTCTAAATATGTAATTGATGCGGTTGAAAAGGGTTGGTTATTGGGTTGGGTTAAAAAGAATTTTAAAGATAAAAAAAACGAAGACCTGTGGCGCCGGTATCTTAGGGTGGCGTCTAAGCATGCTGTATCCTTTCAATGGGTACGTGGGCATGCGGGAAATACAGAAAATGAACGTTGTGATGTTTTAGCTACAACTGCCGCTGATGCACCCAACCTCCCTCCGGACATTGGCTACGAAGAAGGAATGTAATGCATTATGTTTCAGTTTAAACAATTTTTAATTCTACAGGATAAAACCCCGATGAAGGTATGTACCGATGCCTGTCTTTTTGGTGCATGGGTTCCAATAGAAAATACGAATACAATTTTAGATATTGGTACGGGTACCGGACTATTAGCTTTAATGGCGGCTCAACGGTCTTCTGCTCACATTACGGCTATCGAACCGGATGGGCAAACCTATCATCAAGCTCAAGAAAATGTTACAGCATCGTCTTGGCATCAACGGATTCTATTGGTACATCAATCCTTAGAAGAATACGTTCTGTCGAACCAATTGAAATCGTTTGATACCATTTTGTGTAATCCTCCTTTCTTTTCTAATTCTATTATCAGTTTAGATAGACGTAAAGCGGCAGCCCTTCATCAGACAACTTTAACCCATGAGACTTTGGCAAAAGGGATACAGCAACTATTGTCTCCGACAGGTCAGGCATTTGTTTTAACCAGTGTATATGAAACAAAACGTTTGCTGGAAGCTTGTAATAAAGAAGCACTACAGGCGTCAGTAGTTCTTGAAATCTGGGCTACTCCTATAAAATATATTCGAACGGTTGTGTTGGTACAAAAAAAAACTATTCTATCGCAAGTAGAGAAAATGATTATTAAATCGGAAGACAATACGTATACCGATTTATTTAAAAAAATTCTTCAACCGTATTATCTACATTTTTAATGTTTGAATAAATCGAATTAATGCAGCTCGATCTTCTTCTGTATGTGCAGGGAAATTGGCGATTCGAAAGGTGCTTTCCGACCATACACCATAACCTTTACCTAAGATAATTCCGGCTATCCGAGCTTTTTCAATAATGTCATTCAAAGAAAAAGAGCTATTATTCTGTAATGCCAATACTGTAGCGGATTGACGTGTTTTAAGTACTAAGGGTTGGAATGGTGTAGATTGAAAAAAAGTGTACCAGTCTTCCATTTGTTTTCTTAACGGTACCCAAGGTGTTGAATGAACCCATCGAGCCAGACGTTGCTTTAATAAATAGATGCCCAATATATTCGGAGTATGGGTGGTTTGGTACTTTTCGGCATTACTTATTATAGAAGTAAGATGATGGTAGGGAGCACCTTTAGAAATAGGTTTACACGCTGCACGGGCCGCAGGAGAAAGGATGATGAGTGCCAAGCCGGAAGGTAATCCAAAACATTTTTGAACAGAAGCAAACCAGATATCGGCTAAGGAAAAATCCGTGTCTATTCCTCCCATTGCAGACGTTGCATCAACTGCAATGATGCCTTTGAAGGATGTCCTAATGTTTCGAAAACTTTCCATCGATATCTCACTACCATTGGAAGTTTCTACTTGTGTAAGACACAATAATCCGGATGATTCAAGTGTAGATAGAGGAATACTACAGGCAGAAGAAGTTATGTCAAATGGGTGTTGGACAGGATGTGTATGATAAGGTTGAATAACGGAAGACCATTTTTCTCCAAAGCTGCCATTAAAAGCAACATTACAGGAAAGGTGTTGTAAGGATTGGGCTATGATTTGCCAACATTCCGTAGCAGAGGAGGCAAAAGCTATTGAATAACCAGTGGGAAGTTTAAAAACATCTTGTGTTAACGATTCAGTTGTTTGATAGAGATGTTGAAAAGCTTTGCTTCTATGGTGCATCGATAGGATGCCGGATGCAAGCGCATCCGACATATCCAGTGCCAGATCTGCATGTAACTTAGATGGTCCCGGATAAAAGTGAATCATAGATTTGTTGAAAGGAATGCTTGAATAGCTAATTCATAACTTTGTAATCCAAATCCGGTAATAATGCCTTTGCAATTTTTTGCCATTAAACTTTTATGACGGAAAGCTTCTCGTGCATAGACATTGGAAATATGAACTTCTATTACGGGAGTTTTGATCCCGGCAATAGCATCAGCAATCGCTATACTGGTATGTGTATATGCACCTGCATTGAATATGATACCATCCCAATCAAAACCTACTTCGTGCAATTTATTAACAAGCTCACCTTCTACATTAGATTGAAAATAGGAAAAATCAACCAACGGGTATTTCGAAACGAGGGAAGAAAAAAATGCTTCAAAAGAACTGCTCCCGTAAATCCCGGGTTCTCGTTTTCCTAATAAATTTAAATTTGGTCCGTTTACAATCAGCAGTTTCATAGAAATTCTTTTATGAACGAATATACAATTATTTGTTTACTTAACAGTTATTCCATCTTAACTCCTAGGATGAAACTCTTTAATTATTTGTTGTAAGTACGCACGATCCAAATGGGTATAGATTTCTGTGGTCGTAATCGATTCGTGACCTAACATCTCTTGTACAGCACGTAAATCGGCTCCTCCTTCAATCAGATGTGTGGCAAAGGAATGGCGAAATGTATGAGGACTAATATTTTTTTTTAGCCCACATTTTTTAGCCAACTGTTTGATGATGGTAAAAACCATGACGCGCGTTAAATTTTTTCCGCGTTTATTTAAAAAGACATAGTTTTCAAATCCCTTTTGTAAGGCTTGGTGGGGACGAACTTGTTGGATATAAATCGTTATATATTTCATGGCCGAACTTCCTATCGGAACCAATCGTTCTTTATTCCCTTTACCTATTACTCGTATAAATCCATCATCAAAAAATAAAGAGGACAGTCGTAATTCTACTAATTCGGTAACTCGAAGTCCGGAACTGTACAATGTTTCTAACATTGCCCGATTTCGAGCTCCTTCCGTCGTAGATAAGTCGATGCTGTTAAGAATGGCATCTATTTCTGTCACATTTAAAGTATCCGGTAGATGTCGACCGAGTTTGGGACTATCTATTAATTCGGTGGGGTCGTCGGATCGAATGTCTTCCATTTGTAAAAAACGAAAAAAGGACTTTAATCCGGACAAAATTCTAGCTTGAGAATAGGCAGATAGACCTATGGACGTGATATAATATAAGAACGCTTCAATTTCAGAGGGTTTGACTTGACCGGGAGGTGTAGGGGTAGTGGATTGTAAGCGTAAGAATTGTATGAGTTTATCCACATCTCCAACATAAGCGATTCTTGTATTTTCGGATAAAGAACGCTCTAATTTCAAATATTGGTCAAATTGTTTCTGAAGTATATTCCACTGCATATCGGTCTACTAAAGTACAGTATTTTTAATAAAAAATTGAGTTGTATCACAGGCCATCTTTCTGTATTTCTTACAAAGATTTTGTACTTTAGAGGATTAATAGCCGAGGAAATATGTACGCTTTAGTCATCAAGCCATTCTTATTTTTGTTTACCCCAGAAAAAGCGCATCATATTGCGTTTCGAATGATTTCTATACTTTCTCATATTCCCGGTGTACAATTTATTCATCGGTTACTCTTTCACGTTCAGCACCCGTCTTTAGAACGAAAGGTCTTTGGTCTCACCTTTCCCAACCCAGTTGGCTTAGCGGCTGGTTTCGATAAAGACGCAAAAGTAATCGACGCCTTTGCGTCTTTGGGTTTTGGATTTATTGAAATAGGAACCGTTACGCCTTTACCGCAGTCCGGTAATGATCAACCAAGATTATTTCGACTTCCTACAGACCAAGCAATCATCAACCGCATGGGTTTTAACAACGAAGGGATGTATGCGGTTGCGGAGCGTTTAAAACGTAAAAAGTCATCCATACTTGTTGGAGGTAATATTGGGAAAAATAAAATAACACCGAACGAAACCGCGACAGATGATTACCTAAAGTCATTTCATGTCTTGTATCCGTATGTAGATTATTTTGTAATCAATGTCAGTTCTCCCAACACACCCGGCTTGAGAGCCTTGCAAGAAAAAGAACCTTTAACACAATTGATTGTCGCGCTTCAAAAAGCAAATCAATCTATGCCTAAAGCAAAGCCTATACTTTTAAAGATTGCACCGGATTTGACAAATGAACAGTTGGATGATATTTTATCGATTGTTCAAGAAACTAAGCTTGATGGTGTCATAGCTACTAATACTACAATAAGTAGAGCAGGTTTAAAAACGAATCAACAGGATATAGAACGTATAGGTGCCGGCGGATTAAGTGGAGTGCCATTAAGAAATAGAAGTACGGAAGTGATTCGATATTTACATGAAAAATCTTCCGGTGCTTTCCCTATTATTGGGGTAGGGGGTATTCATTCACCGGAAGATGCCATTGAAAAAATAAAAGCCGGAGCTACATTAGTACAACTGTATACCGGCTTTGTATATGAGGGCCCAAGTTTAATCAAAAAAATTAACCGAGCACTGATTCAAGAAGCTTAGGAAACAATATGGCAGAAAATAAACCAAGACCGGAAAATACTCCAAAACGACCTGCAAATAAAGTGCGATCGAAAGAGGCAGAACTTCCGGATGATGATACCGAAGTGGAGGAGAGTGGTTCGAATGCAATCCTAGCTTTTTTTAAAGACAGACGCTTTCAATTGTCTTGTGGCATATTCATTATGATTTTCTCCGTATGTCTTTTAATAGCTTTTACTTCCTATTTATTTACCGGTACAAATGACCAAAGTGTTGTAGAAGCATTATGGAACACTTCCGTAGAAGACTCCGGTAAAGAAGTTGAAAATGTTTTAGGTATCGTTGGGGCGTTTAGTTCCTATTGGTTTATGTATCGTTGGTTAGGAATAGCCGCCTATCTTTTATTGCCTTTATTTTTTATGATTGGTTTTAGAATTGTTTATTTGTCTAGTCCTTTTCGCTTATACCTATTAACTCGTATTGTACTTTTTTTCTCTTTGTGGTTAAGTGTAAGTATGGGCTATATATTACTTCAATGGGATTCCGGTACAGGGGCATCCTATTGGAGTGGAGCCATAGGGCATTACAGTGCCGCTTACTTGAATAATATGTTAGGTATAGCCACACCTATCGTGTTACTGTTTGCTTTGGCCGCTTATTTAATTTATTATTTTAATATTACGTCTTTAGAACTTCTTCAGCATACAACATCCTCGTCGACCATCGATCCGGTTTCAATAGATACTGAAAAATCGGATACGCAAATGGAAGAGGAAGCTATAATTGAAGTAAGAGAGGTGGTGCAACCCGCCTCCAACAATAAAGGTGATCGCGTCCCTTTGGAAATGGAAGTGAATAGTAGGATAGAACCGGAAGTAGAAGAAGTAGAAGAAGAAATCGAAGAAGAGGAAGAATTAGAGGAGATGGAAGAGGAGGAAGAAGATATAGAAGAAGAAATTGAATTACCATCATTTGTAGTGGAGGAAACGCCGTCAAAAGAAGATTTACCGGACGAATCCCTTAAAAATTTTAATTACGATCCTAAGTTGGATTTATCCTCCTATAAGTATCCGGGCTTAGATTTAATGAATGAATACGATGGTACAAAAGTTCAAGTAACGAAGGAAGAATTAGAAGCAAATAAAGATAAAATTGTTGAAACCTTATCCCATTATAATATTAGCATTGCTTCTATAAAAGCAACTATTGGTCCTACTGTTACTTTATACGAAATAGTACCGGATGCAGGTATTCGTATATCAAAGATTAAAAATTTAGAAGATGATATCGCGCTTAGTCTTGCAGCTCTAGGTATTCGTATTATAGCACCGATACCGGGCAAAGGTACTATTGGGATTGAAGTTCCCAATAAAAATAAAGAAATGGTTTCTATGCGTTCTGTTTTAAGTACAGAAAAGTTTATGAAATCAGAAAAGGAATTACCTATCGTGTTCGGTAAAACGATTACAAATGAAGTGTTCTTGGCAGATCTCGCAGAGTTACCTCACTTATTAATAGCGGGGGCCACCGGTCAAGGTAAATCTGTTGGATTAAATGTACTCTTGGCTTCGTTGTTGTATAAAAAACACCCATCCCAACTAAAGCTTGTGATGGTCGACCCTAAAAAAGTGGAACTTACATTATACAATAAAATCGAGCGCCATTTTTTAGCCAAACTTCCGGATGGTGAAGAAGCGATTATCACCGATACTAAAAAAGTAATTAATACATTGAATTCGTTATGTATAGAAATGGATTTGCGCTACGATCTTTTGAAAGATGCTCAATGCCGAAACATTCGTGAATACAATAAAAAATTTGTAGAACGTCGACTTAATCCGACCAATGGACATCGATTTTTACCTTATATCGTTTTAGTAATCGACGAATTAGCCGATTTAATGATGACAGCAGGAAAAGAAATCGAAACGCCTATTGCACGTTTGGCTCAGTTAGCGCGTGCTATAGGAATCCATTTAGTTGTAGCTACACAACGTCCTTCCGTAAACGTGATCACCGGTATTATAAAAGCCAATTTCCCTGCACGACTTTCGTTTAAAGTATCTTCTAAAATAGATTCTCGAACTATTTTAGATGCCGGTGGGGCTGAACAATTGATTGGTAAAGGTGATATGTTGTTTTCTCATGGATCAGAATTAGTCCGAATACAATGTGCCTTTTTAGATACTCCGGAAGTAGAACGTGTTTGTGAATTTATTGGTAATCAAAGAGGTTACGATATGGCATATAAATTGCCTGAGTACATTGACGATGAATCCGGAGAAGAAAAAGGGGATTTCGATTTCTCACAACGGGATAACCTATTTGAAGAAGCCGCTCGCGTAATTGTCTTACACCAACAAGGTAGTACGTCGTTATTACAACGTAAATTGAAATTGGGTTATAACCGTGCCGGGCGATTAATCGATCAACTGGAATCGGCAGGTATAGTAGGTCCTTTTGAAGGCAGTAAAGCGCGGGAAGTATTGGTTAAAGATGAATATAGCCTCGAATTGCTTCTCAAAACCCTTGATTCTTAAGTTAATTTAAAAGTATCTTTGTATTCTTAAAAAGTAAAAATGAAAAAAACAATCACGACCGGAATTGTATTTATCGCTTGGGTATTCTTAGCAATAGCTCAATATGATCCTAAGGCACAGGCAATATTAGATGAAATGAGTAATAAGTTTAAAACGTACACTTCATATAAAGCTACGTTTACCTACTCAATGAATAATACGGCTGCCGGTGTGAAAGAACCGGAAGTAAAAGGCGACATTACGGTAAAAGGGAATAAATATAAACTGACCTTGCCCAAGCAAGAAATATTTAATAATGGAACTACCGTTTGGACGTATATGAAAGATGTAAATGAAGTTAACATCTCTACTTATGATCCTAATGAAGATGATATGTCTCCGAGCAAAATTTATACGATGTATAAAAAAGGATACAAATATATTTATGTTGGTGATAAAACTGTTGGTTCTACTGTTCATCAAATGATAGAATTAGTTCCAGAAGATCGTAAGAATCGTTTTTCTAAAGTAAAATTAGAAATCAGTAAAACCGATAAGTCCATTAAGAATTGGAAGCTGTTTGAAAAGAATGGAAATATATATGAGTACAAAGTGACGACCTTTACACCTAATGTTGCTGTAGACGATGCCACGTTTTCTTTTAATAAAGCAAAATACCCTAACGTAACAGAGATTGACTTAAGATAAAATGAACCGCTCTACGTTAGTCAAAGAAATTAAAAAAAAGGAATCTTATTTATGTGTAGGTTTAGATACAGACATAAATAAGATTCCTTCACATTTAAAAGGATCTCCGGATCCTATTTTTGAGTTTAATAAATATATTATTGAAGCTACAATAGATTTAGCCGTAGCCTATAAACCGAACATAGCTTTTTACGAATGTTATGGAACGTCCGGTTGGGAGTCCTTACAACGTACTATAGAATGGATGCCCAAAGATGTATTCACTATAGCAGATGCAAAACGGGGGGATATAGGGAATACCGCATCTATGTATGCACAAGCTTTTTTCCAAACCTTACAATTTGATTCTGTAACCGTTGCTCCTTATATGGGCGAAGATTCGGTTACTCCATTTCTTCAGTTTAAAGATAAATGGGCAATAGTTTTAGGTTTAACCTCAAATTCAGGTAGTAAAGACTTTCAACAATTATCTTTATCGGATTCCACTTTTTTATATGAAGAAGTTCTAAAAAAAGTTGCCCAGTGGGGAAATGAGGAAAACACCATGTTTGTTATTGGTGCTACAAAAGCTGAAGCGTTTAAACACATACGAACGATCGTTCCTAAACATTTTTTATTAGTACCGGGTGTAGGAGCTCAAGGTGGCAGTCTGGAAGAAGTTTCAAAATATGGTTTAAATGAAGAAGTAGGTTTGTTAGTAAATGCGTCACGCTCTATTTTATATGCTGATTCTACACAGGATTTTGCAAAAGCAGCACGACGTGAAGCCCAAGCCATACAACAAGAGATGGCTACTTACTTACAACGTTCTCTACTCATCTCCGAGTAATAAACTGAACCGTTGTAAAGACGGAATAGAATCGCAAACTATTTTGAAAATTCCGGTTAAGGGAATAAATAAAATCATTCCTACAACACCCCAGATCATTCCACCCACAAATACCGCAAGTATCGTCGCTAAAGGATTCACTTTTACATACCCCCCGACTACTTTAGGGGTGGTAATATTATTATCAATAAACTGATTAAACATAAATACACCCAATATTAAGATCGGATAAAGTAAACTGTCTTTATAGATTAAAGCGAATAAAATGGGTAGTGCACCACCGATAAAAGAACCAACATAGGGAATAATATTTAAAAAACCGGCTAATAAGCCTAAGAAAATACCATGTTCAATGCCTATAATCAATAGGCCTAGGGCGTTCATACAACCAATAATAAATAAGGCTAGAAAAAGACCGGTTAAATAATTTAATACCAGTTTTTTTATCTTCTCTATCACTTCTTCCATTATCTCAGATTCTTTTTCGTTCCGAACAAAGGATAATAAAAAGAGACGAATTTTATTTCGATATAATAAAATGAAAAAACTGTATAAAAAAACTAATGTTAAACTAAACAAAAAGGAACCTATTCCTACTAAAAAACTTTGAATCATGGTAAAGCTAGACGACAACAGACCTTTTAATTGTTCCTTCAGTGTATGTGCTAAAGTTGCATTGTCCATACCCGTTTGCTCGGCTATAAATAACATCGTTAGTTTATACTTTTCTAACAATTTGGTTTCAATCAATACATAATCGTTTAATAAATTACGTAATTGATGAAATAATAAAAAAAGGATAATACCAAGAATAAAAATTAAAGTTAGAACACCTACTAATGCACCGGCCGTTTTACTTTTTAAACGAACTTCGACTCTGCGAACTAAAGGTAGTATAAGCAAACTCAAGAGTGCAGCAAAGACTAAGGGAATAAGTATACTTTCTGCTAGTACAAGTAAGGTTACAGTAAAAAACAAGAAAATATAAATTTGATTGGATTTTGATAAAAAGCTATCCGACATAACATATAGAATTTTATCTAAAATACTATAAATTTACAATTCAACCAACAAGCTATGTATGAAAGAAGAAGTACTATGGGTACTTTGGAAGTATCTATTTTTTGATACTCAAAGTATTTTTACAACAGAAAATGAAAAAATCAGTATTCAGTCTACCGGTCATCAACACATGAATTCAGGTCCCGATTTCACTCAAGCGAGTATTTGGATAGGTGGAATATTGTGGAAGGGAGATGTAGAAATACACGTTAAAAGTTCAGATTGGATAGCACATGGTCATGATACCGATCCGGCATATGAATCCGTTATTCTTCATGTAGTCTACGAGCATGATCGTACCATTCGAAGAGCAGATGGGACAGCGCTACCGGTTCTAGAACTTAAACACTGTATCCCTAATCATTTTTGGACTCGTTACCAATCCTTAGTAAGAAACAATACAGTTATTCCTTGTACTGAATTTATAAGCGATGTTCCGACCGTTTATATACAACAAATGAAGGACCGAGCGCTAATAGAGCGTTTACAAGATAAAATTAAAACGTTCCAAGTAGATTTCCCGAATGTTCCTTCGTCACCGGATGTCGCGCTTCAATTATTGGCTAAATCATTAGGAACACCATTGAATGATGAACTTATGATTCGACTTGTACATTCGATTTCTATTCCTTGGTTGAACCGATATTCAAAAGATAGTTTAAAGATTAAAGCTCTTTTATTCGGGAATGCCGGTTGGTTAGAGAAAATAAATCCAGAAGATGAAGAATCTATTCGTTTACAAAAGGAATACATCTATTTACAAGAGTTGTATTCTCTTCAACCTGTAATTGAAAAACACGAATGGAAATTCTTGCGCACACGACCTCAAAACTTTCCTACCGTTAAGCTCTCTCAATTGGCAGCGATTCTCTCACAAACGGATTGGATGGAACGCTTATTTCATAAAGACTGTCTGGAACCACAACGATTTTTAAATCAATTAATCGTTTCGGATAATCCAATAGTTAAAAATTCTTCTATTACGAATGCGGATAAAAAGATACGATTCGGTAAACATTCTATACTTTTATTTATGGTGAATGCGTGGATACCGTATTGGAGTGTACAAGCTGACTATTCAAAAGATGAGCGTTTGTGGAATGTATTATTTTCCTTTTTGGAAAAATGTTCTCCTGAAAACAATAAAATAACACGTTATTGGACGGAGGTAGGAGTACCGGTTGAATCGGCTTCTGATTCCCAAGCCGTTATTCAATGGTATAAAAGTTATTGCTCTATTAAAAAATGTTTATCTTGTACCGTTGGTATTCAACTCCTTAATAAAGCTTCCGGATGATGGTGTTACTGTTGATTGTAGGTGTACTATTTTTCTATTCAAAGGAAAAGATTCGGTTACTATTATCTACAAAATGTTTATGGATAGTTCTATATAAAAGTATATTCTTTGGGATATATTATTGGGTTTTTACTTATTTCTATCAAAAAATGGGTGATTCCTATCTTTTTTGGTCTAATACAATTCAGCTATCCAATATCATAGGGTATGATATAAAGGATTATTACGCTTTTTTAACGAATGATTTCATGACGTTACCTTTACCGAAGGATGTATATGCTACAGTTGTTATAGAACCAAGAGTCCTTTCGTTTATGAAGATTTTTTATCTATTAGCAGCCTCATCGTTTTTCTCACCTATACTGTTAGCCTTTACTATCCTTGTTATTTCTTCTTGGATAGTTTTGTTAGTATCGGAGTCCTCTTTGATAAAAGATAAAGCTAGTTTTTTAATTGCATTTGTCGTACTACCTACTTTCACGTTTCAGACTTCCGGGTTTAGTAAAGAAGCACTTATTTTACCTCTTTTACTTTGGATGTTTTCATTTATCGTACAGTTTAACTTTAGAAAAGGACAGTACATAGGTTTACTATTGTTTCTTCTACTCTTGTATTGGGTAATACAAGTAAAATATTATTATGCCTTTGTCTTTATTCTTATTACAGTAATATATTGGTTTTTAATAAAAGTACGTCTATCTAAGTGGTATATTACGATAGGTGTGTTATTCGGTATAGGATTGACGGTACTTTTAGCACCCTTGTTGCACCCTTACTTGTCCTTACAACTATTGCCGGAATTAGTACATGTTAATTATACATTGTTTTGTCCGGATACAAACTATCCGAGTTGCATAGAACTACCTATAGATGGAACCTGGTACTCTATCCTATGGTCCCTACCCAAAGCGATTGTTTATGGGCTGTTTGCACCTTTACCCGGTATGGCCCACCATACATTGGCGTTCTTCGTATCATTGGAACATTGTATTGTAGGAATGTTGTTTTTAATAGCGCTATTCCATCTTTCCCAAAATAGATTCAAAGAATATGAAAAAATTATTTTCTTCTGTCTTCTTACCTTTGTATTGGGTTTAATAGCCATGTCGGCACCCAATGTGGGAAGTTTATTACGGTATAAACAAATTGTTTGGCCTATAATAGTTATGGGAATACTTCAGGAAGCAATACCACTGAAATGGAAAGAAAGCATAGTTTCATTCTGGAATACGCTTTAACTGTAAGTCCTACTTTTTTTATACCTTTACGACATAATATTCAAATGATAGAGTAGTGTATGGAACGAAATGAAGCAGTAATAATATTTGGTGCCGGTGGATTAGGTCAGGTGGCACAGGAAATTGTTGAAAGTAATGGATTAGTAGTGTATGGTTTTTTAGATGATAAAAAAGAAATGCATGGAAAAGAGATTCACTTAGCCACAGTATTGGGTGATACCGACGATGAACAATTTTTAAAATTGATTGGTCAAAAGTGTGATGCCGTTGTAGCTATCGACGAACCTAAATTAAAGCAACACATTACAAGGATGTTGTTGGATACTAAAAAAATCCAACCCATGAATGCGGTTCATCAACAAGTAAATCTTTCTCCAAAGTCTATAATAGGGTATGGTAATTTAATTAATATAGGTGTTACGATAGCTGCACATACCACAATCGGTAGTCATTGTATCGTACATGCAGGTGCCGTATTAGATCATAGTGCGACTTTGGAAGATTATGTTCAAGTAGGCAGTGGTGCAATACTAGGGGCCTCTGTTACAGTAGAAGAAGGAGCCTTTATAGGTGCAGGCGCAGTAGTGGTTTCAGGAGTTAAGATTGGTAAAAATGCACGTATAGGTGCCGGTTCAGTTGTAATTTCTGATGTTAAATCCGGTCAAACTGTATTTGGCAATCCGGCTCAACCAGTAAAAGCATAAAACATCAGTATATTGTAAAAGAAGCAGCTGTTTCAATTTTTTGAAACAGCTTTTTTATTATGTGTATAGCCATGCCGTTACCTTTAAACCTTATTGGTTTTACATCATGGAAAGGAGAGTAGTAGCTTAGAAATCACACTCCAGTATACCATTACACCGGTTAAGATCCCCCTCTCTAAACGTTACGACAGGGAATGATGCATTAAAAAATATATTTTTAGTATCTTTGCATACTTATGCATCACTTAGACTGAAACTAAGAAGAGTCATGACAACGTATCAAATAGTATTATATTATTGCTATGCTCCGATCCAGGATCCGGAAGCATATCGCGAAGAACATCATTTAAAAGGACTAGCCTTAGGTATAAAAGGGCGCATCATTATAGCCCCTGAAGGATTAAATGGAACAGTATCCGGAACGTCAGAAGCTTGTAACGCTTATATGGAATACATACATTCCGATCCTCGTTTTGCTACTACCGATTTTAAAGTTGAATCCTATCACGAACATGCGTTTCAAAAGTTGCATGTTCGAGTAAAACCTGAAATTGTACATTCTTCCTTACATCATATTAACCCAACACAAAAAACAGGTATTCATTTAGCACCTGCAGCATTTAAAGAAATGAAAGACCGAGACGATGTAGTGGTTTTAGATGTTCGTTCTAATTATGAACATCAAATGGGGAAATTTAAAAATGCTGTGACATTGGACATTGAAAACTTTAGAGAATTCCCTGATAAAATAAAAGAATTAGAACAGTATAAAGGTAAAAAGATTTTAACCTATTGTACCGGAGGTATTAAATGTGAAAAAGCATCCGCCTATTTATTAGAACAAGGATTTCCGGAAGTATATCAGTTACATGGAGGTATAATAAAATATGGTTTAGAAGAGGGAGGCGAAGATTTTGAAGGGAAATGTTATGTTTTCGATGGTAGAATCGTAGCGGATGTCAATAAAGTAAATCCGGTGGTAATATCTTCCTGTTATGTTTGTGGAAAGCCTAGTGCACGTATGGTTAATTGTGCTAATCCGGTTTGTAATCGACATGAACCCATCTGTGAGGCTTGTGGCTGGGAAATGGATGGAGCCTGTTCTACAGAATGCAAGGAACATCCGGAAAAAAGACCTTACGATGGCAGTGGGTATTATGCTAAAGAGTTAAACGGGTATGATCCGTACAAACATGCGATAAGAAAAAAATAAGTTCATAAAAAAAGGCTACTGAGTAAGTAGCCTTTTTTTTATTTCAATGGATGGTTTCATTAACTCACCGTACTGCCATTCATTACTTGTTTGTTTGGCTGCATAAAGGCTAAACTACCATCTGCATTTTCGGCCATAAGTATCATTCCTTGCGACATAATTCCTTTTATTTCTCTGGGAGCTAAGTTCGCTAGTAAACATACTTGCTGACCAACTATTTTTTCTGGTTCAAAAAACTCAGCAATACCACTAACTACTGTGCGGATGTCTACGCCTGTATCTAAAGTTAACTTTAATAACTTCTTCGTCTTTGCTACTTTCTCAGCTGCAGTAATAGTTGCAATTCGAATATCCATTTTGCTGAATTCATCAAACGTTACGTTCTGTTTCAGTTCTTTAGCTTGAGCATTCGCCAGCTCATTGGCTTTTTTAGTGTCTTCTAATTTTTTAATCTGAGCTTCAATTGTGCTATCTTCTATTTTTTCGAATAACAAATGAACAGGGCCTAAGCCTTGTCCTTCTTTTAATAGGTTGGATGAACCGGCATTTTTCCATGTAACAGTAGATAATTGTAACATCTCTGCTAATTTTTCTGCTGAGAAGGGTAGAAAAGGTTCTACTACTATTCGTAGGTTGGCAGCGATTTGTAAACTGATATGTAAAATTGTCCCCACACGTTCCGGTTGGTCCTTAAATATTTTCCATGGTTCTGTATCTGCTAAATATTTATTGCCCAGTCGTGCCATGTCCATAAGGTGCCCCAGTGCCTCTCGGAACTTGTAGGATTCAATGGATTGAGCTATAGAATCCGGTATTTCCTTTAACATACTTAAGGTTGCTTCATCGATAGGTTCTACTGTTCCAAGTTTAGGAACCTTACCTTCAAAATATTTTTGTGTAAGCACTAAAGCACGATTAATAAAATTACCCAAAATGGCAACCAACTCATTATTATTTCGCGCTTGAAAATCCCTCCATGTAAAATCATTATCTTTTGTTTCCGGAGCATTTGCACATAACACATAACGAAGTACATCTTGTTGATTCGGAAATTCTTCCAGATATTCATGAAGCCACACAGCCCAATTACGAGAAGTAGAGATTTTATCTCCTTCTAAATTCATAAATTCGTTAGCAGGTATATTGGCTGGAAGAATGTAAGATCCTTCTGCTTTTAACATAGCAGGGAAAATGATACAATGAAATACAATATTATCTTTACCTATAAAGTGTACTAATTTTGTATCTTCTTTTTTCCAATAATCTTCCCAAACATGATGTTTATGAATAGGTTTTACTTCACTCTTGAAATAGTCTTTCGTTGCCGAAATATACCCTATCGGAGCGTCAAACCATACATATAAAACTTTTCCATCTGCGTTTGGAACCGGAACCGGTACTCCCCAGTCTAAATCACGCGTTACAGCACGAGGTTGAAGACCCGCATCTAACCACGATTTGCATTGACCATATACATTCGTTTTCCAATCTTGTTTATGTTCTTTTAGAATCCATTCTTTTAAAAATGGTTCGTAGGCATCTAAGGGCAAATACCAATGTTTTGTTGTCTTTAAAATGGGTTTTTCTCCGCTTAGAGTAGAACGCGGTTGTATTAATTCAGATGGACTTAAGGTTGAGCCGCATTTTTCACATTGGTCACCATAAGCGTTCTCATTACCACATTTTGGGCATGTGCCCATGATATAGCGATCGGCTAAAAATTGTTGTGCTACCGGATCAAAGTATTGTTCACTACTTTCTTCAATAAAACAATTTTTATCATATAACGCTTTAAAATACGCTGAACTGGTTTCGTAATGAGTAGGAGAAGACGTGCGAGAATAAATGTCAAACGATATCCCTAGTTGCTGGAACGAATCTTTAATAAGGTTATGATACTTATCAACGATTTGTTGAGGTGTTACTCCTTCTTTCTTAGCACGAATAGTAATGGGTACCCCATGTTCATCTGACCCGCCGATGAACAAGACATTTGCACCGGTAGAACGCAAATAGCGAACATAAATATCGGCCGGTATGTACACACCGGCTAAATGACCAATATGAACAGGTCCGTTGGCATAGGGCAAAGCAGAGGTGACAGTATAGCGTTTAAACGATTGCATAATTCAAGTTGTAAGTATTTGGTCCACTTCAGAGACCCAATGAAGAGGTCAAATATACGTAAATTCAATGAATTAGAAGGAAATGCCCTTTAGGGATACCGTTACTTTCTCATAAGGTTAGGCGCTTATATTCCTATTTCAGTAAGGAATAATACTAATTTCATCAAAATGAAATAGTTATTTTACATACACTTGAACTGTTTTATCTCATTTTTTCGTACTTTTGCCCTTCGAATTTTACGTACACCTATGTCAGGAATCAGAAACATTGCAATTATTGCGCACGTTGACCACGGTAAAACTACCCTGGTAGATAAAATTATTCATGCATCAAAAATCTTTAGAGAGAATCAAGTTTTTGATGATTTAATACTCGATAATAATGACCAAGAGAGAGAACGCGGTATCACGATTTTAGCTAAAAACGTTTCAGTTCGCTACAAAGGTGTTAAAATTAATATCATTGATACTCCCGGTCACGCCGACTTTGGTGGTGAAGTAGAGCGTGTATTGAAAATGGCGGATGGTGTATTACTGTTAGTGGATGCATTTGAAGGGGTTATGCCACAAACGCGTTTTGTGTTAAGTAAAGCGTTAGGATTAGGCCTTACTCCCATCGTAGTGGTGAATAAAGTAGATAAAGAAAATTGTCGCCCGGACGAAGTGCACGAAGAGGTATTCGACTTAATGTTTAACCTGGGGGCCACAGAAAAACAATTAGACTTTGCTACCTATTACGGTTCCGGTCGTAACGGATGGATGAGTGATGATTGGAAAGTCAAAACAGAAGAGATTACTCCATTATTAGATGGTATCATAAAATATATTCCGGAAGCACCGGCTCCGGAGGGTACTCCTCAAATGCAAGTGACATCTTTGGATTTTTCCAGTTATACCGGTCGTATTGCGATAGGTCGTGTATTCCGAGGTGAATTAAAAGAAGGCGCACCTTACTCTTTAACAAAAGCAGATGGAAGTGTAAAAAAAGTAAGAATTAAAGAATTATTTACGTTTGAAGGTTTAGGTCGCGCACGTGCGGAAGTGGTAAAAGCAGGGGATATATGTGCTGTGGTAGGATTGGATGATTTTGAAATTGGAGATTCCGTTTGTGATTTCGAAAATCCGGAACCATTAGAGCGTATTGCAGTAGATGAACCAACGATGAGTATGTTGTTTACGATTAACAACTCGCCTTTCTTTGGTAAAGAAGGTAAGTTTGTAACTTCTCGTCACTTACGCGATCGTTTGACTAAAGAATTAGAAAAGAACTTAGCGTTAAGAGTTCAATCTACCGATACGGAAGATAAATTTTTAGTTTATGGTAGAGGTATTCTTCACTTGTCTGTATTAATCGAGACAATGCGTCGCGAAGGCTACGAACTACAAGTAGGTCAGCCACAAGTATTGTATAAAGAAATCGACGGTGCTAAGTGTGAACCTATTGAAACCTTAGTAGTGGACGTTCCTCAGGAGACTGCGGGTAAAGTAATTGAATTAGCGACAATGCGCAAAGGCGAATTACTAGTAATGGAGCCCAAAGGCGATGTTCAACATTTAGAATTTAAAATTCCATCCAGAGGTATTATAGGTTTACGAACCAACGTATTGACAGCTACCTTTGGAGAGGCTATCATGACGCACCGTTTTGTAGGCTATGAACCATTTAAAGGAGTTATACCGGAGCGTAATGCAGGTTCTTTGATTGCTATGGATGGAGGTTCCGTTACAGCTTATGCATTAGATAAACTTCAAGATCGAGGTAAATTCTTCATCGAGCCGGGAGATGAAGTGTACATGGGCATGGTAATCGGAGAGCACAATCGTCAAAACGATTTGGCTTTGAACGTTCAACGTGAAAAGAAACTGACTAATATGCGTGCATCCGGATCGGATGAAAACGTGAAAATTGCTCCTAAAATCGATTTCTCTCTTGAAGAAATGATGGAGTATATTCAGAAAGACGAATACATTGAAGTAACACCAAAATCCCTTCGTATGCGTAAGATTATCTTAGATGATAATGAAAGACAACGTATGGCGAAGAAAGGAGACTAAATAAAAAGGGGCTTAAGCCCCTTTTTTATTTTTTTAAACTATCAATAAAGAAAACATCTGCTAATTGACCATTTTCTAAGACATACGTTTGACTTCTGCCATTTATCACTTTTGTGTCTAGTGGTATTTTATATTTTTTAAACGAATCCATGTCTACTTTATTAGTATTCTTTTTATAAACTTTTGTCTGATCATCCTTAAGTAACATTGGTGGAACGATTCGACTATTTTCTACGCGGATCATTCCTTCGTAACATTTGCGTGTTATCATGGAATCTTGTTGGTAGCGAATGGTCACTATAACTTTATGCATTCCGTTACGCAATTCATAAGTACCTTTTTCTTTAAATAATTGAACATAATAGGTGTACAATTGTGCCGTATCCTTGGTGACTTCTGTTGTGGTTTGTGCAAACGAAATACGACTCACACAAAGAAATAGAAAAAGGAAGCTGAAGATTGAAGATGTTTTCATAGATGTAAATAGATTATTTTGTTAAATTAGAGAAATTTTTAAAAAAAACTATGGAGACATTTAAACAAGTATTCAAATCAATTAGTTGGGCTTTGTTATTCGTTCTTTCCTTTTCTTCTCGTGCACAGTCTTTAGAGTTGTATGGTATGAGTGGTTGGATGTTTGCCGGTCGATCCGGTTCCGTTAATATTATCAATAACGCACCTGCAATTGTTGGACTAGATTATATTTTACCAAGTAATATAGGAGTTGGGGTTTCCTATACCTATTTGAATACCGATTTAGAATTTTTGAACCCTTACAATGGTTTTAGCAGAGGGGATCGGTTAGGATTTCAACAAAACTACCTTATGTTGCAATTCTCTCGTCAATTTGAAGTTCCTTCTAATGAAAATATTATCCCATATACCACCTTTGGTGTAGGCGCTTTTTTCTATGATGTGAAAACACCAAATTTCACTACCCAAGGTAAATTAGCTTTTGGATTGGGAGCAGGTGTGAAATTTATGTTATCTGAAAAAATTGGTTTAAAACTACAAGCACGAATTCAGTCCCCAATAGCAGGCGCTGGACTATATTTTGGTGTAGGTACAGGTGGCGTAAGTTCTGGAGTTAGTACTTATTCCTATTTAGTACAATTTGATACATCCGGCGGATTAGTATTTAAGTTTTAATTTTCAATACTATTATATATGTATCGATATGGAATCGATCCAACTAAGTGCACTTACTTAGGGAACGGCTCTGTATCGATACTTTTTTTTGATGGTATTCTATCGCCGCAAGCCCATTCCAGTGGCGCTTCTAGAATTAAAGACCTTTTAGTGCAAAAGTATCCAAACACCGGAATACTTTACATACCTACCGATGCCGCTATTTCCAAAATTGAATATAAGGTATTAACGGATGAGTATTCCGATGGAAAAGTTGAATTGGCAGATTCTTTACTATGTATAGGGTATAGCTTAGGTGCAAGAAGTGCTTATGCCTTCTACATGCACTACCCGCACCGTGTTCGCCAGATGATTGGTATAAGTCCAGAATTTATTCGTCCTTCCGTCATGTTCACTTTTTTAACTCAACATAAAATGGGGAAAGCACTTTTAAACTATTGGGTCCAGCACCCTACGATAGCAGTCAAATTGATACGCTTTTTTCTCCGACAAATAGATCCGGCTTTTATTTCTATTTATGAGGCTTTACAATCCTCGGATACCTATCGACAGTATTGGTATACATCTTGGAAAAACATCGGTGTAGTGTTGTTGTATCCTGTGATAGATTCCAATAACCCCAATAAGTGCCTTATGGTATATGCTCAAACGGAACGGTGGATACGTAAGCCGAAAAAAAAAGATTGTCTACGCTGGCAAATTCAAGTAGTCGAAGAGCCCGATACGCAGCACACCAACATTGCCCGAGTGTGGTTACAAAAAAATAGTTTAAAGTGAATTTCCTTGGCCTATAAGGAGCAATTCCAAATCCCGAACATATACTTTTTTATTGTTCCAATCGATTTGATACCAAGCACCCGCTTTTTCAATAACGCGCACACGGTGACCGGCACTGACAGTTTCTATATATTCTGAACCGGGAGAGGGCGCACTCATAAGTGTGCAAGGGTTTGAAATAATACCCATTACCGGAGTGATGTCTACGTTATTGATATAAAATACAGATCCTAGTATGAGTAAGAAGAACAAAGGTCGAAAACCTAATCGAAGGCCTTGTTTACGTCTGCGGTAGAGGTAAAAAATAAAGGGAACCCCTAGTCCTATCAAAGAGAAGATAATCCAGTGGTAATATTCTTTATAGAGGGAAACGAAGTATTCTAATTCGCTGTAACTATATCCTTTGAGTTTATACCGGTCGCCCATAATTTCCATTTTACGAATCACACGGGTGTCGGAGTAGTAGTAATAGAGCGTGGATAAATAATATAAAGAACGAATTATATTTTCGGAGGACTCCTCTATTTGCGCCATACGGGCTAGCGTGTGACGGGAGAAAACCTTCTCCGAATCGAGCGCATGCGCGTATAATTTTAATGCTTGATCAAAATCTTTTTTTTCGTACAAGGCATCGGCCTTTTTTATAGTCTTGTTTTCTAAGGCATTACAGTCTAGTATCGGTAAAAATGCGATAAATAGGGAAATTGTGTATAATATTTTACGAAATACGTTTGGCATTATGCCGAATACCTGTTACTTTTGCACTCGCAATTACGGAAAAAAACACCGTAAAAGCTAGTAAAGATTCCGTAGCTCAGTTGGTAGAGCATAACACTTTTAATGTTAGGGTCCTGGGTTCGAGTCCCAGCGGGATCACATAATTTCAGAGAAGAGCAGGTAGTCCTGCTCTTTTTTTTTATTTTAGGGGTGTAAAGAAATCTCAACATGACCGGTTGGTTTGCCATTGTACTTATTTTTATTTCCATTCTTGTTTTATTGTATGGACTAGTACGATTGGTATTGGGTATAATAAAGAAGGATAAGGGACAGTGGTTGATGGGCAGTTGGTTGGCTGTAATCGGTGCAATGGCTTATTTAATGATAACGCAGTGGGTGTGGAAAGAAAAAGGTAATGCGATCGCCTTTCAACAATTAGTAGGCACATATCGGATACAGTATGTGAGTCCGGAGTGGGAGATGGGCACGACAGATGTTTCACACTATCAATTAACGTTGGATGCCACCGGAAAATATCAACTGAGCGATACACTGCATTTAGGTGTAGGAGCAGAAGGAGAGTGGACGTATGACGGCAAGCGCAGTGGACAAGAGCTTTGTTTTACTTCAGTAAGGGGTAGTCGATGTTTTCCTTTAGATAAATCAACCCTTGAAGAGGGGGTAAAATGGTACCGAAATAGTGCCACCGCACCTACTCATATCTACTGGTCTAAAAAGTGAAAATTCCCATTTTGGGAAAATCTTTAGGCGAAATACGGTAATTTTTGTTTTTAAAAAATAATCCCTTCATGTTTGTTGTATCGTTTATTCTATGTAATAAACTCAGTATTTTGTTTGGGGATCTTTCGACTAGCTATCTTTATTCTCTACAGCAAAATGCTCAATAAGTGGTTAAGGGGTGTAACACACCCCCTTATTGAAGTATATGCAAAAACTTTTAATAGGATTTTATTTTCTAATGATCAGTGTCGTTCAGGCACAAGAATCGATTATTAGTATTCAGCAATATGTGGAACAAAATAATCGACGAGAAGATCAATTATCGGCGGAAGATGCGAATGCATTACCTATTGGTGTCACCTTACATTCTACACCTTCTATCGAAATTCTAGTAAGGGATATCCAATTAACACCTACTCAATCTACCATTTCTATCAGTACTGTACTACCCATACCTATGACAGAGCAGGTAATGGCACTAGAAGCAGTAGATGTACCTTTGCAAAGTGGAGGGTATATAGAATCCAATACAAAATTATTTTTAAATGAACCCATTCATATTGTAATGGGTGAGAAAATGCGGTGTACGTTTACATCCGGAGTACAAGGGTGTTGTATTGAAATGGATTGTAATGGTCTTAAAAAAATTCGATTTAAAGGGACAATAGATTTTTGTAGAACAGTATTATTGCCTGAAAATAATTTGGGAGAAATTCTACCGGAACCCATTCGCGTAAAAGCGCATTTTGATATTATTGGTACATCATGGGATGATTTAATTACTACAATTACTATTTCACCTTTTCAAATAGTAGGTATGCCGGATTGGGGATTTGAAGTGAAAGAAGCCGTGTTGGACAGAAGTGATAATCTCAATCCCAATGGAATAATTTTTCCAACAGGATACACTGGTCCAACAGATTCCTTTTGGAAAGGGATATTTATTAAAAAAGTATCGGTACGATTACCGGAACTTTTTTCAAAAATGAATGGAAATACTGTTCCTGCAATACAATTAAATAATTTTATTATAGATCCCACAGGTGTATCCGGTAATATTCAATTAGCAGGATTGATTCCATTGAATACAACCAAAAGTTGGAGTATGAGTGTCGATACTTTAGAAATTGTATTACGATCGAATCGTATTATTAAAGGCACCTGTTCCGGATCGTTATTGATTCCCATTACTTCAAGTGACGATATTTTTTCTTATCAAGGTTGTATTGCAGAAAATAATAATTTTTTATTTAGAGTAAAACAAAAAAATAAAATTCAAATTCCATGTTGGTTGGCAAAAGCAGAAATAGATTCTTCAAGTTCAGTATCGATTCATTATGTTGAAAAACAACTATTAATAAAATTACTCTTGAATGGAAGTTTATCTTTGAATACAACTAAACATAGTATACCAACAAAAATAGTTAACTTAAATTTTCATAGTTTAATACTATCTAATACTGCACCGTATATAAGAGGTGGGTTTTTCTATGTTGATAAAATTACGGCTCAATTAAAAGGTTTTAATATCAGCATTCAAGATGTAGGTTTCATTACTAGATTAAATGAGACTATCTTAAAATTTAAGATTAAAATTCAATTTTGTAATGTAAAAGATTTTGGATTTCAAGGGGAGGTAGGTTTGTTTTTTATATCAGAAACCTCAGATCGTTGGAAATTAAAGCAAATAACATTATCTGAAGTTAGTATTGATATAGATAAAGGTATTTTTTCAGTTAAAGGACAAATAAAAGCACAACCCGATAAAGGGTTTGAAGGGCAAGTCCTATTAAGTGTATTCCCCGGTGTAAAAGTTGAAGCAAAGGCGGAGTTCTGTAAGTTAAATAATCATAATTATTGGTATGTTAATGCCAGCACTACGTTTAAAAAGGGAATCCCTATTTATCCTATTATAGGAATATATGGATTTTCAGGCGGAGTTTCATATGGAATGCGATTAGATACTGTCCTTCATTCAAATAATAAATGGAATTCCGAAAAAATATTTAAGTCTGATTCAACAGTGGGAATAGGAATTAGAGCAGGGATTTTAATAGGTAGTTTACCAATTCCTGAATTATACAATCTATCGGGAGAGTTATGTATTGAATTTGATAAGTCTTGGGGATTGAATAAAGCAATCCTATACGGTAAGTTAAATGTATTGCAGAATATTGATAAGTCATCAACCTCCTCTATTTATGGAACTGTAATTTTAGAGTTTGATAATGTAAATAAATCCTTGCATGCAACGGCAGAAGTATTTATTAATTATACTCCTATACTTAAAGGTATAGGTAATAACAATAGAGCCGGATACTTAACCTTACATATTGATTCTAAAGATTGGTATATACATATAGGTCATCCTAATGATAGGATAGGGGTTGAAGTATTAAGTCTAGCAAGGTTTGATGCATATTTGGTTGCAGGTTCAATTATACCGGAATTGCCGTCTCCAAGTCCACTTCTTCAGGAGATATTGGATATCGAGTCTCGATATCAAACAAGCTCGGATTTATCAATTAGAAATGGTTCGGGTATAGGTTTTGGAGCCAGATGTAATATTCAAACAGGTAAAAAAAAGTGTCTTTTCTTTTATGGAGAATTTAATGCTGGAATTGAATTTGATATTTTAATGAAAAACTATGGAAGTTCTACTCTATGCACAAACACGTCTAAACCTGTAGGTATAAATGGGTGGTACGCACAAGGAAAAATTGGGGCATTTGTTCAAGGAGAGATAGGATTGTTTATTGATCTTCCATTTTATAAAGGAGAGGCAGAAATATTAGAAATAGGTGCTGGAGTTTTATTAGAAGCTAAATTACCCAACCCTAGTTGGTTTTCAGGTACTTTAGGTGGATATTATTCAGTGTTTGGGGGTGTATTAGAAGGAGAAGTTAAGTTTAAATTAGAAATAGGTGAAGGCTGTGATTTTAGATCTTCACTTTTACAAAACAGAAAAAATATTATTAATTCTATAGACTGTAAAGGTGATATTACAAGTGTTTTGGTTGATGTAGACCCGGTTATACATTTTAATGTTCCGATTGATAAAGAGTTGAGTATATCCAATATGGATAGTCATGATGTTAAATTTAAAGTTGTTATCGACAGCTTTAAACTGTATTCTAATCAAGAGTCTGTTGATGTAGACTTTCTATGGAATGATAATAAAAATGAGTTAAAAATTAAATCTACTACTTTATTTAAAACGAATACTTTATATAAAGTGCACCTCGCAACTTCGATATATATTTATAACAATAATAATTGGGTAGTTTTTAATTCTAACATCATTGATGGAGATACTGTATTTCTCTTTAAGACAAGTCCTAAAACAGTTCAATTTTCTAAGAACTTGATAGCGTATTCTTATCCGGAAATCCATCAAAAATATTATTTAATAGATGAGCATCATCAAAATTATATAAAATTTAAAAAGCATCTGCCTTTATTTGATTCTTTACAATATTTGCAATTGTATATTCAACAAGATAAATCCTCGGATCAAAATCAAATTAATTTTACGTATATAAAAGACTCTTCTGTTTTTTATTTTGATTTACACGAACAATTAGCAGTAGATAAAAAATATACTCTAAGATTTATATATGAACACCATTCTGAATCTATAGATATTTTAGATATTTATTTTGAAACAGCCCTATATAATACGTTTGATAATTATATTAATAATTTATTTGTTAACTCTCCATATTTTGATGAAGGGAATCAGTATGTAGGGGGTACTAAAATTGTCTATCCCATCCGTTATTCAGAAATATTGAATCAATCAATGGTTGTAATGTCATTTGATATTTATCAAAATGAATGGTATAAAGCGTATTCTAAATGGTATGATTTTGCCAAGGAACTAAATTATGCATGTATTGATTGGAGAGTAGTAAATCATATAGAGCCACTTCAACGAGTATGTCTAATAAAGAATAATACAACAATCAATAATGTTATTTCCTATTATGTTTATTATGATGTATTACAGATTAAGTCTTTTATTTTACAATCGTACACTGATAACGAGGAAATATATAATTGGATATATGATAGTTTTACACCTATTAAAAAGGGGTTTTATAATATAGATATTTCGTATGTATTACCTGGAACAAATATTAAAACGACAAACATAAAACGAAAATGGCACGTCTCGTATTAATACTATTTTTTTTGATTAACATTTATTACTTATCAGCTGCACAGAAGCTACTTACTAAGTATTTTATTACAGATGACTCTGTATTTATAAAATGGTGTCCTAATGATTATAATCAATTTATATTGGCAAATAAGAAAGGATATAGGATAGAATTATACGATGTCTATAATGATAAAAATTTCAAAAGAGTAGAAAAAAGGATAGTTAAAACTATAAATCCATTTACTTCGGAAGAGTGGGCACCTCTATCTAATGACACTTTTTCGATGATAGCAGCATATGCCATGTATAGAAAAAACATATCCAATAATTATATTCAACTTTATCAAGAAAATAAACAATTGTTTGAATTAGCTATAATGGCATCGGATCAATCCATTTTAGCAGCAAATGGACTTGGATTATATTTTAGTATAGATAAATCTCAATCTATGTATAGTTTTTGTAAAATCTATATCCATCAATCAAAAGACACTTCGTGTATTTTTTTTGATAACCAAAACGGAAAATCGGTTATGTCTGAAATAACCGATTATGATGTACGTTTATTTGGATCGAATAATTTAGATATTACTATAAATACTGTAGATTTAATATCGTATTACACTTCATTTGATATTGAGATGTCGAATGATTCTATTCATTTTGAAAAAATAAATAACCATCCAATAGTCTTACAGAAATATACTACACAATACAGGGTTCCTATTTTATCAACTTGTAATTATATTCGTATTAAACCTAAATCTTTCTTTTACAGAAGTACAAATTATTCAACCATTAAAAAAATTTGTTTACATTCTTGTGATACAAATAGAATAAGTATAATTAACTATATAGATACTTCAGATGAAACACAACTTTTTGTTAACGGGAAATTAGATACATTACAAAATATATCCGTTTTATTCTCCGATGAACTTAATTTTTCAAATCCTATCCCAACACCAATTACTATACTATCCGATTCTAGTTTATCCTACGCCAAAAAAACAACATCATACTATATTAAAATTAAATATTGTAATAAAGAATCTAATATATACTATATATTTTATCCCCTATCGTCTGCTGTACAAGACACTAATTGTACTATAAAGTTACGTTCTATCCATAGGGATACTTTAGTATTGAATTGGGATAAAAGTAAGAATTATAAGTTTGTAAATATATATTATAAATCCACTACTTCTGAATGGATTACAGTTAATCATACACCTATATCAGATACCTTTCATATATGGAATTCTATCCCTCTTTTTTCTGATTCTATTATGTTTGTTTTTCATTTTATGAATGAAAATTATTGTAAGGTTTATCAAAAAGTAATTTATTACCACATTAATCATTATGTAAAACCAATTCAAAGTGTTATTTATTCTTATGAACTGAAACAAGATTCTATTGTGCAGTTAAAGTATACCAATACGAGTTCTGACTATTGCACTCAACGTTTAATACGAATTAATAATTCCGATACCACTGAAATTCTCTTGTCAAGAAATAGTTATGTGTTTTATGATACATTAATACACTCAGGGACATATTGTTATTCTATAAAGTCTATTGATAATCATCATAATTATTCTATTTCTACACCCATTTGTTTATACGTTAATAAATTGGAATTGGATAAGAAACCTATATTAAGAGCCCAATACTTTTTAGATTCCATTAGATTAACATGGAAGTTAGATGTACCTTTTAAATACATTCACATTTATACTATTATTAATAACAGAAAAGTATGGTTGCTTTCATCTTCATATAAAACAGATCTTTATACATATATTATAAAAGAATTTAAGCCTACAATATTTTTTTGCTTCATAGAGGATTTTCAAGGTTTAATTAGTAAAGCATATTCCTTCAGTTATGAATAGAATATTTACGGTTATTTTCTTTTTAATTTTGATTAGTACCTCTTTTGCTCAACCAATAAAAGTTATTATTCAATTTGTTTATGTATATCATCAATATGTATCTGAACGTGATAACTTGAGTGTTAATGTAGATAATAATGGTTATAATTTTAAGGATACAACTCAGTTTATAGACTATGGCGCATTTTATTCAAAATATACTCAGTATTCTAATGTTATAAATGAACAGTTTAACTATGATTATTATGAAGTTATAAGAAATGATTTTACTCCCATTACTATTCAATTTTATGGATATACGGATAGATGTAAAGGAAATAATGGTCACTTTTATAAGTATAATCCTAAATGTTATTGTGATTTTGGATTAAGATGTAGATCCCAAGACGATAATAATTTTGGGAGTGGTACCATTGCAATAAATTTTTGGGAGTTTAAGAATGATGGTAGATTATCGTCTTATTATTACACAGATAACTTTTTACATGGATTTGCTATAAAGGTATTTTGGGAACCTATATTACCCAATTCTATTAATTTTAAAAATATTACTTCCACTTATTGTGGTAACGATAAAGTATTATATTCAATGAATTTTTCTAATAACATAACGAATAAGCTTACTGAACATGCTAAAGAAAATATTAAAGTAGAAGTTTGTAAAATGAGATTAACCAATGGAGTTTGGAATGTTTTGGAAGTTTTATTCCGCCAGTTAAAAATTTCGGATTCTTTTTCAGTATCAAACACTTCTACCCGAGAAGAGATATTTGTTTTAGGGTTTAGACTATCCTACAATGGGTATTACTCTTCCTATTTTATTCATCCCATTCCTATTACTATTTTGCCCAATCCACCGGATTCACTATTACTCTCTGTACTTGATCCATTATGTTTTAATAGTGAGGATGGGCAAATTGTTATTCAACATATATCAGGTCTGTCAGATAATTATATAACTAGACTATATCGTGATTCTTTATTAATGAGTTCTTATATTTCAAATTATCCCTTTAATTTAAGTAATAGCACTTCTAATATTTATAACCTTAAAGGAGTTGGTTCCGGTATTTATGTTTTAAAAACCTACAATAATATAGGTAATAATATAGGTTGTTATAGAATTGATACAGTCGTTTTACATAATCCTACTCCATTAGTATTAGATACATTTTATATTTCAAATTATAATAATTACTCAATTCAATGTCCCGGATCGACTACCGGTTTTATATTTTCACGTGTTTCCGGTGGAACCGGTACTAAAAGAGTCTATATGGATTCTATCTTATACCATTTTGAGAATTCTCATTCTTTATTAGGTTTAAGAGAAGGCCAATATCCCTATAAAATAGTGGATCAAAATAATTGTATGTTAATCGATACTATATTATCCTTAAATGCTCCTAATCCTTTACAATTTAATATTCAACTTAATCCTATTGACTGTTTTAATTCAGCAAATGGCAGTATATCCTCCAAACCTATAGGTGGTCTTTCTCCATATTCATTCAATAATGGAATACCCGGACTACATTATACTATAGACAATTTAGATTCCGGTGAGTATTCAATAACTATAAAAGACTTTAATAATTGTTATTTTGATACTAGTGTCGTTTTATTAAATCCTACTCCATTAACTTTAAGTGTACAATCCATAAATCCTGCTACGTGTAATTATTCATCTGATGGTAGTGTACATTTATTTGTTCAAGGGGGGACTTCACCTTATACATTAACTACCTTGCATAATGATACGTATACAGATTCTATTTACGTTAAAAATAATCTTTCCTCAGGAAACTATTCAACTTTTATAATGGATAGTCATCAATGTAAAGACACTATACTGTATACAATCACATCCTTATCCAATTTACAGTATTTAATTTATCCTCATCATGAAAAGTGTTCTACCGATAATTTTGGAACTGTTTCTTTTGAACTGTCATCCGGTATTCCTCCCTATACCACACTTTTGAATTCTATTATTACTCATGATTCAATACAGAACGTACCTATTGGTTGGAATTATTTTATATTTACAGATGCTTTATATTGTGAATATATAGATTCTGTATTGATAGAAAATACTATTCCATTTTCTCTAGATAGTATACAAATTCTTTCGGAGAGTTGTAATAATACTTTTGATGGAGGTATTATGCCTTTCTTTTCAGGAGGTCACCTCCCATTTTCGTATTTTTTGAATTCTAAACCGATTGAAGGTGACTCCTTAACCGAACTAACATCCGGTGGATATACTTTTTCTGTATCCGATACACATAACTGTCAAGTCGAAGAAAATATTTATATACCCCTTCAAAAAGATATTTCATATTCAAATCAAAAAACACATTATGTATGTAATGACAGTACATTTTTATTACGATATAAAAATGATTCCATAAATAGATATTTTGATATAGGACATCATTTTTATTTTAATAAAGATACGTTAATAACAATTCCTCAAGAATTATATCTTTATTCTACCTATTCAAATCTTTGTTTTAATATTGATACGTTACATTTTTTATCCTCCTCTACCTCGGGTCCAGTACAATTATTTGTTTCAACAAATGTATATAAAGGTGACACTGTTGCCTTAATTGTCCTACACCCACAACTTATAGATTCTATAGCTATCGTATCGGATTTACAGTATCAATCTGATTTTCCTTATTATTATTTTAATGCCGATAGTAGTGGAGATTTCAATTTATACTATACGATATATTCCGATAACTGTATAACCCATCATTATAAATCCTTACATGTTGACTTACTTCCTCAGTTTTCTTATTCTTTACCACAACTGGGTTATACGCTCATTCAAGATTTATCTGTTTTTCCAAACCCTTTTTCAAATTGTATTCAATATTCTTACAAGGTGAGCAATGATGCGATAGTTTTTGTAAACATCACAGATATGGTAGGTAATCTTTTTTTTGATACTATAAATGTTGGAAATCAGTTAAAAGGACAAATTGAAACTACATCCCTTCCTCCCGGATGTTATGTGTTAAATTTAATTACTGATAGTGAAAGTATTAGGTTTAAACTAATCAAAGAGTAAAAAATGGTATAATTTATATATCTTTGTACCCCTTACTGTCCATATGGTGGAATTGGTAGACACGCCATCTTGAGGGGGTGGTGCCGCAAGGTGTGGGAGTTCGAATCTCCCTATGGACACTCTTTCTTTTTAATCAAAACCCTCAAGCCCTTATCCGATTTGCCTACTGTATAAACGGATCTCCGCTACCGCCATGCCCGCAGATTACTTACTTCTCCACGCACTTGCGGAACGTTTATCTACCCGCCTTGTTCAAGCCTCTTTCCGAGAAGCCTTTGCCTGGTCAGACGAAGAAGTTTACCTCTGTTTTGATACTCCCACCGTTCCGGTCTACCTGAAATGTATTTACACTCCCTACCTGCAACTCCTCCTCCCGGTAGACGAAGTAGATAAACCCAGACACAACGTACGCCCTTATTTCTCCGCCGCCGCCGGCCTACCGGTAGAACGGGTGTACCATCCCACCTACGACCGCTCCCTCGTCATCGAACTGATGGACGGCTCTGCTCTTGTCTTTAAACTCTATGGCTCCCGAGTAAATGTACTCTACGTCAAAAACGCCCTCATTCTGGAACGGGTGCAGCCCAAATTAGACAAAACCCCCACATTTGACCTGGAGCGACTGAATAAAACAACACCTCCTGAAGACCTGCAACATATACCTTTTCCCGCTACTACTTTTTACATCGACGTCATTGGTTCTGATATTCGTTGGGCTTACACGCCATCGCCCCACACCGTCTTCACCGGTACCGATATTGAAGAAGCACTGCAAGCCTATCAACGGTATTTCTTTTCTGTTGCCTATCTCCAGATTAGAAAAACAGATATCCTTCAACAACTTCAAAAAGACATCCACCAACACCGGAGCTTTATTCTTAAAACACAAGGTCACTACGACCAATTGAAAGCCTTACCACCGCCTAATCAACTAGCAGATGTTATCATGGCCAACCTACACGCGTGGCAGGGTAGGGAACGGACGGCACGAGTGTATGACTTCTACTCGGATCAGGAAATAGAAATAGAAATAAAAGCACAGCTAACACCACAACGGTACGCGGAACAATTATATAAAAAAAGTAAAAACAGACATTTACAATTTCAAAAATTAGAATCGCTGTTGACCGAAAGGGAACAAAAAATTCAAGCGTTACTTTCAGAAATGGAGGTTGTCCAACAGGCAGCCTCACATAAAGAATTAAGTGCCTATTCTACCCATAAAGTTAAAGTACAAAAGGTCCAGGCAGAACAGGAACTTCCATTTAAAACAACGATAGTGGATCACTTTCATATTTGGATAGGTAAAAATGCAGCGAATAATGAACTACTGACTTTAAAGTATGCACACAAAGAAGATCTGTGGCTGCACGCTCGTGATGTAAGCGGCTCGCATGTGGTGATTAAACATCAACCGGGAAAATCCTTTCCTATGCATGTAATCGAACGCGCTGCACAGATAGCCGCCTTTTATTCGCAAAGGAAAACAGATAGTTTGTGTCCGGTCAGTTATACGTTTAAAAAGTACGTACGAAAGGTGAAAGGAACTCCAATTGGTTCTGTCCGAGTAGAGCGGGAAGACGTTGTGATGGTGGTGCCTTCAGCAGAGATTTAGCTGATTAAGGTTATTAACTTATAGTTTTATAGTCGGTTAATTTTTTCGTGTCGCATTCGGGTAGCAAACTATATTAAATACAGGAGAACAAATAGAAGGAGGGGTAGTACCTGATCAATTAGTATATATGTTACCTAAGGATGAAACGAATGGAATCGACACCATAATAGAAATAGCCTTACAAGAGATTCGATGAGCATTTAATCGTGGTGGTATTTTTCACCTCTCAATATAGAATAAGCCCTATACAATTGTTCAACAGCGAAAAGACGAACCATTTGATGGGAGAGAGTCATAGGAGATAAACTGATCTTTCCATTGGCACGTTGGTAAAGGGCTTCAGAAAATCCATACGCACCACCAATGAGTAATACACAAGTACCGTTAATGCTATTGCCCTTTTTTTGTAGGTATTGAGCAAATCCTTTAGAGCTCATGGTTTCTCCTTGTTCATCTAATAAGATCAAGTAATCGGAGGTTGATAGTTTAGATAAAATTAATTTTTCTTCTTCTTTCTTTAATAAATCGATACTTAGTTTCTCTCTGTTCTTTACATCCGGCCATTCTATATACTCAAAAGGAAGATAGTGGGGTAGTTTTTTACAGTATTGTTGAATACCTTCTTTTAAATAGGATTCATTTGTTTTGCCGATACACCAAAGGGAAAGTTTCATATAAATTCTATATAACCCATTGTCCTATAATAAGGATTACAATAGTGTGAGCCAACTGGTCTGCGCCAAATAACATCCAATAAGAGTTATGGGCGGAGTTACCTAAAGTTGAAGAAAAATGCAATGTTAATTTTCCTTTTACTATATCAATCAACCAATGGCTAATACCTTCAAACGCGATAATATAGAAAATAAGTACTAAAGGAACTTGAATCAGGAACAAAAAAAGCCCCATTAATACCGCATGAATAACTGCATGAAGACCAATGATGGAGATAGGAGAACCTTTCGCTTTTGCCGCCAGCATACGAGGAGTGGAAAGGGGGGTAAAATCTCCCAACCAATGACAAAAAAAGAGACCTAGATAGATGTAGGTAAAAGAGCTCATTCGATTCTAAGAGTTAAACCATCATAAGCTAAGCGAACATTATGGGGTAATTCTTTTTCAATATCGGAATGTTTGCCCATTCGATGACTCATATGGGTAAAATATGCTGCTTGAGGTTGTACTTGTTCTACTATCTCTAATGCTTGTTCTAATGTAAAGTGCGAAACATGAGCTTCTTTTTGAAGGGCATTTAAGACCAATACCTTTGAACCCTTTATACGATCAAGTGCCTCCTGTCCTATAGCGTTAGCGTCTGTGATGTACGTAAAGTCTCCCAATCGAAAACCATGGGTTGGAAGTTTGTAATGCATCACCTCGATAGGAAGTATTGTTTCACCGTTTAGTTCAAAAGCATCAGAGGTGATTTCTTTTAAAGTAATTTGTGGTATGCCCGGGTATTTATAATCAGCAAAAGCATACGGGAATTCTCGACGAATCGCATCCAATACGCGGCTTCTTCCATAAACAGGCATATCTGTTTTTTGCCAAAAATTATACGCTCGCACATCATCCATACCGGCAATATGATCTTTGTGTTCATGTGTAATAAGAAGCGCGTCCAGTCGTTGAATTTTTGCCCGTAAGACTTGTTGTCTAAAGTCCGGTCCACTGTCTATAACAATAGAATTGAAATCAGTTTGAATATGGACCGAGGTGCGTAAACGTTTGTCTCTAAAATCTAAAGAGGTGCACACCGGACAACTGCACCCGATCATTGGTACACCTTGAGATGTTCCGGTGCCTAAAAATGTAACTTTCAATGGACTATGCTATTGCCTTATCCGAAATTTCTTTATACAATTTGATATTTTTATCACTCATTTTTTCTGTACTTAATTCGACCACTTTTAAGATTTCCATCAATGAGTTAATTTTCCCTTCTAGGGTATAGTATTTATTTACAATAGCGATTTTAGTATCTTTTAATATACAATAACCCGAATTAAAATTACCTTTTTCATACCGGAGGACATAATCTGACTCGGCAAAGATATCTTCTAATCGACTTAAGAAATGGGTTGTATATTTAACTTCCATGTAAGATTAGTTATTCCGCGTTTGTATATTTTTTTACCACTAAAACCAATTTGTCAAAATCTAATGGTTTCTGCATGTATTCATTTATACCTGCATTCTTAAAATCCTCATCGGAATAGTTTTTAGCATTTCCGGTTATGGCTACGATTGGAACATTGGCTTTTGTGGTATCGCTTAATTTTCTAATTTCTGTAGCACAAGTCATACCATCCATTTGAGGCATATTGATGTCCATCAAGATGATATCAAAATTACTTTTTTCTAATTCTTTTAACACTTCTTTGCCATTTTTAACAGCTGTAATATCAAAGTTTTGAAACTGTAAAATTCGTTTGGTTAACGTTTGAATAACCGAACTGTCTTCAGCGACTAACACTTTTTTTGTTGCCATTGTTTTATTGTATTAATGTTGTAAATGTAGGGTAAATGTTTCTAAAGTGGTTCCATTCGTTTTCTAACAAATGCAAATCATCTGCAATCGAATCGTACCAACCTTGTTCTTTTAACTTACTTTCGATACCTCGGGTGAAAGCTTCAATCCGCTTCAATCCTAAAGTTCCGGAAACACCTTTTAAAGTATGTAAATTATTTAATATTATACCAATGTCTTTATCCCCAATAGCATTTTTACAAGATTCTATTTGTGTAAAGCTTTCATTTTCAAACTCTTCATAAATTGCTAATGGCTGCTCCGGACCTGATAATTCGATTAATTTTTCCACAAGGGATTTGTCGTACATGGGAATATCATTAGCTATACTAATCAGAGTCGTTTCAAATTGGCCTACGCTTTCATCCGGTTCCGGTAGTCGATTCACCCATCGATTGACTTTATCAACTAAACGCTCCGCTTTTATTGGTTTGGAAATATAATCATCCATGCCGGCAGCGAGGAATTTTTCTTTATCCTCTTTCATGGAATACGCGGTCATAGCGATGATAGGAGGAACAGTAGGGAGTCCGATAGTACGAATTCGTTTAGTAGCTTCAATACCATCCATATGAGGCATTTGAATATCCATCAAAATAAGTTGGTATACTCCGATACTCGCTTTTTCAATCGCCTCTAGTCCGTTCCCTGCGGTATCTACAGTACATCCGGCTTTTTTTAATATCTCGGATGCTACAAATTGATTAATAGAGTTATCATCTACCAATAAAATCCTTGGGTTACCCGGAATATTTTGTAAACGAAGTAAAGTAGAGGAGGTATCGGCTTTCACCGAAGAACTCCGTTTGCTCTCCTTGGCTTCAAATGTAAACCAAAAGGTACTTCCTTTACCGTCTTCTGTAAAAACGCCTATTTGTCCATTCATCAGTTGGCTTAATTCTTTTGAGATGGCTAGACCCAAACCTGTACCTGCATGTGTTTTTGTTGACGACGTATCTACCTGACTGAAATATTCAAATAACATGTTCAGTTTGTCTTGTGGTATGCCTATTCCCGTGTCTTGAATTTCCATTTTTAAGGTATACGTCGTATCCTTAACTTGAAGGACAGATAAGTACAAATGAACGGATCCTTTTTCAGTAAATTTTATAGCGTTGGATGTCAAATTCGACATGATTTGTAACAACCGTGTTTCGTCTGCTAATATGAAACCGGGTACATCGGCATCTATCGTATAATTTAATTCTATACTTTTTAATGCAGCTTGTTGGACAAATAAAGCGTATAGTTTTTCTACTGTATGTTCAACTGAAACAGATGTTAATCGCAATTGCATTTTACCTGCTTCTAGTTTCGACAAGTCTAGAATATCATTTAAAATGGTTAATAAGGTTTCGGACGATTTTTTAATGGTTTGAACATACCGCTTTTGTTCTTCGTGTAAGGGTGTGTCATTTAGTAAGTCAATCATTCCTATGATACCGTTCATAGGTGTGCGAATTTCATGACTCATGTTCGCTAAAAATGTTTCTTTTACTTTTAATGACTTTTCTGCAATCTCTTTTGCATGTAATAACTCTTCGGATGCTTTTTTCAAATAGGTAATATCGCGCGCAACGCCATCAACTGCTATTGGCTTACCTTCATTATTGTATATTAAACGAATATTTGAAATACATTGAATTATAGATCGGTCTTTTAATACAAGATTCGTTTCATAGTTTTTTACTTGACCTTTTTCGAGTAAATTTTTTATTAAATTCCCTTGTTTACGAGGAATCATATAAAAATCACTAATATGTTTTCCAATGATTTCTGCTTCTGTATAACCACTCCATTCACAACCGGATGGAGAAATCATTGTGATGCGGCCGTGTAAATCTGTTCTATAATAAATATCTTGAAAGGACTCGAATATATTTCTAAACTTCTCCTCACTTTGTTGAATGGTTAATTCCCATTGTTTTTTTTCAGTGATATCATGTGATATACCTGATACCTCATCTATTCGACCATCCGGAAGGTATATGGGATTTAAATATGTTTCTCTCCACGTTTTATTACCGTTGGTGTCTGTATTGCTGGTTTCAAAATGTTGCTGAAGCCCTTTGAATGCAAGAGCATATTTTTCTTCAATAAAGCTATGGTAACGCTCATCGGACAATACCATTTTTCTGGGTGGTATTGTTTCATCATCTAATTCCGGAGGAACATCAAATTTTTGTTGAATGGCTTCAGCGTAATTATGGTTGAATGAGGTGAGGCCTCTCCGTCTGTTTACAGACCAAATTAAATGGGAACTACTTTCAAAAATGGCGTTGAGTCGAGCGGTTTGTTCTACAATTTTTTCTTCATTGCGTTTCCGTTCTATCACTAACGCTATTTGGCCGGATATAAAGTGTAATAAATCTAAGTGACGTTTTTTATATTTATTACGATCTGAATGACTTTTTACACAAATTACACCTATCGTTCTATTTTCCAGTAAAAGAGGCACACCTAACCATAATTTAGGAATAGGCCCTAACAGTTCTACTTTCTTATCTTCCGCTAACGTGACGATATCTTCTTCAAATAAAAAGGTAGGTTCAGGATTAAACAATGAATATTCTGTTAACCCTTTCCCTACTATACGTTTCATAGAAATAGGCTTAGTACCTATATTTTCATCCACATAATAGGGAAAATTTAAAAAATTATGGTCTTTATCGTACAATGCAACGTGAAAATTGTTAACAGCAATTAACGAACGTAATTCGTTGTGTATATTGGCCAACAAAGATTCAAGATTAACACTATTGATGGCTAAGGTTGAAATTTTATAATATAGATTTTGCGCCCTTTCAGCACGCATATGTTCTGTATTATCATGAAAAATAGCCCTAAACGATACCGGTTTCTCTTTTTCATATCGTACGTTTACACTTCCGATCACATGTATGTTTCGTCCGGACTTGCTACACAATAGTGTTTCAAATTTATCATCTTTGATACCGGCAATGATGTTATTAAGATGTTCGTGTGTAGATGACCTGTATTCTACCGGTAAAATATCATTAAAGGTTAGATTTTGTATCTCATCATCAGAATAACCTAATGTTTCCTTCCATGCTCTATTGACAAATTGAATCTTGCCGTCTAAATCAAACACTTGGATTAAATCATTGGCATTTTCAAATAAATCTTGAAGTTGTTCATTACTTTCTTTTAAAGCTCGTACTACTTTTTTTCTATCGGTTATATCTTCTCCTATTAAAGTGGTTAAATGATTGTTTTCGTCAATTGGATGATGAATAACTACATTGAATTTAAAAGAACGATGACTTCCTTCTTTTGCTAAAAACTTGCGTTTTAATCGGTCGATAAACCCATGTTTTTTAACTACTTGATAAATATGCTCTTCTGCTTGTTGGTCTAGAATGTATTGATTCCATTCGGTATGCAAAATAGATTCTTTGTCCCAGCCGGTAGCCTGAAGAAAGGAGTGATTGCAATATTGAATGATGCCATCTTGATCCAACGTAATCACCGGCAAGTTAATTTGTTCAAATGCTTGTTGTAGAATTTTTTCCGGTTGGAAACTCAAAATAGACGTTCGGAGTCGTTGTATTTCAGCGATTAAGGCATCTTTGGATAAAGATTCTAAGTCGACGGATGAGCTTTTCATCATATTCGTTAGGATTTCTATTCCCTCTTGTGGAAAGGAATCCACAAAAGTTGATAGGTATTTCTAAATTTACCTATAAATTCGCTTTTCTACAAGAAATTATCTCGAGTGAAACTACTTTTGTCTTTTGATTATGAACTCTATTTTGGTGCTCCTACTGGCTCGGTAGAAAAGTGTTTGATTGAACCTACAGATGCTTTACTTGCCATAGCTCAAAAGCATCAAGTGTATTTTAATTTTTTTATTGATACTAGTTTTATTCAGCAATTATATTATTACAAAAATCGATATCCCGGCTTACGTCATAGTTCAAGAAGCATAGAAGAACAACTTAAAAAAATGACAGATGCCGGTCATGATATACAATTACATGTTCACCCACATTGGTTGGAAAGTTTTTATGATGGGAATAGTTGGCATTCCAATACCAATCGATACAGATTAGATCAATGGGAGCCGGCTTCAATTGATGATATGATTACCACGCAAGTAGACTTTTTACGTTCCTTTTCTTCTTCAAAAGTAAATGCGTATCGAGCCGGAGGTTGGTGTTTACCTGAATGGAAACTTCTTGCGCCTACTTTCAAAAAGAATGGCATCTCGATAGATAGTACAGTGTTTACCGGAGGTAGATTACAAGAGGAACCAATATCATTCGATTTTACATCTGCACCCAAAGAAAATCAATGGAAGTTCACGGCTTCACCGCTCTTACCGGATGACAACGGAACATTTCTAGAAATTCCCATCACGTCCATTAGATTGTCCCCTTTATTTTATTGGAAATTATTTGCCTCCGGTAAATGGAATAAAGCCTTGCACCAAACTATAGGTGATGGTAAACCCATGACTCAAACCTCCACTAAGAAAAAACTGTTAACGACTACAACAATTCAAGCGCTCTCCACAGATGGTTATTATGCCGGTTTATTAGATAAAATTTACAAACAAGCAGATAAGAACCCTTCACAACGTATTACAACTATTGGTCATCCTAAGGCTTGTACTAAATATTCCCTTGCCACGTTAAATACGTTTATAGAATCCGTTCGTTCGGATGTTCTATTCGATCGGTATTCAGATATCCTTCATTAAAGATGTTACAACGCATACAACCGACTAAACAACAAAAAGCGGCATGGGATCGCCTATTAATGCAACAATCCTATGCCGATGCTTTTTTGTATAGCGATTGGTTGAATAGCGTTTTCCCCTCTTGGGAGTTACTTATGAAAGATGATTTTTCCGGTGGGATTCCTTTCTTTCATTCCTCCATTTTAGGTTATTCAAGGCTACTATTACCTAATTTTATTCAAGCCCTCGATTGGATAGGTGTACCACCTAATGAGCCGGAAAAAGAACAACTTTGTGGTATACTAGAACAATACGATTGGTTGAGTATGCCCTATATTTTTAATCTTAAATTATCTGATGTAACACCTCAATTAAAAAGACATCAAATTTTAACGTTAACACCCGAACAGCGTTTCCCTACAAAAGTTTGGGGACGAAACATTCGTAAAGCGGAGAATGGTCCTGCCATACAAATTGCACCTATGCCTCTTGAACGTTTCATTACCGAATGGAAACGTGAAATGAAATCCAAAGGACAACCTTATTCGACTAAAGATTATACAGTGTTAAAACGAGCCGCAACCAAAGCTCTTCAACGTCAATCAGCCGAAATTTTAGGTGTAATAAATGAAAAAGGAGAATGGTGGTGTGGGCAGCTTTTTTTGTATAGTCCTTCTTCCATGTATTTAGTGAATTGTTTTACTACGGCTGAAGGACGAGAATACAGTAGCTTGCATTATCTTTTATATGAAACCATAAAAAGAAAAGCAAAAGATACCGATTATTATAGAGTCCATTTTGGAGGATCAAATATTCCTGTAATTGCTGATTTTAATAAGAATTTCGGAGCAGTGGATGAGTCCTATCAATATTTTAATAGAAATCGAATGCCTTGGTGGATAAAACTGTGGAGGGCTTAACGAATTTATGCAAGCGCGTACCTATAAAATTTTAAATACTGTTACCACTGATTTGGTTACCGATCAAAGAGTACATAAAATTTCGTCTACTTTAACGGAATTAGGATTTGATGTACACGTTATCGGAAGAAAGAAAAAAGATAGTTTACCTTTAGTAAAACAAACCTATTCTACATATCGTTTTTCCCTCTTGTTTGAAAAAGGCCCTTTCTTTTATATTCAATATTCTATTCATTTATTTTTTTATTTACTGTTCCATCGCTCGGATATTATTATTGCTAACGATTTAGATACCTTGTTGCCTTGTTATCTAGTTTCTAAGTTAAAAGGATCTATTTTAGTGTACGATAACCACGAATATTTTACCGGAGTTCCTGAATTGATAGAACGGCCACGGATCCAGAAAATTTGGAAGACCATAGAAAAAAATATTTTTCATAAAGTTACATTTGTTTACACAGATAATTTTGCAAAAAAAGGATTGTTTGAAAAAGAATATCAACATCCGGTAGATGTAGTCATGAATGTTCCTTATTGGGATTATTTTCAAGATGTACCTCTTGAATTTGTTCAAGAGTCTTTTAAAAATAAATTTGTACTACTATATCAAGGTACCGGAATCAATATTAAACGCGGAACAGAAGAGTTGACAGAAGCCATGCGCTATCTGGATGAACGGTTTTTGTTAGTTTTTATTGGAAGTGGAGATGTAATCGAACGTCTAAAGCAACTGGTGGATACTTATCAATTAAACCGAAAAGTACTTTTTATACCAAAAGTTCCCTTTCAAGAACTAAAATATTATACCCGTCAGGCTTCATTAGGTATAACGATAGATAAAGCAATCAGCGAAAATTATATTTATAGCATGCCTAATAAATTATTTGATTATATACACGCAGGTATTCCGGTATTAGCTTCTCATTTGCCGGAAGTAGACCGGATGGTACATCACTATCAAGTTGGAACGTTTATCGAAAAACACGATCCCAAACATATAGCCGAACAAATTCAATGGATTTTCGATCATCCGGATGTTTATCAACAATGGAAGGCTAATACATTAAACGCTTCCAGAGAAGTAAATTGGTCTACACAAGCAAAGGTTTTAGAAAATATATATTTAAAAATTAAAAAGGAATTGAAATGAAACACTTCCTTAGCTATTGTTATTCGTTAATTCCGTTTAAAAAATATATTTATTCTTGTTGTAAACGTTTTATTTCGTTACCGCCCTCCATATTTAGACATTTACATTTTAAGGGCGAATTTTCAATAGGTTTAGATAATGCTTCCACCCTTACCTTATATCATCCTGGTAAAGATTTTTCAATGGAATCCGATCATTTCTGGAAAGGAGAGGGGGCTTGTGAGCCATACTCTATAAAGGCTTGGACATTTTGGGCTAAAACAGCAACGCATATCCTGGATATTGGAGCGAACACCGGTACATATGCATTACTCGCAGCTGCGTATAATCCAACTGCTATTATACATGCTTTTGAACCTAATCCTTCTTTAGTTGAAATAATAAAACGAAATAATACACGCAATCAGTTTAACATCGATGTACATACAAAGGCTGTGGCAGATACAAAGGGGAAACTTTATTGGCAAACGAATCCTTCTACATATAATGATTATACTGCTCATAGAAGTAGTAGCCCCACCAATACTATCGTAGACGGAATTACGTTAGCCGATTTTATTCGAGAGCATAAAATACCAATTTCCTCCATTATGTTAGTTAAAATAGATGTAGAAGGGTATGAAACGGAAGTGTTATTGGGAGGAGGTACTACGTTGTTTGAACTACAACCTATTTTTCTTATTGAAGTATTAAACGATAAACAGGCAAAACGGCTTCAGCTTTTACCCTATTGGGAAGGATATTCTTTTTATACTATAGAAGAGCGCAAAGGATTTAAGCAGACTGACACTCTAGTAATGAGTCCATCTAATAATTGTATTGCAATTCCCCATAAATGGTATTCTTTATGGCTTGAATTTTTGAAACGGAATTAAAAAATACCACCGTAAATGGGGGTGAATTTTTTGAAAATGATAAAATAAATAAAAGGCATATACTATATAACCTAAACTAGTGGATAAAGCAACATATAAAAGTTTGTTGTAATACAAGGATATAAGTATACCTACTATAGTTGTAATTAGGCCCAAGGTTGCACCCATTGTATTGATTTTAAAGTTTCCTATACCTTGAAAATAATTCCAATATATTTTCCCTTGACTTAAAATTAGTGTACCGGGTAATAATAAATACAAATAGATTTGTATACCATCAAATTTAGAACCGAGAAGAAAGGAATAAAAAGAACCGGGTATACTATACAGAATCAAAGTGCAAATTAAACTTAGTAGCCAATTGATTCGAACCGTATCTAAAAATGGGACGAGATGTTTTTCTACCTGTGGTTGTTGAGATATTAAAGGTATTAAGGGAATGGCAAGTGCGTACGGAATGACCCACACTAGCTCTGATACAAGGACAGAACTGGAATAAAATCCTATAATTGCTGAATTACCTAGAGCTGAAAATAGTAAATAATAGCTGGATCGAGTAGAGAAAAAGTTAATCCAATTGCTACCGGATGCTGCTAAACCTTTTTGTAAAAGTGTTTTCCAATCAATGTTAGTTTCCGTTGATTTAGGTAAAACAGGATTACTTAACTTTATTAGCCAAATACAAAGTACACAACTGATGGACTGACTAATAAAAAATAACTCTATTTGTGCTGAATAGAAAGTATTTAATACAATAAACGTAATCAAATGAAGCAGTGGATATGCAATACTAAATAATGCATATGAAGTCCCTTTGTGTTGTATTCTTAAATCCAACAACAAACAAGTATATAAAGAAAAAAGAAAACTATTTCCTATAAGCCAAAACATAGTTTGTGAAGTACAGAAATCCAAAATATATAAACTATACGTCATGCATATCGAGGTGAACACACTCCATAGAATACCCTTTCGAACGATAGAATTTCTATTGTACTGTTGAACTAAATAAATATAAGCACTACCAAAAATGATTTCACTACAAAGTTGAAGTATGGTTTGATTCGCAATAAATATACTTATTTCCCCTCGTCCCTCAGGTCCTAAAAGTTGAGAAGTGAAGATAAATAGTAGAAACGTAGTGGCTAATTGCAAACCTCTACTACTTAATTGAATGATATGTTGATTATAACTAATCAATGGTTTGTAATATTGACACAATGCGTTCTCCAGCATGACCATCCCATAATTCAGGAATACGGCCTGTTTTTATTTCACCCTCTTTAAAACGTTGTAACGCAAGTATCAATTCATCTAAATCTTTTGCGAGTGTATTGGTACCAACATGAATCGTTTCCGGGCGCTCTGTAGTAGTTCTATAGGTAATACAGGGTATGTTCAAAACGGTCGATTCTTCTTGTATTCCTCCGGAGTCTGTGAGTATTAGAGCGGCCTGTTGAATTAAGTAAATAAAATCTATATAGCCACAAGGGTCTATAAAACGTATGCGGTTAAATACTTTGTGTTGGATATTTTTTTTAGTTCTAGGATGTACAGGAAATAGTATGGGTAAGTCGGTATTGTTCTCTACAATGTTTAGGATGGAAAGTAATGTATCTTGATCGTCAACATTAATAGGTCTATGAAGTGTAAGCAAAATAAAACTTTTCGGTGGAAGAATATCTGACTTGAACGATGTGGCTTTAGGAAGAATGCGCAACAGAGAGTCTATCATAGTATTACCTACCCAGAAGATTCGATTATGATCTTGTCCTTCGTTAATTAATTGTTTTTTTGCTTCTTCCGTGGTTGTGTAAAAATAATCACTGATTGAATCTGTTAATTTTCGGTTGATTTCTTCGGGCATTGTTAAATCAAAAGAGCGAAGACCCGCTTCAACATGATGCACTATTTTACAATATTGTTTAGCAACAGTAGCGGCTAATACAGTTGAATGTACATCACCTAATACCATAACATGTTGAATCGTGGATTGTGAAAAGTATTCGTGTAATTGTTTGATGATGGAAAGTTGTATGTCGACAGATTGGTAAGAGGTATGGGTGAACAATCGGTTTGGTTCAGGTATAGACAGGTCTTTAAAAAAATAATGAGACATTTGTTCATCGTAGTGCTGACCGGTATGAATCCATTCATACGAAATCGAAGGATGTGATTCTAAGGCTCGTATAATCGAAGCGAGTTTTATAAAGTTAGGTCGAGTGCCGGCGATAAGTGTTATTTTTTGCATGGTTACTGCAGCTAATGCGTTAGAATAACGTATTTTTAAGCATTAAATATGTCGCAAGTAAGTAAAAAATATTTGGTTTGTATAATAGGTCCTACAGCAGTGGGTAAAACAACATTGTCTATAGAATTGGCCAAATGGTATAATACGGAAATTATTTCGGCAGATTCTCGTCAATTGTTTAAAGAACTAACAATAGGAACCGCAAAACCATTGCCGCAGGAACAAAGGGGGATTCGACATCATTTCATAGATTCTCATTCTATAAGCGACTATTTCAGTGCCGGAATATTTGAACGGGAAGCCTCCGAAATTTTGAAAGAGCTGTTCAAACGAAATGATAGAGTTGTATTATGTGGTGGAACGGGACTGTATGTTCAAGCACTTATTAATGGACTCGATTCCATTCCGGAAGTAGATCCTTCGGTTCGATTGAATTTGGAAGATGAACTGCAAAAGCATGGATTGGAGGCACTAGTAGAGCGATTAAGTACGTTTGATCCCTCAGCATTGGACACTATTGATGTTCATAATCCAAGGCGTGTTCTACGAGCATTGGAAGTCTTTTATAGTACTGGATTACCCATCACTGCTTATCAAAAAGGGGAAAAGAAAAAATTGGATTATATACCCATTTTAATAGGTTTGACATTACCAAGAGAAGAACTGTACCAAAGAATTGACCAACGGATGGAACTTATGTTAGAAAGAGGATTAGAAGATGAAGTTCGTCAATGTTTACCCTACCGTACATTAAATGCACTTCAAACTGTAGGGTATAAGGAAGTATTTGACTACTTCGATGGAAACTATTCAAGAGAAGAAATGATTCGTTTGTTAAAACGAAATTCTAGACATTATGCCAAGAGACAATTGACTTGGTTTCGACGAATGGAAGGATTGCAATGGTTTCATCCACAGGAGATAGAAAAAATAAAACAATATATTGAATCGTTTCAGTGACAGCATAAAAAAGCCCTTCTGATTTCGGAAGGGCTTTTTTTTAATTATCTTTTTTATAGTTTCGACCGTTAAGCTTAGGTACAATCTCTACTAGATCCGTTCGGATAGGTTTTCTTTTTGTAATAGTTTCGATAAAAGGAGTATATACTATTTCATGATCTATAATACCGGCCATAACATTTGCCTTTCCGGCTAATAAACCTTCAACCGCCGCAAGTCCTAATCTACTGGCTAAAACTCTATCCGCAGCTGTTGGAGCTCCACCTCTTTGAACGTGACCAAGTATAGTTACTTTAGAATCTAAAGCAGGTAATTCTTTTTTTACTTCATTAGCTATAATAGCGGCTCGTCCCGGTTGGTCACCTTCCGCTACGATAATGATATGAGAGGCTTTAGAATTACTGATTCCATTTTTGAGTCGATCCAAAATAGCTTGAATATTATTGTTATCTTCAGGAATAATAGCCATTTCAGCACCGCCGGCTATAGCAGATCGAACCGCAATATAACCTGTATCTCTACCCATTACTTCAATAAAAAATACACGTTCGTGTGCATCAGCAGTATCTCTGATTTTATCGATTGCTGCCAAACAGGTATTTACAGCAGTATCATAACCTATTGTAAAGTCAGATCCATATAAATCGTTATCAATAGTACCCGGCGCACCTACAGTAGGTATTTGCCATTCTTTGTAAAACAACTCTGCTCCAGTAAAGGTACCATTTCCTCCTATAGCCACTAATCCGTCAATACCGAATTTTTTTACTTGTTCGTATGCTTTTTTACGTCCTTCAGGCGTACGAAATTCTTCACTTCGAGCAGATTTTAGAATGGTACCGCCTTTTTGGATTACATTACTGACCGAGCGGTCATCCATTTCAATGAAATTTCCATTGATTAGGCCGTCATAACCGCGGACTACCCCGTATACCTCTAAGTCATAGTAATGACCGGCTCTAACTGCAGCACGAATACACGCATTCATGCCCGGGGCATCTCCACCTGATGTAAAAACTGCAATTTTTTTCATTTCTTCGTTCGTTTATTCTTATTGAACCAGGAAAGGGAGACCTGTCCAATACATATTATGAGCCCAATTTTACTAAAAAAAAGCCTCTTTCGGAAATGGAATTTGTATAATTCCTGTAGTCTAAGCCTTATTTTGTTTTTTAAATCCCTATTTATTAGATATAACAAGGCATTTTTAAGAATTTTTATAGTGAAAATTTGATAAGATTAAGATGATACCTCATAAAATCAATTGACACTTTAACCATTATATCAAAGATGAACGCTCATTATCTGTGGGGCACGTAATAGTCACTGTACAGCTTATATCTATTTTAAGTAAGAGGGCTATGCTCCACTGAATAGGGCTTAAAGCATAAGGTATCAAAAGGAATAACAGCATCCCTCTTGAAGGATTGGCTAATTACAAACATGAATAAGTACATCTTTATACATTTTTTGTAACTTGTGAGTTGAATCTATAAAGTATAAATGGCTTTATTGTAATTAGGAGGTCATTTTAGTTTATATAGTATCTAATTTTAAAAATCGTTCTCATGAAGTTTAATTTTAAAAATCTACTTCCTCACCTAGGGTTTCACCTATTGTTTATTGTTCTTTTATTTGTTTACTATTCCCCCATATTGGATGGTAAAAAGCTGAATCAAAACGATGCCATTCAATCCGGAAGTGCCTTACACGAGGCGTTGGTATATGGTGAAAAAACCGGTGAAGAAATTTTATGGTCTAATTCCAGTTTTGCCGGTATGCCGGTTTGGAGAGGTTATACTACCAATGTTATGGTTTATGTTCACAAAGCTTTCTTAGCGGTATTTCCTCCTTCTGTGTATTTGGGATATTTAGCGTTTTTAGGTTTTTATATTTTAGCTTTGGTATTAGGTGCCAACGGTATCATTGCATTTGCAGTGTCCTCAGCCTTTTCATTAAGTTCCTTTACTATTATAAGTATTGAAGCAGGACACACGAACAAAGTCTTGAATATGGCGACTATGGCTCCCGTATTAGCCGGACTTATGTTATTGTATAGAAAGAAATATGGAATAGGTACATTAATAACTTTACCCTTTTTGTCATTACATATTTTTTATGGGCATTATCAAATTGTGTATTATTTATTATTTGTTTTAGCATTCTTCGGGATATATGAATGTATTGATTCTATTCGAAAAAATACCATTAAAGATTTCCTTTTATCTACTTTAATAGCGCTAATAGTAGCCTCAATTGCAGTATTGCCTAATATCTCTTCTATCTGGACTAATTATGTCTATTCCAAAAGTACTACTCGAGGTGGATCGGAACTGACACAGTATAAAAAAGATGGGGATGGATTGGATAAAGATTACGCCATGAGTTGGAGTAATGGAATTACAGAAGTTGGTACGTTTCTAGTTCCTTATTTGTATGGTGGTGCCAGTGGAGAAAATATAGGGAAGTCGTCCTCTATGTATAAAGCATTAAAAAATGTGGAGCTGCCGTCTGCTACAAAAAATAATATTGTTAAAAATGCACCACTTTATTGGGGGGATCAACCTTTTACCAGTGGTCCAGTTTATTTAGGAGCCGGAATCATTTTCTTATTTGTATTAGGAATGATTTTATTAAGAGATGCTTCAAAATGGTGGATTTTAGGTGTGTCTATTTTAGCTGTAATGATGAGTTGGGGAAAGAACTTAGAATGGTTCAGTGATCTATTGTTTTATCATTTTCCTTTATATAATAAATTCAGATCGGTTACCATGGCTGTTGTCATCGTTCAATTAACTTTCCCATTATTAGCCACAAGTGTTTTGGTTAAAATTTGGAAAGAAGAATATACTAAAGATGAAATTATTAGAGCCATTAAATGGAGTTTGATTTCGGTAGGTGGATTTCTTCTTATTTTATTCCTACTAGGTACGTCTTTTTTCGATTTTACATCCGAAAATGATTCTAAGTACCAGTTTCCGGATTGGTTGATAGAAGCCTTAATTGAAGATCGTATTGCCTTATTTAGAAAAGATGTGATGCGCTCCTTAGTTATAGTGCTTGTTTCAGCTGGTTTGATTCTCGCTTGGATAAAAAGTTGGTTGAAACCTTTGTATGTTATGTCTATTTTTGCCGGAGTATTTATTTTTGATTTGTATATCGTAGACAAACGATACCTTAATGAAGATGATTTCATCCGATCAAAGAAAAGTTTATTGGAAAAAGTAGTTGCCCCTACCAGTGCCGATAAAGAGATACTAAAAGATACTAGCTATTATCGAGTGATGAATGTAACGAAAAGTACCTTTAATGATGCTACTACTTCCTACCATCATAAATCGATTGGAGGATACAGTGCTATTAAACTTAGACGTTATCAAGACTTGATAGAACGACAAATTGGAAAAAATAACATGGAAGTGTTAAGTATGTTGAATACAAAATACTTTATCGTGTCCAATGAAAAGGATACAGACAATCCTTTTGTTCAAATCAATCCGGGTGCTCTAGGGAATGCTTGGTTTATTCAAAAAGTTAGTCTTGTGCAAAATGCAGATGAAGAAATAGCGGCATTAGATTCTCTTAAAGCATCTGAAGAAGCTATCATGGATAAACAATTTCAATCTATCTTGACGGCAACTCAATATCCTAAAGATTCCTCAGCCCGTATTCAATTGATTCAATACCATCCTAATCGATTAAAGTATGTTTCAGAGACAAGTATGAAGCAATTAGCGGTATTTTCAGAAATTTACTATCAACCTGGATGGAATGCTTATATCGATGGTAAAAAAGTAGAACATGTTCGATTGAATTATGTATTAAGAGGTTTAGAAATTCCGAGTGGCAAACATGAAATAGATTTTAAATTTGAACCGGAACATTATTATACGGGTGAAAAAGTTTCTTTATTTGGATCGATTCTATTGTTGCTTCTAGTATTAGGAACAATGTTTATGAGTCTAAAAGAAAAGAAATAATCTAATTTAATATTAAAGAAGACGATAGAAGTGCCTAAGTAATTCAGTTTTTTAGGCACTTTATTTTTTTATCACTTTTGATAGAAGTGTATCCATTAAACTACTGATGTCTGAAGATAGATTGAATTTTCTAACGAAGAATAAAAACATTCCTCCTATAACAATACTACGTATACCTATACACAATATAGCTTTTAGCAAGGAATCCCCTTCCCATTGAAGGTATGGCGTAACTAAGAGGATAAATAGAACATACCCCCAAGGTGCCCACATAGCATTTGTAAAAGGGTTTAACCCCATTTTAATGTAAATAAATAACGTTTTAACAAAGTTGAATATACAAATAGTGCTAAATAAGGCAATAGCCGCCCCGTTAATACCGTGAATTGGAATTAGTATCCAACTAGTGATTACGGTGATGAATGAAAGTAATACTATACTAATCATATTAAAGCGATAGTGTGCTGAAAATTGAATAATCTCGGTATTGATACTGGTTGTCATATCAACGAGTTTGGTTAAAGCTATAAACAGTATTACATATTTACCGGCTAAGTAAATCTCTCGATTTGGAATAAAAAGAAATAAGTCATCGATATTAATCCAAATTAATGAAAATAGAAGGGCACCGCTAATAAGCTGAATAATAGCATTTTTTTGATATAAGTTTTTTATAAGGGGTAAATCATTTTCTTTGAAGGCAGCAGATAAAATAGGAATGGAAATTTGAGCAATATTTTTTCTGGGAACTTCAACAACAGATCCTATAAAGTAAGCTATGCTATAGATAGCTACATTGGTAAGCCCTTCATTAAATCCACTACCACTAATGGCTGCAATCATAAGATTATCTATTTTATGTGCAATTATTCCACCAGCTGAGCCTGGGATAATATAAATCAAATAATCTCTGATTTCCTTCATTTTACTATGATTCCAAATAGACCAATTCGGTTTCCAATGAAATAACCCAATTTGAAATAAATAGTATGCAATAATCAGTAATATAATACCGTAACATCCACTATATAACCATACTAATACATCGAATCCTATCCAATTAAAAGCGAAAATGGTAATAGACAAAGTAAATAAAATCCTTAAAAAAACTTCCTTAAGAAAGTTGGAAAAGGAGATTTTTAAATGAACGCGCAAATACGATTCTATGATATCGGTGTACATCATAAAAAAGGTTAAAGGAATGATCAGAAAGAAATAATGAACCAATAAGGCAGACTTTTCTACATAAAGTGAGGCCCAAAAGTCATTAAAATACCAAAAGGAGAATAAAAATCCGATAAATCCCAACATAGGATAGGCTAAGATAAAAAAGAAAAAGCCATGGTGTCGGGAGTCCTCGTCCTTAAAATAACTAAAAAAACGGTCTACGACGCTAGTTGCTCCTAAGCGAACAAATAAAGCAAACAAAGAGGGTATATCTTGAAGAAGCCGCAATAATCCCACTTGTTCGGGAGATAAGAACTTAGGGTATAGCCATAATACATTAAACGTACCTATGGCGATGCCAATATAGCTGATTATGGTACTTAAAATACTTTGGCGGATTACAACACCCATTTTCAATAAAATTGGGTGAAATTACACATTTTAAGTTAAATTTACATCTTATTAAATTTGAATAACTTCCCATAAATATTGGGGGTTCTTAACGCCGTTCAGACATGATAGATTTTAATGGTAAAATAATTTTGATTACGGGAGGGACAGGAACATTTGGGGAGCATTTTGTATTATTTTTATTGGATCAATATCCTGATATAAAAAAGATAAAAATTTTCTCACGAGATGAGTTTAAACAACATCAACTCAAAAAACGACTTTCTGAAAAAAGTATTCCAAAAGTACAATTTATTCTGGGTGATATTAGAGAAAGCGCTCCTTTGGTAACTGCTTGTAAAGGGGTCGACTATGTTTTACATACTGCTGCATTAAAACATGTAACATTCGGTGAAGAAAATCCATCTGAATTTATTAAAACCAATATAGTAGGATCTGAAAATATAATTCAGGCTGCTTCTGTCGCGGGTGTAAAAAAAGTAATTGCTATGTCTACAGATAAAGCTGTGGCTCCACTTAGTTTATATGGTGCTACAAAATTATGTGCGGACAAATTATTCGTATCTGCAAGTCAGCATTCTACCGATACTATTTTTTCCATAGTTCGATTTGGTAATTTATTAGGATCGAGGGGTTCCGTTTTGTCTTACTTTGAATCACAATCGAAACAAGGAATAATACACATTACAGATGAACGGATGACACGATTTCATATCGATAATAATGAATTAATACAACTGGTGTTATATGCTTTTGAAAATGCGCTTGGTGGTGAGATTTTTATTCCAAAACTTCCTTCCTATAAGGTGATTGATCTAGCCAAGTCGGTAGCTCCTTCAGCATCATTTCTCGTTACCGGTGTTCGTCCGGGAGAAAAAATTCATGAGGAACTGATTCATGTTGCTGATTCAATAAACGTTATAGAAAGTGATAAATATTTTATCGTTTTACCATCAGGAAAGAAAGAAAAAAAGGAAAACTATACTTCTAAAACGCCCCTTAAATTTCGTTCAGAATTTTCGTATAGCTCAGATAAGAATGAAGATTGGTTAAGTAGCGAAGACTTTAAAGAAATTTTACAATCGGAGTTTTATAAAGAAAAAGAAATTAAATTATAATTATTGGTCATTGTGCATTTAGAAAATAAAAAAATATTAGTTACCGGTGCGGATGGATTTATAGGGAGCCACTTAGTAGAAACACTAGTCTTACAAGGCTACTCTGTTAAGGCATTCGTATACTATAATTCCTTTAATTCTTGGGGATGGTTAGATACCCTACCTAAGGAAATATTGAGTAAAGTAGAAATATTTTCCGGAAATATCACAGATCCTAATGGTGTGCGTACCGCTGTAAAAGGAGTAGATATTATTTTCCATTTAGCAGCACTTATAGCTATTCCGTATAGCTATCATTCTCCGGATAGCTATGTAGATACCAATATCAAGGGAACACTTAATGTACTTCAAGCGGCTAAAGAATTGGGAGTAGAAAAAGTATTAGTGACTTCTACATCTGAAGTCTATGGTACGGCCTTATATGTTCCAATCGATGAAAAGCATCCCAAACAAGGTCAATCGCCCTATTCAGCTACTAAAATTGGAGCCGATTTTTTGAGTGATTCCTTCTTTAGAAGTTTTAATTTACCGGTTACTATTGTACGCCCCTTCAATACATTTGGTCCTAGGCAATCGGCCCGAGCTGTTATACCTACTATCATAACTCAATTATTAGCCGGTAAAGAGGAGATAAAATTAGGTGCGTTACATCCTACACGTGATTTATTGTATGTAAAAGATACCGTAAATGGATTTATACAAATTGCGTTATCGGATAAGACTATAGGCGAAGAAATAAATATTGCGACCCAATCTGAAATTTCAATTGGTGAATTGGCAAATTTAATCATCCAAAAAATAAATCCGAAAGCTAGAGTAATAACAGATGATATTCGATTAAGGCCGGCAAAAAGTGAAGTGGAGCGTTTATATGGCAGCAACGAAAAAATACATACTCTTACTAATTGGAAACAACAATACAGCTTCACGGATGCTATAAGTGAAACTATAGAATGGTTTAAGCTGTCTTCTAATTTAAGTCAATACAAAACAGACATTTACAATGTTTGATGAAATACTCACTTTTATTAGAACGATTAATGAAAAGGATGATTTTATTCCTTTGCATGAACCGGTCTTTCATGGAAATGAAAAAAAGTATTTAAATGAATGCATTGATAGCGGTTTCGTTTCCTCTGTGGGAGCTTTTGTGAATGAATTTGAAAAAGCAATTGCAAACTATACCGGCGCTAAAAGAGCCGTAGTTGTGGTTAATGGAACTCAAGCCTTACATTTAGCTTGCGTTGTTGCCGGTATTCAACGCGGTGATGAAGTAATTACACAAGCCCTATCGTTTATCGCAACAGCTAATGCAATATCATACACTGGTGCGACATGCGTTTTTGTAGATGTAGACAAAGAAACACTTGGAATGAGTCCTTCATCCTTAGAGAATTTTCTACTTCAACATACGCAACTAAAGAATGGCATTTGTACGAATAAACATACAGGAAAACAAATCAAAGCCTGTATTCCTATGCATACATTCGGTCATCCAACTAAAATAGATGACATCAAAGTTATATGTGATCGCCATAATATTATACTGATCGAAGATGCAGCAGAAAGCTTAGGGTCTTGGTATAAGGGGAAACATACGGGGAGGTTTGGTACTATAGGAGTGTTTAGCTTTAATGGAAATAAAATAATTACTACAGGTGGTGGCGGTGCTTTAATCACAGATGATGAATCACTGGCTGATAAGGCTAAACATTTGAGTACAACGGCTAAAATTCCGCATCCTTGGCAATATGAACATGATGCTGTCGGGTATAATTATCGCATGCCAAATCTGAATGCTGCCTTGGGTTTAGCTCAGTTGGAGAGCATTCAAGAATTATTAAATCAAAAAAGATCTTTATTTCAACTATATAAAACCTTTTTTAATAGAAAAAAAATTCAACTTATAGAAGAACCACTTAATTGTTCATCAAACTATTGGTTACAAGCTATTATTCTTAACAATAAAATTGAACGGGATAATTTTCTAAATTATTCTAATGAAAACGGTGTTATGACTCGGCCTATTTGGAGTTTGCTTAATAAATCTACTATGTATAAAAATAGTTTCTATACAACGTTAGAAAATTCTGAATGGCTTGAAGATCGAGTTGTCAATATACCAAGTAGCAGTAAAATGTATAAAACAATATAATTTCTATTGATTTGAAAAACTTAGTTCTGATAGGAGGAGGAGGACATTGCAAGTCTTGTATTGAAGTAGTGCATTCTACAACAGCTTATAAAATTATAGGAATTGTAGATTCCACTTTACCGGTTGGGACTCACATTATGGGATATCCGGTATTAGGAGATGATACGTTAATCCCATCGTTGATTCAACAGGACTATGTTTTTTTAATTTCAATAGGGAAGTTGAATACCTTCTCTCCAAGACAAAAAATATTTGACACCATAAAAGGACTTGGGGGGGCATTTGCCACAATAATAGCTTCTACAGCCTATGTTTCAAGCCATGCTACTATTGGAGAAGGATCTATCATTATGCACGGTGCCTTTTTAAATGTAGATGCTGTGATAGAACAAAATTGTATTATAAATACACGGGCCATAATTGAACACGATACACGTGTAAAATCACACAGTCATATCTCTACGCATGTGGTGTTGAACGGAGGAGTCGAAATTGGATCGGATTGTTTTATCGGAAGCGGTAGTGTCGTCTTGCATAAAACTAAAATAGCTGATAATGTTATCGTAGGGTCACATTCTACTGTTGTGAAAGATCTATTGGAAGCAACAACATATGTTGGAACTCCCGCTAAACCTATTATAAATAATTAAGATGGAACCTGTATTAATCATAGCGGAAGCCGGAGTTAATCATAATGGAAGTATAGCATTAGCTGAAAAGTTAATAGACGCGGCTTTTAATGCAGGTGTAGATATAGTAAAATTTCAAACCTTCAAAGCATCTCAGCTTGTTACTCAAAACGCATCGAAGGCCTCTTATCAATTGACTACTACTTCTGCTGAAGAATCTCAATATGAAATGTTAAAGAAATTGGAGTTAAACGTAGAGATGCATCAACATTTAATTGAGTATTGTCAACGTAAGCCGATTCAATTTTTATCTACTCCATTTGATGTAGAGAGTATTGATTTATTAAAAAGATTTGGCATAAATATAGGAAAAATACCCTCCGGTGAAATAACAAACTTGCCTTACTTAGTCTATATGGCCAAAAATTTTGACCGTATTATTTTGTCTACCGGAATGTGCACCTTGCGAGAGGTAAAAGAGGCCTTAGATGTATTGCTAATCAATGGTGTAAAAAAAGAAAATATTACAGTATTGCATTGTAATACGGAATATCCTACACCTATGAAGGATGTTCATTTACATGCCATGTTAACATTGAAAAATTCCTTAGGTGTAGAAATTGGATACTCCGACCATACATTAGGAATAGAAATTCCGATTGCAGCAACTGCATTGGGTGCTCGTGTTATCGAAAAACATTTTACTCTCGATAAAAGCATGGAAGGGCCGGATCATAAAGCTTCTTTAGAACCAAAAGAATTAAAAGAGATGGTTAATGCGATTCGCAATATAGAACTAGCTTTGGGCAATGCAGATAAAACGCCATCCTCTTCCGAACTCAAAAACATTGTCATAGCGCGTAAAAGTATTCACCTTAAACACGATGTTTCTAAGGATCATATATTATCAGCAGATGATTTAATTATGAAACGCCCGGGGGACGGAATTAGCCCAATGGTTTGGGAAAAGGTAATTGGACAAAAGACAAATCGTCCACTTTCAGCTGATACTAAATTAAAATGGGAGGATTTACAATGAATGTAGCCGTTTTAACCAGTTCTAGAGCTGAATATGGTATTTATTACCCGTTACTAAAGCGATTACAAGAAGACGACTATTTTAATTTAGAAATTATTGCCTTCGGTACACATCTCTCCAAAGATCATGGCCATACCATAGACTTTATTTTGTCCGATGGTTTTGAAGTAAATCATAGATTATCTACAATTCCACAAGGCGATACGTCAAAGCACATAAGTTCTTCAATAGGAAATACCATTGATTTATTCTCTTCATTCTGGTCGGAACATTCCTTTGATTTAATATTTGCATTGGGCGATCGATATGAAATGTTTGCAGCTGTTACAGCTGCATTTCCCTTCAATAAGAAAATAGCCCATATTTCAGGAGGTGAAACAACCCTAGGAGCGATAGATAATGCTTTTCGACACGCTATTTCGTTGATGTCCTCCTATCATTTCGCTTCTACAGAAATCTATAAAAACAGAATTATTCAAGTAATAGGTACAGATAAAAATGTATTTAATGTTGGGGCTTTAAATATTGAGAATTTTATTCGTCAGAAGTACTATACGCTAGAGGAGTTTTATACACATTTTAAAATTGATTTATCTAAGCCAAGTATACTCATCACCTTTCATCCGGAAACGGTTGCGCTCGAAAAAAATATTTCCTATACAGAAGAATTGATTAAAGCTTTGGAATATTGTAGTCGATATCAATTGATTATAACAATGCCTAATTCTGATACCATGGGAAATGTAATTCGAAAATTGTTACATCAATTTATAGTCACACATCCTAACGCTATAGGTATTGAAAGTTTTGGTATGATAGGTTATATGACGTGTATGAAGTATTGTACCATGATGTTAGGGAATACATCCAGTGGTTTTGTAGAAGCAGCCTTTTTTCCGAAATATGTAATTAACATAGGAGATCGCCAAAAAGGACGAATACAGACTCCCAATATTTTGAATGTACCGGTTGAAAAAGATGCTATATTACAAGCCGTGCAACAAGTAGAAACTTCGGCCCCTCCTGAAAGAGTGGAAGTATATGGGAAAGGTGATACAGCTGAAAAAATTATAGAAATTATAAAACAACAATAAAATAGTAAATGATATGAATACAGTTGTTATTGTTGGTGCAGGTAATATTGGAAGTAGACATTTACAAGCATTTATAAATTCGACATTATCAATTCAATTATATGTAGTTGACCCATCCGATGCAGCACTTCAAGCAGCATCCTTACTTTGGACCACTTCAGGTGGTGATGGTCATACAACGATAAAACCCGTCTTTGTTGACTCTTTTAATGCTTTACCTGATCATTTGGATGTTGTGATTATTGCCACGAACTCAAAAATCAGAAAAGAAGTATATGAGAGTATAGCATTAGGTCGAACGATTAAACATGTTGTTTTTGAAAAATTCCTATTTCAATGTTTGTCAGATTATACTTCGGTTGCAGAACAATTAAAACAAAATAATAGTACAGGATGGGTCAATTGCCCGCGCAGAATGTATCCGGCATATTCACTGGTGAAAGAAAAATTAAAATATGAATTGTCTTTTGATTGCAGAGTAATTGGATCGAATTGGGGTTTAGGTTGTAATAGCATTCATTTTTTAGATTTATTTTCCTATTTATCCGGCAAGTCCGATTTTTTTACCTCCTCCGCTTTGTTAGATAGTACTATTCAACTTTCTAAGAGAGATGGATATATTGAATTTACCGGTACAGTAGTAGGAAAGGATATAGATAACAATGTCTTTGCTTTTTCGTCTGTACAAAAGGATCAGGTTCCTATTACTATTACATTGTTGACTCCCAACTATATTATTAAAATAGAAGAGAAGGGGTCGAATAGTTCTATCCATATTATTTCTACAGACAGTAAAGAATCAGAAGTAATTACTTTCGCAATGCCCTATCAATCTCAATTATCTCATTTATTCGTTGAGTCATTGTTGCAAACTAATAAATGTGCTTTGAGTACCTATACTGAATCTAGTAACTTACATATAAGTTTATTGAACGCTTTCATCGAACGTTTACAAACTACCACTCAAGACACTATTACATCATGTCCCATAACATAGAACAAATAGGAATTATAGGATTAGGTATAATGGCTCAAGATTATGCTAAAGTACTAAAGGGACTAAATGTACCCTGTAGGGCTATAGGTAGATCTTCCTCTAAAATTGAAGCTTTTAAAGAAGCTACATCTATAGATGCTATAGCAGGAGGAATTGATGAATATTTTAATCATCATCCAGTTTTTAATACTTGTATTGTAGCAGTTGATCTCGAACAGTTAGCACCGGTTACACGAACACTAATAAATAAAGGAGTAAAAAATATTTTGTTAGAAAAGCCCGGTGGAATGAACTTGGAAGAATTATTGGAGATAAAAGAGTTGGCAAAAACATCTAATGTTAATGTATTTGTTGCTTACAATAGACGATTTTATTCCTCAGTTTTAAAAGCTTCTGAAATAATAGAACAAGATGGTGGTATCACATCATTCCATTTTGAATTTACAGAGTGGAGTCATATTATTCGAACTTTACCTAAACCGGTGGAGGTAAAAGAGAATTGGTTTTTAGCTAATTCTTCACACGTTATTGATTTAGCCTTCTTCTTGGGCGGGTCTCCAGTAAACATGCAATGTTTTCAACGTGGTCAATTGGATTGGCATACAAAAGCATCTGTTTTTGGTGGTGCAGGTATAACTCAATCCGGAGCAGTATTTACATATCACGCAAATTGGGCATCAGCTGGAAGATGGAGTATGGAAATTATGACTCCCAAACGTAAATTAATATTTTCTCCATTGGAGAAATTAAAAGAAATGAAAGTGGGAGAAATAAAGATTTCAGACGTAGATATAGAGGATTTTGATGATGTGCAATTTAAACCGGGTTTAAAAAAACAAGTACAAGCTTTTTTGGCGTTAGATACTTCTCGATTATTATCGATTGCAGATCAATGTGATAATGTTCGGACTATTTATAATAAGATTCTAATTTAATGGGACCACTGTTTAGCATTTGCATACCTACTTATAATTCGGGAGCATTAGTACAGTATGCTATTGAGTCTGCTTTGAATCAGAATTTTAATGATTATGAAATCTTAATTGTAGATGATTGTTCTTCAGATACAACGTTTGAAGAAGTAACGAAGTTTGCTACTTATGATAAAATTAGAATAGTTAAAAACGATATAAATTTAGGGCTGACAGCCAATTGGGAAAGATGTTTGCATTTAGCTAATGGGAAATATATTTCTTTTCTTCACCCCGATGATGAATGTGAGCCTACGTTTCTATCTTCTATTTATACAATTTTAACAGAAAACGATTCTATTGGAATAGTAGCAGTAGATAACCAAAACGGTAAAACGAACGAAATCAAATCCGGTTTATTATCATATAATAGTTTTATTTCTACTTTATTTACTTTTAAGTATGCAACGGCTCCATCTCAATGTGTATTTGTAAAAGTTTATTAACCTGTTCTAGAATTCACGTATGAGTACTATAGAAAAATATACTATCAATAGACATGAAAAAGTAATTGAGGCGATCAAAAAAATCAATTCCGTCACTATTCTAACTTTATTTGTTGTAGATGACCAAAAAAAAATAGTTGGAACCTTAACAGATGGTGATGTAAGAAGAGGATTTATAAATGGCTTATCATTAGAAGACGCAACTGAATTTTTTATGTTAAAGTCATTTAAGTCATTAAGATCTACCGATCAAGATACTCTTCGTAGTATAATTGAGGCACGCAAAGCCAACATTAAGCTATTACCTTTAATTGATGAAGAGAATAATATTTTAGATATTCTAGATTTAACGAAACAACAAAATCGCTTACCTATTGATGCCGTTTTAATGGCCGGAGGAAGAGGAGAGAGATTACGACCACTTACAGATGACCTGCCCAAACCGCTTCTAAAGTTAGGTAATAAGGCAATAATAGAATACAATATAGATGCTTTGAGCAGATTTGGTGTTCAAAATGTATATATTTCTGTAAAGTACTTATCTGAAAAAATTATTTCCTATTTAGGCGATGGTACAAAATATCAGCTTCATATCCGTTATCTTAAAGAAACAATTCCTTTAGGAACCTTGGGTTCTGTTTCCTTAGTTGATTCATTTGATTCAGATACTGTTTTAGTAATGAATTCTGATTTATTTACAAATATTAATTTAGAAGAATTTTATTTGCATTTTATAGAGTCAGGGGCAGATATGGCTGTAGCGTCTTTCCCTTATGTAGTGGCTGTTCCCTATGGAGTCTTAAATACAGAAGAATCTAATGTTCAATCTTTCTCGGAAAAACCTACATATACCTACCAAGCCAGTGCCGGAATTTATTTGATTAAGAAGAGTGCACTGGAACTAGTTCCCAAGGATACTTTTTTTAATGCTACAGATTTAATGGATGTTTTACTGTCTAAGAATAAGAAAATATCCTATTTCCCAATAGTTGGATATTGGATAGATATAGGCAAACCGGATGATTACAAAAAGGCACAAGAATATATAAAATATTTAAACATATAATCAGTCGAATGCAACATCGAATACTTATTACTATTTGTGCCAGAGGGGGGTCTAAAGGTATTCCGGGAAAGAATATAAAGCCTATTGGAAACAGGCCTTTAATTGATTATACTATTCAGAGAGCTAAACAATTTGCTGAACGGCATAAGGCTACCATTACGTTATCAACCGATTCATTAGAGATCATACAAGTAGCTGCAGATTGTGGTTTAACATCCAATTATATACGTCCGGATTATTTAGCTTCAGACGATGCAGGTAAAATTGATGTAATAAAAGATATTCTGTTAACAGAAGAAAAATATCATGCTACAACATTTGATTATATACTTGACCTTGATGTTACGTCGCCCTTACGCACATTATCCGATTTAGAACAATCATTTGAGATGATTAAAAATAATGCTGACATGATGACTTTATTTTCGGTTAACAAGGCTGCAAGAAATCCCTATTTTAATATGGTAGAACAACAAGAAAATGGCTTTTATGGATTAGTTAAAAAAGTACAACAATCTACACTTACAAGACAGTCTGCTCCGGCTGTATACGATTTAAATGCATCCTTTTATTGGTATAAACGTGCTTTTTTTGACTTAAATCTTACCACACCTATTACTTATGCAACTTCTATATTTATTATGGATCATATATGTTTTGATTTAGATCACCCCATAGATTTTGAATTTTTAAACTATCTCATCACAAACAATAAACTGAACTTCGAACTTTGAAACTATTAATTATAGGATTAGGCTCCATTGCTCAAAAACATATACAGGTACTCCGAGAATTGCAACCGGATGTAATACTATATGCGCTTCGATCCTCAATGGATAGTACGAATTATGACCATATTCATAATATTTTTTCGGTCGACACAATAAATGAAATCCAACCCGATTTTATACTTATTAGCAATCCTACTGTATTACATGCTTCAACGTTATTATCGTTAACATCATTCAACATCCCTTTATTTATAGAAAAACCTGTACTACATAACTTAGATTCAGCGCCCATTCTGTTAGATTGGATAACGAATAAATCTATCAAAAACTATATTGCTTGTAATTTAAGGTTTCTAGATAGTTTAGTATATGTTAAAAATGAAGTTTTAAAAAGTCCATCCGCATTAAACGAAGTAAATGTTTATGCCGGTTCTTATTTACCGGATTGGAGGCCAAATAAAAATTTCAGAAATACCTATAGCGCGAATGCTTCTATGGGAGGAGGTGTTCATTTAGATCTTATACATGAATTAGATTATATCTATTGGATGTTCGGTAAACCTAAACAGACGAATGCAGTTTTAAGAAGCGTTTCCTCTTTATCAATAGATGCGGTAGATTATGCGAATTATTCTTGTATGTATGATTCCTTTACCGTTAATGTAATATTGAATTATTATAGAAAAGATTCTAAAAGGACATTGGAACTCGTGTTTAATGAGGGAACAATCCTTGTTGATTTACTTCTAAATAAAATTTCGTCATCAGATGGTACAGTATTATTTCAAAGTAATCAAACTGTTTTTGATACCTATAAAAGTCAAATGCGTTATTTCTTAGAGTATCTCAAATCAGATACTTTATATTCGATGAATGATTTTAATCAAGGATTAGACGTTTTAAAAATTGGATTAGAGAATGATATTAAAAGATAAAATAATTATTGTAACAGGAGGGAGTGGTTTATTAGGACGTTCTATCCTAAAGGACTTAGCTTCAAAGGGAGCTACCCCGGTGAATGTAGATATACTTCAACCTGATAAGGCCGATTATCCCTTTGTATATGGCGATACTACGGATGCCAATAGTATAGCTACCATAATTCAAACGGTTCATTCTTCATTCGGACAAATTCATGGAATAGTAAACAATGCTTATCCAAGAACATCAGATTGGGGAATTGCTTTTGAAAACGATAATACGTTAACTTCTTGGAGAAAGAATATTGATTTACAATTAAATAGTTATGCAGCGGTTTGTCAAGAATATATTAAATATTGTAAGAGCTATAAAAGTGGAAGTATCGTTAATATGGCTTCGATATATGGAGTAGTAGGAAACGACTTTTCCATTTATAAAGGTACAGACATTCAACCTGTAGCTGCTTATTCAGCTATTAAAGGAGGTTTGATTAACTTTTCGCGTTATTTAGCCTCTTTATATGGTCAGGATGGAATACGCGTTAATGTTGTTTCTCCCGGTGGAATATTTGATCATCAAAATCCTATTTTCGTTGAACACTATGAAAATAAAGTACCCTTAAAACGAATGGGAACTCCTGAGGATATAGCTCCTGCGGTCAGCTTTTTATTGTCAGATGAGGCACGGTATATTACGGGACATAATTTAATGGTAGATGGCGGATGGACAGCAATATAATTTATATGTACCATGAATTTATTTATTAATTTAGCATTACACATAAAGTCATTTGCACAGTTAATGATACAAACAGTAGTATCTTGTATAAAGATAATACTGTTGTATAAAAGATGCTCACCACTTCCTACTTCCACACATTCCACTTGTATTGTTTTAGGAAATGGACCATCTTTAAGAAATACCTTAGAAGAGAGCTTGCCATTTCTTTCACAACATGAATTACTTTGTGTTAATGGATTTGTGTTCTCTGATTATTTTAAAAAACTACAGCCCACCAATTATATGTTGTTTGATCCTATCTTTTTTTCGGAAGAGGGTATTAAAAGAGATAATATAAAAGGTATTTATGATTCGTTGGCAAGCATAGTCGATTGGCCAATGAACTTATTGGTTCCCGTTCAAGCTAAAAAATCTGCTTTTTTTAATACATTTTTATTGAAAAACAAGCATATAAAAGCCGTTTATTTCAATTATATCGTTCTAGAAGGATTCAACTGGTTTAAACATTGGGCTTTCAAAAACAACTTAGGAATGATTCAATCACAATCCGTAGTTGTTGCCGGATTGTTCTTATCCATTAATCGTGGATATAAAACAATTTATTTAGTTGGAGCAGATACCTCATGGCACGAAGAATTAAGAATCAATAATGAAAATCTATTAATACTAAAAGATACAAATTTTTATAACACATCCGTTGCATCTCAAAAAGATATTCCATTATTACATCCTGAAAATAAGAATAAAATATCCATGTATACTCAATTCATGAGTACAGCTAAGGTTTTTAAAGGGTATGAAAATATATATCATTATGCGCGTTATAGGAGTATAGTCATTTATAATGCAAGTGTTAAATCCTATATTGATGCATTTGACCGGATAAAAATTTAATGCAATTAAAACAAAACGTACAGTTTGAAAAAATTACTAAAAATTATCTATAGAAACCTTATTTACCTTTTTTATGGGAAAGGGATATCTTTTATATCGAAGGTAGAATTAAAAACAAAAAAAAGATTTGAAAAGGGAACCCTTCGTTTTTATGGACAAAAATTTCGGTATACAGATGCCGCTTCCTTTGTGAGTACCTATGAAGAAATATTTATTAAACGAATTTATCAGTTTAATTCAAAATCGAATCAGCCTTATATTATAGATTGTGGTGCAAATATTGGATTAAGTGTATTGGCTTTCAAACAACAATATCCCAATGCTACCATTTTAGCTTTTGAACCGGATACGAAAATTAGTTCTATGCTAATTGAAAATATTAAGTCTCTTCAGTTAACGAACGTAGAGGTAGTTCCGAAAGCTGTTTGGACACATGAAGGCGAAATCCATTTTCATGAACAAGGAGGATTATCCGGATCTATTATTGAAGATAAAAACACTGCTATATCAACGATTTCTTTACCTAGTATTCGGTTAAAGGATTATTTAAATAGGAAAATTGATTTTCTTAAAATAGACATTGAGGGTGCCGAATATGAAGTTTTAAAAGACTGTAAAGATGCATTATTCCAGGTTGATTTTTTATTTATTGAGTACCATTCGATGTTGACATCAGAGCAACATTTGGATGAAATATTAAGTATCATTAAAAACGCCGGCTTTCGTTATCATATTCAAGAAGCGGCTACCTCACCTCAGCCTTTCATTTATTTACATTCAGTACATGGAATGGATTTACAATTAAATATATATTGTTATAGATCATAAAGAAATAATGAAGTCTGTTGCGATCGTAATACCTATTTATAAAACCAACTTGAATGGGAATGAAAAAATTTCTTTATTTCGTTGCATAGAAGTATTTCAACATCGAGAAATAATTTTTGTCTATCCGGAAGGTTTGGATATTACAGTATATAAACAAGTAGTGGTTAAGGCGAATTTTATCTCTTTTGAAGCCGATTATTTTAAAAGTGTAGAAAAGTATAGTTTGTTGTTAAATCTTTCTTTGTTTTATAAGTCATTTTTAGACTATCAATACATTTTAATATATCAATTGGATGCTTATGTGTTTAGTGACCAATTAGATTATTGGATGGATAAACAATACGATTATATAGGTGCTCCTTGGATTAATGCTTCATGGATTAAAGAATTAGGTTGGCTAGGAAAATGGGTATATCCCGTTGGAAATGGCGGATTTTCATTACGAAGAGTTAAGAAGTTTTATTATTCCTCTATACTTCTATATCCTATAGTTCGCTGGTTGTGGCGAAAGAAATGGAATGAAGATTTTTTTTGGACTTCCTTTGCCCATCGTGTTATACCCGGATTTAACATACCAACGGTAGATACAGCACTTCAATTTGCATTTGAACAAAAGCCCTCGTATTGTTTTAAAAAGAATAACAGTATTTTACCAATGGGTTGTCATGCTTGGGAGAAGTATGAACCGGAATTTTGGGAAAAATATATACCTATGAAAGAAAATCAGTAATACCATGATAGAGACTAAAATTAAAGGAATTACTTTTTTAACAAGACATTATCCGCCAAGTTTAAATATAAACGGAGAATCGGTTAGTGATTTAGTTTCTTGGTTACAACAGCATAAAAATATTCCGTGTAGAATTTTAACAATAGATCGAGAAGCCGATGGATTGGGAGGTGCTAAAAAAGAATCTGTGGGCGAAGTGATTCGTATAAAGACGTTATTTAATAACAAGAAATCTATATTTAGATTTTTGAGTTTTTTATATGATGGATTTATATTAGCTAAAAAAGCAAAAAAGTATGAAGAGGACTTAATAGTCGTAACGACTAGTCCACCTTTATTACCTATGTGGGCTTCTATTATATTTAAGAAAAATATGAGATGGGCTTTGTGGTCGTTGGATTTATTTCCGGAGGGTTTTATGGTAACAGGCAGAATTAAAGCATCTAATTTTTTTTATAAGTGGTGTCTTAAAAAGTCGTATTCTTTAGTTCCAGACCTACTAATTTCATTGGGCCCTAAACAAGGAGAGTATCTACAGCAAAATTATCAATCGAACATAACGGAAACTATTTTACCTTGTGGTGTTTTTTTCTTGCATGATATTAATACACAACCTCCGGAATGGTATGTGAAAGATAAAATTATAATAGGCTATTGTGGTAATGTTCATGATGCCCACAATCCTGATTTTCTAAAAAGGGTAATAGATCACATTCATCCGGATAAACATTTATTAGTATTAGCCTTATATGGAAGCAAATCACAAGAAGTTCTTGATTATGCTAATGGAAAACAAGGTGTAAAGGTTACCTTAAATGTACCAAGAAATCAATTACATTTTATAGATATCCACATGGTTACATTGCGGAATGAATGGACGCATATTGCCGTGCCTTCTAAAGCGGTATCGGCTATAAGTATGGGTTGTCCGATTTTGTTTTGCGGAAATCCGGAAAGTGACAACTGGCATTTACTCCAAAATGCAGGTTGGCACATTCCGGAAAATAATTCCTTAGACATTTCAATTCAACGTTTTTTTGAAACGTTAACAATAGAGGCAATTCAATCCAAAAAATTGGCAGCACAATCGGAGTACATACGTTTGAAAAGTTTAGTTCATACCTCGTATGAGTTGATTGCTCAATTCAGCCAAAAAGAGTAGTTATCGAATATTATTATAAATATCTACCAGTGTAGCTTCCAATGACCATTTTTGTTCCCATTCCGGATAGTGGTATTTGAATTTTGTTAAGTCTGAAACGTACCAAATATGATCGCCAATCCTATTTTGGTCACTTAATGTATATTGTAGTTTAGTACCGGATATATTTTCGCATAATTTTATAGCTTCTAACATGGAGCAATTCGAAAATCTACCACCTCCTGCATTATAGACTTCACCTTGTTTAGGATTTAAATAAAACTGCCAAAACATTTCAACTAAATCTTGACTATGGATATTATCTCGAACTTGTTTTCCTTTATATCCAAAAATAGTATAAGGTATTTTTTTTACGGTCGCTTTCATTAAATAGGAAAGAAAACCATGCAATGGAGCACCACTATGATTGGGCCCGGTTAGACATCCTCCGCGAAATACACCTGTATTCATTTGAAAATATTTTCCATATTCTTGAACCATGATATCCGCCGCAACCTTAGAAGCACCGAATACGCTATGTTTTGTATTATCAATACTCATGGTTTCGTCTATTCCATTTTTAAAATAGGAATGGTTAGCATCAATTTCCCATCGTGTATCCGTTTCTACTAGAGGTAAATAATTGGGATTATCCCCATATACTTTATTGGTAGAAGTAAAGATAAACACAGATTGGGGACAATATATTCTAGTAAGTTCTAACAGATTTAAAGTTCCGGTTGCATTAACAGAAAAGTCCGTAATGGGTTCCTTTGCTGCCCAGTCGTGTGAAGGCTGAGCTGCTGTATGTACCACCATTTTAATATCTGAACCATAGGTTTTAAATAGGTTTTCCAAACTGTTAAAATCTCGTATATCGATTTCATGGTGTACATAATTATCTATTGATTTTTCAATACGATTGATGTTCCAGTTGGTAGAGGCTTCATTACCAAAAAAGTATTTTCGCATATCATTATCTATCCCAATAACTTTATCAAATTTATTGGAAAAGAAAGTAACGGATTCACTACCAATCAAGCCTCCAGATCCGGTAATTAGTGCAATATTCATCTATATTTTTATTAATAGGGTATGACGTTGATTAGAAAACAAAGATACTCAATTGTAAGTACACATAAACTTTATTCTGTGGATTCTGTATACAGTTGTTCTTGACTCTTTTTTTCACTGTATTGAAATGAATGGTGTGATATTTTTATGGGGGCTAATTAAAAACTAATTTAAGTATTTGTATTTCAATAGGCTACTTGTACTACAGGTAAGGATAAGAGGAAACATTTTACTACATTAAATACCAAAAAAAATGTACTTTTGTACTCCTGTTAAAAGGATGTTAACCCTATGTTTGAGAATTTAAGTCAGAAACTCGATAAGGCCTTTAAAACTTTAAAAGGACAAGGCAAAATAACTGAAATAAACGTTGCAACTACCGTTAAGGAAATTCGAAAAGCCTTAATAGACGCAGACGTTAATTATAAGGTTGCTAAAACAGTTACAGATGCTATTAAAGAAAAAGCATTAGACCGAGAGGTATTGATATCGGTTTCTCCGGGTCAGCTCTTTGTGAAAATCACGCATGAAGAACTATCAGGATTAATGGGAGGGGAGAAAGTAGACATCAACCTGAAAGGTGATCCATCCATTCTTCTTATAGCGGGGTTACAAGGTTCCGGTAAGACTACTTTTTCCGGTAAACTGGCAGCTTATATCAAAAAACAAGGTAAGAACGTGTTATTAGTTGCTGGAGACGTATACCGTCCGGCGGCTATTGACCAATTAAAGGTATTAGGGGAACAAGTAGGAGTAGAGGTATACGCAGAACCGGAGAATAAAAAACCGGTTCAAATCGCCTTAAATGCCCTAGATTATGCCAAAAAGAATAATAAGAAAGTAGTAATTGTTGATACAGCCGGACGCTTAGCTGTAGATGAGGAAATGATGGAAGAAATTGCTCAGGTTAAAAAAGCAATTAATCCTTCTGAAACCCTTTTTGTTGTCGACTCCATGACCGGCCAGGACGCAGTTAATACGGCAAAAGCATTTAACGATCGAATCAATTTTGATGGTGTTGTATTGACCAAGTTAGATGGGGATACTCGAGGTGGAGCGGCCCTTTCCATTAGAACGGTCGTGGAGAAGCCTATCAAATTTATCTCTACAGGAGAAAAAATGGATGCTTTGGATGTCTTTTATCCGGAGCGTATGGCTAGTAGAATCTTGGGAATGGGGGATGTGATTTCTTTGGTTGAGCGAGCGCAACAAGTATTCGACGAAGAAGAGGCCAAAAAATTAAATCAAAAGCTCAGAAAGAACCAGTTTAATTTTGAAGACTTTTTAGGTCAAATCCAGCAAATCAAAAAAATGGGTAGTATTAAGGATTTGATGGGAATGATACCGGGAATGGGCAAAATGATGAAAGACGTGGAGTTGGATGATGATGCATTTAAGCCCATTGAAGCTATTATTTTTTCTATGACCAAGGAAGAAAGAGAAAATCCGGACTTAATAAATGGAAGTCGTAGAGCTCGTATTGCAAGAGGATCCGGAACATCAATACAACAAGTAAACAACTTGATGAAGCAGTTTGAAGACATGCGAAAAATGATGAAGACAATGAATAAAATGCAAGGAAAAGGACTTCCGCCTAACATGAAACAAATGATGCGACGATAACAAAAAAGCCGAGATAATCTCGGCTTTTTTTATTGAATATAAGATGTTTTATTTATAGGTTACTGTTTTAACAGCATCTATTGTTCTACGTACACTAGGTAGAATCTCTTGAATTAACGTAGGCGCATAAGGTAATGGTAAGTCTTTGCTTGCAACTCGTACTATAGGCGCATCTAAATAATCAAACGCAAAACGTTGTACGTGGTACGAAATTTCAGAAGATATACTTGCTAAAGGCCATGCTTCTTCTACAATAACTAAACGATTCGTTTTCTTTACAGAAGCTATAATGGCAGCATAATCTATAGGACGTACCGTTCTTAAATCGATTATTTCACACGAGATACCTTCTTTAGCTAACTCTTCTGCAGCCTGATAGGCTACTTTTATAATTTTCCCAAACGATACAATAGTAACGTCTGTTCCTTCTCTTTTCACGTCAGCAACTCCAATCGGCAATAAATATTCGCCTTCCGGAACAGGTCCTTTATCTCCATACATTAACTCGGATTCCATGAATATTACAGGATCGTCATCACGGATGGCAGCTTTTAATAAGCCTTTAGCATCGTATGGATTTGATGGAACAATTACTTTTAAACCGGGGGTATTGGCATACCAATTTTCAAAATTTTGAGAGTGCTGTGAACTTAACTGACCTGCATTTCCGGTAGGACCTCTAAAAACGATAGGACAAGAATATTGACCACCGGACATGGACATCATTTTAGCTGCTCCATTTATGATTTGATCGATTGCAACTAATGAAAAGTTAAAGGTCATGTATTCTACGATAGGGCGTAAGCCATTCATTGAAGCACCTATACCTATACCGGATACACCTAATTCGGAAATAGGAGTATCTTTAACACGCTTTGGACCAAATTCGGCGAGCATGCCTTGACTTACTTTGTAAGCCCCATTATATTCAGCAACTTCTTGACCCATTAAGAACACGTTTTCATCGCGTCTCATTTCTTCAGACATCGCTTCACGAAGCGCTTCTCGAAATTGTATCTCTCTCATAATAAGACTTAAATTCTTTTAAGGTAACAAAATTAATCAATATGACGCCAAATGCAAATAGATTATTTATCTAATCCTAAAAATACTACTGATCGAACTCATAAAAAAAGCCCTTATAAAAGGGCTCTTTTTTTATGCGGAAATACGAATTATTTTAAAACATTTTTGAAATTTTCAGAATTCCAATATTCATAGAATTCCATATCTACAGCAGCTCTTTCTTTTGCTTTTGCATTTAGGCTAACCGCTTTAGTTAGATTACTTACAAGAGCCGTTTCATCTTTTTGACGAGCCGCCAGTACTGCAGATAGGTAGAAACCATAAGCATCAGCTGGTGCTTTTGCATTGTAGTTGCTTAATTGAGATTTGGCAGTTCCAAAATCTTTCTTCAATAAATTAGTTAATGCAGTATTATAAAGAATTTCTAATGAGTCTGTAGACTTAGATAAATCAGATAATGCCATGTCGTATTTGCCATCTTTAATATCTAAAACACCAAGAACGCCGGAAGCACCTTTCTTTACATTATCACCTGCTTTAGATGCGATGGCTTTGTTCGCTTCATCACGAGCGGAGATACGAACGCCTTTCATAAGGTAAGCAGAAGCAAGATTTAAATGAGCTTCTCCACTATCTTGTTTTTTAAGAGACATTTCTAAATAGTTTGTTGCACGTGAAATTAGATCTGATTTTTTGTTTTGATCGATTTCTGTTTTAGCTAATTCTAGCAAGGCAGCACCTAAATTGTTATATGCAACCCAGTTATCAGCTTTTTTAACTAATGCTTCATATATACGAACTTTCTCAGAAGGAAGTGAAGTAAGCGTTGCAGCATAACCTAATTCTTCGATAGATAAAGTATCTAATTTAACTGTACCATCACAAATTTGTTTTGCTAATACTGAAATTTCAGCATCTGTTTTTTTCTTTTTTACAGACCATAATTCTGTACGAGCTGTACGCAATTTTGGGTAAATTCCGTTTAATAATTCCTTTTTGAAATAAGGTAATTTTTCTAATTGTTTTTCTTTGCTGATAAAGTCACCTGAACCGTTAATAATATTTAATATTTCAGATTTCTGAGTAGCGCTTAAAGAAGATGAATCTAATTGAGCTTTAAAGCCGGCCCAATCCATATAAATACCTTTTGTTACATATTGAGACAAAGCAACGACAGAGTCTTTATTTTTAACTCCTTTTGGGATATAATACTTAACTCTTTCTTGAATATACTTTTGTATAACTTGGGAACGTTCATTAGCCAAATTTGTATTAGCCGTTTCAGAACCTTCGGGTGAGTGTTGACCTACAATAGATACGTTACGCGTAACGGGTTTTGATAAGATGAAGGCATCTAAAAATTTACCATTTTGGCCGGTCATCTCTGTTTTTCTTAATTTGGAAGAACCTTGTTCGAAATAAAAGTTAACATAAGTTGGAACTAATTCTTCTTTGTTATTATAACCATGGTCAGCATATGCTATAGCATAATAGTCCTTAACTAAGCGAGATGTTGTAATGATTCCTTTAGCAATTGGGAATTCATCTGTTGATTTAGATTTTGTTTTCTCTAAGTTAGAGGCTGTTCCTATAATGACTAGATCACCATTTCCGATTTCAGGCTTATAGAAATACGAGTAATGTTTGGTCATTTTAGGATTTGTTGTTTTAGCATCCGGATATTCTGTGGATACAAAATCAAATGCACCTAAATCTAACTTCTCAGTTCCATATTTGTAAAACGTATTTACGGAGTAGATTTTATTTTTCTTTAACATTTTAAGAGGTAAAATAGCTGACACGTCAAACGCAACGCTATCTCCGTGTACTTCCAGCGGGGACGGTGTTACAGTAAGCTCTTGGTCTTTTGCCATTTTGACCATTTGTTTTAAAGAACATGCATTTATCAATAGGATCGATCCTAAGGCTAACGCTTTTAATCCATTTTTTCTGTTTAAGATCATAATTCGTATAGAAAAGTTTATTTCCTACCGCTAAAATAGTGTATATCATAGGTTATTACAAAAAATATATACTATTGTATTGTTTTTTTTGTAAATATTTACTATTTATGTCTGATAATCAAATGATTGAATTAGATGCAACTTAAATCTTTTGTAGAAACGAGAGCTTTTGGTGTTTTTACTTACTGGGGTAAACACTGGGGTATATCTATTGAGGATATACGATTGTATTTTATCTACCTTTCGTTTATAACGTTGGGCTCACCTGTTCTGATTTATTTAATTGTTGCGTTTGTAATGAATATACACCGTTATTTAAGACGAAGTCGGAAGCCTGTTTGGGACTTTTAAAAAACCTCTGAAAATTTTTTCCTTTTCTTAACGAAATAGGCAAAAGCAATGTGAACGTTTTTATATCCGCCGATACCACTAGGTGTTAGGTAGGGTAAATGGCTAAATCTATTTCGTAGTTCCATTTTATTACGTTTAAAATAAAAGTGAATATGTCCTTTAATGATAGCCCAAGTAGAGGACCATTTGCCGAGTAAAAAAAATTGTATACCGGCTAATCCATCCAAACATAGGCGCAGGATAAGGGTTTTCAAAAGTAGTTTTGGATGTACATTTTTATGTATCGTCCACAAGCTATTGCGAACGTTTAAATACAATTTTTTAGGATTTGATTTATGAAGGGTAGCGCCTCCTATATGATACACCGTACTTCTGGGAGTATAAAGTATAGAATACCCTGATCGATGCATACGCCAACATAAATCAATTTCTTCCATGTGAGCAAAATAATCACTATCAAATCCCCCAACTTCAAAAAAAACGGATGTTCGAATAAACATACAGGCTCCGGAAGCCCAAAAAATATTAGATTCAAGGGCATATTGTCCTTCATCGTTTTCAATGGTATGGAATAGTCTCCCTCTACAAAAGGGGATACCTAAACGGTCGATATACCCCCCAGCTGCGCCGGCATATTCAAATTGGTTTCGATGGTAATAGTCTAAAATCGTAGGTTGCACAGCACCTATGGAGGAATTATTTTTTAATAGGAATAAGGGAGCATCCATCCAACCCTTTGTAACTTCTACGTCTGAATTTAATAGTACACATGTAGTTTCTTGTATATGACGTAATCCTTCATTATAACCACCGGTAAACCCTAGATTATGTTCTAACTTTATAATTTTTATTGAAGGGTAATGTGTTTGTACCCACTCGATCGAATCATCGGTACTAGCATTATCGATGATATAAATTACAGCTTCGGTAGAATGTTCCACTACCGATGGAAGACAAAGTTGTAGTGGACGTATTCCATTATAGTTTAAGATTGCTACTGCCGTATCCACATTAGTAAGCTTATAATCCACCCATTAAGTTGCCTAAATCCATTCCCGGTATGGAAGGAATTAAACCTTCTGTTTTTTGTTTGAATTCTGTTTTAATTTTTTCATCAATATTTTCTAATGCTTTGTTGATGGCCGCAACTGTTAAATCTTGTACAACATTTTTATCTGCCGAATTCAATAGTGCGGTATCTATATCAACACTTAGTACTTGTCGATTTCCATTAACTTTCACTTTTACCATTCCTGCACCGGCTTCACCCTCTGCGGTTAAGTGAACCATTCCTTCTTTTACTTCTTTAATTTTGGACTGTAGTTCTTTTACTTTGCCCATCATTCCCATTAAGTCAAACATATTCATCGTTCTAAAGTTATTGTTCCTGTTTTAATAATTTCTCTACCTGCAGTATCCTTAGCCACAACTTTCCATGTATAAACTCCGGAAGGAGCAGTGGCATTATTGATCTCTCCATTCCATCCATCCCCCCACGTTGAAGTAAAGAAGATGGCTTCACCCCATCGATTAAATATATATAAATTAAATTCTTGAATAAATTTCCCTTTTATAATGAATTGATCATTCACTCCATCTTGATTAGGTGTAAAGATCGTAGGTGCAGCTATATTTCCTTGAAAGGAAACGGTTTGTATATTGGAAAAACTAAAGGTAAAGTTATTATCTACAGGAATTACTCGTATTCTAAAACGAAGGTCCGGTCCTGTTGGGTCGATAGGTTCTGTATAACTGAAGGATAAACCGACAGGAATGGATTGAATCACACTTCCGAATCCGTCCAGTTTTTCAACAACATAGCCTTGAATGCCACTTCCGTTGAAACCTGTATAGGGATTCCATTGTAACGTAATGTCGGTAGCTGACTCCGTAAGGAGTAGTTCAACCGGACATACAGAGACAGATGCCGGAGCGTTATTGCCACAAGCGTCTTGATAGTCGACTCGATAACACGGCAGTTGCCCGATAGTCCATGAACCATCGATATAAGAATTAGTAGATGAATTACCAATCGTAGTATAAGTAGAATTCTGAATGGATTTTTGTATTCGAGTGGAGATAGGAGGACTTAAGGTCCAACTGACTAATACTGTATTATTAGGATTAAAACTAGCTTGTACTTGTGTGACGGCCGGAGGAATTGAAGTAGAAATGGACGTCAAGCAAAAAGGGGCGGAATAGGATTTATGGGGTACTCCTAATGGACCAAGTGTTTGTAAAGTGGACGAAATAGTATAACAATAATTAGAGCCACATACTACAGCTCCGTCTAAATAGGTGTTCGTATTTTGATTCGGAACCAACGTACTATTGTTTCGTTCTATTGTGTAATAATCAAAATCAGTACCATTTGTGGTATAATCAGACCATGTCAAACTGTTCGATTGATTTAATGCTGAACCGGAAGCGATTATACTACAAATATCTTCGGATAGTTGCTGGTTAGAACAGTCGTCCCGTTCTACAATTCGATAACAATAGATATTCGATGCGGTGTTGATAGAAGTATGAATATAGGATGTAGTATCTGTCGAAGTAGAACGATAACTATGAAGAGGGGTATAGGCTCCGTTATTTACAGAAACTTGTATTTCGTATTGAAGATCTTTTCTATGTGCATATCGCAGAAGAGTAGAACCGGATGCAGTTTGAGTTAAGACTCGTAGGTCTCTAATTTCAGGAATAGATAAGGTGGTATACACTTCAACCGTTTGACTAGTGGTGGCACATATACCACCAACGTTAAAGCCTCCTTGAATCGTAACAGCATAAGATCCTGAACTTGAATAAAGGTGCGGAACTGTAGAGTTGCCCGGACTTGTAGAAGTAGGACTACCATCGCCCCAATGAATTACATAATAATCATAGGTGGTATTTAAAAGTTGTATACTTAATTGATTGCCGATACAATTCAGTATAGAATACACCGGATTGGGAGATGCCTCTACGGTGACTAAATCTGTCTTTACAACAATATCAAACCCGGTTAAACCATTATCAACTCGTTGAGTTATCGTATACGTACCGGGGCTAGTGTACGTAAATACAGAATCATTGGTAAAAACACTATTGACTCCAAAATTATATTGAGGTTGTTGTACACTTGGGTTGTTATTCGTTCCGGAACAATCCGATAGGCGAATGGTAAAGGGAACGCAACCCCGTACAGCGTTCTCTGTAAAACAGGCATTATAAGGTTGTGCCGTCAACAAGAAGGAGGTTAAATAGAAAAATATAAAATGGAGATATAATCGCATAATTTCATTTTATAGAACGAAGAAAGGATACCATTTCGTCTAGAGATAAGTTTTTTTGTTCACCACTTGTTAAATTTTTGAACGTATAAACGTTTTGTTGACGTTCATTTTCCCCAATTAACAGAGCATAAGGGATTTGCTTGGCATCTGCATAGCTTAATTGTTTCTTTAATTTACTGGTGTCCGGATATAATTCGGATGGAATATTTTGTGCTCTAAATTCCTTTAATAGGGGTAATGCATGTAAGAAAGAGAGTTCATCCATTGCACACAATAAAACCATGGAGCTATCCAGAACAGAACCAGGAAAGAGTTTCAATTCTTCCAGAACATCATAAATACGGTCGATTCCAAATGAAATCCCGACACCGGAAACATTCGGCATACCAAAAACGCCTGTTAAATTATCGTAACGGCCACCTCCGCAGATGCTACCCATGCTTACAGTAGTGGATTTTACTTCGAAAATAGCACCTGTATAATAAGATAAACCACGTGCTAATGTCAAATCAATTTCTACCGTTGACGCGTCAGCATTTAATTGTTCCGCTAAGTTTAATATGGTTTTAATTTCTTCTATTCCTTGTAATCCAATATCACTATTTTTTAAGTAAGAACTTAATACATGTAGTTTTTCTTGATTACTGCCTGTTAATAGAACTATTGGTAAAAGTTGGTCTATTTGTTCTGCGGTAAAATGACGGACTTCCAATTCTTTCTTAACCCCTTCTATTCCTATTTTATCCAACTTATCGATAGCGATACACAAATCCGTTTCACTACCCGATTTGCCAATACTTTCTGTTATGCCGGTTAAAATCTTCCTGTTATTTAATTTTATAATATAATTAGGGTGTAGATTTAGACGTTTGAATACTTCTTGTACCATGCAGATGATTTCAGCTTCACACAATAGGGATTCAGTACCTACAATATCTGCATCACATTGATAAAATTCACAGTAGCGACCTTTTTGAGGACGGTCGGCCCGCCAAACCGGTTGTATTTGATACCGTTTAAATGGGAACGAAATAGCGTGTCGGTTCATCACCACATAACGGGCAAAAGGAACCGTTAAATCATATCGAAGGGCTTTTTTGGAAATTCTAGGCAATAGTTTTTTAGACCCTTCTTCGATTTGTTCCGAACTTAAATCTGATAAAAAATCCCCTGAATTTAATATTTTAAATATAAGCTGATCACCTTCGTCCCCGTATTTACCGGTTAATACTTGAAGGTTTTCCATCGAGGGTGTTTCAAGAGGAAGAAAACCGAATTTTTTGAAAATCAGTTTAATAGTATCGATTAAATACGTCCGTTGTAGCATTTGTGCCGGACCAAAATCGCGCGTTCCTTTCGGTAAGGAGGGTTTTTCCATGGAATTATACTTACACTAGATACCTCAAAATTACAAAATCGAGTCGTATAACCACCTATTTTTAAGAGTTTCATTGTAATTTCCGTTAAATTATATTAATTTTGTCGTCCTTTGAATTTAAAGACTTATCACCATGGGCGTTACTAGATTAAAAAGAAAAGACAAAAGAAACAGAGCGGTGGCCACAAATGAAGTTAATCGTATCAAGCAATTGACTAAAACTCCGGTTATTCGCAAAGTAGACGTAGAAGAATTAAAGAAACAAGCTTAATTCTTGTTCTAACGATATGTATGTAAGACAGCTTTACCGGCTGTCTTTTTTATTTATATGAAGATTTTATTGTTATCCGACACTCACGGATGGTTAGATCCTCAGATTGTCTCTATAGCGGAAACACAGGACGAAATTTGGCATGCAGGAGATATTGGCACCGTGGAGGTTTGGGAAACCTTAACAGCTTTAAAACCAACTCGAATTATATTAGGGAATATAGATGCTCCTTCTGCCTTTCAAGGAGTTGAAGTAACCCAAGTATGGGAGACAGAAGGGATACGTTTTTTAATGCATCACATTGCTGGGAAACCTGGAAAATATTCGGCTACTGTACAAAAGTTAATTCGAAAACACGAACCGCAAGTATTGATATGTGGCCATTCTCACATTCCCTTGGTAACAAAAGATACTTCTATCCTACCTCTATGGCATCTAAATCCCGGTGCAGCGGGTAAAGAAGGTTTTCACTTAATGCGAACCTGTATACAACTGGAAGTAAATGCGGGCAAAATTACTCAGCTACAATTAGTGGAGTTAGGTAAAAGAGGGAAACTTTAATGTTTTCGTTTAAAATATAACGTATACCATTTTTGTTGAATTTTAGCTTCTTCACAAATCCCGTTTACATAAGTATAAGTATTGGTATTTCCGTCCGGAAACGTGATGCTATAGGTATGATTTATACCACTGATAGCACAACTTTGTAAAAAATTTTCTGTGAATAACCGCTGTCCTGTTTTCGGTTCTTTATGGTAAAGACAAGCTACAGAATAGTCGATCATGGTGTCTTTTGTTATTCGTAGATTATCTTTTTCTTGAAATCTATAAAAGCGGTCTGCCCCAAGAGTTACTTGATTAAAACGTTGAGTGTCGGAATTTACTACGTTGATTAATTTTGAATAATATAATTTTGAACCGGAATACTTTGAATATAAGGTATAGTGTACGTTAATTTTCTTTATAACTTGAACGTCTACTTTAGAATCTATAATATAAACCATCATGCCGGATGCGGTATAATTTCGTTGTATGCATTTTAAATACCCAATAGTAGAATTACCTAACACAATATCATAATTTAATATGGACTCTTCATAGGGTGATGGATTGGAAGAGCAAAGTAGGAACATACCAATAGTAATTAAAAAAATACGAAAACAGTTTACCATACTAAAGGGACTATTTTATTTTTAAATGTATATTGTAAAGATATAAAAATATACGAAGGGATGAAATGGTATATAAAAGTAGGCATAACAATACTTGCACTAGTCGTTCTTCTCACATTAGGTATAACATATTTTGTACACCAATATAAAAATGAACTAATAGAAAAAAGTGTTACGGCTATCAACGCTACACTCGTTCAACCTATACAATTGGATACAGTAGAAGTGACTTTTTGGAAGCATTTTCCTAATATTGAAATCCAGTTATCAGGCGTTCGTATTCCAAAATCGAACTCTGACACTCGGATGTTGGCTTCTATTGGAAACTTAGTTGTACGCATTAAAACCATACCATTTATTTTTAAAAAAATTGAAGTAGCTAAAGTGACCCTTCAAAGGGCCGATTTCCATTTGACAATAGATAAAGAAGGCACTTCGGATTTTGCAATTTTTAAAAAACGATCAACACCTAAAGACTCTATCGCCAAAACTGTATTACCGGATGTGGCATTCGATAAAATAGTAATAGAGAAGGTACATTTTGTATTTTTAGATGCCTTCAAACCTAAACAAATAGATACATATATAGCTAAAGGCAATCTATCTTTACATATCAATACGGATAGTATAACAGGGGATTGGAAAAGTAAAACCCGAATCAATCAGTTTCAACTAAAACCCGGTTCATTTTTAACACAAGCATTAGTAGATGTACAAACACATTTTAATTATAATTTATTTCAACCATCTCTTGATTTAAACTCTGTAAAAATAATAGATGAAAAAAATGCTATTTTGGGGTCCATGCATTTTGATTTTGGTCAGCATCCACACTTAAATCTGAACTTACAAAGCAAACAATCAGATGTAATTTCTTTGTTAAACTGGTTGCCTAGAAAATGGACAAAGGTTATGGATAGTATTTCGTTAGAAGGAAAAATGACCTTTACTACTTCAATTCAGACATACTTACAACAAGGTAGTCAACCCAAAATTAAGGTGTCATTCCAATTGAAAGAGGCAAAAATAAAACCATTAGCGTTTCAGCTTCCTTTACAAGATGTAGAATTAATGGGAGAACTTCAGAATGATAGCAGCGGACGATTAGAAAGTTTTGAATTAAATATTAAAAAGTTGACAGCTCAATTTGGAAAAACCGGAAAGTTTTTATCCAGCAATTGTTATGTTAAAAATTTTAAAGAACCCTATATTCAACTTTCAACTCAACTAACGTCAGATTTGAATGATTTATTTCTATTCACTCATTTAAAGGAATATAAACAAGCAAAAGGATTGGTAAAAGTACATCTAACGTACGATGGAGATGTCAGCTATTGGATGAAACAAAAGGTAGGCAAGGGGGTATTTGGAGGATCTATACAATTTTCCAATGTGCTGTTTCAACTTAAAAATATGCAACAACCTGTAGAAAATATGAATGGTCAATTATTAATAGGCGATCGACAGGTAGTGCTTAAAAATATTCAAATAAAAAAAGGGTCGTCTGATATAACGTTAAATGGAACCTGTAAAAACTTATATCGATCGATATATAAAAACATCCCGGGATTAGAAGTACAACTATCCGGTTATTCAAATGAACTTACATGGACAGACTTTGTTTCGCCATCCGGTAAATCTAAAAAGGATTCGAATCAATCGGTTCCTTTACAACATTTAATCCAATGGAATAAGGATAGTCTTCAGATGCCGTATGGATTGACAGGTACTATCGATTTGTATTTTAAAAAAGTTAAAGCATATCGATTTAATGCAAGTGATTTAAGCATTCGCCTTAAGGTTACACCTCAAAAAATTGATTTAGTAGAATCCATGAAGACAATGAAAGGGTCGATTGCTATAACGTCATTGATACAGCCCCAAAAGCAATTTTTAAAGTATCAAACACAGATGACATTTAAACATGTAGTGTTACCTGAATTATTTAAAGCATTTAATTCTTTTAAACAAAAAATAATTACACCGGACAATATTCTTGGCCGTATGAGTGGAAATTATTCATTTGTATTTTATATGAATCATAAACTGGAGATAGATACTTCATTATTTAGTGGGAAAGGTTCGTGTTCCATTAAAGGACTTGTCCTTAAAAATGTAGAACCTCTTGTCAAAGCAGGGCAGTTTGTTCCGGGTAAACGGGATTTTAGTAATGTAACATCAGAAGAAATTAAAAACAGTCTTCGGATGTCGGGAAATACAATTTATATAGATCGTACTTTAATTCATACCAATATTGCTGTCATTTATATTGAGGGAAAACTTCCGTTAAAAGGAATAGCCACGTTTGATTTAAGAATACCTATTAAAAATTTAGTAGGGTTTAAGTCAAAAGATGTAGTGTTAACCAACGATTCGAAAGCCGGTATTTCCATTCCTGTTCACATCGAAGGACAGCCGGGGAAAATGAGCGGAACATCAAAACCGACGAAGTAAATTTATTTTCTCCAAACAGAAGGATTGGCTCTCCAGTCTTGTAAAGTTTGTAAGTCCTTCGTATTTACGTAACCTAAGCCTATGGCTTCTTGAAGTAAGCTTTCATAATTCGATAAGGTGACTAAAGGTACAGAAGCTGAAGTAAAGTTTTCTGTAGCAATATCAAAGCCGTATGTAAAAATAGCTACCATCCCTAAAACCTCTACACCTGCTGAACGAAGCGCCTCAATTGCTTTCAAAGAAGAGCCACCGGTAGAGACTAAGTCTTCAATAACCACAACCTTTTGACCAGGGTGCACTTTCCCTTCAATTTGATTTCCCATTCCATGGTCTTTGGGTTTAGGACGAACATAAAACATAGGCAAGTTTAATAGATCCGCAACTAAAGCACCTTGAGGTATCCCTGCTGTTGCTACCCCTGCTATACCTTCTACTGTTGGGAAATGTTTTTGAATGGCTTTGGCCAATCCTTCTTTAATGAGCGTTCTAGCTTTGGGTGAAGACAATGTTAATCGGTTATCACAATAGATAGGTGAATTCCATCCGGAAGCCCATTGAAAAGGTTGGTCCGGTCTTAATTGGACAGCTTTTAAATCTAATAGAGCTTTAGCAATTTCTGAAGCGTAGTTCATACCTGAAGATTTTTACAAAAATACTAGATTTTAACAAGTTTATATTCGTTGTTTATAATTCTTTAGTCAGCAGCATAGTTTTATTCATATACTTTACTAATTTGTCCACTCATACGCTCTGGCATGAAACTGTTTTTAAACGATAAACCCATTAAGGTAATAGCTTTTATTCCTAACGTACCCTTGTATTCCTATCAGGAAATCATTCGACAAGGGGAGGAGGTTTTATCGTCACGTTTGAAAGGGGACGTCTATATAGAAAATGTCACTCCCAGACAAATTGAACGAATCATTGCTTTATTGGAAATAAAAAAATTAAAAGACTTAACATCCATTACTCTAGCAGCCGAAGATTATACCTTCACCACTAGCTTTATAAAAGATCAGTTTAAAATAATCAAAGCTTCCGGAGGTGTTGTTCGTAAGAATGATAAAATATTAATGATTTATCGATTAGGTAAATGGGATTTACCAAAAGGTAAGTTGAAGAAGAAAGAAGACTCTTTAAAAGGCGCCAAACGTGAGGTAGAGGAAGAGTGCAGTATTCGGGTTGAAGTTAAAGAAAAACTATGCTCTACGTGGCATTCCTATATACGAAAAGGTAAGCGGCTACTTAAAAAAACAGATTGGTATATTATGTATTGCACAGACGATAGTAATATGCAACCTCAAGTAGAAGAGTTTATTGATGAAGTGAAATGGATGTCTTATAAAGAAGTACAGAAGGTTGTACGAGAGTCTTATGCCTCTATTCGAGAAGTTTCGGAAGAATTTTATAGGTTACATTCCGATTTGGTAAGGTAAAAAACCTTCTACGTTTCCATTGTGTTTATGTATATCTCGAACTAAACTGGAACTGATGTGAGCCAAAGATGGATTGGTTATTATAAAAATAGTTTCCAATTCTGACCATAAATATTTATTGGCTTGACAGATGGTATTTTCATATTCAAAGTCTGTCGTGTTCCGCAAACCTCTAATTAGGTAATGGGCCTCTTGTTCTTTAGCAAAAGTTGCCGTTAAACCACTAAAGACTTTTACTTTTACTTGAGGAGCGTGTTTGAAGCATGACTCTATTTTAGGAATTATAAACTCTGTTGAGAAGTATCGTTGTTTGTTACTATTAGTTCCAATTCCAATAATAATCTCATCGAATAAAGGTAAGGCTCTACGAACAATATCCTCATGGCCTAGAGTAAATGGATCAAAAGAACCCGGGAATATGGCTTTTCGTGGTATCATTATGCGCTACATAAGTGCATGGAAAATAAATCAAAATATCGATGTTCAAAGATGTCATCAAATTGGTAACTAAAACGCAAAGAGGACGGTTTGTCACCAAATGAGATGTGTCGGATGTACCGATATAATTTACTAAAAGAATCTGAATCCGGAGTAATTTCTCCCCATATTTTTACCGGAACTGTTTCCGGATTTAATTGGAGTTGATCAAAGACAAATAATACGAAATATACAAAATCTTCACTACTCGAAAATCCGAAACTGTTGCAAAAAAGGAGCTGATCACCTTTTTTTACTACTATGGTAAGAAAATATTGCTCAACTTGTATATAGACTGTAGGCGTTAATTCAGATACAGACGGCTGAAGTAAAATACCCTCAATCATCGATGCTGTATGGTGAATAAATTGAACAGAACGAGTGGGGTATCGATCTTCAAACCATTTTTTCAAGTCTTTGTCTACTGAAAAAATATTAATAGCATCCGTCTGGTTTTGCTTGAAATATAAATAATCCGTAGCAGGAGAGGAGGCAACAGAACTTGTTAAGGATAAATATTCTTTGATGTAGTCTTTTTCAAAAAGAGATTCCGGAATTAGCGAAAATTGAGTGTCTTTTATGGCAACCGTGATGGATTTCCAATAGCCTGCTTTTAACAAAGTATGATCTTCGAATAATAAATCGAGTTGCTCTACTAAATCATAAGTAGAATAGACATCATTTAGATGATAGTCCTCCATCCGAAGGCATCGATTTTGTTCGCTGTCTACAATACATAATCTAAAAATCTTTTGATTGATTTGAAACGATAAGTGATATTGACTTAATAAATCCACTTCCAACCGGTCGTCTTTTATGGATTGCATTAATCGATATTTTATTAAAGATTCACTAATCATGTTTTAATGTTCGTAAAATAAAACGTAACAAGTTTTGGATTATCAATAGTAGCTTTTTGTTAACTTCCATTCTCCAGAATGAATAATATGCAGTTCGTTTTTTACCCCTAACCTCAAAATATAGATTTATATTTAAGTTGTAGTGGAAAACTACTAATTAACAAATTGCACTATAGATATAGCAGTGTAAATAATTTGTTAAATTTAGAATATTATTTTGTATAAAAGAAGTTGTGTGGATAAGTATGTGGATTGTTTTGTTCCTAATAATTCAATTTATGGAATTTGATTTAGGCAAGTAGGCAATGTGGGAAATGAGCCCTTCATCCAGAGTTGAACCACAGGATGAAGAGCGTTGCTATCTTCTTTTTTTAATTCCTCTCGGTTCATCCACCGTAATTCAGTTAAAATAGGGGTATCAAGGGACATTTCGGGATCGGATCCAAGAATACCTGTAGAGGTGGACGTTATTCGAAAGAATAGTTCTACTGCGTGTAAAGGAAGTTTAAGGTATTCATGAATATAAACCAATTCTTTAATTTCAATTTGCATGTTACTTTCTTCTAAAAGTTCTCTCTGTAGTGCATCCGTTATTCGTTCGCCATATTGAACACCACCTCCAGGTGGAATCCAGATGTAACCGGGGGATTCAATTGAATGGTGCCGTATTAAAAGTAGCGCATTGTTTCGTTCACACAGTCCACAAACACGAATTCGTAGTCGGTTTCCAAAGTTTTTAATAATTTCTTCTGTAATTTCGCTCATAATGCAAGGGTCTACTTCTATAGCTTCTTATTTACCGGGAGAACCAACACCGTCTCAACAAATCGCTATTCGTTCATTAGAACGTTTTTGCAAGGTGTCTTCTGATTCCAAATATACTTTTTTGTTAAGAGGTTACGCCGGTACGGGTAAAACTACGTTAACGTCAGCATTAGTACATTTTTGGAAAACAAGTGGAAGGCCTGTAGTTCTATTGGCGCCTACCGGACGCGCTGCAAAGGTCATGAGTAAATATACCGGAATGCCTGCTTATACTTTACATAAATATATGTATAAATGGCAAGAAGATGCTAATGTTTCAGAATGGTCGTTTATGCGTAAACCGAACCTACTACAAAAGACTTTGTTTGTAGTGGATGAATCTTCCATGATTTCAAATGATGCAGGTTATGGAAGGGTAGGTTTATTAACCGACTTAATCCGTTTTGTATTTGAGCACCCTTCGAATAAACTCATTTTTATAGGTGACGACGCTCAATTACCCCCTGTTCACCAAACCGAGAGTCCGGCATTAAGAATAGATCAAATAAAGTCTTTGGGAATACCTGTTGTAGATGAAGCCATTCTTACAGATGTAGTTCGACAAGAGCAACAGTCCGGTATATTATATAATGCAACTAATCTTCGACTTCTTATACAACAGCGATCCAATAGCCTTTGTTTTCATACCAAAGGGTTTGCTGATTTTTATCAAATGACCGGTGAACGATTGGAAGATGGGTTGCGCTATGCCTATCATCACTTTGGAAAAGAAGAAACAATAATTTTATGTAGAAGTAATGCTGCAGCTACTCAATACAACAAATACATTCGTCAAACTATTTTTTTTTCTGATAATGAAATTGATGCTGGGGATGTTTTAATGGTTATTAAAAACAATTATACTACATTACCTAAGGGACATCCCTTACAATTTTTAGCTAATGGGGAGTTTATGGAAATTAAACGCGTGATTCGAATGGAGGAAGCTTATGGTCATCGTTTTGCGGATGTTGAAGTTCGTTTTCCGGATACGGCAAATGAGATGTCGGTTAGTATTACTATACTATTGGATACCTTGCATTCCAAAGAGGCTGCTTTATCCACAGAAGCATGGAAAAATATGCTTAATGCAGCATCAAAGGAGTATGGTGTCCTGAATAATAAAGAAGAACAAGCCCAAGCCTTAGCGGATGATAAATATTTACATGCCGTTCAAGTTAAATTCGCTTACGCGTTAACTGTACATAAATCACAAGGTGGCCAGTGGGATATCGTATTTGTAGACCAAGGGTATCTAACCGACGATAAAGTAGATACAGAATGGTACAGATGGCTCTATACTGCAATTACAAGGGGGAAAAAACAGGTTTTTTTGCTTAATTTTAAAGAATCATTTTTTCAAAATTGACATTGGTTCGATAATTGTAGAAATCTTCAATATGACACGTACACTTATTTTATTCTTGTTGGGTTATTTGTTTTCAGTTGCACTAAACGCGCAAACCTCCGGTCCACAATTTCAATTTGAGAAAAGAATTCATGACTTTGGAGAGGTAATTCAGGGTCAAACTGTTTCGTATACTTTTGTGTTTACCAATTCCGGAACGGATACATTAGTAATCAGTCGTGTTATTCCTAGTTGTGGTTGTACCGTAGCTGATACTTTTACAAAGGTAATTCCGCCTGGTCAAAAAGGAGAAATTTTAGTTCAGTTTAACTCAACCGGTAGAGTAGGGATAATTACAAAATCCTTAACTATCCTTAGCAATATAGAAGCCACTGAACCAATGACCATAGCAATAAAAATTAATGTACTACTTCCTAAACCTTAAGATTTAGGCCAGTAAGCTACTGCTAAGAATATCCATCCAACGATAAATGCCAAACCTCCTATGGGTGCTATTCTTCCCCAAAAATTATTTTGAGTAGCGCAAATCGTATAAAGAGAACCGGAAAAAAAAAGTATACCTATTCCAAATGCTATTCCGGACCATGATAACCATTTTGAAGTATTGGAGTCAGCCTGTAAAAGAAGTAATCCTACTAAAACGATTGCAATGGAATGATAGAATTGATACTCTACAGCTGTTTGATACACCTCTAGTTTGTCAATCGTTTTTAAATAAAGTTTCCATTTGTGTGCTCCAAATGCTCCTATCATCACCGTTAGTGCTCCTGCTAGACTTCCTATACTAATAAAGATTGATCCCATAATTTTATTATCTAGTTCCAAATATAGCACTTCCAACGCGAATCATAGTACTTCCTTCTTCTAAAGCTATTTTATAATCAGACGTCATACCCATAGACACTTCTTTCCAATCAAACGGTGGTAGTGTAAATTGTTTTGAATAGCGTTCAAATAATCGACGTAGAGATTTGAACTCATTCCGAATTTGATTGGTATCAGAAGTTAAACTAGCCATTCCCATCAGTCCTTTAATGGTAATATTCGAAAAAGATTGGTCGGATATATAGCCGCAAAGGCTTTCTAATTCCTGTTCTGTTAAACCAAATTTTGTACTTTCTTGTGCTATGTGTAATTGTAATAATATATCGATTCTTTTATTCTGACGTTCGCCTTCTTTTTGTATAGTATCTATCAGTTTTTGACTATCCACAGAATGGATGAGGTGTGTATGTGGAACGCACATCTTTATTTTATTGGTTTGCAAGTGCCCTATTAAATGCCACTGTATGTCATTGGGTAAAAGTAGTGCTTTTGATTCCAACTCTTGAACTTTGTTTTCACCAAAATGACGTAGCCCTAAGGCATAGGCTTCACGAAGCACTTCTTCAGGGTGTGTTTTGGTAACCGCTAGTAATAATGCATCATATGCCTCTGTTTCCTTTTGTATTTTTTCAAGAGTTAATTTATTAATCATGAGGTAACATTTTGTTGATGTTAAAACTATAATTTGATCAATATCTTTCCCAACCAATATTGGTCAATCGTTAGGTAAAACAAACATACAAACTTTGAACGAATTATGTGGAATTCATTAGTTGTATCTACGCTTAAAATATCTCAAAAGGTACCTCAAATAAAAGTTAAACCCACTCAATTACAGTATTGGCAATTGTTGCGACTATTGTCTGCTGCTATGTATACTGATTTTGGAAAACGATACAAGTTTAAACGGATTATACAACAAGGTATTTATCATCCGGAACGATTATTTGAACAGTTTGCTTCTCAAGTTCCTATCCATACTTATGAGACTATACATTCTGAATGGTGGAAGCGTCAACAAGAAGGGGAATCAAGTGTTACGTGGCCGGGTAAAATTTTTTATTACGCCATGAGTTCCGGAACATCCGATGCATCTTCGAAATATTTACCTCTGAGTAAATCCATGTTGAGTTCCAATAAAAAAGCCGGCGTTTCGGTTATTAAATCATTGGTTCATTTTCCAATCTCAAAAAAATGTTTAGGAAAGGATATCTTAATCCTAAGTGGATCCACTACGTTGTCCGAACAAAGTGACTATGCAGCCGGTGATTTAAGTGGTATTCAATCGTCTATGATGCCCCTTTGGTTTCAACCATGGGTTAAACCCGGAATGGATATTCGTGCTTTAAATGATTGGAATGATAAAATGGAGTTAATAGTTCAGCAAGCTCCATCTTGGGATATTGGTTTTATAGTAGGCGTTCCTTCTTGGTTTCAATTGTTATTTCAAAAAATTATTGAAAGGTATAACTTAACCACCATTCATGACATTTGGCCTAATCTGGAAGTATTTGTGCATGGTGGGGTATCGATGGATACGTATAGAAATAGTTTTGATAAACAATTTTCAAAACCTGTCCAATATATAGAAACCTATTTAGCTTCTGAAGGTTTTATTGCTTTACAACGTACTCCTCAAGATAAAGGAATGCGTTTGTTATTGAACCAAGGTATTTATTATGAGTTTGTTCCATTTACGTCTGAATATTTTAATGCGGATGGAGAGATTATTTGTACCCAAGGGATTAAAAATATAACTCAAGTGGAACTCGGTATTGAATATGCTTTACTATTGACTACCAATTCAGGGGCTTGGCGTTATATCATAGGTGATACTATAGAATTCATAAATTTAAGAACAAATGAAATTCGAATCACTGGGCGAGTAAAACATTTTATAAGTCTTTGTGGTGAACATACTGGAATTGATAATTTTAATCAAACGATTGATTTTTTATATCACAATTTTGGGCTTAGTGTGCAGGAATTTACAGTCGTAGGTAGAGTAGAAGGTAAACGGATGTGGCATCATTGGTATCTTGGTTTAGATGAAAATTCAACCGCACGCACCACACTCCAAGAACTTGCATCCAACATGGATACCTATATGTGTTCTATAAATGATGATTATAGAACAGAGCGCTCATCGAATGTGCTTTTACCCTTGGATGTTACAGTTTTACCTAAAGAAACTTTTTATCAGTGGATGGAGCAAGAAGGTAAATTGGGCGGTCAACATAAGTTCCCAAGAGTATTAAAAGGTAAGTCACTACAATCTTGGAATACCTTTCTTCAGTCTTCTAAATAATTGTTTATCCAAGTAATTTTAAAAAATAACCAGAATATAAAAAAAACAATTGACCACTTAAGGTATACGATGTAATAGTCTTTTTTATTAGTATAGTAGAAATCAACAATACGTCCTTTTTCTGCATCAGTAAATATTTTTTTTAATTCTGCAACAGCGATAGTGGAGCTAATGTTTTTACCTCCTGTTTTTTCAGCCATCTTTTTCAACAGTTCTATATCAACATGGGTCTCGATATATTGTATCGAATTTTTATCTCTTAATTCGAATGTACCGTCACTTCCTATAGCTATTGTATATAATTTTATTCCATATTGCAAGCACATTTCCGCAGCAGTTTCAGGATCTAATATTCCCGTTGTATTTTCGCCATCACTTATGAGTATGATTATTTTTTCGCCTTCTTTAATAGTTTTTAAACGATTAATGCCTACGCCTATAGCTGTTCCCAGTGCAGTTCCGGAGGGTAATTGAGTTGTATAGTGCAATCGACTTAATTCTTGTTGAAATAAACTTGTATCGTTTGTCAACGGAATAATCGTAATAGCATCCCCGGCAAATCCAACTAAACTTAATCGATCATGTGTTCTGTTTTTTACCGCTTGTCGAATAATACTCTTGGCTTTCTTTAATCGATTGGGTTGTATGTCTTCTAGTAACATAGACTCAGAGATATCAAGTGCAAATACTATATGTACTCCATTCGTATAGGTGGTATTTTTTTCATATGCTTTTGTAGGCCTGCTCAAGGATATCAAAATCAAACTTAACGAAATTAAAAAAACGAGAAATGGTAAATGTCGAACTAGTCGTAAAATATTATACCCTTTCACTTCATTAGTAAAAAATGCTACGGCATATTTTTGACGGAATTTAAATAGAAACAACCAACGAAATATTGGAGTTAATACTAATAGAGGGATAACATATAGCCATTCACTGTGTTCCCACTCCATAGAGGATAATGTATCGGGATGAAACCAATACAACGACCACCATTGATTTATATCGTATTCAAAATTATTCAATTAAAATAGATCGTTTTTTCTTTTGATACCTGTAGGTTGAAAATTGTTTAAGTTCATTAAATGTTATTTTAGATACTTCATTTGCTTTGTTACCATATATCGTTTGGTCGATATATTCTAATGTCTGCAAAACGTTATCTTGAGGATATAGTTCACCTAATTCTTTTGTAGTAAGTGTGGTTAATGTTTTTTCATCTAATTTGCCAATATATACTTTCCATAACAGCACAAGCTCCTGTAAACTTGTTGTATCTTTTTTTATCATTTGTTTTTGAATGAGTTTATCAAAATCTTGTATGAATTTATTGTGACTTAAGGTAAGCTTGAATAATTTATAGCGTTTTATTAAAAATTTCCCAAAAAACCGTTGCAATGTAGCTATAGATAGAAGTAAGATACTTACTAAAACAATCCATTTAGGATAATTCGTTTTATCTTGTATAGTTTCGAGTTGTATAGAATCCTGTAAGGCTGCGTTAGAAGAATTAACTAATGATATTTGGTGTATACTATCTTTATTGGTTAATAGATATAGTGTATCCAGTTGATTAATAAAAATTAATGGTAATGCTTGATAATGGGTTGTAATTAGTTGGAATCCGGATAAAGTATATTGAATGGTATCGATTAAAGTAGAACCTTTTACGAATGAAACTTTATACGTTTTTTTAACATAATCTAATGTGTTGAAATCATACGTAGAGTCCGGTGCCAGACATTTATAGTAGTGGGGATATTGAATAATTAAATTTAAATGTATGTGCTCTCCTATAATAAAAGAATCCTCTTCAAAGTATAGTTCCGTTCGTATAGACCGTGCAAAAGAATACATTGTCGATAGAATGAATAATAGAAAAAGAATAATGTTGTTAATGGCGGACACGTTTTTTATGGAAATTTCGTACTCGAAACAATTCTATTAAATTTTTTCGATAATCTTCATTCGTTTGTATAAAAGTATAGTTAGCTTCATTTGTTTTACTAAAATAAGCAATTCCTTCTCTGATATTTTTGTGACGGTAGGTCATGTTTTTTCTAAAAATATCAGATGAAGAATTTACCCATAATGTTTTACCTGTTTCTACATCTTTTAATGGGATAATACCCATAGCCGGAATATTATTTTCTCTTTGATCTTGAACATGAATTAAAACTAAATCATGATAATTACTGATTACCTGTAAGTTTTTTTCATAATTCGTATCGATAAAATCAGATATTAAAATGATAACACTTTTTCGTTTGACTACAGATAAAGTATAGTTCAACGCTTGATTGATATTGGTATGGTTGCTTCTAGTGTTATGGTAAAAAAGACGATGCAAAAGTAAATAAGCATGTTTAAGACCTTTGGAAGGTGGAAGATAAATTTCTTTTTCAGAGGAAAAACCGATTAATCCTATTTCGGAACCTTCTTTCACAGCTGACAACATTAATATACCGGCTATTTCCTTTATTATTTGTTCTTTAGATCGTTCCAAACTACCGATTTTCATGGATTTACTCAAATCAATTAAAAAAATAACATCTTGTTCTTTGTCCTCTTGAAAGAGTTTGATATATGTTCCATGACCTTTAGCTGTTACTTTCCAATCAATAGACCGAATATCATCTCCATATTGGTATTGGCGAATATCTGAAAATTCTATCCCGCTCCCTTTAAAAATGGAATGATAATTCCCATGCATATGGGAGTGAACAGCGGTGCGAATCTCTATTTCGTATCGTTGAAGTTTTTTTACTAAATCCTTAAAGTGATGCTGCATACAGAATGTTTACAAAATACAAAATAAATAGCTTACCGTAAAAAATATATTTTTTGAAGTATATTTGAATTATGAATGCAAAACTATTCCTACTTTCTGTAATATTTCTGTTAAACGCGTGTCAGTCAAAGGTAGATACAGCACTTACTACAGATGCAGTCTTGTCGGAAGATACTTTAGTTAGGGTATTGATAGACGTTCATATGTTAGAAAATACCATTTTAGCACATAATTTTTCAAAAGATTCTAACATTCTATTATATGAAATAAAGGATGAGCGTATTTGGAAGAAGTACAACATAACAGAGTCACGTTTTAGAACCAGTATGGTAAACTATGCTGCTTCTCCCCAAAAAATAGATGCCATTTACGCCCGTGTGCTAGATTCGTTAAATACAATTTCTACAACAGGTAAGTATTCCTACTGATTGCTTTCTTTGTAGACAAAAGGAACAGTAATCGGATATTCACTCGATACTTTTTTATTGTTCATTTTTTTGGGATGCCACAAAGGCATTTGTTCGACTAAATCGTATACTTCAGCAATAAATGCCTTGTTCGTTTTGTTGATTTTTTTTACGCTTGCTTTTCCTGTACTATCAATGTATAAAAAAACCTGTACATATTCTGTTAACGGACGATCGATTGCATTATAAGGGTATCGAATTTCTTTAGAAATAAATTTTTCCAGCGCTATTTCTCCTCCGGGAAAACTACATTCTACAATATTATTAGTAGTGTTGTGTATGGATAAAGGAGTGGAAACGGTATGGGTAGTACTAGGAAGATTGGTTGGGACAGAGTCTATACCGGTGTTACGGTTTGTTGAAGTAATTCGGGGCTCCTGTGATTCGGTAATGGAAGTCGGTAAAGAAGTGGATTTATTTTCTTGTTTGGGTGAAGGGATTTGGGGCGTTTCCTTTTTTTCTTCCCACAAAACTAGTAAAAGGAGCACAAGGACGACTACCATTAAACTTAAGACTAATGGTTTTTTATAGAGTGGTTTTTTGATCGCCTCATACGAGTAGACTTTCTGCATATCCACCACTTTCTGAAAATTTTTAAACGAGTTTAGTTCATTTTCTGAAATCCCTTTAAACTCTTTAGCCCTATGTAATTTTATTTTTGACATGGCTATTTCCTCAGTAATATTTTTAGTTTTTCCAATAATCGATAGGTCTTTACTTTGGCATTATTTTCTGTAATCCTAAGTAAATCGCCCACCTCTTTGAAAGATTTATGTTCAAAAAATCGCCAAGTGATGAGTTGCCTTTCCGTTGGCTCTATAGTATTTAATATATTTTCTAATTTTGTAAGATAATCTTCTATACTATTTTCATCATCTGTAGTTTCTTCTTGTAAGGCTTGAATTTGCTCGTCTTCTAAGAAAATATGTTCAGTTGTTTTATGTTTACGAAAGTAATATGCCGTCTCATTTTGAGCTATCTTATATAGCCAAGAGGAAAAGGGTAAACCTTTATTCGTATACGACGGCAAAGCATGCAAGGCTTTAGAAAATACCATAGAAGAAATTTCACCACTAAGTTCTTTATTTAAAGTGCGCTTATAGATATATAAATAGATAGGTTGGTAATATCGATCATACAATTTCGAAAAGTGGTACGGATTCTCTTTGGCTTTCAGAATCCATTCCCATTCTTCTTGAATGACTGCTGATGTTTTATGATACTTTGATTCCACCTGTATCGGTATAATGTCTAATGTTACTAAAAGATACTTGAAAGTACTTCTTTTTTTTATAATTGTCTACTAACCTACTGTCCTTGTATTTATGTATTTTTACAGCACGAAAAGTTCCTTATGATTTACCCATCCGATTTAGAACACAAAATAGGTTTTGATCAAATTAAAGATCATCTTAAAAAATATACCAAAGGTCCAAGAGCGGCTCGAATGGTTGATGAATTAAATCCATTATACCACTACCATGACATAAAACAAGCACTGGATTGTGTTGAGGATTTTAAATTTATTCTATCTTCAGATTTATCCTTTCCGGATAAAAACTTTATAGATATAGAACAGGTGGTTTCCAAGGTTTCCATAGAAGGGAATTATTTAGAAATTGAAGAATGGTTAGATATAAAATCCTTTTTATCCACTTTTATTTCTTGCCTGTCATTCTTTAAGAAAACAGAAGTAGAGCATCTGACCGCTTTACAGTCTGTGATACAAGCAGTAGGTTTAGATCCGATTTTATTTAAATCGATTAATAGAGTCTTAGATGATAGTGGAAAAATAAGGGACACAGCTTCGGATCATTTAAAAGAAATACGGATTGCATTAATTGAAGAGCAATCCCGACTTAGAAAAGAAGTGGAACGTTTACTTCGGATATACAAAAAGGAAGGGGCTATTGTTGAGGATGCGGAAGCGACTATTCGTTCGGGGCGTTTGGTATTACCCATTTTAGCGGAGTATAAAAGACAAATCCAAGGTATTATTCATGATGAATCCGGAACGGGACAAACCGTTTTTATGGAGCCGATTTCATTATTGCCATACAATAATGCGGTACGTGAATTAGAATTGGTAGAGAAGAAAGAGGTAATACGATTGTTGATGGAGTTAACGGATTTTGTCCGTCCTTATGCCGGCGATTTAATTGAAGCCAATTCACAAGTAGGTTGGATTGATTTTATTCGAGCAAAGGCTACGATAGCGATAGAGTTAAACGCAATTCAACCCGAACTAATAGATCAAGCTCTTATCGATTGGAAAGAAGCGGTTCATCCACTATTATACTTACGACTTAATAAAAGTAAACAATCGGTTCAGCCGCTTTCTATACAATTGAATCAGGAGAATAGATTGTTGATTTTATCCGGTCCTAATGCAGGTGGAAAATCTGTTTGTATGAAAACAGTCGGGTTGTTACAATATATGTTACAATGCGGGCTATTGATACCGGTTAAAAGAGGTACCGTTGCCGGAATATTTCATCAATTTTTTATTGACATAGGAGATGCACAGTCGTTAGAAGATGACTTAAGTACCTATAGTTCTCATATAAAAAATTTAACCTTTTTTCTCCGGCATACACATTCCAGAACCTTAATGTTAATTGATGAATTTGGTAGTGGGACAGATCCATTGTATGGAACAGCTATTGCAGAATCGGTTTTAGAGTCATTAAATGAATTGCAAGCCATAGGTATTATTACCACACATTATGCCGGGATAAAGAGTTTAGCCGTACAATTAAAAGGACTTGTCAATGGTTCGATGCGATTTGACGTCAAAACCTTAAGTCCCTTATATATTTTAGATATGGGGATACCGGGTAGTTCGTTTACTTTAGAAATAGCGGAAAAATCCGGCTTACCAAAAGATAGAATTCTTTCGGCACGGGAGAAATTAAAAGAAGAACAGGTAGAATTTTCGAATTTAATTCGCGTAATAGAACAAGAGCGTACGACCTTACAAGAAACTATGGAGTCGACTCAATCCCTTCAGCGTAAATTAGATCAAAAAGTAAAAGAGGTTGAGCAGAAAGAAAAAGAGCTACAAGTTCAACGCAAAGTGTTGTTACAAGAAGCCCGAACGGAAGCATTGCAAATAGTTCGAACGTTCGAAGAAAAGGCTCAAGAGGCATATAAAGCGTTATCTAAAACAACTTCTAAATTAGAGGGCCAAAAAATAAAACAGCAATTATCTGATTTGTCTAGGGAGTTGGCTCCTAAATTGGAACAAAAAAAACTAGAGGAGGAAGCGATTCGGATGGATTGGAAAAGGGGAGAGGTGGTAGCCTTACGAACGTCGGATGCTATAGGTATTATAGATTCTATTAAAGGGAAATCAGCTATTGTACAATTAGGAGAGTTGAAAGCGACTGTTCATTTTTCCGAATTAAAGTCGGCATCCATGGCTCAATTAAAAAAAGTACAGAAACCTACTAAATCCACCACAAGCCTTAATGTCTTAGAAAAGCAAATGCATTTTTCTTCTCAATTAGATGTACGCGGTAAACGCACGGAAGAAGCGCTAGCTTTGGTTGATCAATGGTTAAGTGACGCACTCATTTTGGGAATGCAAGAAGTAAGTATTTTACATGGTAAAGGGGATGGGATTTTACGAACGATGATTCGTAATCATTTGAAAAATTATACTCAAATTAAAAATGTTCGAGATGAACATGTCGATCGGGGTGGTACCGGTATTACATTATGCACGATACAATAAAAAAAGTCCCGAATGTAATCGGGACTTTTTTTATTATTTTTGTTGAGCAAATACTTTTCGCATCAGTTCGGTTGTTCGGGCAGCTGGGTTGGCTCTGATGTTTTTTTCTTCCTCCGCTACTTTAACAAATAAACCGGATAAAGCTCTATTGGTAATGTAACTGGGGAGATCTGTATTGACCTTAGTTCGTGTCGTAGGTAAACTATTGTACGCATTTGCCAATGGTGTCCACTTGGCGGCTACAGCGTGTTTGTCCATTGCTGTTTTTATATGAGGTGAAAAAGCATCAAACAAAGAACTATAGGTTGATTTTCTTAAATAAGCCGTTGCAGAAGTATCTGCACCCACTAAAATGGATTTGGCATCTTGTAACGTCATTTGTTTAATGGATTGAACAAAGATTGGAGCGGCTTCTTTTGCTGCATCTTCCGCGGCTCGGTTCATTAACACAATAAATTCATCTACTTGTTTACCCATTCCAATGGTACGCAATCTAGATTCCATATTTTTCACTTCCGGAGGCATGAGGATTCTCAGTAATGCATTACCATTATATCCATCCGTTTGATTCAGTGCTTTGCCGGCTTTTTGAGCTCCTTGAGATAAAGCTTCTTTTAAGCCTTCTGCAATTTCTGATTCCGATAATCCTGCCGGAACAGTAACATTCGGTATGTTTTTAGGGATATTTAACTTTGGTTTTTTGATTTGTGCAGTACAAGAAAGGACTGCACAAAGACTACATAGACCTAATACGGATGCTTTCATTTTTTTTCTTCTTCAGTTAAGTGAGAGGTGAAGGTATCTTTGTTTCGAACAAACAATGCAACTATCGTGCTCAAAATTATTCCATAAAATAAACTCTGAACTATTGAGTTTTTAGCTATCAGATAGGGTTGGTCCAATAGTTTTATAAAATCTTGAATTTTATTTTCCGGAAGTTTTTCTAATTCCATATTCAATCGGGTGGTATGTTTCATGTTTTCAATTAAATCCGGAATAAGAATCGATATACTCTCTAAAAGGCTGAGCAGTAAAAAAATAAACAACGCCATACTGAAGGTGATCGTTACAGAAGTATAAAAACTTTGTGCATAATTCATTCTTCCTTCGTAATTCGCCCCACGAATATACCGTACCCCTATATACATACCACTACCCATCAATAACGCTGGAATTAAAACGGGTAATAGGGTTAAATCGACACGTTGAATTAATCCCGTCTGAACTACTAGAAACATCCAAATAACATGTACTATAGATATTCCCAAACCGGTAATGATGGCATTTTTAATCATATTCTTATTTTAAATCTTCTCCATTTATTTCTTTTAAACAATGCGGACAACGGTGCATTTTTCTTCTTCTGCGTTGTAATTGTATTTGTTCCGTAAAGCCGGAAGACATTAAGGCAGCCGGTAATGCGAACATAGCTATACCTAACATGGATATGATAGCGGAAAGTATTTTACCAAACGGGGTAATAGGTACCATATCTCCATATCCCACGGTTGTTAGGGTCGTTACTGCCCACCACATGGTGGCAGGTATGCTCGAAAATTTATTGGGTTGGGCGTGGTGTTCAATTAAGTACATCAGAGAGGATGCCATGATCATTAAAACGATGATAGTGAAAAAGACTATCACTAATTCTTCTTTTTTCTCTGTCACGACTTTTCCTAAAGTATGTAAAGCATGGGAATAGCGTTTGAGTTTAAAAATTCTAAGTAAACGCATAAACCGCATTAAGGTGATGAATCGAATATCGATACTAGTGCCTATAACTAAGAAGAAAGGAATAATAGTAAAGAGATCGATTAAAGCCATTGGTGTTAACATATATTTCAGACGGCCTAAAATAGGATGTTGATATCCTCTTCGAATGTTTGATACCCATACCCGTAATATGTATTCAATACTAAAGACGACCACCGAAAAATATTCCAAGCGTTCGAACCATTCGGTATGTTGAATGGCGAAGGTGTCAACGGTGGATAATATAACAGCTCCTACGTTTAAAATAATAAGGCTGACAATAAGAATATTGACAGCCCTTCCGATATAGGATTTGTGCGATTCTGTTTCCAGTATGGAAAAAATAACTGCTTTGAGTTTAACCATACCACAAAATACGAATTATTTTGATTTTTCTAAAGCTAAGGCTATTTCATGAATAATATCGTCAATGTGTTCTAATCCAACCGATACACGAATTAAACCTGGAAGAATGCCAACGGATTCTCTATCCTCGTCTGTTAATTTAGAATGTGTGGTAGAAGCAGGATGGGTAACAATTGTTCTGGAGTCTCCTAGATTGGCGGTATGAGAGGCCATTTCGGTAGCATTCAGAAATCGTCTTCCTCTGTCTACACCCCCTTTAACTAAGAATGTAACTATACCCCCACCGGCTTTCATTTGTTTTTTGGCTAATGAGACTTGTGGGTGACTGTTTAAGAATGGATATTTTACCGATTCTACTTCGGGGTGGCGCTCTAAATATTCAGCTAATGTTAAGGCATTAGAGGTATGACGGTCCATGCGGACTGCGAGTGTTTCAAGGCTTTTAGATAATATCCATGCATTGAAAGGCGACATAGCTGGTCCGGTGTGACGACAAAAGAAACGTACTTTTTCAATAAGTGCTTTTGAACCTAAGATAACTCCACCGATTGCTCTACCTTGTCCGTCAATAAATTTTGTGGCCGAATGGGTTACAATATCTGCTCCCCATGCTATGGGTTGTTGCAAATATGGAGTTGCAAAACAATTATCTATGTTCAATAACACCCCGTGTTGTTTACAAAGTTGACTTAGTTTTTCTAAGTCAATTAAATCTAATGAAGGATTAGATGGCGTTTCAGCCATAAACATTTTGGTCTTGGGTTTAAACAATTGCTCCCATGTCTCCGGTTGGTTGATATCAGCAAAACTATACTCAATACCCCACTTCGGAAATAGTTGAGTGGTGATTTGAAGGGAGGAACCGAACACAGATTTACAAACGATAATATGATCACCGGATTGTAGGAATGGTGCCATACTGGAAAACACAGCGGACATTCCGGAAGCAGTAGCAAAACCATCTTCTGCCCCTTCCAATAAGCACATTTTGTCGATGAATTCTGTAGAATTCGGATTGGAAAATCGGGTATATATATTCCCGGCATATTCGTCTGCAAATAACGCTCGTGCTTGTTCTGCGTCATCAAACACAAAACTGGATGTCATATAGATGGGAACACTGTGTTCTCTATGTTGACTTCTGTCTGCCTGTGTTCGAATAGCTAAGGTTTCAAATTTTTTTGTATCGCTCATGAAGTAAAGAGTATGAATTACACTAACGTAATTTTATGTGTTATAGTGGCTGTTTTTTCTAACGTTTTAGCTACAGAACAATATTTATCTAACGATAAAAGTACGGCTCGTTCTGCTTTAGCAAGGTCTACGTTTTGAGAAAATATAAATTCTACTAAGATATGGGTGAACAAGGACGGTGTTGCGTCTTTCTCCCGCTCTGCGTGTAGTTTAATTTTAAAGAAATCGGGTTCTATTTTTTGTTTTCGCAAAATGGATAATACATCAATGCCACTACACCCGCCCAGACCCATGATTAATAGTTCCATAGGACGTGGTCCATTGTTTTCTCCACCTATAGCGGGTGAGGCGTCGATCGATATGGTGTTGCCTTGCTCATTCTTCGCTACGAAGTGATAGGCTTTATTCAATAACTCTAATTCGATTTCCATGATTCAAATGTACTGTTTTTTTACAATCCAAAAGAGGCATTTACACCCAACAATAAAGCGGTTTCGGCTTCGGTCACAGTAGGAAATTTGGAGGTTAAATATCCGGACGTATCATATCTTAGGCGATTGTTCGGTTTAGGATGTATAAAATTTTGTTTTATTACACTAGTAAAAATAATATTTCGATATACTCGATCTATTTGCTAGGTAATTAGAATATAATTTCGAAAAGAGGTACATTGATAAAATTTTTATAAATTTGAACTCTATAGGCATTCATGCCTGTTGTATCTACATCAAATTAACTACAGCATTAAACATTATGGCAGACCAAGTCTTTCCATTTGCACCACAAGTTTCCGAAGCTGCTCAATTCGATATCCAAGAATTGGATTCTAAAATTAAAGCGTTTCGTAATAATACATTGGATTCAGAAAAGTTTCGTTCGTTTCGATTGACACGAGGCGTTTATGGTCAACGTCAAGAAGGTGTTCAAATGATTCGTATCAAGTTACCATATGGTAAAGTTACACCCGAACAGCTGCTTCGTATAGCGGACATATCCGATAAATACGCGTCCGGAAACCTTCACTTGACTACCCGTCAAGATATTCAAATACACTTTGTGAAGTTGGAAAATGCCCCTTTAGTTTGGAATGAATTGGAAGAAGTAGGGGTTACATTACGCGAAGCTTGCGGGAATACAGTTCGTAATATTACGGCGTCCTACACGGCAGGGATAGATCCTACAGAACCGTTTGATGTGACACCTTACGCACATGCCTTATTCGAATATTTTCTTCGCAATCCTATTTGTCAAGAAATGGGTCGAAAGTTTAAAATAGCCTTTTCTTCCAGTGAAGAAGACACAGCATTTGGTTATATGCATGATCTTGGATTTTTACCTAAAGTTAAATTAGAGGACGGGAAAGAAATCAGAGGGTTTAAAGTGTATGTAGCCGGTGGATTAGGCGCTCAGCCTTTCTTAGCACACGAAGCATTTGATTTTCTACCGGAAAATAAAATTATTCCTTTTACAACGGCTGTTATCCGTGTGTTTGACCGTTATGGTGAACGAAGCAAACGACACAAAGCACGCTTGAAATATTTAGTAAATGGGATAGGGATGGAAGCCTTTATGCAACTGGTTCAAAAAGAATGGACTGTTTTATCGGAAGCAACCATTGAAATCGACCGAACCAAAGTAGATACCATTCTACTACCTTCGTCTGTACCGAATGAAGGAGCTGTTCCCGTAGATCCTGTAAAATTTGACTTGTGGGTTAAAACGAATGTGTTTGAACAAAAACAAAAAGGGTATTACGGAGTACAATTAAGACAACCATTGGGGGATTTGGCTTCTGACAAGGCACGCATTTTTGCTGCCATTGTTCAAAAGTATGCGTCTCCGGATATCCGAATTACTGTTAACCAAGGTTGGCTTTTGAAATTTGTAAATCAAACATCCTTACCTGCCTTGTTTAATGAACTCAACACAATTGGTTTGGCTGAACCCGGTTTCGATTCCACAACTGATATTACCGCTTGTCCCGGTACAGATACGTGTAATTTAGGTATCGCATCGAGTACCGGATTAACAGAAGCTTTGGAAAAAATGATGAAGGAAGAATTTCCGGATATCATTTTTAATAAAAATATTAAAATCAAAATTTCCGGATGTATGAATGCCTGTGGTCAACATACCATAGGTAACATAGGATTTCATGGAATGTCGATAAAAAAAGGTACTCAAGTGCTACCGGCTATGCAAGTGATGTTAGGCGGAGGATTAGAGCCGGATGGAATAGGGTCATTAGCGGATAAAGTAATTAAGTTACCAACGAAACGTTGTCCGGATGCGGTTAAACACATCTTATTGGATTATGAAAACAATGCGTTAGAAGGAGAATACTTCAATGCATATTATAGAAGACAGGTTGCAGTAGATAAAATGTATTTCTATAAAATGTTAAAACCATTGTCCGAGCTAGAGACGATAGTAGCAGAAGACTTTGTTGATTGGGGACATAGCGAAGCCTACGTGACAGAAGTCGGTGTTGGTGAATGTGCCGGGGTAGTAGTGGATTTAATATCTACTTTGTTGTTTGAAGCAGAAGAAAAGTTACAGTGGACATTACGTATAGCAGCTAAGGGTAATTATACAGATGCGGCGTATGCAGCTTATGCAACCTTTGTTTGTGGCGCAAAAGCGTTGTTAACAGGTGAAGGTGTTGCGTGTAATACTCAAATGGCTATGATACAAGATTTTCAAAAACACTTGGTAGATACCGGGAAATTTGATTTTGGAGGTTCGTTTGAGTCATTTGTATTACAAATCAGTGAAGTGAAAGTAGACGCTGCTTTTGCTCAGGCATATATTCAAAAAGCGACTACATTCATCGATAGTATAAAAACGTATCGAGTTAAACAGGCGGTGACGATTGACTAATGAAAGAGCCTAGAATTACCTTGGTAGGTGCAGGTCCGGGTGATCCGGATTTAATAACCATTAAAGGGTTAAAAGCACTGGCAGAGGCGGATGTAGTTCTATATGATGCCTTAATACACCAAGAAATTTTAAATTTCATTCCGGTTACAGCCGTTAAAGTATTTGTAGGTAAACAAAAAAACGTTTGTCAATTTCCTCAAGAAGAAATCAATCGATTGTTAGTGGAGTATGCACAATCGCATGGTCATGTAGTTCGATTAAAAGGGGGGGACCCATTTATTTTTGGTAGAGGACACGAGGAGGTCGTTTATGCACAAGAACATGGTATACCAACTGTAGTTGTACCCGGCATATCAAGTAGTATAGCGGTACCGGAACTGCAAGGAATTCCCCTTACACGTAGGGGGATCAACGATAGTTTTTGGGTGTTAACAGGAACTACTCGAGATCATGAATTATCTGCAGATATTACCATGGCAGCGAAGTCCAATGCGACTGTTGTAATGCTAATGGGCATGACGCATATCGCTCGTACCGTATCCCTGTTCCAGCAAGAAGGGAAGGGGCAAACACCGATAGCCATCATACAAAATGGGACATTGCCGAATGAAAAATATGTTTTAGGTACCATTGATACCATAGTGGAGATCATTCAATCGAACAATATTTCTTCTCCGGCAGTTATTGTAATAGGTGAAGTAGTTCGATTACACCGTCAGTTTGGTGAGCAACCACCTTTACCTGCTGACATCAAACAATCCATTACCTTACTTTACGAAAAGATTAAAAAGTAATTTGAAATCATCAACCGACATAGTTGCGGAAGGAAATTTATTGTTTCCAGTATTTTTTCGATTAGAACGATTGTTTGTAGTCGTTATAGGCGGTGGAGCAGTAGGAACGGAGAAAGTTACAGCTATCTTAACGAATTCCCCAATGGCAAAAATTAAAGTCGTTGCCCCGGAGATAAGAGCCGAAATTGAAAACCTCCAATCCTTCCATCCCGGATTGGAATTGGTGTATAAAACGTATGAAGCTTCCGACTTAATGGGAGCTGACTTAGTCGTTGCTGCTACATGTATAGTAGAACTCAACAAACAAGTTCACGCGGATGCAAAGAAGGGTAAACAGTTGATAAACGTAGCGGATACACCGGAATTATGTGATTTTTATTTAAGTTCCATAGTTAAGAAAGGAGATTTAAAAATTGCTATCTCAACAAATGGAAAATCACCTACTTTTGCAAAACGTCTGAGAGAAATTCTAACGGAGGCTTTACCGGATTCTATCGATGCCATATTACAACAATTGCATACTTTACGAAATTCTTTAAAAGGCGACTTCGAATTTAAGGTTCAGAAAATGGATGAAATCACCAAAGAAATAGTTAACAAAAAAGATATATTATGAAAGAAATTAGTGTTACTGAATTAAAAGAACTTAAAGACTCAAAAGCTGATTTTCAACTAATAGATGTTCGGGAACCGGCAGAATTTGAAGAAGCGAATTTGGATGGAATTTTAATTCCTTTACAAACACTGCCTTCTCAGGTAGAAAAGATAGCTAAGGATAAACAAGTTGTGGTACACTGTCGGAGTGGTAAGCGGAGTGCGAACGCGATTGCCTTTTTAGAAGCTAATTATGGATTTGAAAATTTATATAATTTAGTAGGTGGTATATTGGCTTGGAGAGATGAAATCGACCCGGATATGGATGTTCAATAAATGCAGTCTTCTATAGCATAAAAAAACCTCTCTATATTAATAGAGAGGCTTTTTTATGCTATGTCGTTTAGATTAAAATCGGAAACGGAAGAAACCAAATCCAAGAGAAGGATTAACACCTTTGGAGCCTTGGAATAGTAGCGACTGAATATCACGCGTAGCCAAACCGGTTTCCCAACCACCGTTCTCACCTACTATAAAGGTAATCCCTAAGGGAACGTTTACCGTTGTTTTGTATTTTTCTACAACGTTTGCAAAATTACCACCCATGTTCAACCCACTGGAAACTCTTAACCAACGAAAGATGTAATAATCACCACCTATTGCATAATAGTTAGTATTTAAGTTGCCGGCTGCATCATTCAATGGAATTACGACATCAGCTCCTACCTCTAATTTATTTTCTAGTAATGCTATACTTCCACCGATTCTTAACATAGTAGGAAGTTTTACTTTAAATGAACTTACCGCATCCCAATAAATTAAATCATTTAAATTTTCAAATGCATCTGTTTCATACGTAGCAGATGAAAATACAGTATCTCTAAGTTTATTGGCATTAGTAGTATAGGTGACACTCCCGATGTTGAGTAATGAAATACCGAATTTGATATTTTCTTTAATCATCCCGGTTATACCTATATCAGCACCAAAACCATTGCCAGAAGGAGTGAAAAAGTTCCCTTTATTTTCTCTAGTAGGTACATTAGATAAGATAGTATCCCCTTGAGAAAAGCTTGGACTGATAGCGACTAAGCCGGATAAACGATTATTTTCAGCAGTAGCGTCTAAGTAATTGTACCCCATGATATACTTAAGCGTAACTCCGGCAGTTATTGAAAAAAGTTCATCTCCCCAAACTTTTTTAGCATAGGAAGCGGATATTGATCTATAGTAGTGATGTTGAGTCTTGGACCCATTCACGATTTGACCTAAAGAAATAGGAACACTGCTGCTACCGGATTGAATACCTGTTGCAAAATAGGCATTATAATTATTGGGGTCGTTTGGTACAACCGCATTATTACTCAAAGTTAACGAGTCAAAAAACACTGTAGAAAGTGCGCCGGAATATCCAAAACTGGTAAAATCACCTCTATAAGCTCCATATCCATTAATATGATCACTGATTTTAAAGCCCAAACCTCCTAACTTTTCTGTTTGGATGGCTAAACCTAAAATCATAATGTCTGCATTAAAGTTGATGGCATTATTCTTCATCAAATTGGCAGCATCAATTGACTGTGATGGTGTAAGGGGTGTGTTATTGGTTAAAGGATCAACGACATATTCTCTGAATTGAGCATTGGTTACACCTTGAGCGAAAAAACCTAAACCCATATCAAACAAGCCCAAGGTTACATGTTTGGTTTCATATTTAGTTTTTAATCCTAAATTAGCCGGGTTAATACCAATACATTGATAGTCTGTCGTCATAGTAGTCCCTACACCACTTCGACCCATAAGAACATAATTTCCACCATCTACTTGAGCGAATAAGGATGATAAAAGTTGCAGAAATACGATACTAAGTAAAATTTTCTTCATAGGATATACAATACAGTTAATACAAGTTATTAAAAATAAATCAATTATTCTATTTCATCTTTTTCCCTCATGATATAATAATACAGGAGTAAAAATAAGACCATTCCAATACCCAAAAATACATATTTTTGAATAACATACACCGGGTCATCTTCTAAGTTTTCATTAAAATCGGAAATCTGAGTCCCTACCCACACCGTTGCGAGTAATCGTAATCCAATACCTAAACTACCTAAGGTTAAATATTTATTAAGAGGGACGTTGATATAGGCACAAAAAAAGTTCGTAACAGCAAAGGGTAAGGAAGGAGTTAACCGCATGGTAAACAACATGAGTCGTTGATTTTTTTGAAGTTTACGAACAAAGCTGTACATCTCCGGATTCATTTGAATAAAGCCCATGATCGTATTTTTATCAAAGGCATTCGAAATGGTATAACCGAATAGGGTGCCGGCTACAAACATAATAAACAACCAAGGATACGCTTGCCATCCATAAAAGTATCCACAAGCTATCGAAAGAATAGTGGTAGAAGCAAGAGAAAGGGAGGTTAAGAAAAACACTACAACGCCCATTATTAGTATCATAGTTTGATCCCACGATTGAACTTGTTCGTTAAAGAAAGTAGCGTAGGAAAAAATACCTAATGTACTTAGAAAAGGAAGGATACTCATTAAGATTAAAGCAATTATAGAAAATTTGACTTTAAACGGTGCTCCTATAAATTGCTCTATAAGTTGATTGAAATTCATTTGGAATTAAAATATAAAGGCTCTACTTAAAATGGAGAGCCTTTGGTTCATGTTAAAATAATTTTGAAATGCCTCCTAATAAATCTTCGGCATCTTTATTTCCTCCTAAGAAACCTTTTAAAGCGCCGGAAATCATGTCATCGTTATCCATCCCAAGTTTAGACATTAAATCACCGGCATCTTGAGCCGTACCGGTTTCAGATCCGGAAAATTTTTGCATAATCAGCGGGATAATCATCCCAGAAACACTGGAAGCAACTGCAGGGCTTAGTCCGAGTTTGGAAACTAAATTTCCAACAAAGTCAGATGAAATAGAAGAGGCTATGTTATTACCGGCAGCAGCATTCCCGCCATTAAATACGTCTAATAGTCCTGCAAAATTACCGGCACCGGCTTCCGATTTGATGCCTTGGCTAAACGATTGTTTTGCTTGTTCCAAAATACCTGACACCTGGGCTTCCGATATTCCGAATTGTTGTAATTGGGGGGCCAACTGTTGGCCAGCCATTTGAATCAATTGTTCGATCATACGAATAGGGTTTAAGTGATACTATTTTTTCCCCTTTAATGTTAATTTAATTCCAATAGCTTATATAATTCTTGAAGATTCGGTGTGATGATGATTTCTGTACGTCTATTTTTACGGCGGGCATCTTCTGTTTTGCCGTTGGCAACCGGTATAAATTCTCCGTGTCCAGCCGGTACAATATGTTTGGGGTCTACTCCGGCAGATACTAAAATTCGAGTGATAGAGGTAGCTCGTAAAACACTTAAATCCCAGTTGTCTTTTATTCCCGCAGTTCCTTTTGCCATAGGCACATCATCCGTATGACCTTCTACCATTATGGTTATGTCTTTTTGTTCTTTCAGAACCGCCGCTAATTTTTTTAATGCTTCTTGACCTTTTGGATCTACATCCGTGGATCCCGATTTAAAGAGTAATTGTTCAGCTAAGGATACATATATTTTCCCATCTTTCATTTCAATCGTCAAGTCGGTATCCTTATAAGATAAAAGGGCAGAGGCTACTTTATTTCGTAATTCCGTAACCGCTTTTTCTTTTTCTGCGATAATGGTTTCTAATTCTTTTACTCTTTTTTCCCGTTCAACTAGATTCGATTGTAGGTTTTTTACTTCCAACTCCCGCTTTGATAAGTCTTTATTTAATTTTTCTAATTCCGCTGCGTTATAGTTAATAATTTTTGTGTGAGTATTTAAGAGTCTTTGGTAGGTAGAATTTAAATTATCAAAATCTGTCTGTGTTTTACGTAGAGCCAGATTTAAGTCTGTTGTGTCTTTTATTAATTGATTTGAAAGTGTTTTCAAACTGTCCACTTCTTTTTGAAGAGCAGCATAGTCGAGTTTTAATTTCTCCAAGGATTCATCACAAGACGCTTTATCTGCTTCTAACGCCGATTTTAAACGGGTCATATCATCGTATTTTTTTTTAGAAACGATACAGCCATTTAGGAATACAATACTTAGCAGCAGGCTTGAAAAGAAAAGGATACGGTTTTTCATGGTTCTAATAAATTCGAGTAAAAATAGAAAGTAATCTTCATATTTTACACACAACTTTTATTTATGTTTGTTGTTACAAAAGCAAGATATTGATTATTAATTTTTAACCGATGGGTACAGTATTTCCATTAATGTTATCGTCTGAATCCCTTCAAAACAAGGTGGTGGTCATCACCGGGGGAGGAACGGGTTTAGGAAAGAGTATGGCACAAGCCTGCTTGCAATTAGGAGCCAAAGTTCTCATTACCAGTAGAAAAGAGGAAGTGTTGCGGGCTACTGTTCAAGAACTCAAGGAATTAACCGGAGCTGACATAACATATTGTGTTTGTGATGTGCGGGATAGCAAACAAATGGAGCTATTACTAGCCTATACACTGGAACAGTTTTCAAAGGTGGATATTTTGGTGAACAATGCTGCCGGAAATTTTATTTCACCTACTGAGCGTTTGTCTACTAAAGCATTTGATATTATAGTGGATATTGTGTTAAAAGGGACCTACAATGGGGTGTTGACCTTTGGGAAACATTGGATTGAGGTTGGTCAGAAGGCGACGATTTTAAGTATCGTCACTACCTATGCGACTACGGGTTCGGCATTTGTGGTACCCTCTGCTACCGCAAAAGCCGGTATTGTGGCATTAACAAAATCGTTAGCAGTGGAGTGGGGAAGATATGGTATTCGCCTCAATGCTATTGCACCCGGCCCTTTCCCTACAGAAGGCGCTTGGTCCAGGTTGTTTCCGGAATTTGTTGCTTCAAAATTGAACCCGGAAAATCGAATACCTACCGGTCGGTTTGGTCGCCACGAGGAACTCATGAATTTAGTAACGTATTTATTATCAGATTATTCGGAGTATATAAATGGGGAAATTGTAACTATAGACGGGGGAGAGTGGTTGCAGGGGGCCGGAGAGTTTAACACCTTATTGGATTTAAGTGCGGACGATTGGAATTTGGTAGAAAAGCAAATCCGCGGAAAATAATGCAGTAAAAACGGTATAAAAGTGGAAAAAAGATAGATTTTGATTTTGTGACTGATATCATTTCTACTATATTTGCAGTCCCAAAACATGGATGACTTTCAAAGTCCTCTAGATTGTCCGATGGTGTAACTGGCAACACGTCTGATTTTGGTTCAGAAGAGTCTAGGTTCGAGCCCTAGTCGGACAACAAAAACGGAAGATTTAGTCCTGAAAAGGGGCTAAATCTTCTTGTTGTTTTATAGACAATTCATCAAGATATGTCCAAACTGAAGTTATTTTCCGGAACCAACTCTCGCTATTTAGCAGAGCGTATTGCTGAGTCTTATGGTGATAAGCCGCTTGGTAATATAACCAGTACTCGTTTCAGTGATGGTGAAATGACGGTAAGTTATGATGAATCTATTCGAGGACATGATGTTTATATTATCCAATCTACTTTCCCTTCAGCAGATAATTTAATGGAATTATTGTTGATGGCTGATGCTGCTAAACGTGCATCAGCAGGAGAAGTAGCGGCCATAATACCTTATTTTGGATATGCTCGTCAGGATCGTAAAGACAAACCAAGAGTTCCGATTGCAGCAAAATTAGTAGCCAATTTACTGACGGCAGCCGGAGTAGATCGTTTAATGACCTGTGATTTACATGCCGGTCAAATCCAAGGTTTTTTTGACTTTCCGGTAGACCACTTAGATGGTTCGGCTATCTTTATCCCCTATTTAAAAAACATACCAACCAATAATTTAATTATAGCATCTCCGGATGTAGGGGGGGTGAAAAGAGCTCGTGAATTTGCCAAGCATTTAAAAGCGGAGTTAGTGGTATGCGATAAACACCGAGTACGTGCCAATGAAATTGCTTCCATGCAATTAATCGGTAATGTAGAAGGTGCAGATGTAGTATTAGTAGATGATTTAATTGATACCGGCGGAACTATTACAAAAGCCGCTCAAGTTATCATGGATAAAGGAGCAAAAAGTGTTCGTGCGATATGTACACACCCTATTTTATCCGGTAAGGCTTATGAGAATATAGAACAATCGGTACTTACTGAAATGATTGTTACAGATACCATTCCATTGAAACAAGAAACATCTAAAATAAAAGTATTGTCCGTAGGTCCATTATTTGCAGAAGCGATTAAGCAAATACAGATTGGCGGTTCTATTAGTTCGTTATTTATTTAATTTCACATAAACAAATCCAATTATGAAACAAGTAGAGATTATAGGGTATAAAAGAGCAAATCTCGGTAAAAGGGATTCCAAAGATTTACGTTTGGAAGCGAATGTTCCTTGTGTACTATACGGCGGCGAAGAGCAGTTACATTTTCATGTACCGATGTTCTTATTCCGTGATATAATATATACTGGTGTTGCGTGTACCGTTTTATTAAACTTAGAAGGAAAACAATATAAGTGTATACTTCAAGAAGCACAATTCCATCCGGTAAATGAAATGTTGTTACATGTTGACTTCTTATTATTGAAAGACGATAAAGAGGTTAAAATGAATATTCCTTTAGAATTCGTAGGTACTTCTCCGGGTGTGGTTAAAGGGGGTAAATTTATTCAAAAGGTAAAAACCCTATCTGTAAAAGCCCTACCTAAAAATCTTCCGGATGCCATTCAAGTAGATATTTCTACTTTAGAAATTGGAAAATCCGTTAAGGTAGCGGATATTAAAACTGCGAATTATGTTATTCTAAATGCGAAGGCAATTCCGGTAGCTTCTGTTGTAACTACTCGTGCATTGAAGCAAGAAGAGTCGTCAGCTAAAAAATAATATAAGCTTCAATAAAAGTATATTAAATTGTATCCAATGTACTTTAGAATCCCGGTGCACCAGCATCGGGATTTTTTATTTAAAAGATTAATCTAGTACCTTAGTGTATAGGAATCAATGTCGTTTTGTGAAGGGGGAATAGACCTAACGGGTTTACATGATTATATATTTTAAGTTAAACAATTCTGTTAATGCATCATAACCGGTTCGGTTTTGAACTAAACGACATGGATAAATGAATTATCTTATTGTAGGCTTAGGAAATATTGGAGATGAATACCATGAAACCCGCCATAATATTGGGTTTATGGTCTTAGATGCTTGGGCTAAAGCAGCCAATAGTACGTTTGAGTTAAAACGACATGCACTGGTGGCATCCCTTAAATTTAAAGGTAGGACGGTATACTTGGTTAAACCAACAACGTTTATGAATTTAAGTGGGAAAGCGGTTCAATATTGGTTACAGGAAACGAAAATACCGATTTCCAATTTAATTGTAGTTACAGACGATATTGCATTGCCTTTTGGAACCTTACGCATGCGAACACAAGGCTCTGCCGGTGGACATAATGGATTAACACACATTGAACAAACAGTTCAAACCAACCAATATGTAAGGTTACGCATGGGAGTAGGGAGTGATTTCCCGAAAGGAAAACAAGCGGAGTATGTTTTATCCCCTTTTTCCGCAACGGAAAAAGAAACGATGGAGGCTGTACTTCAGCGAGCTATGGAGGGTATACAAGCCGCCATTACGATAGGTGCGGAAAGAGCAATGAATACTGTAAATACTAAAAAAGCATGACAGAAGCACAACGACCTATAGGTATATTTGACAGTGGTATCGGTGGTTTAACAGTTGCGAAAGCAGTAGCTGAATTGTTACCCAAAGAACGTATCGTGTATTTTGGCGATACAGCACATTTACCTTATGGTGATAAATCTACCGCAGCTATTCAATCGTATGCGATTAAAATTTCTGATGTGTTGCTTAAGCACCAGTGTAAAGTAATTTTAATTGCTTGTAATTCTGCTTCTGCAGCGGCGTATCAACTTTTAAAAGAATATACGGCCTCCAGAGCAAAGGTGATGAATGTTATTGATCCTATGGTGCAGTACGTTGGAGAGCATTTTTCCGGTAAAAGGGTAGGTCTGATAGGGACCAAACGGACGATTGCGTCTAATGTATACCAACGAAAGGTGGACAAGTTAGAGGCTTCTATACAACTTCAATCCTTGGCTACTCCTTTATTAGCCCCCATGGTAGAAGAAGGATTCTTTAATAATGACGTTTCCCAAACCATTATCACTACCTATTTACAAGATAAAACCCTAGAAGGTATTGAAGCGCTTATTCTAGGTTGTACTCATTACCCGTTAATCAAGGAATCAATCAGTGCCTATTATAGTCATCATATACCCATTTTAGATAGTTCGGGTATTGTAGCCGCTTATGTGAAAGAATATTTACAAAAGAATAATCTATTGTCGGATCAACTCACCACAGAGCATAAATTTTATGTTTCGGATTACACACGATCATTTGTGGAATCGACCAAACTATTCTTCCAAACGGAAGTAGAATTGGAACATTATCCATTATGGGAATAACCCCGTAACTCTACTGATTTTATTGGGATTATAGAATTTTAAATACTACTTTTTTTAGTGCGAATACAAATGTTTTGTATTAATTTCGTACGAATGTTAGCCTTAAGTATTGGACTTGCTCTTATCCTAAGTTATGCGGTTTTTGTCATCTATGCAGAACGCAAAGTGTCAGCATTTGTACAAGACCGATTAGGTCCTATGGAAACAGGACCCTATGGATTGCTTCAGACGGTTGCTGATTTAATAAAGCTTTTACAAAAAGAAGATATTGTTCCGTATGGGGCACACTTGTGGTTGTTTAAAGCAGCTCCTATCATTATTTTCACAGCAGTGTTTACGGGTTTTGCGTGTATGCCTCTTGCCCCGGAACTTATTGGTGCTCCTATAAATGTGGGTGTATTCTTTTTATTATCTATTGTTTCGATAGATGTTTTGGGCGTGTTCATCGCCGGTTGGTCGTCCAATAATAAATTTTCTATACTAGGTGCCCTTCGGGGTATTGCTCAAATCGTTTCTTACGAATTACCGTTAACCTTAGCTGTTTTATCCGTTGTCTTATTATCCGGTACGTTAAACTTAGAGTATATCAACTTCCAACAACATGCTCATGTCACCCTGCTATCCGATACAACCTATTTCCCTTGGGGAGACTGGACGATGAAAGACGCAAAAGCAATCGGAGGAATCTTTACTTGGAACATTATACGTTATCCATTTTTAATCGTATCGATGTGTATTTTTTTTATTGCTTCGTTAGCAGAATGTAATCGTGCACCATTTGATATACCGGAGGGAGAATCTGAATTAGTATCCGGTTTTCATACGGAGTATTCCGGATTTCGATTTGCTATTTTATTCTTGGCAGAATATGCCATGATGTTATTGGTTTCTTTATTGTTAGTCGTTCTATTTTTAGGAGGTACGAATACTCCTTTTCCTAATATTGGTGCTGTAGCATTGTGTGATTGGACATCCGGTACGCTTGGTCATTGGTCTTCGAATGCTTGGGGATTCTTTTGGCTGGTGAGCAAAGCCTTTGGTATTGTATTTTTGCAAATGATGATGCGTTGGACCTATCCTCGTTTACGAGTAGACCAATTAATGCTATTATGTTGGAAAGTATTACTTCCTATTTCGTTGGTCATGGTTTTATGTAGTGCCTACTGGGTATATTGGCTTAAACAATGAAAAAGACTTCCGTACATCCTATCACCTTGTTGTTTCAAACGATACAGTCGTTGAAGGAAGGTTTGCGCCTTACGTTTAAACACTTATTTCAAGCAGGTAATCGCCGTGCACCGGTAGGTGTCATGTCGGACGCGTATTTTAAGCAACCGGAAGGAATCGTAACTACAGAATACCCGCACGAATCGATACCGTTGCCCGATCATGGAAGGTATCAATTGCACAACGAAATATCGGATTGTATTGTGTGTGATTTGTGTGCTAAGATTTGTCCGGTTAATTGTATAGAAATTGATCCTATTAAATCACCGGTTGAAATTGGAAAAACATCGGATGGAAGTACTAAACGTATCTATGCCGCTACGTTTAATATCGATATGGCTAAGTGTATGTACTGCGGTCTTTGTACAACAGTATGTCCAACCGAATGCCTAACGATGACCAAAGAATATGATTTCAGTGTATATGATGTTCGCGAGTTGGTGTTCCCTTTTGCAGAGTTAAGTCCGGAAGAAGCAGCAATAAAACGAAAGGAAGTGGCGGAACTGCAAGAAATAGAAAAAGCAAAAAAAGCTGCCGCCGCCGCTGCAAAGGCTTCGGCTTCTACTTCCGATACAGAGGCCCCTTCAGCCGTTACAAAACCAAGTGTAAGCAAACCGGTGATGGGGAAACCGGTTATAGGCAAACCGGTGCCACCATCTACAACCGATGTTGTTCCACCGGCATCAGAGTCTGCTGCATCATCGGATACACCACCTTCTACTCCTCCTAAACCAGCGGTTAATAAACCGGTAATGGGTAAACCTATAATAAAACCGAGTATACCCAAACCACCTACACAAACAGATACAGAAGGAGGTTCTAATGTCTAACATCTTGTTCTTTTTTATCTTCTTCTCCGTTCAAACAATTGGTTCTGCAGTTGTCATATTGTTTACGCGCAATGTCATGTATGCTGTTACTGCACTGTTAAGTTCGTTGTTAGGCGTAGCGGCTCTATTTGTTTTAGCCGGAGCCGATGTGTTGGGTGTCATTCAGATAATCGTCTATATCGGAGGCGTGTTAGTTCTTACCTTATTTGGCGTGATGTATACCTATCAATCGCCGAAGCGTTATCAAGAATCTATTCCGCATAAAAAATCTGTCTTTATTCTTATTCCCTTGCTTTTCGTTTTAGTGTTGCTCGTACAAGCGTTACCCTTATTGCCAATGATAGACGACCCCTATCAACATGCATCAAAAGTGGAGGTAACCGGTATGCTTTGGTTGACGGAGTATTTACCTATTTTTGAATGGATAGGATTTTTGTTGTTGGTCGTGTTAATCGGTGCGGGTTGGATTGGTAGTACGTTAGTACAAGAAGATAAATCGAAAGGAGAACAAGTATGATTCCTATCACCTTATACTTTATAGTAGGAGCAGTATTGTTTGCCATAGGAACCACGATAGTACTGGTGCGCAGGAATGTATTATTTGTGTTAATGGGAATTGAACTTATATTAAATGCAGCATCGATTAATTTCGTGGGGGCATCACAAGGGGATTATATAAAACTTTCCGGGCAAATGATGACCCTTTTAATTATTGTTATAGCTGCTTGTGAAGCAGTTGTTGCGTTAGCTATCATAATGGTTTTATTTAAAAAGGCCGGTTCAGTAGATTTAATGGAACTAAAAAAATTGAAAGAGTTTTGAATCCCCTTCAACATACCGATCCGATGCTCCTTCCGGCACACTTTTTACACAGTGTAGCCTTAACTATTTTCTTTTTACCGGTACTAACATTTGTTATTTTGTTTTTTACCGGTAAACATATTTCTACGTCGTGGAGGTCTTGGTTGGCCACATCGGTGGTAGGACTTATGTTTATACTGTCCTTGTATGTACATCTTTCTGTAGATGTTCCAATAATCGCACGATGGTCGTGGTTTTCGATGGGGACCTTACACATGACCAGTGGAATGGTACTCTCTTCGTTTACGACTTCTATGTTGGTAGTCGTTACGGCGATTGCTTTAATGGTCCATTTGTATTCTATGGAGTACATGAAGGACCGACGGAATCATTCCAAGTTCTTTCCGTATTTGGCCTTGTTTATTTCTGCTATGATAGGAATCATACTAAGTGATTCGTTATTTAATATATTTATATTTTGGGAGTTGGTAGGTTTAGCGTCCTATTTATTGATAGGGTTTTGGTATCAAAAAAAGGAAGCAGCGGCGGCAGCCAAAAAAGCTTTTTTATACAATAAAGCAGCTGATACGGCCTTTGTTATTGCACTAGGACTGATCTTCACGTATTATGGTACTACAGAATTAACTTTATTGAGGACTTTGATTTCCTCCTCTTCTATACTAGTACCCACCGGTATTGCGATATCGATTGCGGTTCTATTGGTGTTGAGCACCTTTGGGAAATCCGCACAGTTCCCTTTTTACGTTTGGTTACCCGATGCCATGGAGGGGCCTACTCCGGTATCCGCGTTACTACACGCCGCTACTATGGTAGCCGCCGGTATACTCGTGTTGATTAAGTGTGATTTTTTATTGGTCGAACAAATGCGCTGGGTGTTAGTATGGACAGGCGCTATTACAGCTTTGTTAGCTGCCATTCAAGCGATTCGTTGTTACGACAGTAAAAAGATATTAGCCTTTTCTACCGTATCACAAATAGGGTATATGATGATGGCTATAGGAACCGGTAATACAAGTGCGGCTTATTTTCATTTGGGTACACATGCGTTTTTTAAAGCCGGTTTGTTTTTATCCGTCGGTGCGGTTATCCATACCATGCACCACATCCAACAAAATTCATTTAAGAATAAAATCTATCTGGAGGTGGATACCTTAGATATTCGTTTGATGGGAGGTTTTAGAAAAACGATGCCTATTGCCTTTTACGCCTATGTGGCTTGTTATGCGGCATTAATTGGAATTCCATTTTTCACCGGATTTTTATCCAAGGAAACGATATTGGCTTCTTTGCTACAAAATCCAACGTATTCAATACCCTTTGGAATGGCCTTGACCACAGTAGGTATTACGGCTTATTATATGACACGACAACTGTATTGGATGTTCTTAGGTGATTTTCGATTAGCTGCTTTATATCCGAGTTGTAAAGAAGAGCAACGCAAAATAAAAGAAAACCATTGGTTGATTAACATACCTTTAATTGTATTAGCCTGCACCACGCTCAGTTTTTTTGTATCCTTTCATCCGTTTCATGCGTCAGACATCCATTGGATGAAAGCGCCACTTCCAATAGTAGGGGGGAGTACTTCAATATATTTACCGATTGCATCGATTTCGATAACCCTTATCGGTGTACTGTTGGCGTGGAGTATGGCGTCTAAAGAACAGTTGTATAATTGGAAACAGTATTGGTTTTGGACGTTTGTACAACAAAATTATGGTATAGAAAAGGCCGTACAATTTGTATTCATTATACCTTCGTTCCTTATCGCTAGAGGGCTTACGTATTTAGATAAAATAATAGACATGTGGGTGAATGCACAAGCTTACCTTGCCGTATTGCTTGCGCATATCGTGTATGCCATCGATCGATTCCTTATAGAAGGTGTATTGAAAGGAATCGTTTTCTTGATACGAATAGTAGGTTCTAGTTTCAGATCCTTGATACAAGGACAAGTTCAATCGTATATTAGCACAACATTAATTGTATTAGCTCTTATGTTTTGGTGGTATTTACGCCAATTACATTAATCAAGTATTATGGAATCATTTGGATTAACGATATTATTGTGGCTACCCTTACTCAGTTTACTGGTATTATTAGTAGGGAAATACCATCAACCGGGGACACTGCGAACTATAACCATTGTGACTACTGCGATACAATTGATAATCGCAGTACTACTGTTTATTCAAATGGTTCCGGAGTATTTTCCTTTACACACTTCCGATTCTTTTGTATACAAAGATTTTCATCCTTGGTTTACGTTACCACTTGGGCAACTTGGTTATTTATCGGTAAATTATTTTGTAGCAGTGGATGGTTTGACTATTTCTTTATTGCTATTAAGTAGTATTGTGTTATTTGTAGGAGCTTTGGTTTCCCATACGATTCAATTCCAAGAGAAAGGGTATTATGCGTTGTATTTGTTATTATGTATCTCTATTCCCGGTTGTTTCGTAGCCCAAGATTTGTTTTTGTTTTTCTTATTTTTTGAGTTCATGTTATTACCTATGTATTTTCTAATAGGAATTTGGGGTGGCGTAAACAAAGAGTATGCAGCGATCAAGTTTTTTATTTATACACTAGTAGGTTCGTTATTAATACTAGTTTCTTTTATCATTTTATATGCCTCTACCTATTCGCCTACAGAAATGGTAAGACTATCCGGGCATTCCGATATAACGGTACAAAGTATACAACAAGCCGTGATGGATAAAACCATAACAACAAGTGATATGGTTCGGAGTTTGTCGATACAAGATGTAACCAAACCTACTAATATAGTTCCCGGTTCCTGGTTGGATCCTGCTTCTACTACTCAATGGTTGGGTATTTCAGCTCGTATGTGGGTGTTTATCGCTTTATTGATAGGATTTATCATTAAACTACCGGCTATTCCTTTTCACACGTGGTTACCCGATGCTCACGTAGAAGCCCCTACTGCAGTATCCGTAGTATTAGCCGGGATACTGTTAAAAATAGGGGGATATGGATTGATTCGTATCGTTTGGCCTATCTTTCCTGTAGAGGCAATGCAAGCGTCAACTGTAATAGCCATAATAGGAGTGGTGAGTATCGTCTATGCAGCCTATGTTGCCTTAGCACAAGATGATTTAAAAAAGATGATTGCGTATTCATCTGTATCTCACATGGGCTTTGTTTTATTAGGAATAGCATCCGGTACAGTAGAAGGGATAAGTGGAGCGGTATACCAATTGTTTAGTCATGGATTGATTTCGGCATTGTTGTTTATTTTGGTGGGGATTTTATATGAACGAACACATGATCGAAGTATCGCGCATTATAAAGGATTGTTAAATAAAATGCCGGCGTTTACCGTAGTGGTGACCATCGCATTTTTTGCTTCTTTAGGATTACCCGGTATGTCCGGATTCATAGCAGAAATTTTAGTATTGATTGGAGCGTTTCAAGCCTCCCAAGTATACAGTACGATACCTATAGGGGTAACGATAGTAGCTACTATAGGATTAGTAGTGACGGCGGGTTACTATCTATGGACATTACAACGTATGTTTTTTGGAAAGTTTTCAGTGCATACCTCTGTTGACGCGCATACCTTACAAGATTTAACCTTAATGGAAAAAGTAGTTACATACCTATTGTGCGGTCTTGTTATTTTATTTGGTGTTCTACCTTCCGTATTATTAGATACGATAGGGCCATGGATGCAAACGTGGGTACAGTTTCTTCAACAATCCATACAATAAAAAAATCTTCCGGTGATTTACGACGTCATTCAACATATAATCCAAAGCTTTCCTTACGCGGTTACAGAAATAGCCCTTGTCATAGCATTTTTAGTGTTGATGCTCATTGATATGATACAATTGAAGGATAAAGCCTTGTGGAGTGTTGTCCTTACCGTGGCGGTAGCCTTTTATGGAGCAGGAGAGGAGTTACAACAACTCTTTGACCGTACTTCCTTTCAAGAAGTGGTTTATTTCCAACATTTGTTTCATCGAACACCTTTTACCTTATTTGTTCGAGTATTGATTTTATTATTAGGAGCCCTGAGTGCGGTATACCTTTACCTTTCGCCTATGGGAGTCTATTGGAAAAACAGAGGAGAAACATATTTATTATTATTAGCTATTATAGCCGGAGGACTTATTAGCATTAGTTCTTATCATGCTATGCCTTTGTTGTTAGGTATTGAATTAATGTCGATTGCTTCCTATATCCTTGTAGCAGCTCGAATTACAGCTGCTTCCGGAGAGGCGGCCATTAAATACTTACTTTATGGCGCGTTTACTACGGCTATAACATTATTTGCATTATCCTTATTATATCCAACAGCGGGCATACATATCTTTCATCCGGATTGGGCAACACAATTTTTGGAAAGCAGTTTTCCATTTAAGTGGTTGGTCTTAACTTTATTTTTTTCAGGATTATTATTTAAAATAAGTTTATTTCCATTTCACCCATGGACACCGGATGTGTATCAAGGAAGCGATTGGAGTATTATTCAAATTATTGCCTTATTACCGAAGATGGCCGTCTTTCCCATTTTATTACAGTGGGCGGCCTTATTTGGAGCGATTGATGTATTTGTAGGGGGGCTTTCATTATTAGTATTGGCAACGATCATCGTAGGGAATACGGCAGCCTTACATCAGTCGAATGTGAAGCGATGGGTAGCCTGGAGTGGCGTGGCACAAACCGGTTTTATGGCTTGTACGTTGGTGATGACGGGCGACCAAGCACAATTATCCTTATTGTTTTATTTGATTGTATACTTATTTTCCTTGCCGGCAGCACTGATGATTTTGGACTATTTTGAGAGTAAGTATCAAGCAAAAGAGGTGGATAACTTTAACGGATTAGGTAAAAAAGAGCCTATAGGGAGTGTTATATTTGTTTTATCTATGGCAAATTTAATAGGTTTGCCACCAACCGCCGGGTTTTATTCAAAAGTGTATATTATGACAACCCTTTGGTCCTCTTATTTGGAACAAGATGAAATCCTCTATTTGATACTCCTATTAACGGCAGTGGCGGCTACATTGGTCTCTTTATACTATTATTTGAAGATTCCGTACGCTTTATTTTTTAAAGCATCTGAAAAGAAAACAATCCTTACATCTATATCCGGTTCCACTGTTTTATTTGTAATTTTAATTAGTATCCTTCCTTTGGGAATCTTTTTCCAACCGGAATGGTTATCCAATTGGTTACGAGTAATAGTAGCGTTTATTTAAACAACATTGGTATGAGTGACGCCATCAAGCATGAGTGCGGTATTGCACTAATCCGCCTCCGAAAACCCTTTTCTTATTATATAGAAAAGTATGGACATCCTTACTATGCAGTCAACCGACTGTATACCTTGATGGAAAAACAATACAACCGTGGGCAGGATGGAGCAGGGATTGCAGTAATTAAGTTGGATGTACCACAAGGAACACGGTACATATCTCGATACCGTTCCGTAGATCCCTCACCTATTGCGGAAATTTTTGAAAAAGTAAATAAGAAATACAGAAAAGCTTTACGCGATAACAAAGATAAAATCAACGATGCTCAGTGGTTGTTGGAAAACATAGCTTTCACGGGCGAAGTATTGATGGGGCATTTACGGTATGGGACACATGGGGCGAATGAAATCGAAAATTGTCATCCATTTTTACGTCAAAACAACTGGCGCTCTCGGAATCTAGTCGTTGCCGGGAATTTTAATATGACCAACGTGGATGAGCTGTTTAACAAGTTAATCGAGTTAGGTCAGCATCCCAAAGAAAAAGTAGATACAGTAACAGTTTTAGAGAAGATAGGTCATTTTTTAGATGAAGAAAATCAATACCTCTTCGAGAAGTATAAAGATAAATACAGCAATAGTCAAATCTCCACCATTATAGAAAACGAATTGGATTTACAACGTGTGTTAATGCGTTCCAATAAAGATTTTGATGGTGGGTATTCGATGATGGGTATTACGGGGCATGGGTCGGCTTTTGTGGCGCGCGATCCGGCGGGTATCCGACCGGCGTATTATTATGCAGACGATGAAGTGGTGGTGGTGGCATCCGAGCGTCCGGCTATTAAGATGGCATTTGACATACAATATGATGCCATTCAAGAAATTCAACCCGGACATGCGTTGATTATACATCGAAACGGCTCGTACGAAGAGAAGCAGTTTATCGATCAGTTGCCTAAAAAGTCCTGCAGTTTTGAGCGTATTTATTTCTCCAGAGGTTCTGATCCTGCTATTTATGCAGAGCGGAAACAGTTGGGTAAGTTATTAACGCCACAAATATTAGAAGCTATAGATTATGATGTAGAGAATACCGTATTCTCTTATGTTCCGAATACTGCGGAGACATCCTTTTTAGGATTAATAGAAGGTGTAGAAGAGCATTTGACCCGTTACCGTAAGAAAGTGGTGTCAGAAGGAGCTACAGGAGCGGAATTAGACAAAGTATTGCAATTAAAACCACGCATCGAGAAGATGGTGATTAAAGATGCGAAGTTACGTTCCTTTATCACGTCCGACGATACCCGTCAAGCGATGGTCTCTACTTTGTACGACACGACGTACGATGTCATTAAAAAAGGAGTAGACAAGTTGGTCATCATGGATGATTCCATTGTAAGAGGTACAACCTTAGAAAATGGAATTTTAAAGATGTTGGATAAGTTAGGACCTAAAAAGATTATAGTCGTTTCTTCAGCACCACAGATTCGCTATCCCGATTGTTATGGGATAGACATGTCAAAGGTAAAAGATTTTGTGGCATTCAGAGCGGCATTGGAGTTATTGAAAGAGACGAAGCAAGATAACTTAGCGGATGATGTGTACGAGCGTTGCAAAGCAGCTATTGCGAATTTGAGTGGTAATATGGTCAACCATGTAAAAGAATTGTACCGACCATTTACGTATGAACAAGTGAGTAAAAAGATAGCGGAGATTATTACACCCAAAGGATGTAATGCAGAGATAGAAGTTATATTTCAAACGGTAGACAATTTACATCGGGCCTGTCCGAATCATATAGGAGATTGGTATTTTACCGGCGATTACCCTACGACGGGTGGAAATCGAGTAGTGAATAAAGCATATATGTATTATATGGAAGGTAAGACAGTACGAGCGTATTAAACGTTCCATACAGTTTGATAGTACTATGTAAAAGACCTCCTCGATTTCGGGGAGGTCTTTTTTGTTGAAAAGGAAGGTTTAGTTTACAAGTTGACGTTAGTATCTACCGGACGTTTTTGGAGCGGGAGTAAGGGGTAGGTTATTGTTCGTATAAGAATTGTTAGTAAAGCGAAAAAGCAGTAGATTAAGTAAAGATAGAATGGTAATCTGCTAAACACCGGTAATGGTAAGAATAATGAAAGTAATATGAAGTGCAGATTTATATTTATTTAATTCAACTATATCGAATATCATTTTGATAAACGCTTAGATTCATCGAAATTTAACTATGCATACCATACTCTTTGATTTCATTTCTAGATATATCACATTAACAGAAGAAGAAAAGAACGCATTACTTGAATTAAACATTTTTCATTCTGTTAAGAAAGGAACAATTTTAGTAGAAGCGGGACAATGTACCATAGATAATTTTTTTGTGTTAAAGGGATGCATTCGAACGTATTATATTATAGAAGGAGAAGAGAAAACGACGGCATTTTATACCGAATTAGAAGGGTTGAATCCTCCTTGCAGTATCACTAAAACCCCATCAGAATTCTATGTTAGTTGCGTAGAAGATTCGATATTGGTTATTTCAAATGATGAATTGTCGATTGATATTAATCGACAATTTCCTAAGTTTGATATTATGTGTAGGATGTTATCAGAAGAAGTATTAGCTAAACAAATACTCGATTTTGATGCTTTTAAAACATCCACTCCGGAGCAGCGTTACCTTAACTTAATAGAAAAACGACCGGATTTAATTCAGCGAGTTCCTCAGCATCAACTGGCTAGTTTTTTAGGTATTAAACCCCAATCTTTAAGTCGGTTGAGAGCCAGAATTATGGATAAAGAAAAGAAAGACGACATTTCTTAACTTAAGTGAACGATTATAGCAGTAGGAGCCAACTACTTTTGGATTATCCTTTCACTTAAACAGAAAAGAAATGCAAAAGAAACGATTTTGGTTATTCCTTCTAATTATAATTGGAAGTAGTGTATCTTCTCCGGCCCAATACAAAAAATCAGATAGTACATATAAGAAGTGTTTTGTTGGTACCTCCTTGTTTGTCCTATTTGGTAATTTTGATACTAAAAATCCACCCCAATTTTTTCAACTTAATGTAGGGTATAGACTGACCGGAAAAGATGTTCTTACCTTATCATTTAAGACGTGGAGATACGCTTGGCCTAATGGCATACATCCTTTTTTTAATGATGCGTATTATAAACCGGAAGAGCAATTTCCGGGATACGTTAGAGAGTTTGGAATATCAGTATCGTATAGTAGATTTTTATGGAAAGGTTTATATGCTGATTTGAATGTTATGCCTACCTTACAATACTTTATTGATGAATCCGGTGAGCGGATAGATACAGGTTTTCAACTTTTTAATTCCTATCGTATAGGATATCATATTAAATTATGTAAAGATAGATTTTTCTTTCAACCTTCCCTGTGTATTACCCATAGAGCCTATCATACGGCATTACCCGATGGGTTTAAACAATTGGATGATAAGTGGTCCAAGTTTGTGTGGGGAGAACCGGGATTGAATATTGGATTTAATTTTTAATTATAAGTATACGAAAACCTTTAATGATATTATATGAAAAGTAATAGCCATACCTTGAATAGAATAGATAGTATTCAACTAAAGTTAGCTGCACTATGGACGAGTTTTATGTTTTTTTATATATATGTTGATTATTTTCATTTATACATGCCCGGTATGTTACAGGATGTACAACAAGGGAAAGTATATTTATTTGATATTACTTCAAGTTTTATATTCATAGCTATGGTATCCGTGTCTATACCAGCACTTATGATTTTTCTTTCTGTTTTTTTAGAAAAAAAATGGAATCGATGGGTAAATGGAGTGGTAGCCGTACTTTATATTCCTTATACCTTATTTAATTTAGTAGGAGAAGTGTGGCTACATATGGTATATGCGGCCGGTATGGAAGTATTACTTTTAAGTTTAATTCTCTATCATGTATGGAGATGGACACAAATTGAAAAGGAATAAACGTAACAGATAATGCTTCGCCGTTGATTTCTATCAGTTAAGCAAGTGAATTTATATAAGAATTTTCATATTTTCTATTATCTCGTACACAGGCAAATACACGATGTATTAATTTGTT
>JALONH010000004.1 GCA_025455005.1 Cytophagaceae bacterium
AACGCTTCACTGAAGAAAGGCAGACTATTTCTGTCTTTCTCTTTGAGGAAATATTAAATTAGAAATCTTGGAATTTTACTACGAGGTAAAAGTAAAGGTTGGTGAGCTAACAGTTCAGCTTTAAAAATTTCAATTTGAGGTATGTTGGTAATGGTTATGGGGTCATACTTAGCCGGAACGGTTACGTTGTGGTTGTGGTTACCGTGATAGTCTATATGTCCGTCTGTTACATAGGATTCATAATGTGTCACACCTAAGGATTGAATTTCTTTGATGTAAGAAGGGAAGTCTGCACCCGATTTAACTTTGCTATGCGCTGCTTGTATTTGTTCTACTGTAAACATAGGCATTTGATTTTGTGAGTAGTGATATGGTATGTTTGCTGACAAAAGGATTTGCTAAGAAACGTTATTTTTTTATTCGACTCAATATGAAGTATAGAATACATAAAAACACATTGAATCCAAAGAAGTATGTAAATATGTTTCTCATAAAGGGTGTCTCACAGGGAGGACATTCGGACCCGGCAATACAGGGTTCACATTGAATTCCAAACGAATCCATAGCATATCGTGCTATTAATAGGATATTGACTAAAAGGAATGCTAATATTATACTGTTGATTCGTTTTTGCACAAGAGGATGAGAAAATGTATAAAGCTTTTTTAAGTATCGCTGTATAGGTTATTAAATGTGATTGTACGAAAGTACAGAGTGTATATCTTTATAACTATCACCTGCAAGGTCTTGCCACCAACTTTACTGTTTGTATCTACAAAAACTCTATTTGTTTTATTTTACCCCTCTAACATCCCACTTTTAACAACTACCACTTGGTAAAGGGATTCATCGCTAAAAAACTATTGTAATACCGCTTGTCACCGGTGACTTCTTCTGCTATCCAATCCGGTATATTAAACATTTCTTCTTCAGTACGGACTTCTATCTCCGCTACGATCAAACCCTTATTTTCTCCTAAAAATACATCTACCTCCCAGTTCAACTCTCCCGTCGGTATTGTATACCGCCACTTCTCTATACTCTCTCCACATAAGGCATCTAACATCTCCCGAGCATCCTCCATCGGTAGGGTATACTCATACTCTAACCGGGATAGCCCATTCGCACTACTCTTCCCTTTAATTGTTATCCATGCTTGTGTGGCTGTAGTCCTTATCCGTACTGTCGTACCACCCGCTCCGGATAAATAGCCCTGGCGCAAGTACTCCGGCTCCGGCTTCGCCAGCTTTTCCCATGCAGTAGTATGCACTAAAAATTTACGTTCCATCTCTACTGCCATTTGTTTTATTACAATAACTGTTGGATGATACGGTCTGTTGTCATGCCTTCTGCTTCTGCTTTGAAATTACGTACGATCCTATGGCGCAATACCGGTAAAGCGATCTGTTGTACATCTTCTATATCCGGAGAGTATTTACCTTGCAACAAGGCATGGCATTTTGCTGCTACGATCAAACTCTGAGATGCACGGGGACCCGCTCCCCATTCTATATATTTCTTCGTAATCTCGCTAGCCCACTCGCTCCCCTTACGGGTCTTGTGCACCAACTTAACGGCATACTCTACTACATTGTCACTCACCGGCACTTTGCGCACCAACTGCTGATAGGCTTGTATTTTTTCTGCATTAAGAATCGCCTTCAATTGTGGCTTATAGTCACTCGTCGTGTTTTTCACGATCGAGATTTCATCGGTATAGTTTGGATAATCTACAATCAAGTTGAATAGGAATCGGTCCAACTGCGCCTCGGGTAGGGGATAGGTACCTTCTTGTTCTATCGGGTTCTGTGTAGCTAACACAAAGAAAGGTTTTTCTAAGGGCATACGTTTACCCCCCACCGTTACAGCATACTCTTGCATGGCTTCGAGTAAAGCAGATTGTGTTTTGGGCGGCGTTCGGTTGATCTCATCGGCTAATACGATGTTCGCAAAGATGGGCCCCGGAACAAAGTGAATGCGACGGTTTTCATCTAAACTATCCGACCCTACAATATCCGATGGCATCAAGTCCGGCGTAAATTGTATACGTTTGTAAGAAATGTCTAGTGTTGTTGCAATTGTATTTATCAATAACGTTTTCGCTAATCCGGGAACACCTACCAATAAACAATGCCCTTGACAAAAAATAGCCATTAAGGTCTGTTGTACAATGGTATCTTGCCCTACAATTACCTTAGAAATCTCTTGGTGCAGACGTTTGTAATCGTCAAACAATTGGTTAGCTAAGCCAACCTCAGATGAAGGGGATGTACTCATTGATTTATTAAAATTTGACAATCTTTGTATTCGTTATCAATATCGATGTAGACTTGATTTTTCGTTTTATCGAACCATTTATCAATAGCGGTTTGTTTCTTTTGATCTAAAGCCGCATTCTGAATTTTTTGATAATCGTCTTTTAAATTTGCTTGGTGCGCGGGTGTTTTAGATTTCAAGTAGATAATCCGAACAGCATCATCTCCATCAGCTGTTTTGTATAGTATAGGTGCTGTGATTTGTCCTACTTGCATGGTATCGATAATCATAAACACATCGGGATCCATGTCTTCCATTTGTATCTGTGAGCTCCCGGTCTGTTGGTCTGTAAACATACCGCCACTATAAAGAGTGGCTTTGTCGGCACTGTAATTTTTAACTGCACGAGAAAAAGAAATGGAATCAATTGAAATCAGTTGACGAACAGAATCCAAAATCTGCGCCGGATATACTAAATCTTTACCACTGGTAGACGGACGGATTAAGATATGTCGGGTATTAAATTCGTTTCCTCTACGTTCGATTAATTGCATAATATGAAATCCAAATTGACTTTCGATGACTTCAGACGTTTCGCCTGGCTTTAGTCGTAACGCAACAGATTCGTATTCGGTAACGAGTTCTCCTTTTTTGAAGAAGCCAATCTCGCCACAGTTCTTGGCAGACACGGGGTCGTCGGAATAGTTTTTAGCTAAGCGACAAAAATCTTCTCCGCTAAGAATGCGTTGACGAATCTCTTCTGCTTTTTTACGGTATTGTAATTTGTCCGTGCGATTAATCTCTGCATACCGTACGATTTGTCCTACCTCTACAGAGGATGAGAAATAGGGTAAAGAATCTTTGGGAATGGTTTTGTAGAATTTTTCTACTTCTCCCGGCGTGATTTTAACAGCGCTGGTTATTTGTTGTTGCATCTTTTGAATAATCAATTGATCGCGAATTTGTGCATACAAATCTTGCTTCAGTTGGTCTATAGTTTTGTCGTAATACTTTTCCAACTTTTCTACTGAACCAAATTGCGAAATAAAATAGTTCATGCGTCGATCCAGTTCACCGTTTACCTGTTCTCGTTCTACGGTCACAGAGTCCATCGCAGCTTTGGCCAACATCATTTTATTGATGATGAGAGATTCCAATACGCGGCATTTGATGGCACTTTTATCCGGTAACAGTTGTGCTTCCGGACTTCTTAAAAATTGTAAATAGGCAATTTCTAATTCTGATTTTAAAATAATATGGTTGTCCACTTTAGCTACGATTTTATCGACCACCTGTGCGTTTGCCTGTATCGAGCAAACGGTGGTGAATAAAATGAGGTAAGCGGCTTTTTGAAGGAAAGGCAACATGAAGGGGTCTTATTGTTTGATTAAAGTATTGAGTTGAGACTCGTTTACAGTGATGGGATAGGTAGCTTTTAACTCTTTCACCCATTCTGCTTCTAAGTAATTTTGATAATCGGAAATAACTAATCCTTTGCACTCGTCAAAATATTTAGCTCTTGGTGCTTCCATACGATCTATTAGGATGTAGAAGAATCGGCCGTTGCGTTCAAATTCATAAGCACCCGGCGCAAAGGGTACTTGACTGACTAGGTCATTGTCTTTTTGTTGGTACAAGCCTTCTTGCACTTGAAGAGTTAAAGTAGATGTTTTGTTGTACTTCGCTTCCAATGATTTTTTTGACGAGGTGAACAATTCAATTTGTGCATATCGGTCGGCTAGACGTTGTGCTTCTGTTTTGCGCTTTACTTGAGCGCCGCCATCCAATATTTTTATTTTGGAAAGTTTACCACTGTTGAATTCAATAAATTTTATCAAACTGTCTCTGCGAGCTTGATACACGGCAAGCGCTTCGCCGTTTTCCCGACTGATGGTTATGTGGGCACTATATGCTGTATCGCGCGCCATCAATACGATTAGTTTGGTGATTTGACTTTTAGACGCAGCGGATAAAGTCGCTTTGTTTTTTTCAAAGGACATTTTTTCAAAGGAATAATCAGTCACCGGGTAGTACGACAAACCAGCTTCTTTTTTAATACTTTCTAACGTGGTTTTATCGGCTGCACTAAAGATATACGCATGTGCCCGTTCATTCCATTGGTATTTCGACGACGTTTGTCCATAATGTTTACGTAAGCCGGCTGTATCTTGAATGGCCTTTTGCCACACGTTGTCCTCCATGATTTGGAACAATAAAATGCCTTCGTAATATTCTTTATACAACATACGATAATCCAGGTACTTATCTGCAAGGTGAGCCTCTTCAAATGCAATTATGGATTCGTCTACATATTGTTTGTATAAATTGGAGAAATAAGAACTAGGAGATATAGACGTTTGCGGTTGTTGTTTGTCCCGTACATATTGAAAGAAGTTTTCAATCGTGTAGTTTTGATTTTTAATACTGAACAAGGTCACCGCATTTTTTTCTGAAGGGGTAAAGGTCCAGTTGGCTAAAAGCACCGTAGAATCTGCTTTGCTTATGGCGTAGGCATATGCTTTGGTATTTTCGGTAAAATTATTTTCTTTTTTCAATCGGTCGATCAACATGCGTTTGTTCATCTCTGAGCGAGAATCTTTGGTTACTTTAGCACGAAGGCTGGCTTCCACTTCTTCAAATGGGGCTAAAGGTTTGCGGTCTAATAATTTGATGATGTGCCATCCATAGGCTGTCTGTACCGGAGCGGATACATCGCCAATGTTTTTTAACTTGAAGGTTGCTTCTTCAAACGAAGGGCTGTTGAGTTTTCCGGTAGAGAACCAGTTGAGTTCACCACTTTTAGCGCGGGTATTGGGATCTTCTGAAAACTCTAGACATAGCATAGCCCAATCTTCACCGGATTTTACTTTTTGATAGATTTCATCTATTTTACCTTTCGCGATGATGGAATCTTCCGGATTCATACCTTGATTGTATCGAACCATGATGTGAGCAGCGTGTACTTGTCCTTGAGAAGGTCTGCGGTCTACTACTTTTAAAATATGGTAACCAAACTTAGTGCGGAATATTCCGGATACTTGACCTACCGCAGTAGTATAGGCGGCGTTTTCAAATTCATATACCATCCGTAAAGAAGTGAAATAACCTAAATCACCTTTGTTGGATTTAGCGGAAGGATCTTCGCTGGATTGAGCTGCCAGTAGATCAAAGGATTCCCCTTTTACGATTTTATCGCGTAAAGCTTTTATTTTTCCATAGGCGATGAGGGTGTCTTTTGGGTCCGCATCCGGTTTACATAATATGAGAATATGCGAAGCGCGAATTTCTTCTTTCATACGATCATAGGCTTGGCGGATCATCATGTCGGTTACTTGTTTTTCAACTAAGTAAGGAGCAGCCAATTGCTTGCGAAATCCTTCAAATTCACGTTTAAATCCGTCGGTGGTATCCATGCCCAGTGCTTTAGCCGCATGTACTTTTAATTTGAATTTCAAGTACAAGTCCATGTAGTCTTGTAAACTTTCTTTGGTATAAGCATCCGGATTTTTACTGTTTGTTTTATTGTAAACATATTTAAACTCCGGAGTGGTGATGATTTCTTTTCCAACGGTTGCTATGGTAGAGTCTACAGGTGTTTTGGATGAAGACGTTTTCTTTTCTGAAATACAACCTAAATGAAAAGTTAAAGCGATGGCAATGCTAAGTGCCGGGTACAAACGGATAGAAAACATAGTACGGTTTACTGATGGATGAATCGAGTTAATGATACAAACTAGTAACGACTCCCCAAGGGGAATGGTATAAGCAGTACAAAATAATGATTTTTTTGGCGCTAAAAAAATAGATTAGGCCATATTGACACTTTTATGCAATAAAAGTACGGTATAAGGCTCCGAACGGGATATTTCTATCGTATCCATGATTTTTTTCACTAATAATAGACCTATACCACCTTTACGTTTATCCGCAATCAGTTGTTTGATATCCGGCTCATGGTGCGCGTTAATGTCATATAAATCACCGGTATCGCGAATAACAAACGTGAGTTTACCTTGATCGTTTTTGATTTCTAATTCAATATCATTCGGCATGACACGAGTAGGCGAATGCAACATTCGATTAGCACATACTTCATCAACTGCTAAAACCATCATGGCAATGTCACTATCGGGAACAGACATAGAGGTCAGTGTCCGATTCACAAAATCGCGAACTGCTTTTAAATTTTGAGTATTTCGTTCGATGATAAATTTGTGTGCCATTAGGCCAATACAGCTTTTGCTTCGTCTATTCCGGGAACAATTTTAATTAATTCGTCCAATCCAAGTATGGCAAATACTTGTTTTACTTTTTCACTCATGTGGCATAAGACCATGGAGCAACCATCGTTTTGAAAATCTTGAATATACGACATGAATACACCGAGACCGGCGGAAGATATGTAGTGTAACTCTTGACAATCCACGATTATTTTGTGTTCTCCATTGGCTCGAGCTGCGGCTATAGCCTCGTCTAGTTGAATACTAGAACTGGCGTCCAGGTCTCCTTCAATGGCTATCCTATAATACTCCTGTTCTTTGGAGGTGTTTATATGCATAGTGATAGTTGTTTACGATATAAGTTAAGCTAAAGTTGTCACATTTTAAACAAATCGAAGAACAAGTAAAGTACAATCGTCTTCGAATTGTGTCGTTCCCATAAATAATTGAACATCTTCAATAATAACATCGTTCATTTCTTTTGCAGAAGCTTGGCTATGCTCTACAATCAAGCGTTTCAGACGGTCGTACCCGTATTCTTCCCTCGACGTATTGTGTGCTTCCACTAACCCATCAGTGTAGAGTATCAATGCATCTCCGGTGGAATAGTGCAATTCATACTTATGAATAAAAGACGAATAACTTTGGTTTCGAGTAAGGCCTAATCCAAGTCCTTTTCCATCTAAAACACTCAGATTACCAGTACTGTTATGGAGTAGAAGCGCCGGGCAGTGGCCGGCTCGAGCGTATTCTATCTTTTGAATTTTTGGATATAGAATAAAGTAACTAAGGGTAATAAAAATCTTTTTTTCTAAGCACTTAGACAAGGCCAAGTTGGCATGTGACATAAACACTTCAGGACTTAGGTTCATATGTACCAACGAATGGAAGATACCTTTCATTTGTGCCATCGTAAAGGCGGCACTGGTCCCGTGTCCGGATACGTCACCGATAACTACGATGCAGACCTCATCCGAAATTCGGAAGACATCGTAATAATCCCCTCCCACGTCGGCTGCACCTTTAGAAAAGGCGTTCATCTGAATGAGAGGATGTATGTTGAGGTCTGACGGGATTAAACTCTTCTGTACCTCTTTGGCAATTTTTATTTCCTCTTTGTATCGCTCGGTTTGTATCGCCTCCGACATGAGACGGAAGTTTTTAATAGCGATGGAAGCTTGACTGACAAAGGTAAAGATGATATCCACCATTTCTTTGTCAAATCCATCGGCTAAATTTTTAGCTAATACTAATGTTCCAAGTGTCTGATTGTTGGATGTGAGGGGCACCATCAACAAGGACTTATAGGATAAATGTTTCAGTTTATCGGCAAAGGGATAATCGTGAATATTTTTTATGTATTGCGGTTCGGAAAGAATATTGATTTGATTTTTGCGAAGTGTTTTTTTGATTTCAAATACATCAAACTCATCTATTTGAATGCTGGAAAAATCTTTCAAGGAGTTTCTTTCGTCTCGAATCTCCAGCCAGGCTGCATCGGCCATTACGGTTACTTTACTACTTTCTAATAATATGGAATAGACATCTTCTTCTTTATCTCCCAATTGTAAGGTTTGATGTAATTTTTGAAACAACATCACCTCCCCGAATTTTTGTTCGAAGACAGAGGAGGTCGGCAGGTTAAACAGTAATACCAATAAGGCAACAAAACAATTAGCTAAAATAAAACCCATAGTAGCCAGGATAAAAATGTTGTCGGATAGATCAATAATTAAAGTGGATATGATATGGTGTTCGTAAATGCGTTCCAGAAAAGTAAAAATGATAACTATAAGAAGAGCTAATAAAAGTATGCTGCGCCACTTTTGTTTATAATTCATAAACGCCACCCATTTCAAATTAAACGTTAAGATGATTCCAGTAACGGTGAGGGGAGCGGTAGCCAAAATAAAGGATTGTTGCGAAATCGTGAACGAAAAAAAGTTGGATAGAATACTGATTAAAACAGCATATTCAAATAGGTGCCAAAGGATATCAGTTCGATTACTCTTTTGGAAGAGGATCATTTTTTTCCAAACATAAAAACTATTGGCAATAAAAATAGTGATGAGGCCTAAGTTGATATGGTTAAATATATTGGTTAAGAGTGCGTCTTGACTTAATTGTTTTTGGAGTAACAGATCCCCGGCTAGTTTAATGATAATGGTGATGGGAATAGTTACCGCACCTAAGAGGAATACTTGCCACAACATATCGGTCAATTGACCGGTTCGTTGAACCCCTATTTGAATTTTAAAGCCAAGAAACGTAAACAAAAAGAACGTACTCAAGAGTACGTTCATTGCTATGTCAGAGAAAATAATAGGATAATTATTTTCCGGATGTTGAATAATTAAGACATCATTCACCAGTAGGATAATCCAACTGATTAATGCTAGGGAAAAATAAAGCCGTTTAAAGTGTAAGAGCGACATGCAGGATTACTTACCGACTACTGTAGTTAGGTGCTTCTCGGGTAATGGTGACATCGTGAGGATGGCTTTCTTTTACTCCGGCAGCCGTTATTTTAACAAAGACGGCTTTTTTCATGGCTTCAATATTTTTAGCACCACAATAGCCCATACCGGCTTTAAGTCCACCAATCAATTGGTAAATAATTTCAAGTGTTTTGCCTTTGTAAGCGACACGACCTACTATACCTTCCGGTACCAGTTTTTTAATATCATCTTCCGCATCTTGGAAGTAACGGTCCTTAGAGCCGTCTTCCATTGCTTCTAATGAGCCCATGCCTCTATATGTTTTGAATTTTCTTCCTTCGTAAATAATTACTTCGCCCGGCGCTTCTTCCGTACCCGCGATAAGCGAACCAATCATAATCGTGCTAGCACCGGCCGCAATGGCTTTGCAGATATCACCGGAAAAACGAATACCGCCATCGGCGATGACCGGTACTTTTGATTTTTGTAGGGCTTTAGCTGCTTCATATACAGCATATAGCTGCGGCACACCTACACCGGCAATGATACGGGTTGTACAAATTGACCCCGGCCCTATACCTACTTTAACAGCATCCGCACCGGCTTCCGCTAAGGCTTTTGCTCCTTCTGCTGTAGCTACATTTCCGGCAATGATGTCCAGACCTTTAAATTTCTTTTTCGCTTCTTTTAAGGCAGAAATTACTCCTTTCGAGTGACCGTGTGCCGTATCGATACTGACTACATCCACGCCGGCTTTTGTCAGTGCTTCAATGCGATCAAACATATCCGGTGTAACACCTACAGCAGCCCCGACACGTAAGCGGCCATACTCATCTTTACAGGCGTAAGGACGGTCTTTCTTTTTCAAAATATCCCGATAGGTGATTAGCCCTTTCAGTTTACCTTGTTTATCTACTATGGGTAGTTTTTCTATTTTGTATTTCTGTAATATTTCTTCCGCTTTCACTAAATCGATGCCTTCCAAAGCTGTAATTAAATTATCCGAAGTCATGATTTTGTTTACCGCTTTGTTTACATTTTTTTGGAAACGTAAATCGCGGTTGGTTAAAATACCTACGAGTTTATTGTTTTTATCGACGATAGGAATGCCCCCCACTTTGAAATCTTTCATGATTTGTAAAGCATCTTTTAATAGGGCCGTTTCAGAAAGAGTAATAGGGTCCATAATCATACCGCTTTCCGACCGTTTAACACGGCGTACTTGATCGGCTTGTTTTTCGATGGACATATTTTTGTGGATGAATCCAAGTCCCCCTTCATGCGCCATGGCAATAGCCATTTCGTATTCCGTAACGGTATCCATAGCAGCGGATACGAGTGGAATATTCAATTGAATATTTTTGGTCAGTAAAGTAGAAGTGTCGGTATCTCTGGGAAGGATTTCAGAGTAGGCAGGGATCAACAGCACATCGTCGTAAGTCAACGCTTCACCTGCGAATTTAGAGGCATCTTGTAGCATAGCAAATAAAGTAGTTTAGGTTCCTTATTTGCCGGACAAAAGTACTCAAAAAGATTGGTTTAATAAAATGGGATTTGTACTTATTTTATAATAGTTGTCAAAAACATCATAAAACCGTAATATTGAATTGTAATCTATATATACCGCCTATGTTGTCCAAGAAAGCGAAATATGCTTTAAAAGCGCTCCTTTTTTTAGGAAAAAACGAAGACCGAGGAGTCCTATTGATTTCAGAAATTTCGGCAGAAGAAGGAATTCCCAAGAAATTTTTAGAACAGATTCTATTGGAGTTAAAGAAGCAAGGCATATTACAGAGTAAACGAGGGAAAGACGGCGGGTACTTGTTAGGTAAAAATCCGGAGGACATTAATATAGGGGCTGTATTGCGTATTATAGATGGACCTTTGGCACCGATCCCCTGTGTGAGTAAATTGGCTTACCAGCGTTGTGACGAATGTATTGATGAGAATACCTGTGAAATACGAAATTTATTTTGGCAAGTCAGAGAGGAGACAGTAAAAATTTTGGATAACACATCCTTAAAGCAGTTAATGCAAAAAAATATTTTGTAAAAAACTTTTTTACTTCTTTTTTTATCTATACTTTTGTCTATCTAATTGGTAGAGATAATCTGCTATAATGCTTAAAAGTTCAATATAACCTTAACGAAAACGAATCACTATTTGAATAATATCTATTAACTCTATATAGTATGTATATATAATAGTGATTACTACGAAAAAATTATGAAAACTAACATTATTCTAAGCTTCTGGTTGATTGGAATAATCAGCTCTAAGTTGTTTGCTCAAACACACGAAATCCGAGGTGTGGTAGTCGATGAAAGTAAGCAGCCTTTAATTGGTGCGGTTGTCAATATTAAAAATACGATGGTCGGAACATCTACCGATATAGATGGGAAGTTTGCTTTACTACATAAAGGTGAATTACCGATAACGTTGATTGTACGTTCGGTGGGATATCAAGTGAACGAAACTAGTATTGATTCTATTTCCGCTCCAATAGAAATCGTACTTCAAGCGATAGTTACTCAATCCGTAGTAGTTACTGCGCGATACAAAGAAGAAGATCCTCAAGAAATTCCAATTCCTATTACAGTAATAGGTGGGCCACAGGTAGAAGAAACCGGCGCCTTTAATGTGAACCGGGTGAAAGAATTGGTACCAAGTGTGCAATTGTATTCATCCAATCCACGGAATACGGGATTAAACATTCGGGGTTTAGGTTCTACCTTCGGTTTAACAAATGATGGTATTGATCCCGGGGTTGGTTTTTATGTAGATGGAGTATATTACGCTAGACCCGCTGCTACTACCTTAGATTTTGTTGACATCGATCGAATAGAAGTATTGCGAGGTCCTCAAGGAACTTTATTTGGTAAAAATACTACATCCGGTGCTTTTAATATTACCACTCGTGCAGCATCCTTTACTCCAGGAGCTACATTTGAGTTGTCGTATGGTAACTATGGTTATATTCAAGCCAAGACTTCCATTACAGGACCTTTAATTAAAAACAGATTAGCCGCTAGAGCTTCCTTTTCGGGCACACAACGCGATGGAACAATTTATAATGTCAACTCTCAAAAATATATTAATGATTTGAATAACTTGGGTGGTAGATTACAATTTTTGTATACGCCGACCAGTAAAATAAAACTAACATTATCCGGAGACTATAACCAACAACGTCCGGAAGGTTATGCGCAAGTCATAGCCGGTGTAGTAGAGACGCAACGACCGGCCTACCGTCAATTTAACTCTATTATATCCGATTTAAATTATTCTATCGTTTCTAATAATCCGTTTGATAGAAAAGTGGATCAAAATACCACCTGGCGTTCCGGAAACAAGTTAGGAGGGGTGTCGTTGAATGCTGAATTTAAAATAGGGAAAGGTTATCTGACTTCTATCTCAGCATGGAGATATTGGGATTGGGATCCGTCGAATGATAGAGATTTTACAGGTCTTTCTGCTTTACGTTTATCTCAAGCAACATCTTTCCAAAATCAATATTCACAAGAATTACGCTATGCCACTGAAATAGGCAAAAAGTTTAATCTTACCTCTGGTGTTTTCTTATTATCACAAGACATTAAATCCAATCCATATCAAATAGAAGAATCCGGAAAAGATCAATGGCGTTTTTCACAAAGTACAACGAATACCGCGTTATGGTCGACGCCCGGTTTGTTGGACGGATATGGAATTCGCACACGGAATGAATTAAAGTCGGTATCCGCGGCTGTTTATGCACAATTAGATTGGGCTGTAACCGATAAATTACATGTGATTCCGGGTTTACGTTATAACTACGATGAAAAATCGGTAGACTACGAACGTGTTACCTATGGTGGTTTACAAACTACCGACCCAGCCTTACTAGCCATTCAGCGTAGTGTATATTCTAATCAAGCGTACACGATTAATCACAGAAGCAATCAGAATATTTCCGGGCAACTTACTGTTTCCTATAAAGTTTCGGATAAAGTTAATACCTATGCAACGTATGCAAACGGTTATAAACCGATTGGGGTAAATATTGCAGGATTACCTTCTTCAGGTGGACAACCGTTATTAGATTTAGCGGTAGTAAAACCGGAATATTCCGATAACATTGAGTTTGGGGTTAAAACTACCCCAGTTAAGAATGCAACATTTAATGTAGCTTTGTTTAATACCAATGTAAAAGATTTTCAAACTAACGTACAAAGTCCTGAGTTAGGTGTGAATAGAGGGTATTTGGCGAATGCCGAAAAAGTTCGTGTGTTTGGCGGGGAAGTGGATGCATCCATACGAGTACAAAAGTTTTTAACTGTAAATGCCAGTGTAGCTTATTTAGACGGGAAATACGTTTCCTTTACGAATGCTCCATTGCCTTTAGAAGAAACCGGCGCATCAGTATCGTTTAAAGATATCTCCGGTGGTCGTTTGCCGGGTATTTCTAAATGGTCCGGATCTGTAGGATTCGAGCTAAGTAAAGGTGGTACGTTTTTGGCAAAAGAAGGTCGCTTTTTTGTAGCTTTTGATACTTACTTCCGTTCAGAATTTTCCTCTAGCCCATCTCCGTCTAAATACTTAAATATTGATGGGTATTCTTTGGTTAACGGTCGCTTAGGATTTAGAGCGACAGAGGGATTATCGGTATTTGTTTGGTCAAGAAACCTATTTAATACAAATTACTTTGAACAATTATTACCGGCATCCGGAAACAATGGAATGTATGCAGGAGTTCTGGGTGATCCTAGAACGTATGGTACAACCATTCGATATAGTTTCTAAATTCAATTTTCCATGGATAAGTGGCTGCCTTATCCATGGAAAATAATTAAAAAGGAAAATCGTAATAGGAATAGAGGGTGCGCTTGCTTGAATCTAAAATATAATTAGTTTAATGATTAATAAGGCAGAATAAAATATTGTGTTTATTTTGAAATAAAAGGAGTTGCAGAAAATAATTTTGTAAAAAGTTTTCTGTATTCTGTAATACCATGTATTTTTGTCTATTGATTCTATAGATAATTATACATGACGTTTCGATTAATATTTTCTAAGATCCTTTTAGTCTTGTTTTGCATCTCATATGAAGTTATGGCTCAAACCAAAGAAGTAGAACATGAAGAACAACTTTGGTTACAGACAAACCTTCGAATAAGAGTCGCAAAAAAATGGTTTGCTTATATTGATGGAGGATTTAGGACACGTGAGCATTTTATTCAAGAACGGACTCAGTATTTCATACGTCCGGCGTCGATATTTCAAGTATCTAACAAAGTACAACTTTGGGGTGGTTACGCTTATTTTGAAACTTCTCAATGGATTAATGGTTACAATGATGTATTTCGTCCGGAACATCGATACTGGAATTTTGTAACCATACGAGAATCGTTTAAACGATTTGAACTGCGTCATCGGTATCGATTAGAAGGTCGTTGGCAACAAGGATTCCAGCAAGGAGAGTTAACGGATAGTTATGATTTCTTTTGGCGCTTTGGGTATCAATTTCAAATCGTAATGGCTTTAAATAACGAGAAAATAATAGATAATACTTGGTTTTTGATAGCATCCGATGAGTTGATGGTAAATGCCGGAAAAACTATAAATAATTACTTTGATCAAAATAGAATTTCTGCCGGTGTAGGGTATAATTGGAATGAACACTTCCGGATACAAGGTATATACCAATACATTTATGCTAAACAATCTAGAGGAGAAACAAGTATATCCGGAAATTCTATATGGATTACCCTACAAATGAATGTTGATATAAGAAAGAAAACTGAATAATTATGTCCAATGACGAAATAAAAAACAAGACCATTGAGCAATTAGAAAATGAAATTGCTGAACCTGAAGCGCAAGAGCAACTGATCGAAGAGGTAACGATTGAGAATACAAAGAGTCCAATACTAAAAGTAGTTAGTATTTCATTAGCCGTTATACTTGCCATTGCATTTGGTATTACTTGGTTGTTTACCTCCGCACCGGCTGATACTCAAGTTCAAGTAGAAGCGTTTTGGGTATCCATATTCAATAAAGATTTAATACAATTTTTAGTAGTTGGGTTAATAGCACAAATGGTCGATGGTGCATTAGGTATGGCGTATGGAGCTACGGCTAATGCTTTTTTAGTGAGCATAGGGGTTTCATCTGCCGGAGCCAGTGCCAGCATTCACATAGCAGAAGTGTTTACTACAGGAGCCAGCGGATTATCGCATTTAAAATTCGGTAACGTGAATAAAAAGTTATTTCAAAATTTACTAGTACCGGGCGTGATCGGAGCCATACTAGGTGCGGCTATTTTATCACTTTTAGAACAAGGGGCCTTATTTTCAGAAGACGATGCCAAAAAATACATTCGACCTTTTACTATGATCTACACGATGATTTTAGGTTTCATTGTATTAAGCAAGGCAATACGTAAAGCTGCACCAAAGAATAAAATCACAAAAGTTGGTCCTTTAGCTGCGGTTGGAGGATTTATGGACAGTATAGGCGGCGGGGGTTGGGGCCCAATTGTAACCTCTACCTTAATCAGTAGTGGCCGTGCTATTAATTATACTATCGGTTCGGTTAATTTAGCAGAATTCTTTATTGCCTTATCCAGTTCGATTACCTTTATCGTTTTTGCCGGTTTAGCCGGAGATGGTACGATGTTGAGTTTGGTTCAAGTTATAATTGGGTTGATCATCGGTGGTGTGTTTGCCTCACCTTTCGCGGCCTTGTTAGTTCGGTATGTTAAACGTAAACCTTTAATGATTTTCGTAGGTTGTTTTATCATTTTCTTAAGCACCAATACCTTATTGAAAATATTTTACAAAATAGATTTATTGGGTAGTTTCGCTAAATCTATAACCGGTTGGTTTTAAAAAAAAATCCTACTTCACTACTTCTAAAAATCGATTGCGTCCGAAATGGTCGTCGTGTATTACGCAGGTCGACCATTCGTACATATGCGCCAATGCAAGCAAGGCATTTTTTTGGTTATAATGTATTTCCGCCCATAGCGCTCCGCCTTTATTTAAATGTTGAAAAGCAAATTGTAGTAAGGCATTATAAAAAACAAGGGCTTCTTCATCTGCTACAAATAACGCGAGATGTGGTTCATACTGTACTACATTTTCCAGCATCTCTTTTTTTTCACTGATAGGTATATAAGGCGGGTTACTTACAATGATATCGTATTGTCCATACTTTAGTGCAGGGTGGAGAATATCATCTTGTATCCAAATTACATTTAATGTATTCTCCATTGCATTTCGATTTGCAACGTGAAGTGCGGCTTCACTGATATCGACGGCATCCACATGAGCCAACGGAAAATTCCTTTTTAACTCTAAGGCGATACAACCACTTCCGGTACATACATCGATAATCGTATTCGGCTGCTTTTCTCTAAACGATTCAACAATCCGGTATACTAATTCTTCCGTCTCCGGACGAGGAATTAAAACGTCTTTATTTACATTAATTTTAGATGCTCCAAATAGGGTGTATCCAATTATGTGTTGGATCGGTTCAAACAAGTTGATACGCTGAATGTCACGGTCTACTTCCGCCAGCTGTTCCACATTCCAATTTAACGGCTCCGGCATTAACCATACTTTTCGATTGAACTCCCACTTGTCTTCAAAATACCGACGCAGGATACTTTTTCTTTCCTGTTCATCATAAACCTGAAGCTTTTTGTAGCTTTGTTGCCAAAGCTCGGCAGTAGTAATTGGAAGAATGGAATTCAATGTGTATAATTCGGATTAACTTATTCTTGTCGATATGCGTTTGACATATAAACATCAACTCAAATATAACCTTTTATGAATGCAGATGAAAGGTACATGCGTAGAGCTTTAGAATTGGCACAATTGGGATTAGGTAGTGTAAGTCCTAATCCACTTGTAGGTTGTGTCATTGTAAAAGACGATAAAATAATCGCGGAAGGGTACCACAAAACCTTTGGTCAAGCCCATGCAGAAGTGGAAGCAATCAAACAATTACCCTCCAGGGAAGCAGCCTCCGGCGCTACCTTATATGTTAATTTAGAGCCTTGTTCCCATACCGGCAAAACACCTCCTTGTGTAGATTTAATTACGCAATACCCATTCCAACGTATAGTTTTTGCCAATATAGATCCCAACCCTCTGGTAGCAGGTGCAGGCTTTGAGAAGTTGATGGGCCATGGTTTTGAAGTGACGCAAGGTGTGCTCGAACATGAAGCACGCCAACTAAACAAACGTTTTTTTACCTTTATGGAAAAAAAACGACCTTACATCATTTTAAAATGGGCGGAAACAGCAGATGGCTTCATAGCCCGAGATGACTATAGTTCGAAATGGATCAGCAATGAGGTGTCGCGTCGTCTTACCCATAAATGGAGAAGTGAAGAAGACGTGGTACTCGTTGGGACCAATACAGCCTTATATGATAATCCGCAGTTGAATGTGCGGGATTGGACAGGTCGGCATCCTGTACGTGCGTTTATAGATAAAACCTTGCAACTTCCTCAAGCGGCACATTTATTGGATGGAACACAAACGACCATTTGTTATAACTACCAAGAGCAATACATCCATAATTTAGTGGATTATGTAAAATTAGATCCGGTACTCGATACTTTGGATCAAATACTGGAGGATTTGTACACGCGTCGATTAGGTTCTATTTTGGTGGAAGGGGGGAGTGTATTGTTGAAGGCTTTTATTCAAAAAAATCTATGGGATGAAATCCGTGTGTTTACAGCACCGGTCACCTTTCATTCCGGTATTGAAGCCCCGTCAGTGCGTCGATCTCCTGCCTATAAAGAACAAGTGTTAACCGATGAACTTAAAATTTATTACAATCAATAATTCGTTTTTTTATTCGACTTACAACAACCGTCTTTCTGTATTGTTCTATAGTATATGCATTTGATTTATGAAACAGACGTTTGACTTTTTAAAAAAATTAAAGAAAAATAATACGAAGGAATGGTTTGATGACCATCGTTCGGAATATGAATTGGTAAAGAAACAGATGCAAGAGTGGTTGCTTCAGTTTATTCCTAAAGTAGAAAAGCTAGATACTTCCATTCAAGATTTAGCGCCTAAAGATTGCATGTTTCGAATTAATCGGGATGTTCGATTTTCAAAAAATAAAGATCCTTACAAAACCAATATGGGGGTAGTGTTTGCACCCGGTGGAAAGAAGTCCACGAAAGGATGTTACTACGTGCACATAGAGCCCGGCAATTGTTTTATTGCTGGCGGAATTTGGATGCCGGAACCGGAGGCACTACAAAAGATTCGTCAAGAAATTGATTATAATGGATCCGCCCTTCAAACCATCGTCCGTAAAAAATCGTTTCAGAAATATTTTATCGATTTTGATTCGGAAAGCACCTTAACCCGTGTGCCTAAAGGTTATGCCGCAGACCATGAATATGCCGATTGGTTAAAATTAAAAAGTTTTACTGTTACCTATCCTATCGACGATTCCGTGCTGTTGTCCGCAGATCGAGACAAACTTTGTTTAGCTGTTTTTAAAGAAATTTTACCTATAAATCAATTTTTAACCACAGCATTAGATTAAATATGAAACGTTGGTTGGTATTGGGAAGTGGATGGTTGGCTTTACCCTTGGCAAAAAGGATACTGGAGAGAGGCGATGAAGTTGCGGTGACTACTACCGGTGAAGTGAAGTCAATTCGTTTGCAAAAGGAAGGGTATACGTCGTTTGTGGTCACGGGGAAGGCCGGAGTTTGGACTTATGATACAGCTTTTACTGATTGGTTAAGTCAAACAGATATTATAGTATATGCTATCCCTCCCGGTACTAAGCGCTCGACTGATAGTACGCATGATACGGATATTAAAGCCTTATTAGATTGGGTGACGTCCATTAGTAAGCCATTGTGGGTGTATTGTAGTACGACTTCCGTTTATCCGGACGAGAACCGTATACTCGATGAAACTTGGGATACTCAGTCATCTAGCGGTAATAGTGTAGTAGCGAAAGCAGAGCAATATATCAAAGAATCAGGAGTGCCGTATATAATTGCTCGATTAGGCGGTCTGTGTGGTCCGGATAGAATGTTAGCGAAATATTTTGCTGGAAAATCAGCGATTCCACAAGGCACTGCACCGGTGAATTTAATTCACTTACAGGATGTAGTACAGGCCCTTTTATTTATGGTAGACTACGGACATACTGCCGAAATTGTCAATATTGTAACACCGGAACATCCTACCAAACAAACATTTTATACTTGGTTGTGTGATCAGCAGGGCTTAGCAAAACCACAATTCGATGAAGATGTAATAGGAGGTAAAACTATAGAACCTGCGGTGTTACAGCGCTTAGGGTATACTTATATTTTCAAAAGTCCTTACGAATTTACGTATTAATCAATGGTGGTGGTCGTCTTTTGGAAGGAACGGATTAATCAAAAAGGCAACAAAAAATACGATAGCCCAAGTGGGGTATAGGTAGTGAAAATTTTCTACTTTTTTTCCTAAGAGATATAAGCCCAGTTGAGCCAAGGCACTAAATATTAAGCCTGTGATAGCTATAACTTGAAAGGCGTTCAGTTTCATAGTACTAATATACATATATTTTTTGAGTTTTTTTGTTAGTGAAAGGGGATAGACGTAATTTTGGAGCACATGGATACACAACATCAGGTTACAGTCCGTTCGATAGACGAAGCCGCTGAGCGCTTAAAAGGGGTGGCGGCCCACACTCCCTTACAATATAACCAACATTTGTCGGATATGTTTGGTGCGCATATCTGGTTAAAAAGAGAAGATCTTCAATTGGTGCGTTCCTATAAATTACGAGGGGCGTATAATTTTATCAGCAGTTGTACTCCGGAACAAGTAGCGGCCGGTGTAGTGTGTGCCAGTGCCGGAAACCACGCTCAAGGTGTTGCATATTCCTGTCGGCAATTAAAAATACAGGGCAAAATTTTCATGCCGGCTACGACACCTAAACAAAAAGTAGCACAAGTAACACTGTTTGGGAAAGAATATGTGGAGGTGATATTAGTAGGAGATACGTTTGATGATTCTTATGCAGAAGCATTAACGTACTGTAATCAACACCAGATGTTGTTTGTTCATCCGTTTGATCATGCCAAAGTCATTGCCGGCCAAGGTACAGTAGCAAAAGAAGTATTAGAAGATATGCCGGTTATAATAGATTATTTGTTTGTACCGGTTGGTGGGGGAGGCTTATCTGCCGGTATGTGTGTATACCTGAAAGAGAAGAGTCCGGATACTCGAATTATTGGCGTCGAACCCTTAGGAGCTCCGGCCATGAAACGTTCATTAGAAGAGGGGAGAGTCGTTACGTTGGATACTATAGATAAATTTGTAGACGGCGCAGCGGTAAAACGGGTAGGTGATTTAAATTTTGACATTTGCTCAGAATTTTTGGACGATTTAGAATTAGTACCGGAAGGGAAAGTGTGTAGTACCATTATAAAGTTATACAATGAAGAAGCTATTATTGCAGAACCGGCAGGGGCTTTAAGTATAGCGGTACTCGATTATTTTAAAGATTCCATAAAAGGTAAAAACATTGTTTGTGTGGTCAGTGGAAGTAATAACGATATTGATCGTATGCAAGAGATCAAAGAACGTTCGTTATTATATGAAGGGTTAAAACATTATTTTATCATTCGATTTAAACAACGGGCAGGAGCATTGCGGGAGTTTTTAGATGAAGTATTAGGTCCAAATGATGATATCACGTACTTTGAATATACGAAAAAGACAAATAAGGAATCGGGTCCTGCCTTAGTAGGAGTGGAGGTGAAACATCGGGATGATTTTTTGGCATTAACAGAAAGGATGAAAGCCAAAGGAGTAGATTATACCTTAGTAAATAACGACTCGAATTTATTTGGATTTTTAATTATGTAGGGATGAAAAGTTTAGTTATTTTTTTATCCCTCACCTTCTCTTTATTGGCTTGTACTTCTAAACCCTCCTCCGGTGTTTCCAATCTAAACAGCGCGCATACGACCATCGATACTACTCCTTCTCCTGTGCGTTTTCCGGATTACATGGATAGTATTATTTGGTTGGCCTATGGTCCATCTCATGGGATTTTTAAAGTCTTTAGAAATGAAACCGCAACCTTAGAATGGCAAGATAGTCTTTCAGGTAAACAAGAGAAACGTTTCTTTTCAATTTCCCTAACTATTCAACAGGAAGGTCAATACTGGTCTTTATTAGGTATTGACACTAAAGGCGATTCCATCTTCTGTGGCGTAACGAATATGTGTCATGATGTAAGAAGTCCGTTTTATTGTATGTTGAGGTATAAAGGAAAAGATTGGAAGGGTTTTGAAGGTCGTTTTTATTTACCAACCCTTTTTCATGATATTTATGTATTAAAAAAATATAATGATAGCCAATTGGACCGGTGGGGAGAAAAATCTAATCAAGTTATATTGGAGGTGAACCTTACAGATAAGAGGCTTATGATAACAGGACCTTGTCAGTCTGCTACTATCCCATTTGAAATAGTTGCTCAAGACAATATATGTTTAGGTAAAGCAAAAATGTTGGGCAATTATTGTACGCTTGTCAATAATGGATTAGAACTTATCGTAACCGTTCAACAACGTAGGTTTGCTCTGGATCGAAGCGGGAGAACAATCAGAATGATAGCACCCGGTGATACTTTAGAATTTTATAAAGTAGATTAATCAAAATCAAAATACTCCGGATTTTCTTGTTGTTGAGTTTGCTGAGTTGTTGTTTTGTCTATTTCTTTCTTTTTAAATATCTGTATTAATTCTTCTTTCTCTTTTTTAATATCCGTTAAAATTTTCTCTTTTACTTTTTTGGTATCATAAGTAATTGAAAAATCATCGGTTGTACCCTTTATGATTAGAAATAATGTCATTTCCCCTTTATCAGATGGGCGTATGGCTCCGAACGTAGCGTCCGGGTCTAATTTTTCTTTTTTAATATTTTTCATAGGGTATCCTATGTAGTAGTTGATTTGGTTGTTAAAGGTATGCGTTCCGGAGATGCTCATTTCACCGATATTCGATTTGATCTTCATTTCCGGTAGTTGTACCGTTTCGTTAAAGATTAGAATATGATTTTTTAATTCAGAGAATTTAACATGATTGATTTGAGAGCCATCCACAAATTTTTGAATTTTTATCAGTGGTTCAAATTGAATGAGTTCTCCATTTTGAATGGTAATGTCTGCGTCACACACAAGAGAGGAGGAAGCGATGTTTAATTGGTTATCCAACTGAAAAATAAGACTAATATCGGATGATATTTGTCCTTTCAGATGTTTTTGAGTGATAAAGTCTTGACTGAAATTATCGAATACATAAAATAAGCTGTCAATAAACATTTTTTCGATTTTAGAATCGCTCTTAATCTCCAGAAGTTTTTCACTGATTACCTTGACAGTGTTGTTTCCGCTGTATTTCCCACCACAGAATAACATATTCGATTCAGAAAATTCTAAATAAGGATAACTCCATTTTATTTTTGAGGATATAGAAGATGCTTTGAATTTTTGATACTCGATTGTTTTGGCTTTCAAATCAATTTCTACTTTGTATTCTTTAAAAGAAGGTAAGAGGAAATTTTCATTTGAATTAGATTTATTTCGTTCTTCACTAAATAATAATTCATTGGCGTATATATTTTCCGCTACTAGGTCAGCTTGTATATACATAGGTCGCTCCGGATGAATAATTTTCCCAATAAGGTTTTTAAACAATCCGTTTAATTTCATTTTAGAATGCCCGATTTCCAGTTGCACATCAGAGGCTGCCACATCGTTTTTATTGAAGGTGCAGTCGCCCGATTCGATACGAATAGGATTCGGATAGTGGGTTAAATCGAGCCGAATATCTTGGAAAGAAATATCACCTTGAGAATTGAATCGGTCGAAGGTGGACACTTTTTCTAAGTCTTTTAAGCGACCATCTCCCAGAATGTTAACATGTAGATTTCCGGAGCTGCTCTTAAAGGTTTCATTTGGAAGGAATAAAGAAATCCAAGAGAAGTGTAGAATGCCTTTTAATTCGAATCGAATACTAGGGTCTACAAAATTACTGTACTCAAAAAAACCATTGATTTTCTCATTATCAAAAGACGCAGAAATATTTTGAATCAAGATGGATGAAGTAGAGGGGTGTTGTTTAGAGCCATTGGAATAGCTTCCTTTGAATGACGCATTTTTAATTTGCCCTTTTAAAGAAGGGTGTTGAACAGTAGCGTTATCCATACCAAATTGGAATCGAATAGAGGGTACGGCTTTATCTGACAGTACACCTTTAATAGAGCCCTCAAAGTATATGGAACCGTTTATATGGTATTGATTAATGGAGGTCGCATATTGTTTAGGTAATAAAGAAGTAATGGTTTGTAGTTCGTTTTTATTGCCTTTAAAATTTAAATCAAGAGTTGAAAGGCGATTGTCTACTGAGCCTTGAATAGTATAGGAGCCTTTTTCGATTTTTAGTTCAGAGGGATGAATTTCAAAAAGTTCCTTATCCGTATGATATGTTAAATGAGTGATGGATTGAATGTTTTTATCTAACAGATAAGAAATGGAATCCAGTGTAATTTCTTTTGATACTAAATCGCCCATACTATGAATATCATATCGATCATTTTCGAAACTCAGTTGAGCCGTATTGTTGTATATATAGAAGGCATAATGTTGGTTTTTATTTTCGAGGTCATATCGAAAATCGATATTTTTTAAAAATATGGATTCAATGGAGAAGTCTTTACTGTCCGAGGTGGAATCGTCCTTAATAATGGTGAAATTGTGTTCACCGGAGGCGTTCGTTTTAAGATACACATTCCCATCTTGTAAGGATAGGCGGGAGATGGTATAATTTCCTTTCCAAACATCAATAAGATTAAAGGACAGTGCAATTTTATTAATAGTAGAAAAGGGTGTCTTGACGGATGTATCCGGTTCATAAATACGGACTTTTTTGAAAATGATGGATAGCTCCGGGAAGTTGTAAAAGAGACTTAACTGTACATCTTTATCCACTTCAACTTTAGTATTTAATCGTCGATTGATTTGTTTGGTAGCCAGGTATATGATGTCCGATCGGAAAAAGTATAGAAGAGAAGCACCTGCAACGGTAAGTATCGTAACAGATAAAAAACTGTAAATCAGTATTTTTTTAAGGACTTTCAGATGGTTCGTTAATTATGTAAAACAATGAAAATTAGTTTAATAATACAACGATGATTTTTTTAATAAATTTTAATAAAATCGTTTTGTATTTAAAAAAAAACCTATTATGTTTGCACTCCCTTACGACAACAAACACGTTGGGAAAGTAATAAAGGGAGCATAGCTCAGCTGGTTCAGAGCATTCCGCGCTTCGCAGCGGAAGGGTCACAGGTTCGAATCAGATAAAATTGAAATACTGAAATAAAAAATAATTGGGAGCATAGCTCAGCTGGTTCAGAGCATCTGCCTTACAAGCAGAGGGTCACAGGTTCGAATCCTGTTGCTCCCACACAAAGAAAAACCTCATCTAACGTGAGGTTTTTTTATTTTAATTAAGTCAAAGAATGAGGAGTAGCTAAGGAAGGTTCAGAACATCCCGCGCTACGCAGCGGGAGTGGTCACATCGCATTTTTTCACTTCCGGGTATCGTTTCTACTCTCTTAATCCCGAAATTACTAAAGCTCCTTTCTTTTTTCTCCTAAAATATAAACCTCATGAAGTACATTATTTATCTCCTCTTCTTACTCCCACTATTTTCCTTCGCTGACGCTACACCTAAATTTTATAATAAAATTCATTTCGAAATTTATACTGAAGAGGGCAAATCGATAACCCAACCGGATAGTATTGTTATTTTTACTAACCCCTGTGAAGATTCAGCTTTTGTGTATACTATTTATTTAGATCGAGCGCCTCGAGCCTATAGTGATTTGAATTTAAATTTTTATAAAGATGAAATGTTTCTTCTAGAGAAGAGAGAATTGGACTTTTTGAAATTATCTATATGGCGAAATAGCAAAAGGTACGATTCTCCTTGGATAGTCAATTCAGGTCAAAGAAGTTTTTATCGGTTTATTGCAAGAGAAGATGGTAAGCTATACGATGATTCACCTCCATTTTATACAAAGGTGTCAGAGTATTGGTTGGCTTTTGTAATGACTATTTTCTTGGAAATGCTCTATTTTGTTTGGCTTAATCGTAAACTTCAACTTTCATTGAAGAAACTACTATCTGTTTTATTGTTGGTAAATGTGCTTTCACACCCTCTTTTATGGTGGATGCACTCACATACGGATATAAATATATTGTTATTGGAGATAGGTATTGTATTCATTGAATCGGTTATTTTGTTTATATGCTTTTCTCCTTTAATTACTTATAATAAATTTTTTAAATGGTCGTTGTTTTCAAATCTCATCAGTTGGATTTTAGGAGGAATATTAATGTTTATTATGACCACTAATTTCTGATTAATGCACCACCTTTAGTATATTAGTACTCCAATCAACAGTGTATTCCATGTTTCTTAAACGTTTACTATTTATTATTATCTCCATTGTCTTTATTAGTGGAGTATCTGCACAGTCTACCATAGTGGAAAAGTACGGTCAGTTGACCGTTAAAGGTACGGCCATGGTGAGTGCTACTTCCGGTGATACCGTTCAATTAGTTGGCATGTCCTTATTTTGGAGTCAATGGATGGGGCAATTCTATAATGCCTCTATGGTTAAAACCCTACGCGATGATTGGAAAGCTACGGTTGTTCGAGCCGCCATGGGGGTTGAAATGGGAGGCTATTCAGAAAATCCGGCCGAAGAGTTGATTAAAATACGCGAAGTAGTTGACGCTTGTATTGCTAAAGGGATTTATGTCATCATAGATTATCATTCTCATGAAGCACATAAGAATCCGGAGATGGCTAAGAAGTTTTTTGCGGAAATGGCTAAACGATATGGCACTTATCCGAATGTGTTATATGAAATTTATAATGAGCCATTACAATACACTTCTTGGAATAAGGACATTAAACCATACGCTGAACAAGTAATAGCCGCGATTCGAACATACGACCCGGATAATATCGTAATTGTCGGAACTCGTCAATGGTCACAAAAAGTAACGGAAGCCGCTATTAATCCTATCGCGGACAAAAATACGATGTATACCTTACACTTTTATGCCGGAACACATAAACAATGGTTACGGGATGAAGCCAAAGCGGCTATGGAAAAGGGGATAGCCTTGTTTGTAACCGAATATGGCACATGTGATGCTAGTGGTAATAATAATTATGATCCGGTTGAAACGCAATTGTGGTTTGAGTTTTTAGATCAATATAAGATAAGTTATTGCAATTGGTCTATTGCCGATAAAGATGAAACGGCTTCTGCTTTAAAACCCGGCAGCAACGCGTATGGAGGTTGGTCGGATAGTGATTTAACGGAATCCGGATTACTAGTGAAAGAAAATATGATCATGAAGAATAAACCTATTTTCGATACTCTAGTAAAAAATGAGAAAGTAAAAGTGAATAAAGAGAAAAAGAAAAAGTAAATCATATTTTGGCTTACCCCTGCAAGGTTTCATAAAACCTTGCAGGGGTAAGCATGTGATTCAACTAAAAATTATAATTATAAAAAGAATATTTCAGCCATCGCACTATATAGAGTGAGATAGCTTTTTTTATTTTGTATTTTTTAAGGGTATGGATAAAAGTAGCTTCCCTTGTGTTGACATTGTGGTTTCAAGAGGTCATATTTGTACCATACACTTTAGGGGTGTTTCTATTTGAACTTTTAAATAGAGACTGAGACATACCCTCGGAACCTGATCAGGGTAATTCCTGCGAAGGGAAAAGTTAGGCACTTCTCTACAAGAATCCTTTTCTCCAAGGCTGCTCACCTAAGTGTATTGGTACCATTTAATCACCAATGCAAATGACCATTTGGGTTAATCAACAAGAACAACAATTAGAACAGGTTTTAAACCTTGAGCAACTTTTGATCCTATTACAATACTCGTTCAACGGTATTGCTGTAGCGTTAAATGGTATTGTTGTCCCTAAATCTCAATGGGGTCAAGTATGGGTGAATGAAAATGACAAACTACTCATCATCAAAGCCACTCAAGGAGGTTAATTATGACAAACGACATGCAACCCCAGATTACCCGCGAACCATTAAGCGGTTCCAAGAAAATTTATGTGCCGGGTACTTTACATCCGATTAAAGTAGCCATGCGTGAAATTACGTTACAGGATACCGTAATTAAAACAGGTAAGGAGGTGCGTAAAACAGACAATCCTCCTATTACGGTGTATGATACTAGTGGCCCCTATACGGATCCGAATGTAGTCATAGATATCCGTAAGGGATTAGACCGATTACGCGAGCCTTGGATTCTGGATCGTGGAGATGTAGAGCAGCTAGAGCAATTTTCTTCTCATTATACGCAGGAGCGTAACGCAGATGATAAGCTTGCTTACCTGCGCTTTGAACATTTGAAGATGCCTCTTAAGGCTAAGCCGGGTCATAACGTTTCTCAAATGCATTATGCTAAAAAAGGGATTATTACCCCGGAGATGGAATATATAGCTATTCGGGAAAACCAGCGTATGGAACAAATGCGTTCGGAAAGTAATGCTATTCATTCGCTTTGGAAACAACACGGGGGACAATCTTTCGGCGCATCCATACCCACGTCTTATATTACGCCTGAATTTGTGCGTGATGAAGTAGCCAGAGGCAGAGCCATTATACCTTCAAATATTAACCATCCGGAATCTGAACCGATGATTATCGGTAGAAACTTTTTAGTAAAAATAAATACCAACATAGGAAACTCAGCGGTGGGCTCTTCTATTGAAGAAGAAGTAGAAAAAGCGGTTTGGAGTTGTCGTTGGGGTGGGGATACATTGATGGATTTATCTACCGGAAAAAATATCCATGAAACACGTGAGTGGATTATTCGAAATTGTCCGGTACCGGTAGGTACGGTTCCTATTTATCAAGCTTTAGAAAAGGTGGGTGGTAAAGCGGAAGAACTTACGTGGGAAATATTCCGTGATACCTTGATAGAGCAAGCCGAACAAGGAGTAGATTATTTTACTATTCATGCCGGTGTCTTACTTCGGTATATACCTTGGACGGCAAAGCGTGTGACAGGTATTGTATCTCGTGGAGGATCTATTATGGCGAAGTGGTGTTTAGCACATCATAAAGAAAACTTCTTATATACACACTTTGAAGAGATTTGTGAAATTATGAAGTCTTATGACGTAGCGTTTTCTTTAGGGGACGGGCTGCGTCCGGGAAGTATTGCAGATGCGAACGATGCTGCTCAGTTCGGAGAACTGGAAACGTTGGGAGAGTTAACAGAGATTGCTTGGAAGCATGATATACAAACCATGATTGAAGGGCCGGGACATGTACCGATGCATATGATTAAGGAAAATATGGATAAGCAATTAACGCATTGTAAGGAAGCTCCTTTTTATACGCTTGGTCCTTTAACTACCGATATTGCTCCGGGTTACGATCATATTACTTCGGCAATTGGCGCTGCCATGATTGGTTGGTTTGGTACTGCCATGTTGTGTTATGTTACTCCCAAAGAGCATTTAGGTTTACCTAATAAGAAAGATGTAAAAGATGGTGTCATTGCATACAAGATTGCAGCACATGCAGCTGATTTAGCTAAAGGTCATCCTGGAGCGCAATATAGGGATAACGTATTAAGCAAAGCTCGATTTGAATTTCGTTGGGAAGATCAGTTTAATTTATCTCTGGATCCGGACACCGCGCGTGAGTTTCACGATGAAACGCTACCGGCAGAAGGTGCTAAGATTGCACATTTCTGTTCCATGTGTGGGCCTAATTTCTGTTCCATGAAAATTACTCAAGAGGTGAGAGACTTCGCAGAAGAAAACGGATTAAACAATGATGAAGCCATTGAAGCGGGGTTAAAGGAACGTGCGGAAGCATTCAAAAATAATGGTGCTCAACTATATGTCTAATACTTCACGTGCTTATGTATTGGCAATTGGAGGGCTTGATCCTACTGCAGGCGCAGGTATTCTGGCGGATGTTAAAGCGATAGAACATGCAGGAGCGTATGCCTTTGCGGTAGCTTCGGGATTGACAGCACAGGATGAACATCGTTGTTATGAGTGTTGGTGGTATGGTATTAAAGATATACTAAAACAAATACAGCCTTTAGTACTAACCTATTCCATTCAAGTTGTCAAAATAGGTGCTATAGGTTCTTTAATGACACTAAAACAAGTAGTTCAATTTGTGAAAATAGCTATGCCTAAGGCTATCATTGTTTGGGATCCTGTGTTGAGCAGTTCTTCAGGACAAAAATTTATAACAAATTGGCAAGATTGGTGGGATTTAGCTCCTTCTTTAGATTTGATTACACCTAATATTCCGGAATGTATTGCTTTAAGTGGTATGGATAATTTAGAGCAAGCTATAGTGAAAATTGCTCCTCATGTTCGAACTTATATAAAAGCGGGTCATCAAGAATTAGGGGAAGAAGGGATAGAATATTTAGTAACGTCAAAAGAAGTAGTTGAATTGAAGAAAAAATTAATAATGGGAGCCTCTAAACACGGTAGCGGTTGCGTATTCACTTCTACCGTGGCTGCAAAGCTTGCGTTAGGTAAAGATTATTTGGAGGCTTGTAAAGAGGCCTCTGATTATATGAGTCTGTTTATTCATTCTCATAAAAGTAAACTTGGAGTTCATGTACGCTAAAAGAATATCTAATATACACTACATAACGTCCGACATTCAGTTGTTAGATTCATTACTATCGAGTGGACTAAACTGGGTACAACTTCGAATAAAGGATGCTAATACATCTACTGTAATTAAAGAAGCTGTAAATATAGTAGCCCTATGCAAACAGTACGGTGCCACCTGTATTATTAATGATTATCCGGAAATAGTTTTAGAAGTAGGAGCCCATGGCGTTCACTTAGGATTGACAGATATGAAAGTTGCTGATGCTCGAAAATTATTGGGAGATCAAGCTATCATTGGTGGTACATGTAATACTCCGTTAGATATATTATATCAACATGAACAAGGAGCCGATTACGTAGGTGTAGGCCCCTATCGATTTACAGAAACGAAAAAGAATTTAAGTCCTATACTTGGTTTAGAGGGATATCAACGATGTGTTGAATTTTGTCAAAATAATAATATTCATATTCCGATGATTGCAATTGGAGGAATCGTCCCAACCGATGTTCCTGCTTTAGTAAATTTAGGTTTACATGGTATTGCAGTATCCTCCGTCATTCGAAAGAATACCCAGCCATTAGAAGTACTTGAACAGTTTCAATCTAGTTTCAATCTATTGAACGTAAAATGACACCAGATGTATTAACCATAGCCGATACAACATTTCAGTCAAGATTATTTACCGGTACCGGTAAATTTTCTTCCGGAGAGGAAATGTATCATGCTTTACTTGCCAGCGGAACAGAGTTAGTAACGGTAGCCTTAAAGCGAGTAAATCCGAATGAAAAAGAAGATATTATCTTTTGGTTACAAAAGGGAAATTTTCATCTACTACCGAATACTTCCGGTGCACGTCATGCGAAAGAAGCGGTCTTAGCCGCCCACTTAGCACGCGAAGCACTTGGGACGAATTGGTTGAAATTAGAGATACATCCGGATCCTAAATATTTATTACCAGACCCTATTGAAACAGTAGCTGCTGCAGAGCAATTAGTAAAAGATGGATTTGTGGTGTTACCTTATGTACATGCTGATCCGGTTTTGTGTAAACGATTAGAAGATGTGGGTTGTGCTGCGGTGATGCCATTGGGAGCACCTATTGGTACGAATAAAGGATTAAAGACAAGTGATTTTCTAGAAATTATTATAGAGCAAAGTAAGGTGCCTGTGATTGTGGATGCCGGGTTAGGAGCTCCATCTCATGCAGCAGCTGCTCTAGAAATGGGGGCTTCAGCAGTATTGGTGAATACAGCGATGGCTGTTGCCGGTGATCCGGTAGCGATGGCCGGAGCCTTCAAAAAAGCTTGCGAAGCAGGTAGAGAAGCGTATCAAGCAAAACTTGCCCCAATTAGAAAACAAGCCGAAGCCAGTAGTCCATTGTTGAGTTTTTTAGATTCCTTGTAAGATGTCAGAAATTTCTTCGTTGATAGATTCCTTAAATTGGAATGCAGTAGAACAAAGTATTCTGAATAAAACAGAATCAGATGTTTTACATGCATTAGATTCTTCTAAGCCTACACTGGAGGATTTCAAAGCTTTGTTATCTCCTGCAGCAATTCCTCATCTATCTAAGATAGCAATGTTAAGTCAGCAATTGACCTTACAGCGTTTTGGCAGGGTGATGCAAATGTATGTGCCATTATATTTATCCAATGAGTGTCAGAATATTTGTACCTATTGCGGATTTAGCATGGATAATAAACTAAAACGAAAAACACTTACCGACGAAGAAATTCTCCAAGAAGCACATATAATTAAAGCGATGGGTTATGAGCATGTATTACTGGTAACCGGTGAAGCTAATCATACTGTTGGAGTTTCTTACTTGCTAAACGCAGTAAAGCTATTACAACCCTTTTTTAGTCAAATCTCTATTGAAGTTCAGCCTTTGGAAGAAAACGAATATAAGTTATTAGTGGATGCCGGTGTGCATGCGGTTTTAGTATATCAAGAAACATATCATCGAGAAGTATATAAGACATATCACCCAAAAGGGAAGAAGTCTAATTTTGATTATCGACTTGCAACGCCTGATAGAGCAGGTGAAGCCGGTGTATATAAAATTGGATTGGGCACTTTAATAGGTTTGGAAAACTGGAGAGTAGAAGCTTTTTATACGGCGGTACATTTACAATATTTAGAAAAACGATATTGGAAAACAAAGTATTCCATCTCTTTCCCTCGTTGGAGACCTCATGCAGGTACTTATGCAGCAGAAAATTGTATTTCTAATAAAGAATTTGTGCAATTAATAAGCGCCTATCGTATCTTTGATCAAGAAGTAGAACTTTCTCTTTCTACCAGAGAATCTCCTAACTTTAGAGATAATGTATTTGCTCTTGGATTTACCAGTATGAGTGCCGGTTCTAAAACAAATCCAGGGGGCTATGCAAACAAAGAAGAATCCTTGGAGCAGTTCGAAATTTCCGATGAACGTTCTGCGGCTGAAATAGCAGAAATGTTAAAGTCAAAAGGTTATGAGCCCGTTTGGAAAGATTGGTCTACTTGTTATCATTAATAATGAACATTCGATATTCCCGACAAATTATTCTTCCTGAATTAGGAGAGCAAGGACAAGCCAAGTTAAATGCTGCTAAAGTATTAGTAGTGGGTGCAGGTGGTTTAGGTTGTCCGGTATTGCAGTACTTAACCGCAGCCGGTGTAGGTACTATTGGGATCATTGATGGAGATACGGTGAACGTATCTAATTTACAAAGACAAATATTATACAGTACTTCGGATGAAGGAAGATTAAAAGTAGAAGCAGCCAAAGAAAAACTACTAGCTTTGAATCCGGATGTAACGATTCATATCTACGCTTATTTTTTATCGAAAGAAAATATATTGGACTTGATTTTATCTTATGATATTATTGTAGATGGTTCTGATAATTTTGCCACCCGCTATTTAATCAATGATGCTTGTGTGCTGACTAAAAAAGTACATGTGTATGGAGCTTTGTTTAAGTTCGACGGACAAGTAAGTGTGTTTAATTATCAGAATGGACCTACCTATCGATGTTTATTTCCGCAACCTCCGGCGAAGGGGGAAGTTCCTAATTGCGCAGAAATTGGTGTAATAGGAGTGTTACCCGGAATTGTTGGTTGTTTTCAAGCCAATGAAGTGATTAAAATCATTACCGGAATGGGTGAAGTGTTATCCGGAAAGTTGTGGTTATATAATGCACTACAGAATTCAACGGATGTGATCAAGTTTTTTAGAACAGACCAAGCAGACTCTATTACTACGTTGGGTGAATATGAAGAAGTATGTGTGACTGTTCCTGAAATTGATAAAGCTACTTTTTTGAATTGGAATGAAAATTCAAATGAAGTGTTATTGGTAGATGTAAGAGAAAAACATGAAGTGGAATTAAAATCCATTGGTGGTATGCATATGCCTTTGTCTTCATGGGAAAAAGAATGGACTTCCATTCCTTTAGATAAAACCATCGTGATTCACTGTGCGTCCGGAATTCGAAGTAAAAAAGCCGCTACTTTATTAATTGAAAAGGGGTATCCGCGTGTATACAGTTTGTTAAACGGATTGATGGATTTTTAAAATACGCTCAAACTGAGCTATAGAATTTTTTGCTTTCCCATAAGTAACATAGTAGATCCACACCTTATAAGTTGTAAACATGCTAAAGTTATATTTACTGCCATATTTTATTGATATTTATTCTGTTATTAAACCTAAAAGGCTGTATGCAATGGCTTCAGCGGGTGTATTTTGATTTACTGAAACTGTAATAATAACTTGTGTTTTAATATCAAATACAATTACAGCTTTATAATTTTCGGTACCTCCACTATGTCCCATCCATTGGTTTTGTGTTCCATTTATTTCGTTAAAATCATACAGCATTATTCCTAAACCGTAATATTGTCCTGTATTTACGAACATAGGATATAGTTTAGTAAACATAGCGTGTACTGTAGAAAAAGGTAATATTTGACCTGTTAATAATTTCATTAAAAAAGTAGCCATATCTTTTGAGTCACTTACAATATTACCCGCACCAAGTGGAACTGAAAATTGTGTTTCATTTACTTTGCCTCCTTTATGTGATAATGCCAAATTGGAAGGAAGTTCTTGAGGTTGTAATGCTCTTAACGATTTCAAGTTTAAAGGACCGGAAATTCTATCACTTACAATTTCAGAAAAACTTTTCGCTTCAATTTTCTCGGCGATTAATGCTAATAAGAGATATCCTGTGTTACTGTAAGACCAATATTCACCAGGTTGAAAGAGATTATTTTGAGATAAAGCAATATCAAGCAATTCAGTTGGTGTTTGATAAACATTACTATAATGAAAGGAAGAATCGCTATTAAAACTATAAATACCACTTGTGTGCGTTAATAGGTGCTCTATAGTTATTTTGTCAGAATATTCGAACTGAGGATACCATTTTTTTAGCTTGTCAGTAAGAGCAATTTTGCCGTCAGCTATTAACAAGTGAATAGTGATACTAGTAATTAATTTACCTACACTTGCCCAATAAAAAACACTGTTAGAATCAACCAAAATAGAATTGTTTTTTGAAATATATCCGGTATCTAACTGCCACATTCCCTTATCTGGAATTAAAGCTGTAACCGATAGTCCTATGATATTTTGACTAACTATGATTTGATTTATCTTTTCATTTAGTTTTGTAGTGAGAGCTGTATCTGTAAGTTTAGAAAATGAATAATTAGTATCATTTGGAAAAGTAGTTAAAGCGGGCTGCTCATGAAGTTTACCTCCCTTGTATATTCCAATAGGGGAAATATTTTCGGTTTTACAGCTATTAACCAAGAGTGTAAACATACTCAAGAATAGGTAGGTGATTGTTTTCATTATAATATTGGTCAATCTTAAATAAAAGAAAATAGTAAAATAGATTTATTTTGCAGTAAGTAAAAGATCAGTTCTTTCATATTCATTTGAACCTCTGAGCGCCGATTTTAGTTTCCAAAATTTCATAGCATCTTTACTTGACATTGTAGGGTTATCTTTCAAAAAAGCTCTCATATACCTGTTGTATTCAAATTGGGGCGCTATTTCGCTTTCATAGTTTTTATCTTTTTTCAATGTATGGATTCGATTCCATTCTACAATAGCATCGTTCAAGGTTTTACCTTTATTTTCTTTTAACCATTTCATGAAAACAATATTAAAAGAAAAATGACTCCCAATTTCGGTTAGGAAAAAACGTCTTACATTTTCGCCATTTTTATAGTTATCACTGATGATAGTTTCTCGGCTTAAAGTCTCATTGTCCCAGTCAAAAGTAGAAGTAGATTTACTTTTTTTTATTTTATTCCTTGAAATTTTTCCTGTAGTTAAAAACTCACGAATACGTTCGGCAATTTCAATTTTTCCACCCCAAGTGGGTATCCCATTTTTTCGACAAAATTCTATTAGCTCTTCTTTTAGCCAATAAAAATTATTAAAATCATCAAGAGTAATGTTTTTATCGAGAACAGGTCTGTTCATTCTATCAATTGATTAAAAAATTAAAATAAAAGTTATTACATTAAAACTACAAAAAAAAAGTAAAATCAAGTATTTTAATAGGTTATTATTCCAATCAAGATAAAAGTAATAATTTTTAAAGAGATATTTATGGAAGGTTTTCATTGGCAGATTATATACGATTAATAATTAACGCTATTGGTAATAATCTCGATGGATTTTTAAAATTCGCTCGAATTGAGTAATTGGATTTTCGTTATTCCAAATCGTTCCTAAAAGTCCTACACCAGCTAAGTTCCATTTTGTCCATTGTTCTATATTGGTATCGGAAATTCCTCCTAAACCTATCACGGAAATATTCTTGCTGTTTGCTTCGGTTAATTTGTTTTTGATTTCGTCTGAAGTAAATGAAGAAGTGTAACCTTCTTTACTGATAGAGGGAAACAGCGGACTGATAAAAGCATAATGATGTCGATGACCTTCGTTTAATAAAGTATCAAAATCATGAAAACTTTTAGAACTTATGAGTTTACTAGCGATGGGATGTATCGCTTGGTGGGATTTATAATGAATGCCTTTTACATCAAATTCCAAAGATAGTTCATGATGTTCGTGAAACATAGTTTTAGAAATTGCTAAAGGAGATAAAGTGGAAACTTCTTTAGAGTAGGCTTCTCTAGTATAGGAAGGTTTTCTAAAATGAATCGTTACTTCAGGAAATTCAGCTAAAGCGTTTAGTATGTCTTTGTCACCCGGCTGAGAAATTTCCCTTGTAAATATTTTCCACTGAAAGAGCTGGTTCATTCATGAAAAATACAAAAGAATTATGAATTACATTGTTCTTTACAGAAAATATAACTCATAATTCATAACTTATAATTTACAACTAAATCAAGCTTGCTTCACTAATTGGATTTCAGCTAGTAATTTCACTTCTTCACTTACCAGCACTCCGCCAGTTTCTAAAGCGGCATTCCAAGTAAGACCAAAGTCATTACGGTTTATTTTTCCATTCACACTAAATCCTGCTTTGATATTTCCCCAAGGATCTTTACCAATACCATTAAACTCTACTGCTAATTCTACTGGTTTGGTTACATCTTTAATAGTAAGATTACCTTTTAAAATATAGTCATCTCCTTTTTTATCGAAAGAAGTAGAGTTGAAACTAATAGTTGGGAATTTTTCAGCATCAAAGAAATCACCGGACTTTAAATGTCCGTCTCGTTGTTCGTTTCCAGTAGAAATAGAATCGATTTTTGCGCTAAAGGAAACACCTGCATTTTCAAACGTATCGTCATTTGATTCTGCGCTGGCAGAAAAATCACCGAAGCTACCGGTAACGTTACTTACCATTAAGTGTTTTACTTTAAATTGAACCTCGCTGTGTGTCGGGTCTAAAGTCCATGTAGTTGCCATAAATTTATTTCGTTTAGTAATGATTATAGAAACAAAGATATAGGGTCCATCCGTCCGGAACATTGAACTAGTTTAATTTCGATCGTCGCCCGGGTTTTTGTCTTCACGAACCCGTAATTGTTTTGGTTCGTGGAGACACGAACCACGGCTGCAGCGTAGACACGGAATATAGCGATGAAGTCCAGAAGCCCGGTTTCTATCTTTACGAATCCTGTTATGAATGAGGTTCGTGTGGACACGAACTACGGCGATAGTGTTAATGAATTATTTTACTAAAAATTTATAACTCCCTGCCGGCGTTTATAACTTCCCCCTTCGGAGGGGGATTGAGGGGGAGGCTGTTATTTATATATTGTATTGTTGTATTTCAGAAGGACACCCTCACGACAAAGGATTTCATAATTCATAATTATTTGTATTATCTTAGGACTTTAAATAACACTTGCAACAACATGCAACTAATTGAAGTAAAGGATAAAGCGACGGCTAAACGTTTTTTAGAATTTCCTGTACAATTATATAAAAAGGATAAATATTGGATTCGTCCGTTAGATTCCGATATCGAAGATATATTTAATCCGGAGGTAAATAAGTTCTTCCGTCATGGAGAAGCAACTCGTTGGATTTTAGTGGATGACAAAAGTAATGTTATAGGTCGTGTGGCTGCTTTTATTGACCGCAAGACAGCAAAGAAAACGGAATATACCACCGGTGGGATGGGCTTTTTCGAGAGTATTGATAGTCAGGAAGTAGCCAACAAACTTTTTGATACTTGTAAAAATTGGTTGGCAGAGCGTGGTATGGAAGCGATGGATGGTCCAATCAACTTCGGAGATAGGGATAAATGGTGGGGTTTATTAATACAAGGTTTTTACGAACCCATCTACGGTATGCCATATCATCACGCTTACTATCAACCTTTGTTTGAGAACTATGGATTTAAAGAATACTTTCAACAATTCACGTACCACCGACCGGTAGAAGGGGAGTTGCCGGAAAAGTACAAAGAGAAATCTGATCGTGTGGCTCGCGATCCAAAATATAGCTTCCAACACATCGAAGCGAAGAAGCTAGAAAAGTACGCGGAGGACTTCAGAACGATTTATAATAAAGCTTGGGCTAAGCATAGCGGGGTTTCTGAGATGCCAAAAGCGCAAGCGATGAATATTATGAAACAGATGAAGCCGGTGTTGGACGAAGATATTATTTGGTTTGCCTATTATGATAGCGAGCCGATTGCCTTCTTTATTATGATTCCGGAATTGAATCAAATTTTTAAACACTTAAATGGGAAGTTGAAAGGGAAGTGGGATATCTGGGCGAAGTTGAAATTTTTATATCACAAGTACACCGGTTCTTGTAAGAAGATGTTTGGTGTTGCCTTTGGGGTGGTACCGGAGTTTCAAGGTAAAGGATTAGAAGGTGCTATTGTAATGGCCGCTGCCCGACACATACAGCCTATGGGGCGTTACACCGAATTTGAAATGAATTGGATTGGAGATTTCAATCCGAAGATGATGCGTGTAGCAGAATCCGCCGGTGGAAATATTCGAAAAGTTCACGCTACCTATCGATTTATATTTGATCAGAGTAAGCCGTTTTATCGAATGAAGACGATAGAGTAGTTATGAGTTATTTCAGAGGTTTTGGTAGCGAGTAACCTAATACAAAAATTGGGTTGAATTTGTCAGGATCTTTATGGTTAGCTTTTTCTTAAACACAGCTATTTAGTGTTATTCCAAACTATTATTGTTGAATTACTAAATTGTTATGTTGAAAATCCTATAGATTTTTAAATAATACTCCGATACTCTGAAAGGTAGAAATTTTCTACTTGATACCACTCTCACACTACTTTAATGGTTTCATTAATTGGTAGTATACTTGTTCATATGCTTCTGAGCTTACCGACATATCTCCTCTAAATGGGTAATCTAACATAATGATTAAAAAAATCAATACTCCTATCGCAACCCCTATTAAACTATTTAATATGATATGTAATCGTAAACTTGGAATATGGAATAACCAACACGTCGCTTAAGTAATCAGTGCCCCTATAAAAATCATTAACCAAACCGTAAAAGGCATACCACTTGAAACAGAACTTAATCGTTGTCTCCTTAATTCAATCAATCGTATTGTTTTAGTGCTTCGTGGTAAAGACCAATTTCACGTTCGGTCTTGGGTTCGAAATAATACAAATGTTTTTCAAACAGAGTGAGAAGTCGTGTTCCATCTGTTTGTGTAATTCCCTTTCGGTGAAGTGCCCATGCATCCGTAAACACATAGCGTGTGTAGTTTTCTAAGCTAACTTTTAAACTATCCGCATAGGGAGAAGGAAATGAACGAATATCTCTATATAGCGCCGCTATGGCAGATGCTTCATTCGTTACTTTTTCATCCGCATCTTCATAGTTTTGCCAAACACCTGCTGCTAATAAACCTAACGTAATGCCATAAAAAACTCCAATTGCGGATAGGTAAAAAGCTATTTGATCATTATTGTCATGCCCAGACCACCATTTTGAAATTAAAGGTCTTAATAGAAATATCCCTAAAACAGAAAATAAAGAAAAGGAACCTACAACAAAACTAAAGGCATACCAAAAAGGTATTTCATAAATCCAAAAGAAATCCATAAAATAAAGAGTTGAAGAATGAAGCAAATGATTCATTAAAAATAGAAAAAAATGCTATATATCGATATTAAATTTATATATAACTACTAAATTTTTAGTTTAGTCGACAGGTGAAGCCGGTTTTAGGGAGTCGTAAATGAATAGATATATTACTCTACTATGCATTTTTTAGTGATCCGTAGTCCTATTTGTTGTACATCTATGCTATAATATGTACCTTGATTTTGCGAAATCGCCCTATCCCTACATGTCTAATCTTTCTTTTCTTCAATCTATTTTTCCGGAACAAAACTTTACACAATCTGAGTACGATTTAATTTTAAGTCAGTATGAATGTATATCATTTTCTAAGAACGATTATTTAATAGAAGAAGGGAAAACGGCAAATTACTATTACTTTTTAGAAACCGGCTTTGTTCGTTCGTATGTTATCGATTTAGAAGGAAACGATATTACAACTAAATTCTTTTCTGCTACCGATATTATTATAGATTGGCATTCTTATTTTTTAAAATCAAAAAGTAGAGAAAATTTTCAAGCAATCACAGCGATTACTGCCTGGAAGATTACATTTGAAAATTTTATGAAACTATTTTCTATAGAAGCGTTCAGAGAAGTAGGACGTACACGTTTAGTAAATCACTATTTTGATTTAAAACAACATTCTATTTCTATTATTGCAGACCCGGCGAAGGATCGTTACTTGCGCTTGTTAGAAGCCAAACCGGATATTATTCAAACAGTACCTTTAAAGCAAATCGCTACCTATTTAGGTATAACAGATACTTCTTTAAGTAGAATTAGAAAAGAATTAATCAATGAAAAGTAAGTTATACTAAATAGTCTATATGTTAGATTACACACTTTTAACAATACCATCTTGGGTTACCATTGTTTTTTTGATATCCATTCCACTACCATTCTTGTTGATAGGGTTACTCGTACACTCTACATCTAGATTAATGGTATACAAACGTACTCCTATAGTGGTTAGTAGTTTTTTTATAGTATATCTACTGTATGTTATGTTTTTAGGATACTTCGGTGTATTTAAAAGTATGTCTTTTCCTCCCAAAATTATTTTGTTTACCACCTTGCCTTATGCTTTGATTTTATTTATGTGGGTTCAACGTACAACGGTTTATGCTGATTTTATTCGTACTGTTTCCCTTGATCAATTAATCCGATTACATGTTTTTAGAATTATCGGTGTCTTTTTTATCCTTTTGTCCTACTATGATACCCTACCCAAAACCTTTGCTTGGATAGCAGGGCTAGGGGATATCTTAACAGCTATTAGTTCTATTTTTGTGGTGTATGCAATACAACATAGATTCATTTATGCTAAACAAATAGTCTATGTGTGGAGTGTCTTCGGTACAGTGGATATTATTTTCACTTCTATAGCGGCAAATGTGTTAACCAAAATAGCTATCGATACAGGAGCACTAGGGGTTGATGTATTAGCAGAATTCCCCTTTTACATTATTCCTGCTTTTGCCCCACCCACCATATTATTTCTACATTGGACTATCTTTAAAAAGATGAGATTAGAAAGCTAGTTTTTTCATTTCTTGTCCTATGGCAAGAATTCTATACTTTCAACCCGTCATATTTGTACCATCATCCACAATTAAACAAGAAAAAAATATGGTACAATCAAATGAATTTATGTTGTTGTTTCGGTTAGAACCTTCAACAGAGTCTACACCTACCGCTTCTGAAATGGAGTCCATGAAAGCAAAATGGGGCGCCTATATTGGAACAATAGCCATAGCTGAAAAATTAGTCAGTACGCATCAATTAGGATGGGAGGGGAGAAGAATAACATCAGATCTTAAGGAAGAAGAGGGTATATATATTGTCAATAACATAACCTTAGGTGGCAATATGGTGGTGAAAGCAAAAGATATGACAGAAGCCATTTCTCTCGCTAAAAAATGTCCAATTCTACAAATGGGAGGTTCAGTCGAGGTAAGAAATATTTTACCTATGTAATATTAATTCAACCACACTTAAATAATGAACAAGAAAATGATTTTCATACTACTTGCTGTCTTATGCACTGCTTTTATTGGTTTCGGCTTCTATAAAGCAAAAAGTCTAACGTCCATTCATATCGTGTCTTCTGTAACCATCAACGGTACACCGGATGAAGTATTTGATATGGTTAAGTATTTACGCCATTTTCCTAAATGGTCGCCCTTCTTAGTTCAAGATCCTACTCAACAATATGAAGTAAAAGGAACCGATGGGACTGTAGGAGCACAGTACCATTGGAATGGAAATAAAGGTAAAGATTTGGGGTATCAAGAAATTGTTTCTATACAAGATAAAAAGTATATCGGGATGCGCTGCCGAATTCAAAAACCTTTTGTGGCTCAACCTACCTTCGACTATTATTTTAGTACTACCTCCTCCGGTACTGTTGTGAAGCAAGACTTTAAATTGTCATCAGGATGGGTAGACGCCTTCTTTCTTTGGTTATTTGGAGCAAAGTCCTCTATGGAAAAGACAAACCAACAAGGATTGGATTTATTAAAAAAAGCTGTAGAATCGAAGTAAAGAAAAGGAACTTTATCTTGTAAATGTAGTCGGTTTATGATTTAAATGTGGTTCGTGAGACACGAATCAAGGCTTAGTGAGACAGGAACCACGGCTAAATAAAAGTATACTTACTTTCAAGGGGTTTGAACCAAAACCTCTTGAAAGTTTATTTATAAAGTAGATGTACCTGATTCATTATTTACATAAGGGGGTTCAGGATATACAAATCACGGTAAAAGGCTTTTTGATTTACGCTTATTTCTTAATAAACTAAAATCCGGTGAGGCCTAACTTATGGCGATTATAATTTATATGTTATGATGGAAAATATTTCTTGGTATTTAAGTTTACTCTTTATTTCTACCACACTTGGAACGATTTATTTATTATGTAGAGCATTACCCTCTACTCAAAATACTATACGTATACTAGTTGTTTGGTTATGTTTACAATCGGTTGTTGCGCTATCGGGATTTTATACAAATACCACTTCCCTCCCTCCACGGTTTTTAGGGATGGTAGTACCACCGGCTGTTCTTTTTATAGTCCTCTTTACATCCAAAAAAGGGAAAGAGTTTATCGACCAAATCTATCTGAGTAGCTTAATCCTACTACACGTGATTCGAATTCCGGTAGAAATAGTATTATACGGATTAAGTATAGAAAACGTGATACCGGAATTGATGACGTTTGATGGTAGGAATTGGGATATTTTTTCCGGTATAACTGCACCATTTATTTATTATGGATATAGACAATCAAAAATTTCGAATAGTATAGTATTAATTTGGAATTTCGTTTGTTTGTTCTTATTGCTGAACATAGTGCTTCATGCGGTTTTATCTGCTCCTTCACCTTTCCAACAATTTGCGTTTGACCAACCCAACATAGCCATATTTTATTTTCCTTTTAATTGGCTTCCGGCTTGCGTGGTACCTATTGTATTATTCGCACACCTAGTGGCTATACGAAAATTAATAAAGTAATAACTGTACAGTGGTATAGTTTCTTTTAAATCGATTATAAAAATTAATTTTATTAAATATGAAGATGTGATGTGCGTTTATTGGGTTTTGAAATTTTTTAAAATAATGTTGATCTGTTAAAATATAATTTTGTCTAGTGTATACGTAAAAGCTCTTTTAAAAAATTTTAAATCTGAAAAATACATAAGTAATTTCCCTTAATGAAACCGCACTCAGATAATAAATTTAAAAAGCTCATAATGTAGAATGTAAATAGAATTTTTCTGTCCAATTCGAATACACTACACTTACTTCTACTTACTCTCCAATTAACACAAATGCAGCCCAATAATAAGGTGCAGCGTATTCTCCTTCTTCTATTAATTTGAGTTTTGCCAATCGTAAAGCTTCGTAATATTCCTTTTCCCCATCTGTGATGTATTGATGGAAATACGTCATCAATCGCGCGGTAGCTTCATCAGACACTTTCCAATACGACACCACAATATTATCTGCTCCGGCATACAACAATGCCCTTGATAAACCGATAAGCCCTTCTCCTTTGGTTAATTTTCCTTTTCCGGTTTCGCAAGCAGACAAGCAAATCAATTGAACTTGTTTGAAATTTAATGTATAAATATCTCCACTGTAAAGGGTAGAACTTTCAGGGTCTTTCCCATAAAAATATATACTGGATAATTCCGGCTCGGAAGGATGTACCCATCCATGTGTAGCTAAATGAAGGATGGAATAATTGGAAATACTATCTGATCGTAAATAGGCTTTACTGGCTGCTTCGTTTTTTCGTATTGTTACTTGACTACCGGCATACAGCTTACCTAACGCATTCACTTCTTCAGCACTACCGGGCAAACTATTTATTTGTAAGCCGGGAAAGTCAATCGGTGCAAACGCCAATAAGCCCTTACCTTTTCCTTGATAACTGTAAGACTCGTATAAACCGGCAGCAAAAGCATAACTGACAGCATATTTTTTTATTACATAAGGATATGCTGTCCAAGCAGCAGTATCTGACTTAGGACGGCTGGTGAATAACAGTTCAAAAGGTATAGTAGTGGCTATACCATCGGCTACTATTATGATGTGACGAATGGATTTCGGTAACACCGGGAGATAATAAGCACTTAAGATTTCATTTGTTTTAACAAACGTATTCGTCAATTGGTATTGGACACTATTTAAAAAGGCTGTTACTGTTTTTGTAAGTCGTTCAGGGGTTAGGGCTGTACTCATTCGTATTTCCTTAGTGGTAATACACAGTCGATAGAGTGTTTGACTACTTTCTGAACTTAAATACACTACCATCGCTTCATCTATCTTTAATTTTTGTTGTATCGATTCTACAGAAGGAATAGCACTGGCGTATTTCAATTGGAAGTAATCGGGGTATTGCTTTTCTAATGCTTGAATAAAATTTTCATATTCTCTTTTTAATGAAAAGTACGACGCTTTTATGGAAGTAATATCGTTTAAGGTATCGGTTGTTTTTAATAGTTGTTGTTCCAGCCATGTCAATTGAATTTGATACTCTTCTTCTTTTGCTAATAAAGAATCAGGAATACCACCAAATGACTTTGCTTGTGCATCAGATATAGCTTGTTGTAATACGGCGCTTTTATTTTTTTCCATAAAATAAAAGCAGTCCTTAAGATATTGTTGGGGTCGAGTAGAATTCTGAGAAAGTTTATAGGCTACATCTACAGCTCTTTCGTTGAGTTCGCTTGCCCATCGAGAAGCATTAATTTTGTCTTTTTTACCCTTTCGTATTTTCCTAATCTCTGTCAGTATCGTATCAGCAGCATAGTAAGTATTCAAGGATGCTTGTAGATCTTTCATGCGAAGAGTTTTTTCTTCATGAACCAAACTTAAACAATGCGCTTTTTCCAATAGGCACGTTAAGAGTAAAGTTGGATCTATTGATTGTTCAAGTGATGGATTCTGATAAATCGACGTTGGACGAAAAGAATAACTATTATGTTGTAGAGCGAATTGAAATTGTTCTAATGCGGCTCCATATTGTTTCATGGCTTTATGAATTTCTCCTTTTAATAAGTAGGCATTTGCGGTTTGGGTTTGGGGGGCAGTATAGATACGTTGGTACATATCAATTGCCTTCTGACAATCTTCTAGTGCAGCGGTATAATTTTTTTGCTCTACATAGACTTGTGCTTTACTGGTATAGATAAAGGCTTTGTTGCTGTGGTCCTTTGGGTATAGTGTATTCCAAATGGCCCAAGCTTTATCGTATTCAATTAACGAAGTGTTGTATATGCCGTCTAATCGATAAATCAATGCGATGTTACTTATGGTTATTGCTATAGATTCATGGGTATTGGGGTAGATTTTTTGATATTCGGTCAACGCAGATTGGAATGAAAGTAAGGCCTTATTGTTTTGATTTCCGGTGTAAATTAATCCTAAGTTATTTTGAATCGCTGCAATGGAAGCCGGTTTGGGTTTAGGTAATTGTTGACGTATTCTTAATGCTTGGTATAAATATTCCTCTGCACTTTCTAAGTTGCCTTGAAGCCAATAGCATAATCCAATCGTGTTGTATACTTCTGAGGTGGTATAGGAAGTGGAAGGGGAGGAATATGTAGAATTGATCTCGATATAACTTAAAGCTAAACGCGCTTCTTGAAGGGCTTGGTCTATCCTTCCCTTATACATCAAAATAGTCGCTTGGGTATGGTGTAACGTCGCTCTATCGATAGGATTATTTCCGGAGTTTTCGTTTAACTCTTGCTGAATAATGGATGCTGCTTCATCGAGACGACCGATACGCACTAAACATTCCGCACTTTTATTTTTGCAATATAGATAGGAGCTCTTATCACTTCCTTGATAACTCATAGAAGCATTTTGATATTTTGCTAAACTTTGTACGTAAGCACCATATTCAAACAACGTATCAGCTTCTTGCAAAAGAGAAAAAGGGTGTTGGGCGAAGCCAATGCCGGTCGACCATACGAAGAATAGAAAGATGTAGCAATAGTTCATGATGCCAAATTAAAAACGCCATTCGATGCTGAGAGTGGTTACCCATTCGCGGGAGAGTCCATCTGGGTTTTGTTCTCTATTTATGATTTTATGTCCTCCCATCCATTTTAATGCAGTAGCGGTGGAGAGGCGGTACCCTATTCCTCCTAAACCCGTAATGGCAGCGCCGGTAGTGTTGGGTGCATCTATTCTAACACCAAATCGGTCTACGACTTGGTCCGGAGTAATTCTATAAATTGCGAGAATTCCTATATAAGCATTCCATTTGGTAGAGCGGAAGTTGCGTTCTATTCTTCCCATAATATCGGTACCCCGTTTGACTTGATTACCCAGAGGGTATTCGTTCGCTATATCTCGTAGTTCACTGCTCGCCCATTTACCCCATAAGAATTCGTTACCATTAGCGTTGAATGCCATTTGATAACCGGTTGCCAACAACCATTTGCGAGTAATCAACGAAGCGCCGGCGACGGCATCAAACGTACCTAAGGTCGTTTGGTAATACATCGGTAAAGGCCGTCCTTCTGTGTTGGATAAGTTAGAACTTCCGGTAGGAATTTTACCGCCTACAGTAAGTTGAAGGGAATATGTTTTTTTTCGGAGAACCGGATAGGTAATAGCATAGGATACATCCGAAAGGCCATGTGTAGTGGCTAAGGGGCCGCTAACAAAATTATACGGTAGTTTAAGTTGAACCGACCAGTTTTTCCCGATGGAGGTGTTAAAGTCTATCATTTGTGACAGAATAACATCTTTAAATTTGGTAAAGCCAACGTAAGAAGTAAATTCTATACTCTTTAATTGTATTGTTTTTCCCTCTGGTGAGGCTTGATTGGGCCGCATAGCTCCCATAGTACAAAAGCCCGCATCGGAACATCCTTGACCAAAGACAGACTGCATATAGAGAAGAGTAACGAGCGGTATCAATATGCGTAGAAGCATAAGCATCAAACGGTTAATGTTTTAAAGTACTGTAAAATATAAGTTTTTCCAAATACATGGCCCGCTATGTGGGGAAAAAAGGACGTATTCTTTGGCTTTTTCACCAATACATTCAATATTTGCAGTTCACAATCGTATATAAAAATGAGTTTATTAGTTGTTGGTTCTGTTGCATTTGACGCTATAGAAACCCCTTTCGGCAAAACCGATAAAATTGTAGGCGGTGCAGCTACGTATATCAGTCTTTCAGCTTCCTATTTCAATCCTAAAATAAATCTTGTGGCTGTAGTTGGTGGTGACTTCCCTTCTTCCGCTATTACTACCATGAAAGAACATGGTATCGATACTACCGGCTTGCAAATTAAACAAGACGAAAAAACGTTTTTTTGGTCCGGCAAATACCATAACGATATGAATACCCGTGACACCTTGGTGACGGAGTTGAATGTATTGGGCACCTTCGACCCTATTATTCCGGAAGAATATCAGTCTTGTGATTATTTAATGCTGGGTAATTTAGCCCCGTCTGTACAATCGACCGTTATTCAACGATTGAAACATAGACCGAAATTGATTGTGATGGATACAATGAATTTCTGGATGGAGATTGCGATGGATGACTTAAGAAAAACTTTATCAATGGTTGATGTGTTGTCGATCAATGATGAAGAAGCCCGTCAGTTATCCGGTGAGTATGCTTTAATTAAAGCAGCACGTAAGATTATGGAAATGGGGCCTAAAGTAATCATTATTAAAAAAGGGGAGCATGGTGCGTTATTATTCAATAAAGACCAAGTTTTCTTTGCTCCGGCATTACCTTTGGAGGAAGTGTTTGATCCCACCGGAGCCGGCGATACTTTTGCCGGAGGATTTATTGGTTATCTTGCTAGTACTAACGATATCACCTTTGCTAATATGAAACGCGCTATCATATATGGTTCCGCAATGGCATCCTTCTGTGTAGAGAAATTTGGTACAGAACGATTAGAAAAATTGACCGACCATGAAGTAGAGTTGCGATTGAAAGAATTTGTCGACTTAGTTCAGTTTGAAATGACATTACCTAAATAATAACTAGAGCCTTCTTCGGAAGGCTTTTTATTTCTATGAAGTACCAAGCCTTTATTTTTACACTTGTTATTGTAGTATGGACTGCCTGCAAGAGTGTTCAGACGGTAGCGCCAAGCGCTTCGTATTCTTCTTATGTACATACGCCTCCGATTTCTGAAGTTTTTATTCCAATAGAAATTTCTATTCCGGAGTTGGAAGGCATGTTGAATAAGCAGTTACAAGGGGTTCTGTATGAGGATTCGGATTTCTCAGATGATTTACTGTTAAAAATTGAAAAAGTAGAACCGATTCGATTACGCATGAATGGTGATGCCATCGAGTATACAGTTCCGATTAAATTGTGGACTAAAGCAGGATATGAGTTCAAACAATTTGGTCTAAGTTTAAAAGATGTGTACGAGGGCGATTGTTCTTTACGTATTTCCTTCTCAACTAAAATAGAATTGAATCCTTTTTGGGAACTACGCCCCACGACTACATTGCTATCGTATGAATGGATAGAAAAACCCACCATAACAAAAGGTCACATTACCATTCCAATAGGATTTGTAGCGGACAAACTGATTAAAACTCAAGAGAAAGTTATAACACAATCCATAGATGAACAAATAAAAAGTCAGATACCCATGCGCCGATATATGGAACAAGCTTGGACGGCTATGCACCAACCGATTCAGTTTTACGATGATCCGGTTACGTGGTTGAAGATTACTCCTAAAAAAATATTGATTACTCCCTTAACAGGTACGGCCACAAGTTTAAAAGCGTTTGTCAAAATTGAGGCTATTACTGAAACGAAGGTTGGGAAAAAACCTACAGTGGTTCAAACTAATTTACCAAATGTCAGTTATACTAACGATCATTCCGGTGCGTTTATCATCACCGTGCTTAATGGAGTCGATTATGAAGATGCTAGTGTTGTAGCGGCTAAGTATTTAAAAGGAGAAACGTTTAGCTCTCCCTCCGGAAAGAAAAAAGTTACGGTTGATAGTATTCGTTTGTTTGGGAAAGGGGAGCAACTTGTTATTGAAACGCACGTGTCAGGAGCTTTGAAAGGAGCTATTTATTTTACAGGCATTCCCACGTATGATTCACTTCGCCAAGTAATATATTTGAAAAACTTGGATTACGAATTACAAACTAAAAACGTATTGGCTAAATCTGCCGGGTGGTTATTGAAAAGTATTTTATTAAAACGTATGAAAGAAGTCATGGTGTATGATATAAAATCAGATATGATAGCCATACGTCAATCATTGGATGAGGCCTTGCAGTCTTATGCCTTAACTCCTCAAGTAAAGATATCGGCAAAAATCCAACAGATGTATCCTAAAACTATATTCTTAACACCGGAGTCTATGTCGTTCGTACTTTTTATCTCCGGTGACATGCAAGTTCGAGTAAACGGATTAGACCAATAATGAAAACAATACTGGAACGATTTCGGAAAAGATTGTTAGATGTTACATCATCGAACCGAACCGTATTCCATAGTAGGCTAACTAAATCCTTGGACTTAGATTGGCATGCTGTTGATTATTTTAAAGGAGCATCCAAGGAAAGTGTGAGTGGTTTTATTCTACGATCTAATCCTACCATATCGATACTTCCGGTATACAATGCACGAAGTGAAGAAGGACAGCAATTATCGAATACGTTGCAACATCTCTTTACCAAACTTCGTTATCTATCGGAAGAAAGAGGCGTTTATGATTTAAGTATAGGGTATATGTATTTGCAAGGCCGGTGGAAAGATGGGACTTCGGTTCGAGCTCCTTTGATACTTCAGCCGGTTCGTTTAGAAGAGAATCAAGGTAAATGGATCTTAACCAAAACGGATTCGCCACAATGGAACGAAGCACTAGGGATTGCTGCCGGTTATTTTCATGCTATACCCCTCGATTTGTCTGATTGGATCTCGTTATTAGATGAAACGAATGAGTTGAATACCATTGTTTTTAAAACCAATTTGTATGAACAACTAACTCAACAGGGTATAGATGTTCGATTTGCTTCCGATTATTTTACAGATACTCTACTCCCGTTTACATCACAAACCACTACGGATTGGCAAAAACAATTCGGTGCAGGGGAACTTTGGATACAATCTCATGCTGTACTTTCTATTTATCCTACATCTGGAAGCGTATTAGATAAAGATTACCGTACATGGTTAGATTTGGAAATACAAGACGAGATAGAGTCTTTTTGGTTATCTAAAACACTACCCTCCACTTCCGGTTCTTCAACCTTTCTTCCTTTTCATACAGATGCGTTTCAAGATGAAGTACTTCAAACAGTATCCGGAGGTGCTTCTATAGTAGTTCAAGGCCCACCCGGTTCCGGCAAGTCAGAAACTATAGCCAATCTGGTTGCCTCTGCCATGGCGAAAGGAAAGAAAGTAGTAGTCGTTTCTCAAAAGAGAGCAGCATTAGATGTTTTGTATCACCGATTATCAAGTATTCAGATTGATTCCCATGTTGCTTTATTGCAAGACATACATAGTGATCGAAAAAAAATCTATCAAACCATAGCATCGCATATTGAACAACTCGATACCTATAAGATGGAAGATAGTCAGTGGAGTTCTATTGAATCAGAAAGAAGGTTTACAGTTTGCTCGGATATTTTTTCTCAGTATGATAAAGAAGTAATACAATACAAACAAGCCCTGTTCGATACATCAATCGCTGAGTTTTCTGCTTATGAATTGTATTTGACACTTAATAAAAATAATATTTCCGAACTTTTTTCCAGTAGTTATATAGGTTATCCTAAGTCTGTATTACATCATTCTATAGCACAATTGGAAGCCTTAATTCCTTATCAGGAACTTTTAACTGAACACTCTAATTGGTGGAAGGTACGTGTTTACGACCCTGAGGCTTATGCAGATTCTTTTCGAAGAACTAAGGTAGCAAAGGAATTATATGATCGTGTTCTCCATTTTGTAGATACGACGAATCAATATCACATCAAAGTATTAGGACTTTTTTACCAACAGTGGAAGCAAGTTTCATTTAAGGATTGTATGCCTCCGTCAACATGTTTTGTCCACCATTTACAATTAAAAGATGTAGACTCTTTCTGTTCATACTGGTATCCGATCTATGAAGAGTACAAAATGGTACAACAACGCTATTCGGGAATGAGTCCGGAGGAACTAAATGCTTTGGTATTATTTTTACAACAATTAGAAAGTCAACAGCCTTGGATTCGATGGGTTAATGCTATACTGGAATATAAAAAATACAACTATTACAAAAATATTTTCTTGGGATTAGGATATGTATGGACTAGTCAAGATAGAAATAAAGCAATTGTAGAATTAACAACTGCAATAGAATGTCTAAATAAAATAATGTCAGGAGCTACAAAGTGGCAACTGTCTGAATTGAATTGGCTAACTACATTAGATCAGCTGCAAGTGTTGAAAAATTCCTATCAGTACATGCTTCAATTTTTTTATATCGATATAGAACAAACAGTAATCAGTTGGAGAACTAGTATGGAGCTATTGGAGGTTGATGTTAGTCTATTGAAACAACCGGCTTATTTTTTAACTAATTATAGTGTTGAACAAATCGGTTTTGCTTTACAAGAACCCAATTCGATTGATCCTTGGGAAAAGTGGGTGGCTCAACATACTGCAGATATACTATCGTATACAGCACTGGAACTTCAGTTGACCAAAGAAACTAAAGCGTTGATGCAAAAAATAACCGGGTTAGGGTTGTTGTCTAAATCTAATGTAGAAGTAGCGGTACATTCTATTTATTATTTTTGGCTGCAGCATCTAGAACGCATTTATCCAATTTTAAAAGTAGTCGACTCTATAAAGTGGAATCAACGGTATACACATTGGCCAAAAATATATGAAGAAAGAAGGCATTTATCGGCACAACAAGTCCGTCAATCTATTCGACTACATACCTATCAAGGTAATACCTACAATCGCTTACAAAATAGAACGTCCTATCGAGACTTATACCATCAGGTTACTAAAAAAAGAAGTGTTTGGCCAATTCGAAAGTTAATGTCGGAATACAGGGATGAACTATTTCAACTTATACCTTGCTGGATGATGACACCTGAAATGGTCTCGATGTCGTTTCCGATGACAACTTGCATCGACTTGGTTATTTTTGATGAAGCATCACAGTGTTATCCGGAAATCGCATTACCCATTATCTTTAGAGCGCAACAAGTTGTTGTTGTCGGGGATTCTAAACAAATGCCACCTTATGATGTGTATCAAATACGTACAGATGAGGAAACAGAGGATTCTACTTTAGAAGAATCAGCAGAATCCATTCTTGATTTTTGCGAGAAGTATCTCCCCTCTCTTTTGTTAAAGGGACATTATAGAAGCCAACACTTAGCCTTGATTGAATTTTCCAATAAGCATTTTTATAATTCGGCTTTGATGTATATTCCTCCCTTTACTACAAAAGAAGATAATCCACTATCTTACATTTATTTACATACCGGAAGATGGGCACAACAACAGAATTTGGTGGAAGCCGATTGGATTGTATCCGATGTAGTGAAAAAAATAGCACTAGGCCAACATTCTATTGGGGTTATTACGTTTAATTATCCTCAAGCTATCGGTATTGAAAAACGGTTAGTGGAGACGGCACAAAAATTAGGCTTGGCTATACCGGAGTCTGTATTTGTTAAAAATTTAGAAAATGTCCAAGGCGACGAGCGCGATTATATTTATTTATCTGTTGGATATGCGCCTAATGCTATAGGGATACTCCAGCGTCATTTTGGTTCATTAAACAAATCCGGTGGAGAAAGACGATTGAATGTTGCCATAACAAGGGCGCGGAAACATATGACCGTAGTCACTAGTATTTTGCCTCATGAATTAAATACAGAAGGATTAAAAAACGAAGGAGTGGTTTTGTTAAAAGAGTACTTACAGTATGTCTATCAAGCTTCCGCTATGAATTGGAAGTCATTTCAACAGCATTGGAAAAAAAATATTCCATCCATATCAGCTTCTGCTGCTTATACATCCCTATACGGTACTGCAGAAGGTAATTATCCGTTTATTGATTTAATCGAAGAAAAATCGACTTCAGACACTACTCTCTGGATTGATACAGATGATGCCTTACAACGCACATCTGCTCGTCATCATTTTTTATATAAGTGTATGGAAATGCAACAGAAAGGATGGACCTATCAACATTACAGAAGTAAAACCTTTTTAAAGTAATACAACGATGAAAATGTTACTTCCCTTTCTATATTATTGTAAAATTCTACTTACCCCTACCGTTTCTATAGAACAAAGTCCAAACTATAAAAAAGTTGACATACGAATACATAAATATTCTACTTTAGATAGTGTAGTAACAGAATCCTCCGGATTATGTAAGGTCAATGATTCTACTTATGGGACAATAAATGATAGCGGTGGAAGCCCGTGTATTTACCTTGTCGATAGTTTGGGTGGTCTTAAAGAAACGATAGAAGTACCGAAAGCTAAAAATAAAGATTGGGAAGAAGTGCAATGGGTAGATGCTACAGCTACTTGGTGGGTAGGAGACATTGGTAATAATGCAAACAAACGAAAAAATTTATGTTTTTATGAATATACCGGTGATAGTACGACAAAGCGCCATCCATTTCGATATGAGGATCAATTCGATTTTCCACCAACAGAATTAAATTTTGATGCGGAAGCTTTTTATTATAAAAGCGATACTTTGTATTTACTTTCTAAAAACAGAACTAAGCAAGACGAAAAATTATATAGCCTGCCTATAGGTGACAGTATTGCACGGGTACAACAGAGAATGTCGATACAAGGGATGGTTACGGCAGCCTCACTCCGGACATCAGAACATAATCGGGAACGCTTACTGGTACTGACGTATGGTTGGATTTATATTTTTGAACTACAGGAATCGGATAGTCAAATTCGTTGGACACCTATCGTTGTCCGAAAATTTTGTAGAGGGGGACAAAATGAAGCCATCTGTTGGGTGGATGCTTCCACCTTTTTAATAACAAATGAAAAGGGTGTAATTTTTAAAGCTACGATTCGAGGTTTAAATGAATAGAATAATACAGCATAGTAGAATATAAAAGATTCCAACTATAACGCTGGCTTTTCGAATATCGATGCTTCTGACTTTATCTGTGTCGTATATGGCATTCACCACGATAACAATCATAAAATTAATCAATACAATGATAAAGGTAAGCCAAAAGAGATAATCGGCTTTGGTAAGATTTTGAGCTGTAGGTGTCGTGTCAGAAAATGAGATAGAAAAGGCAACAATGGACATGAAGACCCCAATACTGACTTCACCTAAATTTTCAAATGAAATATCTTTAATAAATAATAAGCTGATAGAAATTAAACCAATTAGGAAAAGAGGAAGAACGATTTCTAATAGAGGAGTTGTAGGCTTACGAGCTATATCTAGCCGGAAGTAAATATTTTTAAACTCGTATAGTTTTTCTTCGTCCATATCCGGATCTCCATGCATGCCTCGGCTTACTTCATTGTCTACAGTTACATAAAATTCTGATTTGTCCCATTCATTAATCTTAAATGTTGCTAATTTCTTTTCATCATACGTAAAACTCTTTTGATCAAAAGATACTTTTAATTCAGTGGATGGGTTGAGAATTTCTGCGCGTATATATATTTCTTGGTGATCAAACGGATAATTTTCTAATTCATAGTTGACATAAAATACACCGGATACTTTATACAATTTGTAGATTTGAGTCTTATATATTTTTTCAAATATTAACTCTCGAGAACTCTCATTCTGTTTCATGTTTTGGAAAATAATATATTTTTCCGCATCAAAGTTGGAAGAGTCTAATTTTACCCAATAATAAAAATCGGACGTAAACGAATTCGCATTCACATCAATATTGTAAATATCCACGATTTCCATTCCAAAAAATAAATTGGGTATTACTTCTCTAGATTCATTCAGTTGAAGAGGGTAGGAATGGAAATTTCCGTTGGAATATTCTGTAAAGGTAAGTTCTGGAATAACAGTATTCGTAGAGTCGAATATATAGATTTCATCTTCCTCTTTAACGGTAGTTCTTTTTAATCCGGAGAAGTATTTTCTGAAATCATGTTTACCCAAAGTGAGTGTGTCGCCTTGTTTTTCAAATTTGTTTTTTATCATTTCAACCGCATCCCAACAACGTTCTACAAATAAAGGATGATTGGGGTTTTCAAATAAGTCAGGGTGAAAGGCCTTTAATTTTTTAATATCATGGTATAATGGTTTAGACAAAGCATCCGTCGGATAACTTACGATGATCAGTTGATTGTCATTTTTATAACCAAACGTTTTAATAACAGTGGGATTAACGATATAAGCATGTCCTAATCCTTTGAAAGTAGAATACTTTCTATTGATATAAGCCAATAAGTGATTCCCTACATCCACATGTACATTGAATACGGTCCAAGTATCCAATGTTTGAGGATTGCTAAAATAACTGTCAATAGATTGATATAACTGTATTGAATCTTCTTTGGTAAAGGATTTTCCGGATACTAAAAATTCTTTTTCAATTGTAATATCAGCATCTTGAAAAGCTTTTTTATAAAAGGGGTGAAGGCTATAATCGGACTCACTGATAAAATTTACTTTTTTTACTTTTAGTATTTTGGTTATAAATGTAGTGATGTCATAAGGGAGATTGTCTTGAGATCCCGTGAATATGGCAGCCGGTCCGTAGTCTAAATGGTTTCGATCTGCATTGATGGCAATGATCGGAAGCTGGTGCTTTCGTATGGTGCTTTGAGCGACACTTAAATGTTGTCCCCAAGTATTGTCAATAATAGCTACAATGGAAGAGTCTTGGGCGATGATATTGTATATGGAATCACTTACTTTACCACTTTTTTGACAATCAAATGTTTTTAACTCTAATCGGTTGTATGGTAACTGAAGTCGACTTAAATATTCTTTTAAAAAAATCTCATGCAGTAAATCAAATTTATTTTTGGGTTGAAGGTGTACCGGAATACTGTCTGCATGATTGGTATATCGTCCGATATAAGCTAAATATTTAACCGGTTGTGATGCTTGGCTATAGTTTCGTAATGAGTACCATGCCATCCAACCAACTACAGTGAGAATCGGTAAAATCAGGTAAACGATTATTTTTTTAGACAGCATACTACAATAATGAGGTAAAGAAAGTAGGGTTATTCTTCTTATAATTATAATATACTTTGCATAAAGGTACTATTAGGAGTAACAGAAATATAGTAAATATATATACCATGGGCAAATCAAAAGGCAATCCACCGGTTGATCGTATAGGTAATCCATAAAGGTGTGCTAAAGGTTGTCCAATCACTACAGCTGTCGCATGTGCAAGGAATAAATGAAGTATATAAAAAAACAAGGGCACTCTTCCGATTGTGTAAAATAGTTTCCACCGTTTTTTATTAGTAACCGATATACAAAAAAGTAATAGAAATAGTATAGTAAAGGTGGCTGTAATGTAATGAAGAGACATAGGGTATTTGGTGACGTTTAGAAAACTAAAAATTGTTTTGAGTGTGGTACTTTCTACATTCCAAGAATGTGGGTCACCCCAATTATTAGAGAACCTTAACAACAAGAAAAGGAGTAAGGAGATTAGAGAAGCCCAAAGCCAGGGTGTTGATTTTTCTTGTTTTAACCACGTAATACTAAAATCATACATCCCATACCCCAACAATACGACCCCCCACATAGGTACAATGGGATATAAGATATTTAATTGTAAGGTATCATTAAGAAATACTTTTCCCGGAACCATTAGTATGTGCCAAAAAATAGAGGAGCTAGATATATTATAAAAAAACGCGCTTGTTATTAGGGTGAATAGTCCAATCAATCCACTAATTGATTTCGGTAGCCATAAGAATGGGATACAAGCCAACATCGAAACACCTAATGCCCATAAGACAAGTAATCCAAAACTATCAAAGGAATAATCAAAGTGCCAAGCTAGTTTGATTAAAGTAAATTCTAAAGTAATTAAGAAGAGACCTCGAGTGAATAAAAAAACAGCGATATCCTGAATAGATTTACGTTCCATTTGTATAGCTATGGAATAACCGGTGAGCCAAGCAAACGCCGGAGCACACAAGTGCGTTATCCATCGGGTTGTGAATAAAGCTAAGGTAGTTTTATTCGGGTCAGTAGGTGAAAAATCGAATGCATGTATATGAAAAAAGTCACGGGTGTGATCGAGCAACATCAATACCATAATGATGCCTCTTAAAATATCTAATGTAAAAATTCGATGAAGTGGCTTGGGGGGCATATCAGTGGTCTATACTATATCCTTCCGGTGGCATTTTAAAATAAACACTTTTCCATTTGCGTTTATTTTTTACCAGTTTGAATTCAATTAATCCCTCCCCATGGGATACATCTTCAAACGATTGGAGTTTTAAATAGGCAATCATTTCTAAAGCGTCGTAAACACTGTTCACACGATAAGGGAAATCAGTTGTTCCGGAGCCGCTTTGTAATATGAGACGACAAAATAACGCATATCTGCTTAAATAATATTCAGCATCTGCTGATTGTTGAGTAGAATGTAACGCATACGAATATTCCAATAGAGCGGTTAGGCTCACGGGATTTATTCTTAAGATGGAGTCGGCAAGAGCCATCACCTCTTTGTGTTTCCCGGCTACGGAATACGGTTTTAATAAGGCCTCTTGAAAGCCAATTTCTTCCGGTTTATACAAAGGTATTGTGGGATACCCATAGTAGATTAAATAAAAATCGGATTTGGTTAAACTAGTATCTGACGCGTTTAAGCGTTGTACTAAAGATGGATACCCCCCTTTTTTTTCTATGGCAGTAAGGAGTGAATCTTTCGATTGGCTCCACCCAAGGAAAGAAAGAAAACTACAAACGATAGAAAATAAAAAAGTACGCATATTGTCTATAGGTTCTGTTTCAGTTTTATGCCAACAGCCTCTATTCCCTTTAAGGTATCTTGTCGCATGTATTGCTGAATGCGCAATGTGTGCGTACCTGCTGTAGGAAATCGTAATGTACTATCAGATAAAATTTCTATGTCAAAGGAGTTCCCAAATCCGCCCCCCATAGGTTCGCCACTTTTACCGTTAAACAAATCTAATCCTTGAAGTTTTTTGGATATCATCTGTTGTTTCGAATTTAAAATCGACCGATTCAACCAGATGTTATAATAGGGATAATCTACCGTATACCGCAACGTATAATAAAGCGAATAGGTAGCGGTGGGATCGGTTATATCAAAGGTAATATCGATTGGTTCTTGTTGTACCCAATTCGAATTATCTAATGGTACCATCGTATGCGTTACCAGATTTGACTCAGAACACGCTGATAGAAAGAGTATGGAAAATATAAAGAAGAGTGAATTACGCATGATCCGGTCCGGGATTTGGAGAAGAGGATGAGTTATTATTTGGTCTAGGTCCACGTCTATTTTTATAAGGGTTCGGTCTATTATTTCCGTTATTCCCTTCATTCGAACGGTTCTCTTGATTTCGATTGTTTGGTTGTTGGTTTTGACGCTCCGGTCTTGGACCTTTGTTTTCGAAAGGGGCTGGAGAGGAACGTTCGGGTCTTGGGCCTCGGTTCTCCGGACGTGGAGCGTTATTTTGTCTTTCCGGTCGATCCCCTTTTGTAACAGGAGGTGTGGAACTGTCGCCGGATAAGCTGGTAGAGGCGTTTGGTTTTTTCTTTTTCTTCTTCTTTTTCTTTTTGAACTTATCATCAAAACGCGACAGTTCTTCTTGCTCACGTTGTTGAGAGGCAACTTCTTCAGCAGAATCTACGACTGCGTTGGTTTCAAGAGAAATAGGGGTCTCTCCGGATTTATTCAATTCGAGTATTTCAGCAACACGGTCTACCGGTATGGGGTGCCAAGTACTTTCATCTCGGTATCCAAACCACATGATGCGTCGGAAAATATCTGTCTTTTGTAAAAAGGCATCCCCTTTAGATGTTTTCAACGGAGCCTCCACTTCCGGAATTCCTTTTAGTGCTTCTAAATAGGTGTCTAACTCGTAATTCAAACAGCATTTAAGTCGACCGCATTGTCCTGATAATTTAGAAGGGTTAAGGGACAAGTTTTGATAACGTGCAGCAGATGTATTGACGTTTTTGAAATCCGTCAACCAAGTGGAACAGCATAATTCTCGACCACAGGAACCTATACCTCCTAGTCGCGCGGCTTCATGACGTAGGGAGATTTGTTTCATCTCCACTCGTATCTTAAACTCCGATGCTAATAATTTTATTAGTTCCCTAAAATCTACCCGATCATCCGCTGAATAATAAAACGTAGCTTTTGTATTGTCGGCTTGGTACTCGATGTCCGACAATTTCATATTCAATTTTAATTGTTGAATAATTTCTCTTGTTCGATACAACGTACCATGCTCTCGATTTCGCGCTTGATCAAATTTTTCAATGTCTTTGGCTGTAGCTTTTCGGTAAATTGCTTTAAGTTCATCGTTATCGGCTACATTTTTTTTACGCATTTGTAGGCGTACCATTTCGCCTTGTAGCGAAACATACCCGATATGATGACCTGAAGCCACTTCGATTACAACCGGATCTCCGGCGTAAAGCTCTAGTTGTTTTGTGTTGCGAAAAAATTCTTTACGTCCATTTTTAAAACGTATCTCTACAACATCATACGCCGGAAGTGCTTCCAACGTCATGTTACCCAACCAATCAAACGAATTTAATTTATTACATCCTCCGGAACTGCAGCCGCCGCTTCCACAGCCTTTACTTTCGGTACTGCAACCCGAACTACATGAAGAACAACCCATATATACTATATCCTACTCGGAATCTCTTAGTGATTTTTGATATGTAACCAAACATACCCAATCAGTAAATATACTAAAAAAAAGCCTTAGTCTGTATTAAAAATCCTTAGTTGAAAGTCAGCAAGTTAGGACTTTGGCTGAGCGGAAAAATAGCATAAATGACAGGGCCATCCTACATAAATGGATGGCCGCATACATTTGAATGGTATATAGGGAGGGGTAAATGCTTAGTGTTTTTCGATCAACAAATCTAGACCTATATCCTTACGATAATATTTATCTTTCCACTGTATAATAGAAGCTGCCGCATTTGATTTTTTTAAGGCCTCGGGTATAGAGTTACCCATAGCGGTAACAGCCATAACTCGCCCACCATTGGTAACTAATGTGTCATTGTGTAGGGAAGTGCCGGCATGAAAAACGAGTACATCTTGGGTTTGCTCTACATTTGTGATGATGTCTCCTTTAGCGTATGAATCCGGATACCCACCCGCAACTAACATGACTGTAGTTGCAGTTTGTGGATCAATGTCTAAATGTATTGTATTTAATTGACCTTTAGCAAGTGCTTGTAAAATCTCCACAAAGTCAGTATTGATTCTAGGGAAGACGACCTCTGTTTCCGGATCGCCCATTCGAGCGTTGTATTCGATTACATAAGGCTCTCCCTTTTTATTCATTAGACCAATGAAAATAAAACCTCTATATCGAATGCCCTCTTTTTTTAATCCTTGAATCGTAGGTAAAATGATACGATCTTCTACCTTTTTCATAAACGAGTCGTCAGCAAAGGGGACAGGGGAGACAGCGCCCATGCCGCCGGTGTTAGGACCGGTATCTTTTTCCCCAATACGTTTGTAGTCTTTTGCTTCCGGTAGGATGAGATAATGTTCTCCGTCTGTAAGTATGAATACGGATAACTCAATTCCGGTTAGGAATTCTTCGATAACTACTTTAGCGCTAGCCTCACCGAAGCGTTTGTTTTCCAACATATCCCGCAAGGTGTCTTGGGCGGTAATGGTATCTTCAGCTATGATAACCCCTTTGCCGGCTGCTAACCCATCAGCTTTTAACACAACGGGTAAAGAATGAGAGGCTACATACTGTAATCCTGCATCTAATTCTGTATCGGTAAAGGTTTCGGACGATGCAGTTGGTATTCCATACTTCATCATGAATTGTTTAGAAAAATCTTTACTTCCTTCCAGTTGAGCCCCTATTTTATCCGGACCTATTACAGGTATATGTTGCAATGCTTTTGTTGATAGGAAGTAATCCACTATACCTTCTACTAATGGGGCTTCCGGACCTACTAATACTAATTCAATTTTTTTATCGATACAGGTTTGTTCTATCGCAGCAAAGTCAGTAACACTTGCTGCTATATTCGTAGCTACGGAAGCAGTACCTGCGTTCCCCGGTAATACATAAAGTGCCGAACATAAGGGCGATTGCTTTATTTTCCATGCAAACGTGTGCTCGCGGCCACCGGAACCTATGATTAAAATATTCATTTATGTAATAATCGATTAGAGTTGCAAAGTACAAAGGTTGTTAGACAAAGACAAATAACAAAGCGGATGACTCAAGTATAAAAAAAAGAAAACCCCGTTGATTCATCAACAGGGTTTTCTTTATAGAATAGGTAAAATTAATTTGCTACTTCGGATAAAAACTTAACGCGCATCAAACGAATTTCTTCTTCTGAATACTCGGTATCGCCAAGTGTTTTCAGGGCTTCACGAATATTATCGTTTTCTGCTTGCATGAAGTAATCGTATATTTCATCTTGTTTATCACCATCTACTACTTGATCAATATAATAATCTAAATTCAATCGAGTTCCGGAATAACAAATGTGTTCGATTTCTTGAAGCACATCGGAAAATGTTAATTGTTTCGAACTGGCAATCTCTTCTAAATCTACTTTTCTGTCAATTTGTTGAATTAAATAAATTTTAATTTTAGACTTATCTACGGATGATTTAACGACCACATCTTTTGCTGTAACGATTTCGTTATCTGCAACATATTGTGTAATTAAATCAATAAAGGGTTTGCCAAATTTATTAACCTTACCCATGCCGACACCCACTATTCTGCTTAAGTCCTCTTTTGTTGTAGGATATGTGGTTGCCATTTCTTCTAGAGAGGGATCTTGGAAAACAGCGTAGGGAGGAATATTTTTATCTTTCGCAACTTTTTTTCGCAATGCTTTCAACATGTCCATTAATTGGTCATCGCATGCTTGCCGTATTTGAGAATTATCTTCTTCTAATTCCGCTTCTGCTTCTGCTTCAAAATTATGGTCGGCATATAACTCCATCGGATACGGCTGTTTCAAGTAAGCGATACCTTTAGATGTCATTTTTACATTACCGAACAATTCTTCGTCCTTCTCTAACAAACCATGCAACAGTAATTGACGAAATATGGAATTCCAATACGTAATAGATTGTTCTTTCCCTTTACCGTATACCGGAAGTTCTGTGTGTTTATAACTTAAGGCATATTCATTTTCAATGCCCGCTATAACCGAACAAAGGTGGTGGATAGAGAATCGTTCTTCTGTTAATAAAACGGATTGTAAAGCTGTAATAACTTCTTCTTGTACAGTAAATTTTGTGCGGTCGCTTTTGCAGTTATCACAATAACCGCAATCTTTATCCATCGTTTCACCAAAGTAATAAAGGAGTTGGCGGCGACGGCATACCGATGATTCCGCATACGAAGAGATTTCATGCAACAAGTGTTTAGCATTGTCTCTTTCCGTAACTGGTTTATCTTTATTGAATTTTTCTAGTTTTAAAACATCATTGGCGCTGTAAAACATTAAACAATGGGCGTCGATACCATCTCTGCCGGCACGTCCGGTTTCTTGGTAGTAACCTTCCAGGGATTTTGGGGTATCGTAATGAACTACAAATCGAACATCCGGTTTGTCTATGCCCATTCCAAATGCAATGGTGGCCACAATGACATCGGCTTCTTCATTTAAAAAAGCATCTTGATTGTGCATCCGGACATGGGAGTCAAGACCGGCGTGATAAGGTAAAGCGCGTACGTCGTTTACTTTTAATAACTCAGCAATTTCTTCCACTTTTTTTCTACTCAAACAGTAGATAATTCCCGATGCTCCTTTTTGTGATTTTACAAATTTGATTAACTTTTTCTTAGTGCCTCCTTTAGGACGTACTTCATAAAATAAATTCGTTCTATTAAAGGACGACTTAAATATGGTAGCATCGTCCATTTGCAAGTTCTTCTGTATATCAATTTGAACTTTTGGAGTGGCGGTGGCTGTGAGGGCAATAATGGGGATATTCGGACCTAATGAATCTATAATGGTTCTGATTTTACGGTATTCCGGACGGAAATCATGCCCCCATTCTGAAATACAATGGGCCTCATCTATAGCTACAAAGGAAACTCTTGCTTTTTTCAAAAAGGTGATGTTGTCCTCTTTGGTAAGCGATTCCGGCGCGACATATAATAATTTAACCTCGCCGGAGAGCGTTTCTTTCTTCACCTTGGTCATTTCCGCTTTAGTCAAGGTAGAGTTTAGAAATTGGGCATTGATTCCAAACGCATTTAATTGATCTACCTGATTTTTCATTAAAGCAATGAGAGGCGAAATAACAACGGCAGTGCCGGGCATAGAAATAGCCGGCAACTGGTAACACAGCGATTTGCCGGCACCGGTAGGCATAATCACAAAAGTGTTATTACCTGCCATTACATTATTGATAATAGCTTCTTGGTTACCTCGAAATCTGTCATACCCAAATACAGATTTCAATTTATTGATAACCTCTATGTCGTGATCGATTAGTACAGACATCAAACGAAAAGAGAATTTAATGGACGAACTTTAGTATATTTGACCGTTGAAAGGTTGTAGAAACTTGGTCTAAATCGTTAAGTAAATTGAAGTTAACAAAAAATATCCAAACCATAGCAAAGGATGTAATATTATATGAATCCGATGCCTTAAAAAAAATGGTAGATGCCATTGATAATGACTTTGAGCGCATTATAGAGACTATTTTGGCATGTAAGGGAAGAGTAGTAATTACAGGAATTGGGAAAAGTGCCATTATTGCACAAAAAATTGTCGCTACTTTAAATTCTACCGGAACCCCGTCGCTCTTCATGCACGCCGCAGATGCTATACACGGCGACTTGGGGATGATTCAAAAAGAAGATGTAGTGATTTGTATTTCTAAAAGTGGTAATACACCAGAAATAAAAGTGTTGGTTCCGTTAATACGCCGACGGGGAAGTGTCTTGATTGGAATGGTAGGTAATATTGATTCCTACTTATCTCATAATTCAGATTACCGATTAAATGTTACAGTAGAGAAAGAAGCTTGTCCTAATAATTTAGCCCCCACCACCAGTACTACTGCTACACTTGTAATGGGCGATGCATTAGCTGTAGCCTTACTGGAATGCAGGTCGTTCAGTAGTGATGATTTTGCTCAACTTCATCCGGGGGGTGCTTTAGGCAAACAATTGTATTTAAAAGTAAAAGATGTTTATTTAAATAATGAACGTCCAATCGTTTCCCCTTCAAGTACCATAAAAGAAGTGATAGTAGAAATTTCTTCTAAACGCTTAGGGGCTACTGCGGTAATTCAAGAAGAACAATTAGTGGGAATTATAACAGACGGAGACTTAAGACGGATGATGAATACGCACGAAGATTGGAAAGGATTATCTGCGCAAGACATCATGACCTCCCAACCCAAAACGATAGAAGCAGAAGCGTATGCGGTACATGCGCTTCGAATTATGCAAGAAAAAAATATAACTCAATTAGTGGTGACAGAAGAAAAAGCGTTTAAAGGCTTTATCCATATACATGATTTGTTAAGAGAAGGAATCGTGTAAAAGAGAGTGAACAACACGCTATTTTAATATTAGAATACTATGAATAAAAATAATTATGCGGTTATCATGGCAGGAGGGATTGGCAGCCGTTTTTGGCCTTTTAGTAGAACAGATTTCCCCAAACAATTTCATGATGTTTTGGGCACGGGTTCTACTTTGATTCAGCAAACCGTCACTAGATTTAAAGGTATATGTCCACCTGAAAATATTTTTATCGTAACAAATAAAAAATATGTTGCTTTAGTAAAAGAGCAGTTACCCTTTTTATCCGATGAACAAATTTTAGCAGAACCTGTTGCGAAAAATACTGCGCCTTGTATTGCTTATGCTTGTTATAAAATAGCAGCTAAAAATAAACATGCCAATATTGTTGTTGCTCCTTCCGATCATATTATTTTAAATGAACGAGAATTTGAGTCTATTGTAGCATTAGCATTAGAGCATACAGCAGCAGCGGATATTTTAATTACTTTAGGAATAAAGCCGTCTCGTCCGGATACTGGGTACGGTTATATTCAGTTTATAGAAGAAGCTAAACGTAAGGTTAAAAAAGTAAAAACTTTTACAGAAAAACCGGCTTACGATTTAGCTTTAAAGTTTATAGAAAGCGGCGATTTTGTTTGGAATGCAGGAATCTTTGTTTGGAATGCGCACGCTATTCTAGAGGCGATAACACAACACCTACCTGAACTTCACGAATTATTTGTTGAAGGAAATGCCACTTATTGGACTAGCAGTGAAGAGGCATTCATTAACACTGTGTTTGCACAATGTAAATCCATTTCAATTGATTATGGTATCATGGAAAAAGCAAGTAATGTATATGTAGTGCTGGCTGATTTTGGATGGTCCGATTTAGGTACATGGAAATCCTTATATGAAAACTCGACCAAACAAGAAGCACAGAATGTTATAGATGGTAATGTATTGGTTTATGATAGTTCACACTGTATTATCAAAACACCTAAAGACAAGCTAGTCGTAGTAGAAGGATTAGATAATTATATTGTAGCGGAGTTTGATGGTGTGCTGATGATTTGTAGAAAAGATAATGAGCAGCGGGTAAAAGATTTTGTGTCGGATGTAAAAGCCAAAGATGCTCGATATGTGTAAAAAAAGTCCCTAATTTTAGGGACTTTTTTTATATCATTTTTAAAGTATAAAATCCGTTGACATGAAGTTAGAACGGCGTTCTTTTATGATATCAGTTAACATTACTTTATTAACACCATTTTCTTTAGCAGCTACCATGGCTCGTATACTGAAGGTTCTTAAAGCATCCGATACGGAAAGAGTACCTTCACCCGAATCTTTTCTTCCATTGAATGGAAAAACATCAGGGCTTCGTTGACATTGAGAATTGATGTTAACACGGCAAACTTGATTGACCATTTTATCTATCAATTTGGCCATATCTTCTTTATCTGTACCAAATATACTTACTTGTTGTCCGTAGTTAGATTCTACCATGTAATCGATCACTTCTTCTGTCGTGTTGAACGCAACTATTGGGACTACAGGGCCGAATTGTTCTTCATGGTACAATTTCATTTCTTTTGTTACCGGATAGACAGCAGCCGGTGCATAGAAGGTGTGGTGCATGGAGCCGCCTCCATCATTGAGAACATGTGCTCCTTTGCTTAGTGCATCTTCAATGAGATCATTTAAGAAACCGGGTTTTTCAGGTTCCGGCAAGGGTGTTATTTGTACTCCATCTTCCCAAGGCATTCCCCATTTTAACTGTTGAAGTGCTTCAACATATTTTTTATTGAAGGTATCCACTACGTTTTTGTGGATGAATAAAATTTTAAGCGCAGTACAACGTTGACCATTATAGGAGAGTGTACCTAAAATACATTCTTTAACAGCTAAATCAAGATCGGCATGGTTCAGAACAATAGCAGGGTTTTTCGCCTCTAACGCTAATACTGAACGAAGGCGATTAGGTTTAGGGTGTTGAACTTTTAGGATGTTAGCCGATTTACTTGTACCAATAAAGGCTAATACATTGATTTTACCTGTGCTCATCAGTGGACCCACTGTTTCTCTTCCTCTACCAAATACGATATTGACTACACCCGCCGGGAATGCTTGTTGGAATGCCTTTAATAAAGGTCGGTGTAATAAAACACCTATTTTGGCCGGTTTAAATACAACCGTATTTCCCATTATCAACGCCGGTATAAGCGTGGTAAAGGTTTCATTCAACGGATAGTTAAATGGACCCATACATAATACAACACCCAGAGGACAACGACGTATTTTTCCAATAATACCTTGTTCAAAATCGTAATGAGCAGAATCGCGGTCTATTTTTTTATACGCTTCAATTGTGTCGATTATATATTCTACAGTTCTGTCGAACTCTTTTTCGGAGTCTTTGATATTTTTTCCAATCTCCCACATTAATGTTTTTACAACGGCGTCGCGTTCTGCTTTCATTAATGTTACAAATTTTTCCATTGCTAAAATTCTTCCCTCCGTGGACATCATCGGCCATACACCTGTACCATTACCATAGGCTTTGTATGCGGCATCTAAGGCTTCCATCGCTTCTTTTTGAGTAAGAAGGGGCGTTGTTCCTAATGATTTTTGTTGTATTCCGGACGAACTATTGATGCATACCGGTGATAATATTTCTTGAACCGGACCATCCCAATGGCGAATTTCACCATTGATTAAATATTCTGTTTGATGCACCGGAGCACCGTATTGGTATACTGCCGGTATGTTTTGTTCCGTAGGAAATAGATTTTCCAAACGTAAAGATGTACTCATATAATTTGTCTATTAAATTTTAGGTAATGTATTAAAGTAGGTGGCAAACAATTGTTCTGCTTGGTTCCAACGTTTAAGATCGATGCAATAATAGGTCTTTTGTGCTGCTTCGGTTCCGTAAATTAATCCGGCGTCTTTTAATTCTTTCAAATGTTGCGATATAGTGGATTGAGAAAGTCCCAATTCCTCTGTTAAATCCCTGCAAATACAGGTGTTGCGTTCTCGCATCAAATTCAAAATAGATAAACGGGCCGGGTGCGCTAAAGCTTTGCTAAGCTGAATTAAGTGTTGATCCGCATCGGATAATGGTTGGTCTTTTACAAAAGGCATATTTATATCGTAAAGTTACGATAAGCTTTAAATATTACAAATAAATCGCTTATTTGTGCTGAATTATATTCGTTTTGTACAATTCCCAACTGTTCGTTTTTTAGAAGTTGTTAAAAAACAGTACTTTGGTAGTATGGGAACTACCATCACTACACAACTACATATTCCTGCACCGGTGGAGACGGTGTGGGAAGTCCTGTTAGATTTTACTCAGTATCCTAACTGGAATCCATTCATTCCTTTTATTGAAGGCAAAGCGGTTGTAGGTGAACGTTTATCTATACACGTCATCCCACCCGGTACTAAAGGTATGCGCTTCAATCCGGTTGTAACACAGTGCGATCCGTTGACTTATTTCGCTTGGAAAGGGAGTTTAGGGATACCCGGGCTTTTTGAAGGACATCATCAGTTTCAGCTTATTGCAGCGTCCGATACGACAACTACATTCATTCATAAAGAAGACTTTAAAGGTATTCTATTGTTTTTATTATCAAAGTCTGCAACCCTTAAGGGATTTGAAGCGATGAATACAGCTCTCTATAATCGAGTCCTAGAAAAAATCTAAACACTGATACTTATTGAATATAAAAAGACCGACAAATTAGTCGGTCTTTTTATTAATAGATAATATGTTTCGGAAAATTTTCTTTACACCAATGGAGTAATACTTTTCGTTCCGAAATAGTTAACCATTTAGAAAGTTTTCGCAGCTCTTTTTTAAATAAAGCAGGATCAAAACTTACTTTTTCTAAAATCATTTTACTATAGTCGAGCATATGGTTTCGATTAAAATTGTACTAGATTAAATCCAAAACTCTTACAGGAGCGTGGTCGTAGAATGGGAACTTCAGTCAAGTCATTTAAGCCTTCGAATCCATAGGGGGACTCCCATGCAGTACCAAATTCATGGACGCGATGTGCATTATAAATGGAGGCGGATTCTAGGATACAGGGTACAGGAGTTTGTATGTAGTAAAGTTCCCAAATACTACTGATTTGGCGAGATGTTTCTATCGAATATACCGATTGAGTAACGTGAGACGAACTGTTCAATCCAAGTTGAATGGATTGTGGATTAGCGGCTTTTGCGCTATATAGCGTTATAAACGCTGCCCATAGAAATACAATATAGTAAGGTGACATAGAGTATTGTTTAAAGTTGAACTACCGTAGCCATTGCTACAATTGAGAGAATGATGAAATAGGATAATGTTAGGATTAAACCTTTATAGGCTTTCCATAGTTTTTTAATAAACATAGTAGTAGACTTTTAGTGGATGATTAAAATATAGTATCGAAAAAAAAATACTATATTAACCAAGCACAATGTTGAATATAAAGTGGTACGATAGTCGAAAAAATAGAGAACTCTAATCGTGGTTCTTTTAATTCTTTTAAAATATGGCACCCTTTAAATTTTACAGAACAAAGTATTGGTATCTGACGGATCTCTATAGTATTCGCTTGAAACGTTACCTTTTCTTCTCCACATTCCACCTCATTCTCCAATACAATTCGAGAAGTATTAGCATAACCATCAAGTGTTAGCGAGAGTAACACCAACACAAAGAGGGGGAAACGGTATCGTAAAAACATCTTCACATATCTATTAACGATTGCTATTTAAAATAGTTTTAAATTAAAAAGGGTTAAAATCCATAATGTCATAGTAAGCCGTTAGTTTGAAAAATACTTATCCTAAAACATATACTTCCTAAGAAGTTAGAGTATGTCGTTCTGCTTATAATTTGTATATCTTTGTAGGGATTCTATCCCTATCGTGCCTGATTCTTTCTTCCATATCATACCCAATGCAATACTTCACCGGACAGGTGTTCCGGAACGTTTTACCTTTCCGTTTTATTATACCCCTCACCCTTTAGCACTCTATGCCGTGAACGAATTGCAAGAGTATCTCCTCCATAATTTAACGGTTACACATAATTTTGGATTGGATGAAAAATCCGGTGGCTTGGTAATAGGGAAAATGTTTGGTGTTTTAGTGGTTAAAAATTCAGATGGTTCTATCGGGTATCTCTGTGCGGTATCCGGAAAATTAGGAGGAACGAACCAGCATTCTAAATTTGTTCCTCCGGTATTTGACATGTTACAACCCTCCGGTTTTTTTTTAGAACAAGAAGAACAATTAAACCAATGGAATCTTGAAATTCAACAAATTGAAAATTCTTCATCTTGGCTAACAGCTCTTAAGACGCTTAAAGAAGTGCATGATACCTATGGTGCCATAGTCGAAAAGACAAAAGAAGAATTAAAACAAAATAAAAAGCAACGCCAGCATATTCGATTAGAATGGGCGTCTCGTTCTTCTTTTGAAGAGATAGAACGAGTAGAGGAAGAGTTAATACAACAAAGTCTAGCCGATAAACGTCGATTAAAACAATTGACATTAGACTATACCCAAAAAATTGCGCAACTTAAAGACGCTCTTTTACCTTTAGAAGAACAACTCCAACAGTTAAAACAAAAAAGGAAAGAGCTGTCAGCAAGGCTTCAAAAACAATTATTTCAATCGTATTCTTTTTTAAACATACACGGACAATCCAAAAGCTTAGAAGAGATTTTTGAATCCACTGTATGGAGTAAACCTCCGGCAGCAGCGGGCGAATGTGCTACACCTAAGTTGTTGCAACATGCATTTCTTCATGGATATTATCCCATTGCCATGGCAGAGTTTTGGTGGGGTGCTGCGCCTCCATCAGAAGTGCGGCAACATAAACAATATTATCCCGCATGTACCGGGAAATGTGCTCCGATATTAGAACACATGTTGCATTCAATTCCTATGGATCCTAATCCATTGTTATGCAATCCGGGTAGTGATTCTCCCATTGAGATTATATTTGAAGATGATGCATTAGCTGTAGTTTATAAACCGACACACGTTTTATCGGTTCCGGGTATTCATATTCAAGACTCTGTGTATTCAAGACTTAAAGCATCATGGAAAATAATAGAGCCGAAAATGGTTCACCGGTTAGATATGGGAACCTCCGGTTTATTGGTAGTAGCCAAAACAGCAGAGGCACACAAAAAATTACAACAACAATTTATTCGACACACTATTGAAAAACGTTATACGGCTTGGTTGGAGGGAGAACTACTGTTGGAGAAGGGAACCATAACATTACCCTTACGTGGTGATCTCGAAAATCGCCCTATACAAATAGTGTGTTCGGAGTTTGGTAAGACTGCTATAACAGAATGGGAAAAGGTAAAAGTAGAAGAAGGTAAAACGCTTGTACACTTATGGCCAAAGACCGGAAGAACCCACCAATTAAGAGTTCATATGGCACATCCTTCCGGATTGGGAATACCTATTGTTGGAGATGATTTATATGGTCGGGTAGGTGATCGTTTATTATTACATGCCGATACATTAATCTTTCTTCATCCTTCGACTAAAGAAACCTTGCGTTTTCATTATCCTGCTCCGTTTTGAATGGATTTGATACTATTAAAGTATATATTAGGTTATATTGTATAAAATTTAGTTGCATGAAGAATATGATACAAATATTGAAAACCTATGGGTTTCCTATTGCAGGACTAATAGTATTTTATGTTGTACATCACTCTACTCATCCGATACTATTAGGAGCAGCCGTTATATTTTTAATAGTGGCCATCTTACAAGCAGTAGAATATGCAGAAGTAATAGCACATAAAGTGGGAGAGCCTTTTGGGACGGTTATACTGGCTATAGCAGTAACCCTAATAGAAGTTTCCATTATAGCCACTTTAATGTTGTCGAATAGTGAAGAAAATTCCAGTGTAGCTCGAGATACAGTATTTGCAGCAGTTATGATAATAGTAAATGCCATGATTGGTATAATTACTTTAGTGGGTAGTTTAAAATTTGGTGAGCAATCGTTTTCTGTTAAAGGGATAAGTGCATCCTTAACAGTATTGATTGTTATATCTTCCTTGACGTTAATTTTACCTAATTTCACGTTAAGTGTAAGTGGTCCTTTTTACAATACCAAACAGTTGTTATTTGTAGCCATCTCTACCTTGATATTGTATGGGGCATTTCTATTTATTCAAAATTTTAGACACAAAGAATTTTTTATACTGGAAGAAGAACTGCAAGAAGAAACACATGAAGTGAATAACAACACTTTCGTAAAAAGTATCATTTTACTTTTGATCAACTTAGTAGTGGTAGTGCTGTTAGCTGAAAGTATTGCTCCTTGGATTGACCAAGCATTAATTTCCATAGGTGCTCCTATTCAGTTAACTGGTGTGGTAATCGCCGGACTTATTTTATTGCCGGAAGGCATTTCGGCTCTCGCAGCTACCAATAAGAATAATGTTCAAAAGAGTTTTAATTTAGCATTAGGTTCCGCCTTAGCTACTCTTGGATTAACCATCCCTACGCTTGCTTTTGTATCTATTGCTACCGGGCTTCCCTTGACTTTAGGTATTACGAATGAATTTATTGTATTGTATGTCTTATCATTATTGGTGATGACATTAAATGTTATATCCGGGAAAAGTTCGATCCTTCAAGGTATCGTACATATTGTATTGTTTTTTACCTATTTATTATTGATCATTGTGCCGTAATTTTTTTACGTGTTCGATCGTAAAGCCAATTTAATATGTTCCATATGGTGAAGCCCATGCCATGCATAGGTTAAGGCCGTTTCTGCAAGGGTAAATGATTTACCGTGCTCCGGATGAATATAGGTTCGTTGCCATTGATCTGCAGATAAACGGTTAAACAAGTGATACCATTTGTAGTGAATACCTTGTAGCTGTAGCAAGGAGGGTTCAATGGGTAAGGAAGAACCATCGAATAATGCTGCCCACAAGGCTTCTTCGTAAGGTTTAATCGTAGGTGACTCCTCCGTCAAGGCAAGTTTAACGCGAATAAAACTGTTACTATGGCTATCCGCACAATGGTGTACTACTTGTCGAATAGTCCATCCTTCCGGTCTATATGTTTTAGCTAATTCGGAATCAGATAAACTTTCGGTTAAGTGTTTTAATTCTTCCGGAAACGTTCGAATGGATTCTAAGGCCATTAACAGATTGTCTTGACTTATAACGTCAGGGGCAATGAATCTGCCAATGGGGTAACGTAAGTGTTCCATTATAACGGATGTTAAAAATAGTAAAATCTAGAGTGTTATTTTTTACCGCGTTGACGGACTGCTTCACTTAAAATCATACCGGTTGCAACCGATACATTCAACGATTGAACGGTACCTGTCATAGGAATCAAGACAAAATCATCGGCTTGTGTGATTAATTCCGATGCTATTCCGTCTTCTTCACTACCCATAATAATCGCAGTAGGTAAGGTGTAATCACTTTCAAATATAGTTTTACTTCCTTTTTCCGAACAGGCAATAATTTGTATGCCACTTTCTTTTAAGTAACGCACTGTTTGTTTCAAGTTGTCTACTCTACATACCGGTAAGTGATAAAGAGCACCGGCACTCGTTTTAACAGCGTCAGCACTAATAGGGGCGCTTCCTTTAGAAGGTACCACGATAGCTTGAGCACCCATGCATTCTGCTGTTCGAGCGATTGCTCCTATGTTTCGGACATCTGTGATTCGATCTAAGATTAATAACAAAGGACTTTTGCCCGATTCAAATGTACGACTCACAATATTGTCTAAAGACGCATAAGATATTGGAGAAATAAAGGCTACAACACCTTGATGGTTCTTTCGGGTTAAGCGGTTGAGCTTTTCTGTAGGCACTTTCACTACCGGCAATTGATGCGTTGCTGTCAGCTGTAAAAGCTCCTGAACCGTTTGATGTTCGGCATCCCGTTGAATATAGATGCGTTCAATTTCTTTTCCCGCTTCTATTGATTCTATTACCGGACGAATTCCAAAAATCATTTCTTTGGATCGGTCTACGGAAGATTCATCTCGATCCGACTCTTTTGGTCGGTAAGGTCTATTGGATTTGTGATACGTCATGTCTTTAGAAAAAAGAAGGGAATCCATCGATTCCCTTCTTTTTAGTTTAATCGGATGTTTTTACTCATATAGGTTTCCAAGTCGGTAGCGTCTTGGGTGTACCCATTATCGCGTAAGGCATCTTTAATAATATTTAGAGTGTAACCTACGGTTTGTTTTCTGGATGATTTACGAATGCCATCTGCTTTCAAGTAAGCTAAAACTCCTTTACAATAAGTGATGATTCCTTTAGCATGGTCATATGCTTTTTGTTTGTCACCGGCTTGGAATAAAATACCTACCATATAAGCATCGAAATAATCATAAGGAATGGATGGTGCTTGTACTTTGCTCATACAGTAGTAAACGACTTGCTTGGCGCCGGTAGAATCACCCTCCCGCAACAATTGATTGGCTAGGGTAACATATTGACTCTTGGCATTGATGGTAAAACGTTGGTAGTTTTCATCATAGAAGATTTTATTTCCGGCTAAATTGGTGAATTGGAATTTCATCAAATTCTCTTTCATCACTTTTGTATTCACCCATCCATCGTCAACCCCCGGTATTGTAGCGGGAACTAGTCGATACGCTAAGCCTTCTAATTGCATATATGATTTTAAACCTATATAATCGCTTGGCGATAGTGTAGTAGAGAAATAAATTGGTCGTTTCCAATTATTCGTAACTATCATATCTAAAATAGCATAGGTGCGTTTATCCATGCCCCCTCCATTTACTGTGAAGTTGATGCTGGACGTTATAAATTTACGGAAGGTAGAATCAATATAGTCTGCAGTGGAAACAGCAGCTGAATCTACCGGTAGAACGAAGTTTTGTGAAGGGTACAACACATAAGCCGATCCTCCACTGATTCTATATAAACGCGGATCTTTTTTGGCGATTAACTCTAAGAATACAGGAAGATTAATTCTGGTATTCGGATTTGCTTGTAACGCTTCTTCATCTAGATACAAATAGTCGTTCGTTCCTTGTTGGTACAAGGAGCGATCAAGGGAAATAGGTAAAGGCTCAGATAAATACGCTTTACGTTTCATTTGGTCAATGTACCAGTCGGTATTCATTAAACTCAAGTTACATACTCGAACATCTGTACGGAAACCTTCTACTTCTTGAACATACCAAAGTGGATACGTGTCATTGTCTCCACCGGTAAATAATATAGCATTCGGTGCACAACTGCTTAATAAGTTTTTAGCGGACTCTACTTGGAAGTAACGTTGACTTCTGTCGTGGTCATCCCATCCCTGTTGGCCTAGTATAGCCGGTACGGAAGAGGTTAATGTCACGGTAATGGCAAGTGCTGCGAGTGTTTCTTTTTTGAAAATATGTTTTTCTAATAATTGTTGCAATGCTACAACTCCTAAACCAATCCATATGGCAAATGCATAAAAAGAGGCGGCAAAGGTGTAGTCTCGTTCGCGAGGCTCTACCGGTGGTTGATTTAAATAAATTATAATAGCGAGGCCTGTAAAGAAGAATAGGGCTAAAACGACTATCGCGTCTAATTGATTTTTAGAATAATGATAGGCGAGTCCAACGATTCCTAAAATCAATGGAAGTAAATAGAAGTTGTTACGTGCCTTGCTTACATAATCATCATGTTGAGACGAAAGTTGGGTGAATATAGAAATAGAAGCGGCATCTTGTTCATCACTTGATCTTCCCGCAAAGTTCCACATAAAATACCTCCAGTACATATGTCCCATTTGATAGGTGATCATAAATTTAATGTTGTCAAAGAATCCTGGTACTTTCGTTGGCGACATTTTCATCCACTCTCGGTATTGTTGTGCATGACCCGGTTGTGAACTGTACATGCGAGGAAATAATTGCATATCGCTGCTTTTATATACCGGTTCTACTTTTTTATCAATGACTACATAGCGATCGTTTCCTTTGGCATCTTTCGAAGGAGCATACACATCTGCCACACGATCGTATCGAATCGGACGAGCCATAAAATGTGGACCTTTTAACAATGGACGATCGCCGTATTGTTCGCGCTTTAAATACGAAACAAAAGTCATAATATTTTCAGGGTCATTCATATCAATAGGTGTATTGTAATGGGATCGTATAACGATTACACCATAAGAAAAATAACCTACTAAAATAAATGCAAATGAAATAAAGGACGTATTCACTACTCGATTACCCTTCTTGTGACTCTGATAAATACCATACGCTACACCACCCACAACCAGTAGGGCAAAGAAAATTATACCGGAGCCAAAGCTCATCCCTAATGAATTCACAAAAAACACATCCATGGAAGCCGCTATTGAGGGTAGTCCTGGGATAACACCTACCATGACAAAACCTAATGCTACCATACTTATGGTAAGGGCTATCAGACTACCTTTAATATTAGGATTTTTATATCGTTTGAAATAAAATACAAGTGCAAGAGCCGGAATAGCAGTTAAATTCAACAAGTGGACCCCGATAGACAAACCAACTAAATAGGCGATTAGAACTAACCAACGATCAGAACCGGACTCATCGGCATGGGATTCCCATTTTAAAATCGCCCAAAATACTACCGCTGTAAAGAAAGAAGACATAGCGTACACTTCTGCTTCTACCGCAGAGAACCAAAAAGAATCGGTAAAGGTATAGGCAGTTGCACCTATAATACCACTCGCCATAATGGATAATGTTTGATGGCGAGTATATGTTCCGTCCGCAGAGGGAGTGAAGATTTTTTTGGCTAGCAACGTAATACTCCAAAACAGGAACAATACAGTCATAGCAGAGGATACAGCGGACACCAGGTTAACCATATAGGCGACCTTCGTGACATCAGAAGCAAATAAAGAAAATAATCGACCGATTAATAAAAATAAAGGTGCTCCCGGAGGGTGAGGAGCCATTAGTTTATAGGAACAGGAAATGAATTCGCCGCAATCCCAAAAACTTGCTGTAGGTTCCATAGTGGATACAAATACCCATAGGGCAAATAAGAATACTCCCCAACCGGTTAAATTATTGATTCTGTTGTAGTTCATTTTAGTTTTAGAAAAAAACGTTAAGGGACGAAATTAATAAAAAACTAAGATTCAGTCTAAGGAATTTAGATGAACCTTTAATGAAATATTAATTAATGTAGAATTAAAAAATAAACAATTGACTATTAGTTACATAGTTATTTAGCTTGAGCGAACTGCATCTGCTGTAATTGTTGGTACAAACCGTCTTGTTGCATTAAAGTATCGTGTGTACCGGATTCTACAATAACACCTTTATCCATAACTAAAATGCGACTCGCATGTTGGATAGTAGATAGGCGATGGGCTATCACGATACAAGTCCTTCCTTCCATCATTTTATGGATCGCTTGTTGGATTAAAGTTTCAGTTTCAGAATCTATGGAAGACGTTGCTTCGTCCAAAACTAAAATCTTAGGATTAAATACCAGTACCCGAATAAACGATAAGATTTGTCTTTGTCCTGCTGATAAGGTAGCACCCCTTTCCATAACTTTATAGTCCAACCCACCGGGTAATCGGTCGATGAATTTTTCTGCACCCACCAAGTGAATAGCGTGCTTTATTTGCTCGTCGGTGATAGAGGAGTCGTATAGGGTTATATTGTTTCGAATGGTGTCGGAAAATAAAAACACATCTTGTAATACCAAGCCAATAGAGGATCGCAGGGTAGGTAAGGTGTACGTCTGTATGTTTTTTCCGTCGATTAAAATATCCCCTGATTGGATATCGTATAATCGATTTAATAAGTTGATGATGGACGTCTTGCCTGCTCCGGTAGCACCTACAATGGCTACCGTTTTACCGGGTTCTACCGTAAAGGAAACGTTTTCTAATACCTTTTTGTCATCGTTGTATTGAAAATGAACATTTTGGAATTCTATTTTACCTTCTTGTATGCCTTGTCTAGCCTGACCGTCTGTTTGTATAGCCGATGCGTCTTCTAACAAGGTGAAAATCCGATCGGAACTCACCACCGACATTTGCAAGGTATTAAATCGATCAGCAATCATTCGTATTGGTCTAAAAAACATAGATAAATACATAATGAACGAAATTAAGACGCCCGGGCTAGCACTATGGTCTAAGACCAAATACGCTCCCCACCACATTAATAAGATTAAACCTAAAGAGCCTATAAATTCAGCTACCGGAAAATAAATAGAGTAATATTTTACAGAATCTAAATTAGCGTCTCTATGTTGTGCATTGATTTCTTTGAATTTGGTATATTCTCTATGTTCTGCAGTAAAAAGTTGAACAATAGTCATTCCGCTGATGTGTTCTTGTACAAAGGTATTAAGGTTAGATACCGCAACTCTTACGTTGTTAAAGGATTCCTTTATACGCTCTTTGAATACATACGTACTTACTAATAACAAAGGCAAAGGGCAGAGGGAAATTAGCGTAAGCCTCCAGTCCATGTAAAACATAAACCCTAGAATAAAAAGTAGTTGAAGAAAGTCGCCAAAAATACCTGCTAAACCTTCAGACGCAAAACTAGAAAGGGTTTCGATATCCGAAATGTTTCGAGTGACCAAACGTCCTATTGGTGTTTTATCAAAAAAGGAAAGTTTAAATTGAATTATGTGTTGGAAGAGCTTTTTTCGAATATCTCGGATGATGTTTTGTCCGAGCACACCGGCTATATAAGTATCAAAGTATTGCAATATTGCATGGAGAACCAATATAGCAACCAAAATGCCAACCATTAGATACAATCCGGATAAATTTTTCTCGACAATGTATACATCTAATACTTGTTGAATCAGATAGGGCTTAAAAGCCGCAAGTCCGGCGCCGGTAATGGTTAATAAGATTTGAAGGTAAAATAGACCTTTGTATGGTTGGACATATTGGTATAGCTTTCGTAAAATGCGAATATCAAACACATTTCCGGAAACGTTACCGCTGACTTCTTTTTGCATAGGATGAATAACTAAGGAAACACGTAAGGAAGCGAATTAGTTTCCTTCAACAGCGAGCGCTTTTTTATCTTTTTTATATCGGTACATATGATAGGCCATTCCAAATAACATCCCTATGACACCACCCATATGAGCGAAATTGTTCATTTGTGTTACTTGATACAAACCTTGAAGGTTCTCTATATAAGGATAAATAGCCATAGTGGAGGATTGTCCGGAATGGATATATAATCCCAATAACGCACTCAGGGCCGTCACCACTATAGTAATACCATAGGAAGTTAAGGTATAGGATAAAATTCGGTTTAATTGCTTATGGATAGTAGCTACGGCCGTTAATAAAATTCCGGCTAGTAGACCTTGTTTCCAGGCATTGAGTATGCCGATGACACCGGCTTTCGTTCTGTCATGCCAAAGTTCCGGGAAGTGCGCATAATCTTCAAATCGAATTTTAGTAAAGTATTCAGGACAGACGGAATACGATACTTGATCGTGCAGGAACCCATATATACCGGCAAGTATAGGACTAATGGCAACTAAAGCAAGGTAGATGAAGGGGCGCATGGCTTATTTTATATAGCGAAAGTCATGTCCGGCAGGCAACTGCAACAAGAAAGCATACATCAATTGGATGACTTGTTCCACATCGCTGATGGCTACTGTTTCTACTGTAGTGTGCATGTATTTAAGGGGTAAAGAAATTAACGCCGCACAAACGCCTGCATTTGAATAGGCAAACGCATCGGTATCGGTTCCTGTAGCCCGAGATGCTGAGGCACGTTGAAACGGAATACTCTTGTCTTCTGCTGTTTGAATAATCATGCGTAATAAATTATTCTGAACTGCCGGTCCGTACGTTAACACAGGCCCTTTGCCACAACTCAAATCGCCACTGGTGATTTTGTTGTACATGGGAGCGTTGGTATCATGACATACATCCGTAATAATCGCTACATCCGGTTTTAATCGATGTGCAATCATTTCAGCGCCCCGCAAACCTATTTCTTCTTGCACAGCATTGACGATGTAGAGACAAAATGGAAGTTGTTGTTTGTTTTCTGAAAGTAATCGGGCTACTTCGGCTATCATAAAGCCTCCAATACGATTGTCGAGCGCTCTGCCACAATAATATTTTTGATTGAGAGTGATGAGTTCGTCTTCGAAAGTGATGACGGATCCTACATGAACACCTAGTGCTTCTACTTCTTCTTTAGAACTACATCCGATATCTATAAAAATATTTTTTAAAGAAGGCGCTTTGTCGTTTTCCTCATCCCGAACATGTATTGCGGGCCATCCAAAAACACCTTTTACTATACCTTTATCTGTATGAATGTGAACTCGTTTAGAAGGGGCAATCATATGATCAGAGCCACCATTTCGACGCACATAGATATACCCTTCTTTTGTAATGTAGTTGACAAACCAAGAGATTTCATCGGCATGTGCTTCAATGACCACTTTATACGGAGCGTCCGGGTTGATAACACCTACTACTGTTCCATAAGTGTCGGTAATGTAGGTGTCGATATAGGGTTTTATATAATCAAGCCAAAGTTGTTGGCCGGACGATTCAAAACCGGTAGGGGAAGGATTGTTTAAATAACGGGTTAAAAAAGCGGTGCTTTGTTCAGTAAGGATACTCATATTTTATTCAATATATAATCAATATTACGCAAACTATCTCTAATTTGCTATGGTAATTTAACCAAAGGAAAGTACATGAATACATCCCCCATTGCAGTCATTGATATGGGAACCAATACGTTCCATATTTTAATAGGACATCCCGGTGCGTCCAAAGTAGAGGTTCTCTATACTGAAAAGGTTGCAGTAGGATTAGGGAAGGGGGGCATTTCGGAAGGTAAAATTACGGCAGAGGCGATGGAGCGAGCCCTCCGTGCCTTAGAGGGATTTAAAGAAAAAATAAAAGGGTATGCGATACAAGATGCAGATGTTATAATAACCGGAACGAGTGCCGTCCGACAAGCTCGTAATAATTGGGAATTGATTTCCCGTATAGAATTGGAGTTAGGATGGAAAGTACGAGTATTAGATGGTAATCAAGAAGCAACCCTTATTTTTAAAGGCGTATTGCACGCTTTGGATATGCCTTTACAACGTGCATTGGTGGTCGATATTGGAGGGGGGAGTGTAGAATTTATGATAGGAGAAGGCGATCAATTGGTGTGGAAAAAAAGTGTAGAGATTGGCGGGCAACGGTTGATGGATAAGTTTCATCACAGTGACCCTATTGCACATTCTGAGCAAGAAGCATTAAAAGACTATTTAGAAGAATCTTTAACGGAAGTGGCGCATGCTATTTTTACGTATAAACCGGAAGTCTTCATCGGTTCTTCCGGCTCCTTTGATACCTTAGCAGAGATGAATATGCAGTATCATCAGTTGAATGTATCGATAGACGAAATGACCATGTATCGAATCCCTATGTCGGATTATAAACGTATGCGGGATGAATTACTGCGTTCCACAAGGGCGGAGCGGTTGCAAATTCCGGGAATGATTCCTTTAAGAGCGGACATGATAGTGGTAGCGATTATTTTATTGGATTATATATTTGAATGTTTAGAGCCACATGAAATAGTAGTTTCAACCTATGCGTTGAAAGAAGGGGTGTTGTATGCAGCGGTGGAAGAAGGTTTGTGAAAGGTGAATAATAAATTAATGTAATTAAGTTGGGTATATCCTTTCTATATGGAATAAAGAATGGGTGGAGTATACTAAACTATACATTAGTAATCCTATTAAGTCTCCGGTGAACAGTTAAAGTAGAACTATGGAGGAGACTAAACTTAATTAAAAAGGGTTCGAAAAGATGTGTGCCTCGTCTTTAAATGGCAAGAACCGTTATATAAAATAAAAAAGGATTCGTATTTCGTACGAATCCTTTTTTATTTATTTTTTAATTCAATTAATAGGTAATCTGTTTGTCCTTTGGATATTTAATGGTATAGCGTAATCGTAACGTCTTAGTTTCTCCGGGAGCTATTTGAAGTTTCCATGTCAACTTACCTGTTGTAGGATCGATAAGGGCTCCGGCACTTTCCACTAATTCTACTTCGATTTGATTTTGTTGGGATAAAGGTTGTTGGTCTTCCACGAAAATAGTTATCGCTTCTTTCTTTGTATTGCGCAGTACAATATCATATGCATACTCATCTTTTTTATTGGAACCTAACGTGCGTTTGGTAGTAAACTCCTTTACCGTATTACGTTCTATTACTAAACGAGTATCCTTTCCTAACGAAATATGCAGAGTGTCATTAGTGTTGTTCGGATCAATATAGGAAGTCCCAACAAACGTTCCTTCAAAGTAAACATTCGCCGGACCGTTCAGTAAATTATATTTTTCCCATTCTAAAATACGTGCCATTAAAAATGCCGCTGTCTCCATTTTAGGTACGGTAGCGTAATCATATGTTGCCGGTAGTTCTATGTTTTTAATATCTACCAATTGGCCTTTTCCGCCATTCGGCACACTATAGGGCAGTGCAATGTCAAACTCTAAGGCTAAGGTTGTAGTTACTTCTGTTGTAAAATCGGCAGTCGTTAAAGCATTACCGGCCGTTATACTTTCTTCATATAGGACATCAGCGTTTGCTTGGCGCGTAGCCGGAGCCGCCATTTTTAACGATTCTTTTTTATACACTGCTACCGGTTGGTAAAAATTAATATACCAAGGATATAACTCCGGCTTTATACCATTAGCCGATGGATTCGAGGTGGATAAGGTCAATCGTACATTGTTCCAATCCAGACCGGTTTGTTGCATAACCATGGCTTTGTAAGCCAACTGAACCGGTGATTTTGTATCCTTTGCTCGAATATCATATTGCGGTGACCATCCTGCTTGTGTGGTGATATAGCGGATTTCAAAAGATGCTGAACCGGCTGCTTTCGCACTTACAGTTACGAGAATATTCGTCTGCGGTTTGTTGACACTTTGGTTATAGGCATCTAATTGCCAATTAAATTCATGAATACGCTTGCGTAGTTTTATATTTTTCTTGTTATAATCGGCACGTTCTAAAATAATATCTTCCATCCGGTCTCTGAAAAAATCGGCCATATCTTCTAAGTCCGATGCATTTAAATTACTGTTCTGCCCTTTCATTTGTTGATTAGCCAATAACAGTTGTTCTTCTTTATTCAATACTTCAATCATTCGAGTATTAAAATCTATTTTATCTTGAGTCAAATCAATGGAATCTTGCAGTGCTTTAATACGTGTCGGAGGTTCAGCTGTTTTCGTGTAGATGGATTCATATCCTACAGAAATAATGATAAAGTTCCCTTGTCCACTTACTTGTAAACTCTGAGCGTCCATTGAAGTAGTATGACCCGTGAACTCTAATACGCTAGTGCCGGTAGGAAGGGATACAGTGGCGGTATGGGTAAGTTGTGCTTTGGTTAAAAAAATAGTCGCCGCTTTTAACGTAGACGTAACGGCGATACGATCTTCCTCTGCCCAAGACAACATAGGAACGATACTCAATAATACAGCGAACAAACGGTTTTTCATAAGTGTAGATGATTTCAATCTAAACGAAAATAAGGGTTTTTTATTGAAGCCAAGCGTTGATAAATAAAAAATCGATAAAATGCATAAAATCGGTATTTTTGGAATTGATTTCTACCTCTTTATGTATACCTACGATAGTTTATTTGAGTTTACTTGTTCTATTTTCCAAGCAATGGGTTGTCCGGAAAAGGACGCAACCTTAGCAACAGATGTTTTGTTGTCGGCCGACCTGCGAGGTGTAGATTCTCATGGCGTAGCGCGTTTGTCCGGTTATGTACGCCTATGGGAAGCGGGTAGAATCAATGCTAATCCTACGATTCGTATTGTACATGAATCGCCTAGTACAGCTGTTGTCGATGGCGATGGAGGTTTAGGCTTAGTAGTGGCACCCTTTGCCATGCAAGTGGCCATTCAAAAAGCAGCACAAGCCGGAACCGGTTGGGTGAGTGTAAAACATTCTAATCATTATGGTATTGCAGGGTATCATGCCATGCAAGCACTGGCACAAGATATGATTGGAATGTCGATGACCAATGCCAGTCCGCTGGTAGCGCCGACGTATTCATTGAAACGGTTACTGGGAACAAATCCCATTGCGGTAGCTATTCCGGCAGACAAAGAACCGGCATTTGTAGCGGATTTTGCTACTACTACAGCAGCTAATGGGAAATTAGAAATTTTACAACGCAAAGGTCAGGATGCACCGGAGGGATGGATTCAAAATAAAAGCGGAGATGTTTCTACCAATCCACATGAATTGAGTCAAGGTGGCGCATTATTGCCCTTAGGCAGCGATCGGGATCATGGTAGTCATAAAGGGTATTGTTTAGGTTCTATCGTGGATATATTCTCTGCGGTGTTGTCCGGAGCCAATTATGGTCCATGGGTACCACCGTTCGTTAGTTTTCTGCAACCGCCGGCAGATCCGGTAGGAAAAGGGATCGGACATTTTTTTGGAGCCATGCGAGTGGATGCGTTTCGTCCGGCAGATGAATTTAAAGCACACATGGATAATTGGATTCGAACTTTTCGTGCAGCACCTGCTGTAGAAGGAGAAAAGGTACAAATACCGGGTGACCCTGAACGTATCATGGAAGCCAATCGTCGCGTAAATGGCATTCCGTTATTGGAACCTGTGGTTAAAGATTTACAAGCCACCGCAGAAAAATTAGGCGTAGCCTTTTCACCTGTTGAATGTTAAAACCTCTTGGCAAAACGATCATCCACATCAAAGCCCAGCACCCGTCGACGAACTACCACCTCCGCTAAGAAACGTTCTCGTAAAGGATGGTCCAACACGACCAAGCTCTATTGTGGAATGGGTGTGTTGGTTTTGTTTTTAGCCTGGATGAGTATTTTTTCGAATACTGCATTTAAATCTCCTCGGTTTTACGTCTACATTCCCAGAGGCTTAAGTATAAAAGAATTATCCGATCATTTGGTGAAAGAGAGAGTTATTCGTTCCGGTTTCTCGTTTCGATGGATGGCTGCTTTTTATGCTGTTGAACAGATACGTCCCGGAATGTATACTATCGGTCAGGGGTGGGGCAATGCCCGTTTGTGGTATCATTTTAAACATGATCGTATACGTCCTACACAATGGATTGAACTTCCCGAATTCAGATCCAGAAAAAAAACTATAGACCAATTGTGTCGCCTGGCAGATGTTGACGATAAAGCTGTTTGGGATTTGTTAAAAGATCCGGATTATGTCGATGCTTTAGGGGGCTTCACTACAGAATCAGTTTATGTTATATTTAGAGCTGGGCGGTATAGAATGTATAATCGATTAACACCGGAAGAGTTGTTAGAATACATGTATACACATTATGTTGGCTTTTGGGAGGAAGAACGACGAGCGGCCTGTAAACGTTTAGATATTACAGAGGATGAAGCTGTAATTGTGGCATCCATAGTATATTCCGAGACGAAACACCGGCCGGAAATGACTGATATTGCGGGTGTTTACTTGAATCGATTACATAAGGGTATGAAGTTAGAGAGCGATCCTACGGCTTTATTTGCCGCTAATAAAATGGATGCAGGTCGTGTACGAGCCGGTCATATTACAATTGATTCCGATTACAATACGTATAAACGGAAAGGATTACCACCGGGGCCTATCGCGATTACACCGTCGTATGTAATCGATGAAGTATTACGATATACGGAGCATCCTTATTTTTTCTTTTGTGCCAATTCAGATTTTTCAGGGACACATTTATTTGCTAAAGATTTTACAGAACATAAAAAGAATGCAACGCGTTATCACAAAGCGTTGGATAAACGAAAGAAATAACTCAATACGTGTACATTTCCTGGCATCCTTGTTATAACCATCCTGTTCCGGAAGGGCATCGCTTCCCGATGTTGAAGTATGATTTGTTGCCGGAACAATTACTGTATGAAGGAACTATTACGGAATCGATGTTGCATTACCCGCAAGAGATATCGAATGAAACGCTTGAATTAGCACATGATTCAAATTATATCCAAAAACTAAATAAAGGAACGATTACAGAACAGGAAAAGCGAAGAGTGGGATTTGAATGGTCAGAGGCGTTAATACGGAGAGAAGAAAGAATTATGCAAGGCACACTAGACGCCGCTTTTTATGCCTTAGACAATGGAGTGGGTTTTAATATTGCCGGCGGAACACACCATGCTTTTCGAGATAGGGGCGAAGGATTTTGTTTGTATAATGATCAAGCCATAGCCGCTTTATATTTACTTCATAGCGGAAAAGCCCGGCGTATTTTTATCGTTGATTTAGATGTACATCAAGGAAATGGTACGGCAGCTATTCTTAAAGAGGAACCTAGGATCTTTACGTTTAGTATGCATGGCGGTAACAATTATCCCCTTCTAAAAGAACAATCGGATCTGGATATTCCATTACCGGATAAATGCCAGGATGTTCACTATCATCAGTTGTTAGACACGCATTTTTATACTGCTATTGAATCGTTTCAACCGGATTTTCTCTTTTACCAATCAGGGGTTGATGTTTTGGCAACAGATAAGTTAGGGAAATTAAGTCTCAGTTTTTCAGGTTGCAAAGCACGCGATGAAAAAATCATTCAGTGGGCACATCGAAATAAAGTACCCTTGGCTGTCTCTATGGGAGGGGGGTATTCTACTCGTATTCAAGATATTATTCAAGCCCATGCCGAAATCTATCGCTTAGCTATGTACTATTATTTTTAACAAATTCGTTCCTTAGAAATCAAGCGGATTTATGTATCTTTAAAGACTCGTCGTATGAAGACTACTTTGTTAATGCGTTTCGTTTTTCTGGGATTGTTTTATACTCTGGCACAGTTCCATAGTACTGCAGTCCCTTATGATTCGTTAGTAATACGACAATACCAACAAGCCAAAGATTGGATGCTGGTGGGTCAATATGATTCCGCCCACGCAGCGTTCAAACGTTTATTCGCTTTACAATTGACGATACCGGATGAAGCCGCCTATTATTACGGTGTGAATCAATTTCAACGAAAAAAATACAAACAAGCCAAACAGGGATTTGAAAAGTATTTAAAATTGCGAGGGGACTCTGCAGTATGGTCCGATAGTTCCTTTGTTTTTATAGAGCGTGTAGATTGTATCGAACGGGGGTATATAGAAGTAAAAGATACTTGTGGATGGTGTAAAGGATCCGGTCATGTTAAAGGTAAATGTTATACCTGCAAAGGTATTGGTAAATTATATTGTTCCGTTTGTCAAGGTAAAGGTGTCGTTGTTACCGGAGGGAATATGTCACAAAATTATCAAGCCTGTTATAAATGTAGTGGCACCGGCATTGTGCTTTGTTCTACGTGTAATGGTTCCACTTATGCACACGGTGAATGCCCTACGTGTAAAGGTAATGGAATAGCTCTTAAACGAAAACCGTGTCCCGGAACTCCATGACCTACCAGATTTCTACTGCTAAAGAAAACATGCTTATCTTTTTATTGGCAGCCATCAATTTTACACACATTATGGACTTCGTCGTGATGGCCCCTTTAAATCCATTTATGAAGGAAGCGTTGTCTATCACTACAGCTCAATTTGGATGGTTACTTTCCGTTTATACCATAGCAGCCGGTGTCAGTGGCCTTATCGGTTTTTTCTTTATCGACCGGTACGATAGACGCACTGCCATTCTTCGATTGTATGAAGGGTTTATTATAGCCAATATGATGTGTGCAATTGCTCCGGGTTACAAATATTTTATGTTTGCCCGAATTCTTGCCGGCCTTTTTGGTGGAGTCTTAGGTGGTTTGTTATTATCCATTGTAGGAGATGTTATTCCATTAGAGAGGAGAGGGAAAGCAACAGGTATAGTAATGGCAGCCTTTTCCGCCGCATCGGCATTAGGTATACCGTTAGGCTTGACATTAGCCAAACAGTATGATTTTCACGCACCCTTTTGGTTGTTATCCGGAATCAGTATACTCGTGTATGGCTTTTTAAGAGTGCAATTCCCTTCCCTTCAACAACATATTTCGACGACAGAATCAGTATCACCGACTCGCATGTTACAGCAAATGCTTCAGCAAGCAGCCGTACAAAAAGGCTTAGTGTTTATCTTTTTTGTCATGATGTCCGGAATGGTAGTAGTGCCGTTTATCAGCGATTATATGGTAAATAATATTGGAGTAGATAAAAGCGATTTATTATATATCTACTTGTTTGGTGGTTTGGCAACTGTGGTAACCGGTCCGTTGATTGGGAAGTTGTCGGATATATTTGGAAAGCAACGTGTATATTTATGGGGAGCAGGATTATCACTTCCCGTTTTATATTTTATCACCGTATTACCCCCTATGCCAATGGTTTATATTTTCATTTGTTCCACAGTATTTTTTATTGTATTCGGAGCTCGCTTTGTTCCGGCAATGACGTTATTGACTTCAGCTGTAGCACCTCAGTTAAGGGGGCGTTTTATGAGTATCGCCTCATCGGTACAACAATTCGCTTCGGCACTTTCCGTTGTATTAGCTGCATCCATTATAGAAAATTCTTCAACCGGTTCTTTGTTGTATTTTGATTGGGTAGGGATGATAGGCGTAGGATTGACGTTGGTTTGTATGGCATTGTCCTTTTTAGTAAAAGAAGTATCTTAATTATGATAAGCGATTGGATTCAAGCATTTCGATTACGAACCTTACCTTTGTCATTATCGACTATAGGAATGGGAGGGGTATTAGCCGCTTACTACAATGCCTTTCATTGGAACGTTTTTTTAGCTTGTTGTAGTACCACCTTGTTTTTACAAATCTTATCGAATATAGCAAACGATTATGGAGATTCTGTTCATGGAGCCGACCGTCCGGAACGCGTAGGGCCAACACGAGCGGTTCAATCCGGTAGAATACATTCTAACGACATGAAGAGAGCTATGGGTTTGTTTGCATTATTGTCCTTTGTATCCGGTATATACTTATTGTTTCTATTGATTCAACTTTTGTCTTTAACTACTTTGGGGATTTTTTTACTATTGGGAATAGCCGCAATATTTGCAGCTATTCGCTATACAGCCGGAGATAGCCCCTATGGCTATAAAGGGTTAGGGGATATTTTTGTATTTCTTTTTTTTGGTTGGGTAGCAGTTATGGGTACCTTTTTCTTGCAAGTAGGGCATGTCGAAGCGATGGTTTGGTTACCGGCTTCTACCATGGGCTTTTTCTCTACCGGAGTATTGAATGTAAATAATTTAAGAGATATAGAATCAGACCCACTGGCAGGGAAAAAGACGATACCCGTGAGGATTGGATGGATAGCCGGTAAGTGGTATCAAACCTTCTTGATCTTTGCAGGATGGGCTTGTGCCGGCATTTATTGGATTCTCACCGTTAATAGTCCGATCCAAATCGTATCGTGGTTAAGTTTGCCTTTGTTTATCCGTCATTTAATTTTGATATGGAAACAAGACCAACCGAAAGGATTGGATCCCTATTTAAAACAATTAGCAATGAGTACTTTGTTTTTCGTACTAAGTTTTGGCTTAGGTATACTGTTAGGATAATATGAATACATCTAAAGTAGCCGTTATTATAAAAACCAATCATTCGATTGCGATAGAATCAATCCTCTTTTTTTGTAAAGAAGGGTATCGAGTGGTTTGTTGGGAAGATACGGAACAAGCAGAAGCTGCTTGGGTAGAGAGTTCGTTGCAGGTGTTTCAATCACAATGGTCGAAAGATGTTTTTTCGTTTCAAGAAATAACGGCCTTTCAAGAAGCTGTGGTTCGTGTTATACAAGCTTATGGTCGAATTGATGTCTTAATTAATAATCCAAAACTATTGCCGGTGAGTAGAGCCGGAGCATTGACCAATGATATTTGGCATCAAACGATTGACGCCAATTTAACGGTGTATTTACATGCTATTTCGGTGATAGCACCGTTTATGCAACAACAAAATTTTGGACGAATTATCAATTGTGCTTTACCCTTACGTATACATGATACGTTAACAGATCGACACTATGACGGAATACGAGAGGGAATAAAAGGAATTACACAATTGTGGGCACGTGAATTAGGTCAATACCAAATTACCGTTAATACTATCATACCGGGTTATATCGAAGAAGATAATACGCCTTTAGCGGAAGAGAAAGAATTACAATATTTTACTTATAAAATTCCAATGAAACGATTAGCCAAAGCTAATGATGTATTACAAGTTTATCGTTTCTTATGTTCGGATGGTGCAAATTATATAACCGGAACAGAAATAGTGGTAGACGGCGGTGTCCGAATATGATATTTGTCCTTTTTGTTTACTCTAAAGATAGTCAATTTGGTGTTATGAAAAAGAATGTAGAACAATGTAGTATATGGGTTCTAATGATCCTGCTTTGGTCTTGTTCGTCTAAAGAAGAATTCCTTCAACCAAGTCGAACCACTATTATATCCTCTGTTTATGCTTCAGGAGAAGTAAAAAGTAAAGATCAATATCAAGTTTACAGTAAAGTAAATGGTATGGTGGATCGAGTATGGGTGAAGAAAGGACAGATTGTAAAAAAAGGAGATGTTTTGGTTCAATTAGAAAATACATCTGCTCAAAAGAATTATGAAAGTGCCCGCTTACAATACGATAATGCGGCACAAGAAGCACAAGTCAACAAATGGAGAGAGTTGAAAGAATCGGTTGAAATTGCTTACAAAAAATATCAAACAGATTCTATGGTGTATTTTAGACAAAAGCAGTTATGGAGTAAAGAAATTGGAACAAAACTAGAATATGAACAAAAAGAATTACTGTTTCAACAGTCCAAGTCAAATTGGATAGCTGCCAAGGCTCGACTGGCAGATTTTAATCGTCAAACAGCATTCAATCGTTCGGTTCAACAAAAAAATGTAGAATTAACGAAGTCGTTACAAGAGGATTTTTTTATTCGAAGTGCAGTAGATGGTAAGGTCTATGATTTGGTAAAAGAAAGAGGAGAGTGGGTGACACCGGCAGCGCCTATTGCGATCATCGGTAGTGCCGGCACATATGTCATAGAATTAGCAGTAGATGAAAAAGATATTGTTAAAATAAAAGTAGGACAAACGGTTACTGTTCGGATGGATAGTTATAAAGACAGTGTCTTCTCCGCCACTGTTTCGAGTATTGATCCTATAATGAATACAAAAACTAGAACCTTTACCATCGTTGCATCATTTGTTCAACAACCTGCAGTTCTCTATCCATATCTGACGGTAGAAGCGAATATATTGATAGCTCAAAAAGAAAAGGCGTTAGTAATACCCATCGCTTATTTAACAGATCAAAATGAAGTGAAATTATCAGACGGGTCTTGGGTTAAAGTGGAAACGGGATTACGAAATTATCAATATGTTGAAATTGTAAAAGGGATTACTGCGGAATCAAAGTTGAGTCGTCCGGTCGGGAAATGAGTTCGTTTAGATTATTATTCGAAGTAGCGTTAGCTTTAATGCAAGCCCGTCGGAAACAGACGATTGTAGCGGGAGTTGGCGTGTTGTTTAGCATTGCCATGTTCATTACACTTTTAGGATTTATGAATGGATTAAACATGTTGTTAGATGGTTTGATCTTAAATCGAACTCCACATGTGCGATTATATAATGAAGTAAAAGCTCGTCCTAAACAAGTGTCGGAAGAATACTTTAACGATACCTCCAAAAAATATTTTGTTTCTTCTGTTCGTCCGTTTAAGGTTCGAAAAGATATTTACAATAGCGCTTCTATTTTGAAAAGTCTACAACAAGATATCCGAGTAGCCGGAATTGCCCCTAGAGTTTCGGTACAAGTATTTTTTACAATAGGCAGTATAGATTTAGCAGCCGTAGTGAATGGAATAGATGTTCCAGCAGAAATTAAACTATTTAATTTTAAAGACTATGTACCCGAAGGTAATCCAATAGATGCAATGAACATTCCGAATAGTATTATACTTGGTAAAGGAATTGCAGAAAAGTTAATGGTTCAGTTAGGGGATATGGTGCCGGTGACTACCTCCGCCGGCGAACGTTATACCTTAAAAGTTGTTGGTATATTTCAATCGGGTATTGCAGATTATGATAAAGTAACTTGTTTTGCTTCTTTAGCCACAACTCAAAAATTATTGATTCAAAATTCTAATTACATTTCCGATATTCAAATTAAGTTAAAGGATTTAACGACAGCGCCACTTCTAGCTCAAGAATTTGCAAAAAAATACCAAGTAGATGCAGAAGATATTCAAACGGCCAATGCTCAATTTGAAACCGGAAGCGATGTTCGTAGCATTATATCCTATGCAGTTGGTATCACCTTGTTAGTAGTAGCGGGTTTTGGTATCTATAATATTTTAAATATGATGATTTATGAAAAGATGGATACGATTGCTATTTTAAAAGCTACCGGTTTTTCCGGTAAAGATGTTCAATCCATCTTTATCTATATAGCACTAACGATTGGAATAATAGGGGGTGTGTGTGGGGTTTTAGTGGGATTACTGTTGTCTTATGGAATCGATCAAATACCTTTTATAACGCCCGCATTACCTACTGTTAAAACATTTCCGGTAGATTATAATCCAAAGTATTATGTCACGGCTACAGTGTTTGCCATTGTTACTACTTATTTGGCCGGCTATTTTCCGGCTAAAAAAGCAAGTGTAGTAGATCCGGTCGTTATCATTCGAGGAAAATGAGTACATCCATAGTATTACAAGCGAAAGGTATTAATAAATTTTTTTCAGATCCGGTTCCACAACAGGTGCTTAAGGATATTCACTTTACTATAACCTCCGGAGAATTTGTTTCTGTAGTTGGCAAATCCGGATGTGGGAAGTCTACCTTATTATATATACTTTCTACTATGGATACCGATTATACAGGGGAGTTATTTTTAGATGGAGAAAAGATGTCCAACCAATCAGAATCTACGTTAGCGGCTATTCGAAATAAAAAAATTGGCTTTGTATTTCAATTTCATTATTTACTAAATGAGTTTACGGTTTTAGAAAATGTATCCTTACCGGCCTATAAATTAAATGCCTTACCCAAAGAAGCTATACATGATAAAGCTATACAGCTCTTAAAAAAACTAGGCATTGAACATTTAGCTTTAAAGCGAGCTAATCTTCTGTCCGGAGGTGAAAAACAACGCGTAGCGATAGCCCGCGCTATGATTAATGACCCTATTATTATCATGGGGGATGAACCCACCGGTAATTTGGATAAGAAAAATACTGCGATCGTTTTTGATATTTTTAAAGAACTTACTATGGAGTTTCAACAAACGTTATTGATTGTAACGCACGACGATGCCTTTGCTCGAAATACAAGCCGAACGATTGTTATGGACGATGGGAAGATTGTAGAGTCAGGACTGTAGGCCCAGTAGGTTTATTGTGTCCTACAAATAGTTGGAGGTTTTCATAATAATATAGGGCGTCAAATGAAAAATTAATAATTAATCCTTTTTCACTCGACACCACTCCCCATAATTCATACTGCCTTACTTTAAAGTGGTCATTAGGTAATGGAATAATCTCTTCATACCGCGCCGGTATGAGTTCACTTCCATCCGGTTTATGAATACCCCAACGTTGTTGACGTCCTACTTTATAATATCCGCCGCTTATACGATGAATGGTGTCATAACCACTACTTATGATTTTTCCATCGCTGTTTATTAAATAATGTAAGCTGCCTTCTTTTACAATCGCAATACCGGAAACAAAAGGAGAAAACTCAGAGTAAAAGGGTTGTATCAGCCACTCTTCTCGTTTATTTAAAACACCCCACTTGGCATTTAACAGAACTTTAACACATCCCGATTCGAAAGCAAGGGAACTTCTATATTGAGGTGCTATAAAAATTTTACCATATGGATCAATGTAACCATATAGTCCTACTTGAAATTGCATCGGAGCAAAACCTTCGCAATATCCTCCGATCCATACTATACGTTTATCTACTGTATATTCTTTTCCATTTGAATGCACTACTTTCCAAATACCGGATTTTTTTACACCATAATATCCAACGTCTTTTCCTATACTCACATCATCATAAAGGGCTTTTAATATCCAATCACCATTGGTATGGAGTACGCCTGTTTTTTGACCTACTTTTACCTTTACTTGATGGGATAGATGCTCCATGTATTGTATTGTTTCCAAAGGGCGTTTCCAAACTTTGTTCTGTTGTACATCCAAAGTAAGGAGTCCACATTTATACCAAGAATATTCATTTGGATCAATAAGAAGTAAGCCTTTTGAATCGATTATCATCTCTTGTGATCCGGAACGTACATAAGCTTTTCCATTGCTAAACAAACTAACAGTATCAAATCGTGCAGCAATTATTTCTTGTCCTTGAGTAGTAATAAAGCCCCATTTGCCGGATAGTGATTGTATTCTCATTCTGCCTTCTGCAAAAGTCGTTATAGATTGATAAGGTACCGTATTGATTTTTGTTCCGCTATAATTTAAAATATCCCACTGCCATTTCCCATTTAGGTTCATCCCTGCGTGAACGACAGTAGAATCTAATCGAATGGCGTTATAGAGATGAGGTATAACGATAGTGCCTTCGGGTAATTTTTGAACACCCCAATAATTTCCTTTTAGTGTAACTAAAAAAGATTTATGTAGATCTTGTATTCCTTGATATGGAGAAGGCGTAAGGAGTTGACCTTTAAAATTAGTAAGAAACTGCCAACCATTTAAATTAATACGGGCTGTATCTTGTTGTAAAAGGAGTAAAGAGTCAACACCTATTTTTTCGATTTGTTTTCCTGATGCAGAAATAATCGACCAAGAATCAATGGGATGAACTTCAAATTGTTTGGAAGAAATTGGTTCGATTCTTTTATAGATGCAAGGAATAAGAACGTCGTGTTGTGCAGAGATTAGCCCCCATTTCCCATTTGATTGAACAGCGATTTGTTTGCCTCGTTGTAAAATTTTAAAATTATCATAAGCACATGGTATACTAGCATTTCCGGTCATGGAATAAAATCCCCAACGCCCATCCAATGCTTGAACCGGTATTAATTCAAATTGCTCTCTTAAAATTTGTTTAAATTCAAAAGGCAAGAATACATTGCCTTTAGAATCAATACAACCTACTTTATTTTGAGATCGAACGATAGCTCTACCAAAATAAAAATCATCTATGATTTCATCATAACGAGCGGATACAACTACTTTACCTTTTGTATCGCTAAAGCCAAATTTTTGAGTTGTAGGATCTTTGTATCGACAGAAACCTTCTCTACATATCGTTTGGGCTTTTATGTTCGAAGTTCCGAAAAGGACGATAACTATTAGTATGATGGATCTGAACGTAGACATACTGCTTGTGTTATCGGTTCTATGATAAATTGAGAATACGAAGGGGCTACAAGAACTGTTTGATTTTTATCTAGTAAACCGAACATCGTGTCCTCTTTTGAAAAAACGTAGAGTTGATCTCGAACCTCTTTTAAAAGTGTAAACTTAGTACTGATTTGTTCCTCTCCGTAAGCATTGCAAAGACCTACTTTACCCTTCTTATAAACATAATAATTACCGAGCGGAGTTAATCGAATACTGTCATAGGTGATGGAGTTTTTATTTTTCCCAAATCGATCTAAAAATAAAAATTGCTGCTGCTGTTGTACTATACTTACTGTTTGGTTAAAGGTTTCTACTTTATCGTAATAAGGTTGTATTTGTAAAATTTCTTGAGTGTTTAAAAACCCCCATCCTTTGGGAAATCGAACAGCACATAAACCTTCAGATAATAATCCTAACGTATCGTATTGAGGAGCTATAACCATATTGCCTAAGGAATCACAATAACCATACAGCTTATTTTTTTGTATTAAAAAAAAGCCATTTACTTGTAGGAGTGTGGAGTCTACTTTTTGAATACGACGAAATCTATTTCTAAATAGTGTATCAATTGTAGCTGTAGGGGTAATAGTGGTAAATGAAGCGTGCTCTTTTGGACTTAAGATTAGGCTACGTACGGCATGTGGCTCATGGTTAATATAATAATACCAGCAATTTTCTGTTCGAGAATACAGAACACTATCTGCCTGTATAGACCATGATGGTGAAGCACCGGTATGTAATTGCCAATAGCCTGTAGCGGTAGGCTGGTATTTGGATTGATAGTAGTTTACAATAGAATCGGAGAGAACAGGAGATAATGTTTCTTGATCATAAACTCGAATGGTAGTAGTTTGAAGTAAAAGTAAAAAAGTAGAATCCCATTTCACGGTTACATTCTTAGTTTGTACTTTGTTCCGAGAGATCAAAGAATAATAGGTAGTGGAGGAGGTTCGTTGGATGGATAGTATAGTAGAAGAGAGGCGTTGTATACGTTGGGATTTACAAGGTAAAAGAAACTGATGCATTAAACCATCGTATATCCCTTCTCCCAATGAATAGGATCGGCGTTCAACGAGATGTTGACGAACTACAAAAATATGAGGAGCGATGGAGTAAATAGTATCATAATAAAAGGGAAGCAAACATTTTTTTTGTTGGTATAAGGCGGCTTGTTGTATTGGAATTCCGGAAGTGGTGGTATCGCGAATTAGAACGATAGTGTACGAACTGTCGCTTTTAGAAGGGATATAAGGTAGATTGGAGTAGGAAAGTATTTTTATTTCTACACTTGCCGAATAGGTTTCGTAGGTAGGTAAAAGAATCACTAAAAAAAGGAATACAACAATCTCAAGAAAAGATTTAATGGGAGTGTGTTTCAGATTGCTTTTCCAGGTTGAATAAATCATTTAATACATCTATCAGCGTTTCTGCTTCACCCCGCTTACACGCTGCTTTAAGTTGTAATACCGGCAATTTAATAATTTTTTGCATGATGCCTTTGGTTATCTCATCCACCTTTTTAGCTTCTTCCGGATTCAATTGCTTTAGATAACGCGCCATCTCGTCTTGACGAATTTGTTCTAAGGCGTTTTTTAATTTATTGATGGTAGGAGAAACAATCATTTCTTTAGACCACTCATGAAACTCCGTCATGGATTGCTCAATAATGGCTTTTACATGAGGAACAGATTCCAAGCGCTTTTGAAGTGCTTCATTGGATCTATTTTGAATATGATCGATATCGTAAATGATAACACCCGGTAGCTCTTCTGCTGTGCTATCTACGCTTCTTGGGACGGATAAATCGATGAAGTATTTGTGTGATATAATCGATAAGGCTGCAATGGCTTGTTTCGAAAACAATGGCTCCGAAACAGAGACAGAACTGATTATTAAATCAGCTTTTGCTACCGCCGGCCACAATTGCTCAAAAGGGATATAGCCTACACCACATTCTGCAGCTAAGGCTTGTGCCTTAGATAATGTACGATTGGTAATGGTAATATTATCTAACGAACTATTCGATAAATTTCGGATGACATCTGCTCCCATCTCACCTAAACCAACCACTAATACAGAAGCATTAGGACGGTTTTGTAAGAGCTCTTCTGCTAACTCCGCAGTAGCATACGACACCGATGCCGCACCATCTCGAAAGGCTGTTTCTTGAACTACACGTTTATTGGTAAAAAAGATGGTATGCAATAATCGATGTAAGAAAGGACCTGCAAAACCTAAATCCGCACTCCATTGATAGGCTAATTTCACTTGGTTGGTAATCTGCATATCGCCGACCACTTGAGAATCTAGTCCCATGGCTACTTCAAATAAATGTTGAATAGCCTCGTTAGAGTGTTGGTAGATTTGGAAATACTCTTTCTGTTGGATTAAACCGGGTATGTTTTTTTCAACCGATAATAACTTGATTATGGGATCGCTTAAATCAACTGCAGCGGAATAATAAATCTCTGTCCGGTTGCAGGTAGATAAAATCAATAGTTCCGAAGCATCTGTAAACTCTTTGATTTGTTGCATCAAGCGTTTACAAGAGGGTTCATCCAACGAGATTTTTTCGCGGATATCCACCGGAGCTTTCCGATAGGTTAAACAAATTGATTGAAATACGTGGTCCATCAGGTTAACAGGAGTACAAATTTAATCGGAATGCGGTTTTTAGTGAATTTTAAGCCATTTATTTAGGTAATTTAGATTCGTTATAAATAAAAAAGTCGTAAATCTGACGTAAATCATCTTTCAAGGTGTAAAAAGTTGTTGTTTTACTGCAATGGGAAGATATGAGTTAGGAAAAGTAAAATTGTGTAATATTGAATAATGGATATTTACCAACACAAAACGGGTATAAAATGGGTAATGGCGGTCTTAGGTTTGAGTGTCATAGTAGGGACGTTGTTGTATACCGATTATTTAGCGAAACGTTTAGTAGAGCGAGAAAGTAAATTGATTCATTTATATGCCCGTGCTTTGGAAAATGCAGCCAAAAACGTTGGGACAGATAACGATATGACATTTTTGATGGAAGAAATTATCCAAGCGAATGTTTCCATACCGGTTATCTTGGCGGATGAAAAAGGTAATCCTATCAGTGATAAAAATGTAGAGTATCCTAAAGAATGGAAAGAGTCAATACGAATTGAATTTTTAAAAACACAGATACACGAAATGTCGGAACAGCATCCGCCGATTAAAGTGGAGTTTTATGGTATTGTTAATTTTATTTATTATAAAAATTCTTATTTATTAACCTTGTTGCGGTATTATCCTTATGTACAATTAGGGGCCATAATGTTATTAATTATTGTGGGGTATGCAGCATTTTCGTATAGTAGAAAGTCCGAGCAAAATAGAGTTTGGGTAGGTTTGGCTAAAGAAACGGCGCATCAATTGGGTACACCGTTAAGTTCCTTAATGGCCATTTCGGAATATTTTAAAGAAGAGGCTTCTACCCGATCTAACCCTATGGTATCCGAGTTAGCTAAAGATGTTGAGCGATTAGAGATTATCACACAGCGATTTGCTCAAATCGGTTTGGAAGGGAAGTTGGAATCGGTAGTGGTGCGAGACATACTTGAGCCTCAAATCCGATATTTACAAGCCCGCACTTCCAACAAAATTGAATATTCCTTTCAAGATACAACGAATGGGGCGCGGGCAAAATTAAATGCGTCTTTGATAGGTTGGGTGATTGAAAATATTTGTAAAAATGCCATTGATGCCATGGAGGGTAGAGGTAAGCTTCGGTTAGTCTTGCAGTCGGAAGGACATCAGGTACACTTAGATATTACGGATACCGGAAAAGGTATGAACAAGAAAACAATACAATCTATCTTTAAACCGGGATATACAACTAAGAAAAGAGGATGGGGTTTAGGTTTGACCTTAGTTAAACGAATTATGGAAGAGTACCATCAAGGTAAAGTGGTGGTACTGAAAAGTGAGCCCGGCGTTGGAACAACGTTCCGATTAAGTTGGACAAAAGTAATAGGATAAAATTTAAGTCTAGTTAATTTAAATCATTTTATAATATGTTAACGCTATTAATTTTGATAATTATTGTATTGGGTATATTGTTTGGAATTCGAAAAGTATATTCCAAGAATAAAAAAAGAGATTCCTTAGATAGTTTTTTGGATGAGGAATAAAAGGATGTAGGATGGACTATATTCATTCTCTGTTTTACCAATTAAAGTAGTAACCTACCCTAAATCCGACTCTTAAAAATGGTAAACCATAGGCATTATAGTATTTATAAAAATCAAACGTATTTTTTTCTATGTTATTGGTGACCCAAGTGGCAGCATATCCGCCTCCAGCATATAGGTCTACATTTAAGCGTTTGAAAATTAGTATTTGACCACCTAACACTATACCTCCTCCCCAAAGAATACCATTCTGTTTTTCGATTGAAATAGAATCGCTTCTATTCAATATAGTACCATTAGAAGAGTAAGTATAGGTAAAATATTGACTTTCCTTTTTGGCAATTAGATAAGCAAATGATGTGAAAGGGGCTATATAAAAACCTTTCATGGTTGTATTCACAAATGGATAAAAGGATTTAGCAAACGGATAATATCTAATTTCGGGAATAATAGAAACGCCATTTGTATAGATCGTTTCTATAAGATCATCATCGTCTGTTAGAGTAGTGGATAATCTCGGAATACCTAAAGCGGTTATTTGCCAACTAAATTTAGTTCCTAGCTGATGTTCATAAGCCCAGTTTATAACATTTGGTATATTAACAGACACTTTGTTTTTGTATTGACCGAAGGATAAAAAAGAACTAATAAAAAGATAAAAGCTTAAAATTAGTATTTTCATAAATTATAAAAGCTATACTTGTATTATAACGATATAAATAGATTGGTTATTTTGTAACATGTATCCAACTGTTGAAAGGAGTACAATTTTGAATTGTATATTCATAGAAGTAAACTCCGGGGTTCGTTTTATCTGAGGGCCAATTATTTGTATAGTTTTCAGCTTGAAAAACACAATCACCCCAAATGGTATAAATTTTAATAGAACCGTTGTTCGGGGAATTATTTTCAATAACTAATTGATCGTTTTTATTGTCATTGTTAGATGTTGCCAAATTAGTACCTGTGTAGATGATTTTAGTTGTAGAGAAGTCATCTTTATATGTTCCGCATGTATTAGTAACCTCAACCCAATACTCTTTATCTAATTCAAGGTACTTGTAAGGAGTTAAAGAATTATCATTCCAACGATAAGATACTTGATTCGGTTGAGCATTTAAAAATATACCTTTACAAAGGTACTGGTCTTTTATATAGTCTATGGGGAAGGAATCGACAATAACATCTCTAAGAATGACAGAATCCGGAATACAAGAAAAATCAATCCAAAGTTTAGTTACATAATCACCGGCTTTAGAAAAAGTATGTGTAATACTGTCTTGGTTGTATATTGTTTTTACTAGAGTATTTCCCTCGTAAATTTCCCAATGATAAGGTGTAGCGGGTGGAAGTTTGGATGCTTTGAAAAACGTTTCACCACCTACGCATACTCTATTATGATTCACCTGAACTTGGCCATAAACATATTCTTTAAAAGTGGGATCAAAGTAGTTGCTGATGAAGTTGGGGTTTGAAATTGAAAGGAAAAATAAATTAGGAACTGAAATTGGCTTTATTGTTTGTAAGGGAGGATTCGAACTTAAGTTGTTTATTATAATATAATTATTTATGCCATTATCATAAGCGAATTGACATAAGTTGCCATTAGGTAAATAATACAATTCGGTTTTGCTATTCCCTCCAAAATTAACTTCAGTTTGCATGATAGTTATAGAATCATTAGAACTTAAATCATACCTAATAAGGGTATGATTATTAATAAATGGGCGTGAAAATAAATATTTACCATCGGTTGAGAAACAGTCAAAATCATAAAAATATTTATTTAAATTAAAAAGGTGATTAATCTTTCCAGTAGTAGTATTGAAAGAATACAATGAAGTATAGCTATAACTATTGTTTTTATCACCGAAATAAAAAGGCATATAAAAATAATTACCATCTGGTGATAAGTGAATATTCATTTGATTTAAAGCATTTAATGTATAGGGATTCGAATATACCGTATCTATTACTCCACAATCAGTTAAAAGTAGAGCTACTACTTGTTTTTTCAATGTATCTACTGTTAATAGCCAAGTATCTTTTTTATTGGCATGTTTTGTAGCAGCTAATACCCCTACTATACTTCTGTTTCCATAAACTTCTCTGTCTTTATCAATTATTGCTCCAGTACCGTTATTAGTAGACAGATCGATGATACTTAACCATAAACGTCCATTATTAGGAAATAAATCTAAACAAACATATGGGTTGCAATTAGTAATATTGGGATCATCTCGACGAGTATCTGGGTATACTATGTAATATTTGTTAGTATTAGAACTGAATGGAACAAATAATGCTCCCTGAGTAAAGAAACGACAGCTTCTAAAATTATAGCCATTTACTATTATTTGGTGGTTAGAGTTCCAAATGGTTTCGTTGTTTGTATATAATAATAGATTTCCATTGGTGTCACAGATGGCTGCAGTTGCTTCACATCCACTAAATCTAGATTGATTCTCAATAATTAATGAATCCCCTTGGAATGATTGAAAATAACCATATGGATAGTAAAATTTATTTGCTCTTTTAGATTGTGCAATAATAGAATAGTTATTTAATATAAAAATTAACAACCAAAAATAATAAAAGTATTTTTTATGGTATAACAAAACTTAAGTCGGCTATTTTACTGGAGATATTTATGGTAGGGAAAATGGTCTTATTTAAAATTGCATCTTCGTAAATCATAGTTGAATTCGAATAATTATATACAGCTAGATAAACTATGTCACCTGAGGATAATCTATGTGCATTTTTAAATGCATCTAAAGAATATGTTTGCTGATTAGTACTTTCTGAAAAACCATATGTATAAAAATAAAAGTAATGCATTGAGTCTGCCGGATGGTTTAAATTATAATAAACTATAGTACTAGGGTACTCTATTAAATCATCCCTTTGTTTAAGAGTTAACACATAATTAGCACCAATTGCACTTACAGAGGCAGATTCTAATGGAATAGTACAAGGTTCTGAGAGTTCTATAGGTAAATTCGACCCCCAGAAATGCATATATGCTAATAAACTGAAAATCTTATAAGTTGCAAATCCGGGTTTACTGATTATTACGTTATAGACTTCACTTTTTACATTCTTTAATTCTAATTTATTAGATTGAAAATAATATACAGTAGTATCTTTAGCACTAGCTAATTCTAATTTTGTACCTCTTTGGAATGGAAGAATAGTACCAAATTGATCTTTTAGTTTTAGATTAAACGTAACATCAAATGTAGGTCCTATAGATTCCTCTTTTTTATTACAGGAAAATAGAAGTAATACCATAACTAGATAAACTGAATTTTTTATCATTGTTTAATAAATTTAGTTGTACCTATGGAAATGTTATTTTGAAGAAGTTCTACTATATATAAACCTGAAGTTAAATTATCTATTAAAATCTCCTGATAAATGGATCCTTTATATTGATAAGTAACATTATTATATACTTCTTTTCCGTAAATATCTAGTATGCGAATTCCAATATCACTTTCTAAAGTGTTCGTATAGGAAAGATTTATTTTATAAGACGCCGGATTAGGGTAAATGGACAAAGTAATAGAATTTCCTTCGTTTTTACTAAGAGGGTCATTAATAGGGTCTCCAGTATCTTCTCCTATTTGTCTTAGTTGTGATGGATAACATGGTGGAATATAAAAGGAGTTAGCAATCACGTTTGCGTTAGATAAATAATATACATGTCCGTTGGCATATAGCATATTTCTAGTTACAGCGGTACTTCCATTGCCGGCATATGGTTTTATTTCTACCATATGCCAATTATTATTTAGATAAAAGACTTGATAGATAGAGTTACCATTGTAGTTTTTAGCATAAATCGTCCCGGTTTGCTTATTAATAGTGAAATTCCCCTCCATATTAGAATAGGAGATTTCTTCAAAACTACTATACACGTTAGACGCATCTCTTTTAAGAATAACAATTTTACCATTATTCACATAATATATATTTCGATTGTATACTGATATAGTTGAATTCCAACTCACCGATTTTTTATTATTTGGAATATTAATGATGTACTGTTGTAGGGTGTTTGTGTTTAAGGCTACAATGTTATTGCTTTCATCAGCATAGGCAATTACATCTTCCTCTACTGTGAAGGAGCTTTGTGAATAATTAAGTCGTGTGTTTGGAATAGATGTATAAACTTGTGTTGTGATATCAAATCTATTGATTTCACGATTTGTTGAACTGTATGTATAAATATAACCATTGTTATACTTAATTCTATTTTGATCGTTATTGATTAAACTAGTTGGATTATAGTTCCATATTAAAGTATTTGATGTTTTTTCTATATATGCTAATCTAGTGTTATTACTATATTCGCTAATAAAATATATTCTTTCTGTAGCTCCGTTTTTCACATAAACAGAGCCAGTAATATCAAGAGATGTAGCATTGGAGGCAATTACTTCCTCATATTCCCAAATTTGACTGCTATTATTGAATGCAACCCTGTAATATTTATTGTTGTTAGCGGTATAATACAAATGATTATTAGAGGCGTCATATGCTAAACCTGAATTCCACTTATACTGAGGATCAGAAAAAGACCTTAGCACTCCATATTGCCAACCGGGAGTAGATCGCATAAAAGTTTTGGTGAAGGACATGCATCCAAATTGATTTGTAGCAGAAACACCTATTTCTTGTATAGGGTTGAAGTTGGCATTTTCTGATTTAACTCTTAACGTGTTACATGATACTAAACTTGAGCTAGAAGGATTAATGCAGTATTTCGTAGGTGTATTATAGGCAGTCCAAGAGTAATTGTAATAAGCAGGATTGGTAGCAGCAATACTTTCATTAACGACAGGGGTTAGATCAGCAGTATTGCCTTCGCAAACCGATATTATAGTAGGTAGTTGAACATTAAAGGGTGTAGTTCCAAAAATTCTATAACATGTCTTTCTACTTTCAATAAGATTCGATACCGTCACACATACATCACCTCCTAACGTGTGATTAGCTGCATTATTAATTAAGACCTCTTTAGGACTTATCACAATTTCTTTAACGTTTTGGCCTGATGTTCCTGATTTAATATAAAAACTACTAGGAACCTGCCATTCATAATGCAAATAATTAGGTAAGTCAGTATTGGCCATAGATAACCGTATAATCTGCTGATTGTTACATGTTGCTTGGTTAGTGTTACTTGTAATGTTGAAATCAGTTGCTTGCAAAGGTTTTTGGTCAGTCAGTATGATTGTTACAACATTGCTGGTTGATTCATGATGCCATTTTGCACTACCTAGTGGATTAACACACACACCTAATATCCTGTCTACACAATCATAAAAATATTCGTAATATTTTCTTCTAAAATAAATCTTTTGAGTACTTCCTGAATTTATATTATAAGTAATAGGCAATGGATGATAATTAAATTTTTCTAAATCTTCGTAACTTATACTGCCATTTATTTTAGTTTGTCTATTAAAAAAAAGTTGAGAAAAAGCATTAATAGAACCAAGAGTTACTTGAGTAAATAAGGTTTCATCTAGTTGAGAAAATTCAATCTTTTCTTTCTCCTTAATAACGAGCCAATTTAAATTATCATACGATATTTCCCATTCAAAACCATATTCTCTGTTGTAAAAGCCATTTGGATATTCTATGGAACCAATTAGAGTTTGAGGATAAACCACATCTCCATGTTTAAGGTTATAAAAAGTTTGAGATCCACAAATCGTGTTTGCTTGATTTTGAATTAAATTCTTATCTATTTGACAGAGATCTATATAAAAAATAATTTCATTACTAAAACTTTTTAATCCAGTAGAGGAAGTAATTACTCTTCTATAGCTCGTGTTTCTAAATATTGTAGGAGGGTTATAACTTTCATTAGTGGCGCCCAGAATATCACTCCAGTTTCCAAATTCATTTGTTTGCCATTGATAAGAAAATGCTGAATTATCTTGAACAGAAACTGTCTGACCTAACATTTGAATGATTTCGGTCGGGTCATAAGGATAGGTGCCTACCATATTATTAATTCCTCTATAGATTGAATTACCTATAATTTGATCCAAAACCGGGTTTCTATAAAATTTAAATTGCTTACTAGTAGAAATTGTTTTTTTATAGTTATAGGATGGATCGTTTAACTGGGATTTAACCACGAAGGAATATTCTGTATTGTTAGTTTCAAGAGGAATGTTAAGATTATTAAATATTAGAGTATATGAACCTATTGATGTACTCGTAGTAAAGGTTTTGACTTCTATAACAGGGTTATTGGTAGTTACCGTTGTATTATATGACCACAACATTAACGTATGTATGATATTTGCATAGTTTCGATCATACGTAGGTGGGGGAAAATAATCTATTTCGAATTCTATTCTAGTAATTGAAGTAGAGTTATTGGGCAATTTATAAGCGTTAAACTGCAAATCATCACCAATAGGACCAAATGTAGCTGTGTTTGTAACTACTTTAATATTCTTAAAGTCAATTTCTTGAGCATACAAATGAAAATTAAATACGAAAATTAGTATAGTTAAAATATTTTTCATAAAAAATAGAATTATTATGTAAACGTAATATTTTGTAAAATATTTAACAAAATATTATAGTATATTTTTAATTATAATAAAACAATTCAATTTTTAATTATAAAAAATCCTATTTTAGTTATAAGCATTTTTCTACATCTTCAAAATGACAAATTCTACTCTTCGGTTGAGTTGTCGGTTAGCTTCTGAGTTGTTGGGTACAAGGGGTTTGCTCTCTCCATACCCTATAGTTTGAATTCGGTCGGATGCAATGCCTTGTTGTATCAAATAGTTTCGTATGGCTTCTACTCTCGTTTGAGATAAGGTTAAATTAAAATCATCATTGCCTTGATCGTCGGTGTGCCCCTCTAATCGAATTACAATAGAAGGGTTTGCTTTCAAGAGTTCTACAACTCGATTTAATTCTGCATTAGATTCCGGAATTATCTCTGCTTTTGCTAAAATAAATAATACATTATTCAGTCGGACGGTTTGACCTGTTTCGATCGGGCTGAGGTATAAATCTTGTTGGATTTCTTTATAGGAAGATACCTGACTTAAATCCATTTCATTTGATTCGGGAAAATAGCCTTTTGCATTCGCTCGATAATCATATTTTTTTCCGTAAGGCAAAATGATGGTATACATACCGGTAACAGGATCCGAGATAGTTTGCCCAATAATTTTGTTCGAACCAAATTCTGAGTAAACGATATCCGCACTCATGGGTTTACCTGTTTTTTTATCTAGTACTTTGCCTCGAATGAGAACTACCGGTTCCGGTTGTATTTCTTTTGATATGCGAATGCGCACGATATCACTACCTCCGAATCCATTTGCTACTTCAGAGGTCATATAAGCGTAATCACCCTTTGCAGAAAGTTTATAATAAGCATCCCAATTGGGGGTATTGATTTCGGGACCCAAATTAACCGGGGTAGACCAGTTCATCCAAGTGTCGTCCAAGCGTTTAGTCATCCAAATATCATTACTACCCAAGGTGCCCGGTCGGTCACTCGAAAAATATAATGTCTTACCGTCTGCAGCTAAGAAGGGAGTGGACTCATCTAATTTTTTATTGTTGAGAGCCGTTATATAAAGAGGCTTGGACCAAACATTTTCAGCTTCTTTAAAGCTAACATAGATATCCGATTGATACGATTCCGGTTTTTCAGAAAAACTTAAAAACATTACTTGACCATCCGTACTAATACACATATTGGTATATCGCCCTTGAGCCATCGAACTAAACTCTTTGATGTTCAAACGTTGAGGGATAGCGTATCCGGTAGCTACTTTTTTAGTATACGAGAACCCTTTTGTAATATACATTCCTCCTACATAGGATCCTCTAATATATATTATGGTCCCATCGGGATTGGTACATTCCACAGAGTTGTTTTTCCCTTCTTTGTTTAACGGAGCACTTGGATGTATTCTGGTGCTAAATTTTTGATGTGTAGAATCCCAATAGGAGTACCAAGTATCATGGTCCGGTCCAAAATTGGAAGGGTGTCTCCAAACCGAGAAATAGATAAGTTTTCCGTCCGGCGTAATAATAGGATTGCCTTCGCCATAACCACTGTTTACTCCTGATCCTAAATTTTCCACTACGGTGTTGGATTGACCGAAGGAGATAGAGGAGATAAGGAAAAGGACTGCTATAATACAAAATTGTTTCATAAGACACCTGGTATAAAAAAAGCGACTGTACATCTACAGTCGCTTTGAGTTGTGAATGTGTGATTATAAGTTAGCCGGATCTAATTTACCCAACCATAAACTTTTGCCGGATTTATTTTCTCCCAAGAAAATGATTTTTGATCTATTTTCTATAGTTATGTATGGCTTATCTCCACGCAAGAAATATTCTCCATTACCATAGTTTTCTATTTTAGTAAACTTACCGGTTGCGATATCTAATTTAATCATGCGAGGATAATAAACCGGAGTGCATGTAGTAATTTCCATTGTACCACTTTGTTCCGTAACACAAGCGGTGTGATGCGGAATTAACTGAACCCAATAAGCAACAGAAGGGTCTTTAGAACCTATAATCACAGAATTTGTAGGGTAGAAACGCGCATCGGCAACGCTACCACCAATCAAGGCACCCTTTCTAGAGTCGTCGTCTATTGCAAAACAGTTTTTCAGTTCACCTTGTGCTGTAAAATGGAATAAATACATTTCAGTAAAAATAGTACCTTGAACATTTCCTTGACCATCGGTTTTATAGTTTTGTGCTGTAATAAATATATCACCGGACGGAAGTACAGTTAGATCACGGATGTCTACTTTCTTTCCATTGTAGATGGATGGATTTTTTTGGTCATCCGGTTTTCTATTTTTTTCAGTAAAGACAGTTACGGCGTTAGCACTTACAAAATCAACTGAATTAGAGCCTAGTCGAATCAATTGAAAATCCGTAAACTTTTGTTCGAAGTTTTTTACATCATATAATCCCCAGTATTTTTTTTCTACATCTTTTGCAAAACCAGAACCATATATATAGACTTTATCGCCATCGATATAAGAACCGGATATATGCCAAGAATGAACTTTTGATTTTACTTTTGTTTGTGATTTGATTTTTCCTTCCGGCGAAATACGGAATATGGTTAATTCATTTGCTATTGGGTTAGCAGCTTTCCCTACTCCATTCCCGCCTGCTGGAGCCGTTACAACAACCCAATCGGGGGATTCTGCTGTTGGATTTTGATTGTCTATAGTAGGAGCAGAATAAATGACCATATTTGGTGAGCCCATATCCACTTTGACATCTGAAAGCACATTCAGACTATAGTCTACCTTGAAAAAATGGTACACCGTGTAGTGTTTGATCATGTCACCGGCTTTTCCTTTTTCACCGGCCATGGCGATGATTTCACCTGTCGCATCGTTTTCATAATGACTCAGGTAAAACATGTTCTTCCCATTTTCACCCTCAAATTTCAATTTATCTAACAACTTCGTATTTTTTCTGTAGCTTAAAGTAAACCAAGACCAATTATAGGTAATGCGTTTTTTCTTAATAACAAAAGTACCCATCATATTAGGCTCAGCTGAAATACCTTCTACTACATACTCTTCCCCTTTGAATTTGAACCAAGAAAATTTCGAACGTGCTTTATCCACTTCTACTTCTTCCTCCATACTATTCAATAAATTCAAATCATAATCAAAAAGGTACGTTTCGAATTTTATTTTTTTGTTGGTGGACTTAGTAACATAAACCAGAGAAATCTCACGGGAAGCATCATTTGTTTCTACATGTCCCAATGTTCCTCGAGCGGCTTTTTTGGAAACATCAATGGTTTTTTCTTTATCAAGTGTTTGGGCTTGAGTGGCATATGCTCCTATCAAAAGGAGTGAACCAATGACGATGCGTAGGTAGCGTTTCATAAGTAATAAATTCAATGTAAATTAAAATTTAGCTCAAATATTACATGAATTCTTTAAAAAAACACAGACAAAAGTCATTTTTAAAAGAAAAAAATAAAGTGGTACTAAAAAATATAAAAAAAGTACTATTGATACCATTCAAATTTAAAAAGGGAGGAATTGAAAAAGAGCTAATTATCGGAAGTAAACGTAAGTCTAGAACATTGTGGAATTTAACCTAGATTCTTTTTTGCTTTGAGGAATTAAACCTGTACTTTTGCAGTCGCATTTTTAATGCAGCATTAATTATTTAACCTACGGATTTAGTAAATACAACATGGCAAATTTCGGTAAAATCTCCCAAGTAATTGGACCGGTAGTAGATGTTAGTTTCGAGAACGAAGCTGCTTTACCTCAGATTTTGGATGCATTAGAAGTAACTCGTCCAAATGGACAAAAAGTTGTGTTAGAATGTCAGCAACACTTAGGTGAAGATCGCGTTCGAGCTATCGCAATGGATTCTACAGACGGTTTGATGAGAGGCTTGGAAGTTCGCCCTACAGGTGGACCGATAATGATGCCTATTGGTGAAGATATTAAAGGCCGTTTGTTTAACGTAGTGGGGGATGCCATAGATGGTATCGATGTTCCACAAACCGGTGGTGGGATGCCGATTCACCGTTCTGCTCCTAGATTTGAAGACTTATCTACTTCAACAGAAGTATTGTTTACAGGAATTAAAGTAATCGATTTATTAGAGCCTTATGTAAAAGGAGGTAAGATTGGATTGTTCGGTGGAGCCGGTGTTGGTAAGACAGTATTGATTCAAGAATTAATAAATAATATCGCTAAAGCATATGCCGGTTTATCGGTATTTGCAGGTGTGGGTGAGCGTACAAGAGAAGGGAACGACTTATTACGTGAAATGATTGAAGCCGGAATTGTAAAATACGGTGAAGAGTTCAAACATTCAATGGAACAAGGTGGTTGGGACCTTTCCAAAGTAGATAAGAATGCGCTTAAAGAATCTCAAGCAACCTTTATTTTCGGACAAATGAATGAGCCTCCCGGAGCACGTGCTCGAGTAGCATTATCCGGTCTTACAGTAGCGGAATATTTCCGTGATGGAGATGGAACAGGTCCCGGAAAAGATATTTTATTCTTTATCGATAACATTTTCCGTTTTACTCAAGCGGGTTCAGAAGTATCAGCCTTATTAGGTCGTATGCCATCAGCGGTGGGGTACCAACCGACATTGGCTACGGAGATGGGTGCCATGCAAGAACGTATTACATCCACTAAAAAGGGGTCGATTACTTCCGTTCAAGCGGTTTATGTGCCTGCTGATGACTTAACCGATCCGGCACCGGCAACTACATTTGCACACTTAGATGCAACTACCGTATTGTCTCGTAAAATTGCCGAATTAGGAATTTATCCTGCTGTGGATCCTTTAGATTCTACTTCTCGCATTTTGACACCGGAAATAGTAGGTGAAGAACACTACAATTGTGCACAAAATGTTAAGTTGATTTTACAACGTTATAAAGAATTGCAAGACATTATCGCTATCTTAGGTATGGACGAATTGTCTGAAGAAGATAAACAAGTGGTACACCGAGCCCGTCGTGTGCAACGTTTCTTATCTCAACCATTCCATGTGGCGGAACAATTTACCGGTTTGAAAGGGGAGCTTGTTTCGATTAAAGATACCATGAAAGGCTTCAACATGATTATGAATGGTGAGTTGGATCATTTACCGGAAGCAGCATTTAACTTGGTCGGAACTATCGAACAAGCGGTTGCAAAAGGAGAAAAATTAATGGCCGAAGCTAAACGTTAATCTCTACGAATATGTTAATCGACGTTTTGACTCCAGATAAAAAAGTATATAGTGGACAAGCGCTGTCCGTCGTTGTACCCGGTATACAAGGTAGTTTTGAAGTATTAAATAAACACGCTGCTATCATATCTACACTCGGTTCAGGAGAGGTTGTTATAAAAGAAACAGCGTCGACTAAAACGTTTCGTATCGATGGCGGAGTGGTAGAGGTTTTAGATGATAAAGTAATTGTTTTAGCAGAGACTATTATAGAAGAATAGTAATTTCTACTATATAAAAAAAGGCTTCCCTAATGGAAGCCTTTTTTATTTTCTTCATTTTTTACCGCGCATTCTATCCCACGTCTTTTTCATTATTCCTCTAAAAAAAGGGCCTTCTCCCAAAAGATGGGAATATACAGTAAGAAAAAGATAGTAAAAGGGCGTTATCGTAATGAGCCATACCGGATAATAAATGTATGCCGGTGTTGTGGCGTCGATACCCAGAAACGGAAATAAGAATTTTTTTACATATACAGCAGAAAATCCTGTTATCGCGAAAATGATACATATTTTAACCAATCGAAAGGTAGAATCAATTCCCCATTTTTCTTTTAAATATTGAAACATAATAGTATAATTTTAATAAGAAATATAAATATATGAATTGCTATAACCGACTTTAATTATTATTTTTATAAAATTAATTTATTCTGCTCAATTTATGAAATACCTTTTACTCTTTTGCTTAATCCTTAAGCAAAGTATGACGTTTGCCGTTATTTTAGAACAAACCGGTTTCGAATCCCAAGCGGACGAATCGATTTATAATCGTACCTCATTAACAACAGATGGGTTTAATGTTCCGTGGGTTAATGGATTTAACGATAATAGATGTTATACGGATGACGCGTTTGCGGCATCCGGTTCTAAATCTTTGCGTGTAACTTTTCCCGTAGGTCAATTTGGGCCTTCGAATTCCGGTGCACAAGCTCCCTTATTGGTTACGGGTCAGTTGGAATTATATTCTTCCTATTATGTCCGATTCAGTGATAATTTTAGTTGGGGTAATACAAGCGAGGGAGGGAAGTTACCCGGATTATCCGGAGGAGGAAGATGTAGTGGTTGTGCCACTTGTAATGGAACAAACGGATTCAGTGCTCGCCTAATGTGGCGCAACGGTGGTCGAGCGGTTTTGTACCTGTATCATATGGATAAAGGAGGATCCTGTGGGGATAACATCAATCTTAAAAATCCCGACAATACCGATTTCTTTTTTCAAAAAGGTGTTTGGTATAAAATTTCCCAACGGGTAAAAGTAAACACCGGAAACAACTATAACGGAGAAGTTCAATTATGGGTAAACAATCAACCGGCTCTCTTAGTTACCGGGTATCGATTTGTGAATAATGGGGATTTAGTAGACAATCTTTATTTCTCTACATTCCATGGTGGGAGCACATCCGGTTGGTCGCCGACGGTGACTTGTTATGCTTGGTTTGATAATGTTGTAATTAGTAATGCATTGTCAGATGTAGTAGATAATCCGATGAGCTTATTACCGTCCACTCCAAGTTTACCAACCTATCTTCAACAGGCGGTGCAGGTATACCCATCGGTTACCACTTCCGGGTCGAAGGTAACCATTCAAATCGATAAGGATAAATTATCCCCTCTATTATCCTACCGATTGCATTCAATAACAGGGAAAGAATATATTCGTCAGGAAAATGTTCAGGCAACGGAAATACAAGCTCCCATACCTAACGATTTACCGGCAGGGGTATATCTGATGTCGTTGTTTTTTGAGGAAGGGATGATTAGTAAGAAGATAATAATAGAATAAAAAAAGGGAGTTATTAACTCCCTTTTTTTATGATTTTTTTAGATTCTACAATTCCTTTATCGCTATAGAGGGTGCAAAAATAAACACCCGGAGGTAATAAGCTCAAGTCAACTTTAAGAGTGATGAATCCGTTTCTACCGGTTAAATCAATATAAGTTATTTCTTTACCGATAATGTCGTACACTCGAATGCCTTTAAGCGTCTTTTGTTGTGCCGATACTTGTATGGTTACATCATCATCCGTAGGATTAGGTGCAATATGAATGTAGCTGGAATCTGTCTGTGCCCATGCTGTGGATAGGCTCAGAAACAGAAACAATGCTAAAAACGATATTCTTTTCTTCATACGTAATCAAATATACTTTAATTTTTTTACAATTGGTATGTCGGACTGTTAATTCTACGTAAAATCCTATTTATAAGTTATTTTGATAAAATCGTGCCAAAATTACCCCGACCAGTTCTCTCGATCTAAACTTCGGTACTGAATGGCTTCTGCTAAATGCTCTGTTAGGATATCCTTGGAACCGGATAGATCCGCGATTGTTCTAGAAACTTTTAGAATTCTATCATAAGCTCGCGCAGAAAGACCCAAACGTTCCATTGCCGTTTTTAATAATGTTTTTCCACTTTCACTTAGATAACAAACTTCTTTAACTAACTGAGAAGGCATCATCGCATTACAATGAACATCAGGTAAAGCTTCAAAACGTAATGCTTGCACTTCCCTTGCCTTTACTACACGATCTCGTATGGCTTCACTACTTTCAGCCGGTCGGTTGGCAATCATTTCATCAAATTTAACCGGAGTTACTTCGACGTGTAAATCTATGCGGTCTAATAATGGTCCACTTACTTTATTCAGATACCGTTGTACCACTCCCGGTCCGCATACACATTCTTTTTCCGGGTGGTTATAATAGCCACAGGGGCAGGGATTCATGGAAGCGATTAACATAAAGTTAGCCGGGAAATCTACGGCAATTTTGGCTCTGCTGATGGTTACTTTTCGTTCCTCCAAAGGTTGTCGCATGACTTCTAAAACGGTACGTTTAAACTCCGGAAGCTCATCTAAAAATAAAACACCATTATGGGCTAACGAAATCTCTCCCGGTTGAGGATATCCGCCTCCGCCGACCAACGCTACATCGCTAATTGTATGATGGGGTGAACGAAAGGGGCGTCGGGTCATTAAAGAAGTTTGTTTTCCGAGTTTACCTGCAACCGAGTGAATTTTAGTAGTTTCTAAAGCTTCGTGTAACGTGAGGGGAGGGAGTATAGAGGAAAGGCGTTTGGCTAACATTGTTTTACCGGCGCCAGGAGGTCCAATCATTATGACATTATGACCACCGGCAGCGGCAATTTCCAGGGCACGTTTGATGTTTTCTTGTCCTTGAACATGGGCGAAATCAACATCAAAAAAATTAGTTTGTATAGCGAATTGCCGGCGTGTGTCAATCTCTAAAGGCTGAATATGAAGAGTACCTTCAATAAAGTCGATAGCGTCTTTAATGTTTTCAACCCCAATAACATCCAATTGATTTACAATGGCGGCTTCCGCTTCGTTGGCTTTGGGTAGTATAAAACCTTTAAATCCTTGTTTTCGGGCTTCTATTGCGATAGGTAATACGCCTCGGATTGGTTTAACATCCCCGTCTAAGGAGAGTTCCCCCATGATCATATACTTTTCTATACAATCGGTTGAGATTTGACCGGATGCAACCAGAATACTCAAAGCAATCGGCAAGTCATAGGAACTACCTTCTTTTTTTACATCGGCAGGGGCAAGGTTTACGACTACTTTTTGTCGAGGCATATAGTAGCCATACTGTTTCAAAGCGGCTTCTACACGTTGTTCGCTTTCTTTGATGGCGCTGTCCGGTAGACCGACCATATAAAAATTTTTTCCGGAGTTAATCACGGACTCTATAGTAACCGTAAAGGCATTAACACCTTGAACGGCACTACCGTAAGTTTTTGATAACATAGCTGGTTTTAAAGAGTTAGTTTACTTTCTCTTCAATCAGCAGAATTAAGATGTGAATGATTTTAATGTGTACTTCTTGAATGCGATCGGCATATCCAAAATGGGGTACGTTGATGCAGACATCCGCTAACGCTTTTAGTTTTCCGCCGTCTTTACCGGTTAGAGCTACGACTTTCATCCCTTTAGCTTTTGCCGTAGAAGCGGCTTCGATCACATTTGCAGAATTTCCGGAAGTGCTAATGGCTAATAAAACGTCTCCCGAATTACCAAGCGCTTCCAAATACCTTGAAAAAACATAAACATATCCAAAATCATTGGATACACAAGTTAAGTGCCCCGGATCACTGATGGCGATAGCGGGAATAGCTTTACGATTTTCACGATAACGACCGGTAAGCTCTTCTGCAAAATGCATGGCATCGCAGGAGGACCCCCCATTACCACAAGATAAAATTTTACCACCAGTACGAATAGAGGTCGAGATCAATTCAGCAGCTTGCGCAATTGTAGAGAATTGTTGTTGTTCTTCTATAAATTGAGTCAATACAGCGGCTGCTTCTTCTAGTTCTTTTATAATGGTAGATTCCGTACTCATAAAAGTGTATTCTTAATTTGCTGGTTGAATTAGTTGCAAGTAATCAAAAAAAAGGGGGATATTCAATAGATATAAAAAAAAGGGCGGTTAAGCCCTTTTGTATTGTTGATAGAAGATTAGAAATTATCATCCCATCCACCATCGTCATCCATATCATCTTCTGAGTTATCGAATTCGTCGTCTTCTTCTTCTTCAAAATCATCTAAATCTTCTTCGTCGAAGTCTTCAATCTCTTCCCAATCTTCTATTTCTTCATCATTAAAATCATCTTTATCAAAATCATCTCCCCAATCATCCTCTTCGTCTTCAGCATCCTCATCTTCTTCATCTACATCGTCGAAGTCTTCGTCTTCATCTTCTTCTTCGTCTGCTTTACGTTTTGCCTTAGCAGATATCGATGCCAGTGATATTCCATCAATAGAAGAAAGCAATTCTGTTACAGCATCTGTTGCTTCCGTAGCGAGAGTAGGCATAGCATGATTTGTTTTCATAAAAGGTCTGTGTCTCTATTTTTTTTCAAATCTATAAATCCCAAAAGAATTTTTATATAGACAAAACAACTATTTTTTCGAAAATAAAAAAATAGTTGGGAATGCTTGCTTATGCCGAAAATTCAGCTAAAACAGTTTTGCCTCCGATGGATTTTTGTCCAAGTTGAACGTTGACCTTCGCATCTAATGGTACGAAAACATCAACTCGGGAACCAAATTTAATAAATCCTAATTCATCCCCTTGTTCAATTTCTTTACCGGTTTCTAAATACCAGACAATTCGTTTTGCTAATGCACCGGCAATTTGACGAATTAAAATTTCATGATTGTACTTATCCCGTATCACAATAGTGGTACGCTCATTTTCAGTAGAAGATTTAGGATGCCATGCGACTAAATACTTGCCGGAATGGTATTTAAAATAGGTAACCATACCGGAAATAGGATTACGATTAATGTGAACATTAAAAGGCGACATAAAAATAGATATCTGGCGGCGCTTATCTTGAAAGTATTCCGTTTCTACTACCTCTTCAATCACTACCACTTTGCCGTCGGCCGGAGCAATTATTTGATTGTCGTTGATTTCGAATTGACGAATCGGACTTCTGAAAAATTGAAGTACCAATAAGAATACGATAAATGAAATGACTAATACGGAATTCGTTACTACAACCTTTTCCGGAAAAGCATAAAACATTAAAACGTTAATTGAAGCTAAAAAAATAAATAAATATGTCAGGATTTTAAATCCTTCCCGATGAATGGTTAGTCTCATGTTGTTGTTCTACAATTCCTACAAATATATAAAAACCTACTTTAATTTAACGTTATGAAGAGGCGATAAGTAATAAATAAATAAATATCCACGGTAGTGCAAAAATAAGTGCATCAAATCGATCTAAGAAACCACCATGGCCGGGTAATAAGGTGCCGGAGTCTTTTACTCCTAAATATCTTTTTAACATAGATTCTACTAAATCTCCTACACTTCCGCTAATGGTAATGAGTATCGAAAGGCCCACCCATTCCGCTAGGCTCAACATACCCCAAGTATAGAATAAAACGATAGAAATTCCCGCTGTTGTTAGAGCCCCTCCAATAGAGCCTTCCCATGTTTTCTTTGGGGAGATGCGTTCAAATAATTTATGTTTACCAAACGATTTGCCAACGAAGTATGCACCGATATCGTTGGCCCAAATAAGAAACAAACAACTTAAGATAATAGGATAATTAAAGGAGATTCCTTCCGGTGCTTTTACTAAATAAGGAAGTCCTAATAGAATAGCATAAGGCAGCGCTATGTACCACCAACCTAAAACCGATACTGCGATTGATTCCAACGGTTTTTCTACTGTTTTCCATAAAGATATTGCCAACATCAGGTGACTCAGTATTCCACAAAGAATCAGAATAAGTTGAATCGTATACGTAGAGGTTAGATTGATCTGCATCCCATAATCCGCGATGGTACTTAACGGATAGAATATAAGTAGGCCACCTCCTATCATTCCGAGTATTTTATGAGGATGCAAACCAACAGTTTGAACCAACCCATAAAATTCCCACAGAGTTAAACATTGTAAAGCGATGACCAAAAGAGCAAAACTGATGGGGTTATAGACAATGGCACCGAGTACTATAGCGCCCCCAATACTACCGGTAAGTACGCGTAAACTTAGGTTAGATAGATTCATGAGGCGGTCGTGTCGTTTGGTCTAGGGTTGGTTGAACTTGTCGTTCGTATAAACGATATAAGAAATAAGCTGTAATGCCGGCGCAGCAAAGCGACACATACCAAGGAATATATCCGGTGTTCTCCGGATCTAAAGAAGTTTGTTTTTGATGAAACAGTACCAACCAAACGAGTGTAATAAAGTTGTTCAGAAAATGCAATACTATTGATGTCCAAATACTGCCACTCCAGTAGGCAACGTACCCAAACAAAGCACCTAATAACATCCGTGGGATAAAGCCGTAAAATTGGAAGTGAATAAAACTAAATGTTGCAGCCGTCACCCAAATCGCAACATGTGGTTTTTTAAACCAATGGAGGAGTTCTGTTTGTAAGGCACCTCTAAAGATGATTTCTTCTCCGACAGCCGGTATGACAGCAATAAATAAAATGCTGATTACTACGATCTCAACTGAGTCCCAAGTTAGAAACAGTTGAATGACCGATGCCGATAACTTTTCTAATCGATCCATTTCCGGACTTAATGTTGGAAACCATTCCGAAAAAGGTAATGTTTTGTTCCAATCTGCAATGGCACTAACCCAAATGAACGAAGTAAATAAAATTCCAATGCCAAGAAGTAAATGGACAGATTCCGGAAATCGAAATAATGGTTCAATATTAATTCTACGTTGTATATATTGAAAATACAAAATGGGTAAAATAATGAAACCAACAATTTTACCGGCCATATCTGCAAAGCCCAATACAGGAGCCACTTCCGGATGACCGGTCAGGTATTCGATGAATTTACTACTATCTGAAGGGAAAGTACTCCACTGATTTAGAATAAGGAATGAAACAATGCTGGCCAGATAAATAAAGCCGAATAAGCGTAAGAATATGCCTACTAATGCAAGATAGCGCATGGAAGAACAATTGGTTTATTTGCAAACTAAACCGTAAATTTACTATTAAAATTGACTTTCTGTGGTAAAAATAGGTAAAACAGATATCGGTACATTTCCACTCTTGCTCGCCCCTATGGAAGATGTGAGTGATCCTCCCTTTCGTGCGGTTTGTAAGGAGCAAGGGGCGGATTTGATGTATACGGAATTTATAGCCGCAGAAGGCTTAATTCGAGATGCTGAAAAAAGCGTTCAGAAATTAGATATCTATGATTATGAGCGCCCTATAGGTATTCAGATTTTTGGAGATAAAATAGAATCCATGCGGGAGGCAGCAGCCATCGCACAAGAAGCGGGTCCTGAATTAGTGGATATCAATTACGGTTGCCCGGTTAAGAAAGTAGCTTGTAAAGGGGCCGGTGCCGGAATTCTTCAAGATATTCCGAAAATGATTCGAATGACAGATGAAATTGTTAAACGCTGTTCTCTACCTGTTACCGTTAAAACACGATTGGGCTGGGATGAACAGTCTATTCATATCGTTGACGTAGCGAAACAATTACAAGACGTAGGGATTCAAGCACTCACCATTCATGCGCGTACTCGAGCCCAAATGTATAAAGGGGTTGCCGATTGGTCGTGGATTAAACAAGTGAAAGACAGAGGGGATATTCACATTCCGGTATTTGGGAATGGAGATATTGACTCTCCGGAAAAAGCGTTGGAATATAAAAATACGTTTGGAGTGGATGGGATTATGATAGGAAGAGCGGCCATAGGTTATCCATGGATATTCAAAGAAATTAAACATTATTTAGCTACAGGAGAAAAGTTGCCCCCTCCAGACATACAAGAACGTGTCCGGGTATGTTTAAAACACTTAGATTTTTCGGTTCAATGGAAAGGGGAGCGACAAGGTATTTTTGAAATGCGTACACACTATACTAATTATTTTAGAAACATCAGTCATTTCAAACCGTATCGTCAGCGTTTAGTAGAGGCAGTTACAACGGCTTCTGTAAAAGAAATATTGGAAGAAGTAGTGGCTTCTGAATTTTTAGCTTTAGAATCTTAGCGAGCCGGTTCCATTACGAATTCATAATGCGCGGAAACCGTTCGTTTGCCAAATCGTAAGCGGTCTTCGGTCAACTCATAAATGGTTTCTTGCTGGGGAATCTGTTCTCCCAACTGTGAGAATAAATATTTTCCATCACTACTAATCCAAACTTTTAATGGCATAGAATGATTAGGGAAAAGCCATGCAGCATTACTATCTTTTTTGATTTGAAATTCTGCAGCACTAAATTTTTCGTCTTGTATGACCAACTTGCCATTTTTATAATAACGCCGCACTTTCCAAGATTGGTAAATAGTATTTTTCTCTCTTGCTCCGTTTTGATTTCCGGCATCTAATGCAAAAAGCGTGGCAACTAATCCGAATAAAAATAGCAAACAACCTACCAAGATTAAAATGCGAACCTTGATTACTTTTTCTATTAATTCTTTTTTTGATTTGCTCATGAATACCGGATTGCTTGTTTTTTTCTTTAATTTCGGCGTATGAATATACTAAAACCTGAACAATTTTCAGCCTACGAACTACTGGATTCCGGTAATTATATGAAACTCGAACGTTTTGGAGAGTTTGTATTGTCGCGTCCGGAGCCACAAGCTATTTGGGCTCCAAGTTATTCAACAAAAGAATGGAAAGAGCTATGGCAGGCAGAGTTTATTCGAGATAAAGCGAGTCCGGAAAAGGGGCTTTGGACATTAAAGTCGTCCATGAAGGAACAATGGAAAGTGCCGTATCAATACCAATCGCTTCAATTGCAATTTCGATTAGGCTTATCGTCTTTCAAACATGTAGGAATTTTTCCGGAACAAGCATCGAATTGGAATTATATATATGATCAGGTACAGCGATTAAAAAAATCAGGGTCAACCCCCAAAATGTTGAATTTATTTGCTTATACCGGTGGAGCATCCTTAGCGGCTAAGGCTGCCGGAGCAGAAGTAGTCCATGTGGATGCAGTTAAACAAGTAATCAGTTGGTCCAGGGAAAACATGGAAGCTTCCGGACTTACTGATATTCGGTGGGTAGTAGAAGATGCAATGAAATTTGTAAAGCGAGAAGTGAAAAGAGGGAATGTATATCAAGGAATAATTTTAGACCCGCCGGCTTATGGACGTGGACCGGAAGGGGAGAAGTGGATTATTGAAGAACATTTGTATGAATTGTTGACGCTTTGTAAACAGTTATTAGATCCAAATGGGCATTTTTATATTTTAAATTTATATGCTATTGGTTTCTCCGCAGTGATTATCGATACACTCATTCGACAATTACATCCACAAGGTCAACAACCGGAAGTGGGAGAGTTAGTTGTAGAAGATCCTTTTGGTAAGCGTTTACCTTTAAGTATTTATGGACGGTATGCCGTGTAAGGATTAAAATCCTTGAATATACGATGGGCTTCTTTTGTTCATTTTTAAATCCCGTAGTATAGAAGATTTTGCATTGATGGTAAAAAAATACATTTGTCTAGGTCCATAAGGAATCACCGTTAGACTCATTTGCCAACAATGCAAATCACGTATAACGGTAATCGAAGTATTCGACGTAATACTGTTTCGTACAAAGTCATAACCGGATGTGAATTTTACTTTCCAATTATCGGTTAATGTTACATCTCCACTAAACGAAATAGCCTGTGTGATGGATTTTGGTTTATAACCTTCTTGAGTAACATTAAGATTGTATTGGACAATTAAATTCCAAGGAATGCGAAAATCAACAAATGCAGCTCCCGGAGGCAATATTGTAGTGGGTAAATTAGGATCTTGTAAATAGGAATTGGCAGCGTTGCTCAACCCTTTTCTGTTTAGATTCATTCCCAGTGATAAATTATATCGAGTCGTATTGACTAGTTTACCCGAGTTATTTAACTCAAATGTATTCACTCTGCGTTGGTATACTGTAGTGCCATTGATACTATCCAATACATAGCTGTACGGATCAAACGTACTTTGAAACGCAGCATCTAATCGTTCCAACAGTTTGGTTCGGGTAGAGAACTGAAGCAGTGAAAAATTTAATGAATCGGCAGAAAAGTTATAACTACCACTTAAGTCTACACTTTCTAATAGTTTAATTTTTTTAGTACCGATACCGGTGGTATCTTTTCGATTTCGTGTTTTCCCTTCTAATGTATTTTGTAGTCGTACAGTAAGACTATTGGTTAAGCCACCCCCGGGTCCTCCAAATATAAAACCTTGGTATACGGAATACGGAATACGTTCACCATTGGACGCCAAAACATCTGGGAACGTTTGAAAGTAATTGCTATTAGTCGTTTGATCCGGTTTATATGTATAACCTATCGTTGGAATAAATGTATGGCGTATTCCTTTTAACAGGTCAGACTTAAAAGTATAGGTGCTATATATACGTGTCGTTAAGGAGGCTTGGGCAGAATACGTCCAAGCTCTACTAAAGCCTGGTAACGTATCTTTTACAGTAGCACTATTAGCTCCACTTTTTTCATATTCTAATTTTTTTCCGTACCACCATTCTTCATAATTTACGGATGGGTTTAAACTAATGTGTCTAAAAAGTTTGAATGTAGTGGAAACGGGGATTCGATGGAGAGCACCCCATTGTCCATTATCTAAAATCAAAGGCAAGTTGGTGCGACTAAAGGGTAGTATAGTGTCTTCTGCAGCCGTCTTCCCTCTTATCTGATTATTTACTCTATATTCTGCATTTCCGTTATAGGAGATATTTATTTTTTCGAACCATTTTTCTCCATTGTTTTTACTGGTTTTGAAAGGATATACACGATTCATGGAAAGGTTCACGGAAGGCAAGGTGTAGGTCGTTAATTGAGTACTCACATTTTGCGTTTGTCTCCCGGTAACCGTAACAAAAAAAGGAGTATTACGGAGGGTTTTCGTATACGTGATATTAGAAGTAAACTCGCCACTGGTAAATAGGTTAGGATTGTAACTCGTTTGTGAATAAAATCTACTGGAGCTTATATTGACGCTTGCTTTCAAAGTGGACGATCGATTGGTAGCAGAATTGTGGCTCCATTTTATATTCCATAATTCTTGAAGTGGGTCAGTGTCTTCAAAGCCATTTCTAATTTTACTATAGGTACCTTGGACTGTACCGGAACTTCCATACCGTTTCTTGTAGTTTGTAATGTTTGAAAGTAAAAAGCTTCCATTGGAATAAATGTCACCAACAAATTTGGAACCTACATAGTCATTCACGGCCCAATAATATCCACCTTGACTTAAGAAAAATCCACGAGTTCGCTGTTCTCCAAAGGTAGGTATGATAATTCCGGATTTACCTCTTTTAGTTATAGGGAAAAAACCAAGGGGCATACCTAATGGAATAGGGATACCCATGAATTCCATATGAAAAGGTCCTGTTACTACTTTGTCGTTTGGTATGACTTTAATTCTACTGGCACGTATACAAAAATGAGGTTCGGCAAGATTACATGTCGTATAGGTAGCATGCTGAACGTATATCGCATTCGGTGTTTTCTTTACTGGATCGCCTTCTATAAAGCCATCTCCTTGTTTGGTTACTATTCCTCGAATGATACCCTTACCACTTTTGAAATTATATCGAATTTGATCGGCAACATATACATCACTACCTTCTTTAAATAAAGGAGTCCCTATTTTTTTACCAGTTATGGAATCCGTTTTCCCGAAAGCTTCTACTTCATTAATATCCCAATGAATAACCATACGGTCAGCCTCTAAACTTCTGTTGCCATAAACTACCTTGGCATTTCCGTATAGATATATTTTTTTACCTTCCACATCCATTCGTAAGGAGTCACTGCAACTGTATTCGATGGTGGTTTCAATATCACTATCTGACGTAGCTAAGTTAAGGCTGTCCACTTTTTGAATAGTATCCGATACAATAGGAGAAGCTATGACGGTTTTGTCCACTTGTGCCCAAGCAGAAACACCTGATCCCATTAACCGGGTTAGGATAAGAAACAGTAAACAATATTTTAGTTTTAAATAAAAATTCACAATTTGGGGTCAAAGTTATGCATTAACTTCTAAAAAGGTATCAGTGAAACGAATTATCCTAAGTATTTCTTTTATCGTACTATTGGTTTTTACTTCATTTAGTCCACTGGGCATCAGGGATTACAAAGTTCGTACCATTGTCATTGATCCGGGTCATGGAGGTAAAGATCCGGGATGTTCCGGACACCATCATCAAGAAGCTAAAATTACACTCCAAGTAGCCAAAGAGTTAGGGCGAATTCTGCAGGAAAATTTGCCCGGTGTAAAAGTAATTTATACCCGAACAACGGATGTGTTTGTTGAATTACACGAAAGAGCGGCTATTGCAAATCGACACCACGCGGATATTTTTCTTTCCATCCACTGTAATTCCGGCGTACCGGATGTGTATGGAACAGAAACCTATACAATGGGTTTACATAAGTCAACGGGAAATTTAGAAGTTGCCAAGCGAGAGAATGCCGTAATTTTAAAGGAAGATAACCACAAACAACACTACGAAGGGTATGACCCAAACTCTCCTCAAGCACATATTCTTTTTTCCCTGTATCAGAATGCGTATATTGAAAATAGTTTATCATTGGCATCCAAAATTGAGACTCAGTTTAAAAACCGTGTAGGGAGAACGAGTAGAGGTGTAAAGCAAGCCGGTCTGTTGGTATTATGGAAGACATCTATGCCTTCTGTCCTCGTGGAATTGGGTTTTTTAACGAATAAAAAAGAAGAACAATATATGGCTTTGCCTTCCAATCAAGTGTTATTGGCTTCCGGGATATACAGGGCTATTAAAGAGTATAAAATCGAAATTGAACAATAATCGTAAATCGTGACACTATCAAAAGAATTTAAAGTAGGTGTATTGGCTATTGCTTCCAGCATAGTTTTATACTTTGGTTTCAACTTCTTAAAAGGCAATGATTTTTTTAAGAGTACCAATATTTATTATGTTATCTATGATCGGGTAGACGGTTTAACAGCATCTAACCCAATTACCATCAATGGGTTTCCTGTGGGTAGGGTAAAGGAATTGCGCTTGATCCAAGATAAAGGAAATAAAATACTAGTGACATTAGAGCTGAATGAAGAAATTCAAGTCGGAGATTCTACATTTGCTATGATTTCTAAGGATCTTTTAGGGAGTTTAAGTGTGGTACTCACTTTAGGAAAAAATTCAATTGTTTTCGAATCCGGTGATACCTTAAGACCCTTGGTATCTCCGAGTTTAATGTCTGTGATAGAATCTAAAATCACTCCGGTAGTGGGTCATTTAGACACAACGATTGTTCGCTTCAATGATTTATTGAATGAAAACATGCGTAAAAAATTGTACGGAACAGTGTCCAATATGGAAAAAATGTCCGGTCAGTTAACCACTATGTTACAACATAATGATGCCAATATACAAGGTGTAACAGCGAATCTAAATCAATTAACCGCTAACTTGATTGAAACGGAAAAACAACTTAAACCGATGTTAAAAAAGTTTTCTTCTTTAGCTGATTCCTTAAACGATATGGAGTTAAAGAAAGCCGTTCAACAAGCCAATACCTTGTTGGTACAAATGAATGGAATTACTAAAAAGATTAATGAAGGTGAAGGTACTTTAGGTAAATTTATTACGGATTCTTCTTTGTATGTAAACCTGAATCGCACCATGATGGATTTAGATACTATACTCGTTCATTTTCAAGATAACCCAAGGTATTATTTAAAACCATTAGGCACTAAGCCTAAAAAGAAATAAGGAGGGAGGCACGTTACACAACAGTGCCTCTTTTTTTTCGTACAAATAGTAAATCCGTTTGTATATGTCTACAACCTCATCTCCATCTCTCGTCGAGCTACAAGCCCAGTTAAAGGAACGTTTAGAAAGCATTGCCCTAGGTGGGGGGACTCGCCGAATGGAAGCAGAAAAAGCGAAAGGTAAGTTAACTGTACTGGAACGCTTGAATGTACTGATGGATAACATCGACGAATGTATTGAAATAGGTGCTTTAGCCGCTTATGAGATGTATGAAGCGGAGGGAGGGTGTCCATCCGCCGGGGTGCGTGTCTTAGTGGGTAAAATAGCTCAACAACTTTGTGTCGTAGTGGCCAATGATGCAACTGTAAAAGCCGGTGCTTGGTTTCCCATGACGGCTAAAAAGAATTTACGCGCACAAGAGATAGCTATGGAAAACCATTTGCCCATCATCTATTTAGTGGATAGTGCGGGGGTATATTTGCCTTTGCAAAATGAAGTGTTTGCGGATAAAGAACATTTTGGAAGAATGTTTCGAAATAATGCACACATGAGTGCTAAGGGTATTGTCCAAATAGCCGCTATCTTAGGTAGTTGTGTGGCCGGTGGAGCGTATCTGCCGGCAATGTCGGATGAATCATTTATTGTAGATAAAACCGGTAGTATTTTTTTAGCCGGACCTTATTTGGTGAAGGCCGCTATTGGAGAGGATGTTGATGCCGAAACACTGGGAGGATCTTCCACTCATACGGAAATTTCGGGAGTGGTAGATCATAAATGCGCGGACGAAACAACTTGTCTGAACAAAATTAGACAACACATTGAATTCCTTTCAAGTCCTAAACCATCATTATTTAACCGTATAAAAGCACAGGCTCCCTCAAAGGATATCCATTCATTAGCGTCTGTATTTCCAATGGATCGAGCGAAGCCCTACGATATGATGGAGGTATTAGAGTCTATTGTGGATGCGGGTAGTTTTGAAGGGTATAAAGAAAATTATGGACAAACGTTAATTTGTGGTTATGCTCGTGTAGAGGGTTGGTCCGTTGGGATAGTTGCGAACCAACGTAAAGTTGTTAAAACAAAAAAGAATGAGATGCAAATGGGAGGGGTTATTTATTCCGATGCAGCAGACAAAGCCGCCCGTTTCATTATGAATTGCAATCAACGAGGTATTCCAATAGTTTTTTTTCAAGATGTAACCGGGTTTATGGTAGGCAGTAGATCCGAGCACGGCGGTATCATAAAAGATGGAGCCAAAATGGTAAATGCAATGGCCAACTCTGTAGTTCCTAAATTTACTGTGATTGTCGGTAATTCGTTTGGTGCCGGTAATTATGCGATGTGTGGGAAAGCATATGACCCACGTTGGATTGTAGCTTGGCCTACCGCACAAATCGGAGTAATGAGCGGAGCCTCTGCCGCCAAGACGCTTTTACAAATTCAACAAGCCAATGCAAAAGCGAAAGGTATCACCTGGACGGCAGAGGAGGAAGCACTTTTGCTACAAGAAATAACCGAAAAATATGCTAAAGAATTGTCGCCCTATTATGCCGCTGCCCGTCTTTGGATAGATGCTATTATACCACCTATGGCAACCCGACATTGGATATCTACCGGCATTGAAGCAGCACAACATTCCTCCGAAAGTAAAAAATTTTCTACAGGAGTTATTCAAACCTAATGTATCTTTGTGGTATGGATGTATCTAAGTTTAATGCACTAATCGCCTTATTAGATGATGAAGATTCGGAAGTGATCGCTCACGTCGAACAAGCTTTATATACATCCGGAGAACCCATTATTCCATTATTGGAGAAAGCCTGGGAAGAACAATTTAATCCAATAGTTCAAAAAAGAATAGAAGATATACTACATGGTGTTCAGTTTGATATTTTAAAGAAAAGACTTCAACATTGGAAAGACAAAGGCGCACAGGATTTATTAGAGGGGATGTGGTTGGTCTGTACGTATCAATATCCGGATTTAGAATATAATCAGTTAAAAAGTGCCTTAGATCAAATGTATTATGAACTTTGGCCGGAATTCAAATCCGATATATGGCCTATGGATCAGATTCGGATAATCAATAATGTGTTGTTTACGAAGTTAAAATTTAGTCCGAACACTAAAAATTTTCATTCCCCTGCCAACTCATTGTTGAATCAGGTTATTGAAACCAAAAAAGGGAATCCCATTTCTTTATGTGTGATTTATATGCTATTGGCACAAAAGTTAAAGTTGCCGGTGTATGGGGTTAATCTACCTAATTTGTTTATACTAACATATAAAAACGATCAAACACAATTTTATATTAATGTTTTCAATAAAGGTATTTTATTTACAAAAGAAGACATCGACCAATACTTGCACCAATTGAATTTATCTGCAATGGATATTTTTTACCAACCGTGTAGTCATTTGGATATCGTAGCTCGTGTGTTTCGTAATTTAATAGGGTGTTTTGAAAAATTAGGGGAAGCTGAACGAGTGAAAGAAGTGAAAGTCCTGTTAGCTTGTATTGAAGGGAAAGTATAAGTGAAAGATATATTGGATATAACGGTACAAGTTGAATCGCTGATGGAGAAACAAGCACATGCTCCAACAGCTGAACAGATGGCGGCGTATATGAAAAACCAATTCGATTTTTATGGAATCAAACGCCCGTTGCTACTATCCATCTATAAGCCATTTCTTAACGAATTACAGTCTTATAGTTGGGAGGATAAAAAGAGATGTATAGATTGGTGTTGGGAAAAGCCTCAACGGGAATGGCAATACCTTGCATTAGATATTCTTATTCGTAATAGGAACCAACTTACCCTAAAGGATATTGATTGGCTGGAGTGGTTGATACGAACACAACCCTGGTGGGATACGGTAGATACGATTGGAAGTTATGGTGTAGGAACATGGGCCTCTCTTTATCCTAAAGCTGTCGGTAAATTTTTAAAAAAATGGACTGAAAGTGATCATATGTGGTTGCAACGGTGTACTATTATTTATCAGTTAAAGTATAAAGAGAATACCGATGTTCAAGTGCTGTTTACTCAATGCGATTGCTTTAAATCATCTAAAGAATTTTTTCTTCGGAAAGCCATAGGTTGGGCGCTAAGAGCTTATGCAGACGTAAACGCCAAAGCAGTGGTGAACTATGTAAAGAAAGCACGACTACAACCATTGAGCGAAAAAGAAGCATTACGAAAAGTTATATCAAAATAAAATCTATTACTGCAGGAATACATTAGGGAGTGATAGATATGTTTTAAGAGTAACGAAATAAAGGGGTTGAAATAACGATTATGGCATTAACAGGGTTCGTGTCTTCCTGAAGCATATTGTACCACTACTGCTCCGGAACAAATTCAATCGATAGCGAATTAACACAATGTCTAGTGTTTTTTGAGGTAAAACCTTCCCCTAAAAAAACATGTCCCAGGTGTGCCTTGCAATTTGTACATACAATTTCTGTCCTATGTCCATCGGCATCCGGCACTCGGGTGACAGCACCGGCAATTTCGTCATCAAAGCTTGGCCAACCACAATGTGAATCAAATTTATCTTTTGATTTGTACAAAGGAGCATTGCATCGTTTACAGATGTAGGTTCCCGGTGCTTTGTGTTTATAATATTTTCCGGTATAAGGATATTCAGTTCCTTTGAATACAATGATATATTCTTCTTCTTTGGTTAACGTGTTATATTGTTTAGGATCTGTAATCATGGTTTTTTTGGTGCTATCCGGTTGTAGAGTAGGAAGAGTGGTATCAAGCTGAGCTGATAGAAGGATCTTATCCGAACTAATGGCAGTGGAAGTGTTACAAGATATATGAAGTATGGTAAACAGAAATCCTAAACCATATATAAGTTGTTTTTTTCTCTTTTGGATCATCTTTAATCAAAACGATTATCCTTTAAAAAAAGTTTATTTAGTACTATAAATAATAATTATTCATTTTTATCTATATTTAATCCTATTTATTAGAGAGTAGTGTTAAAGAATAAAATTCTTATACTCATTTGTTTCTCATTGTGTATTCGATTCATATCGTTTGCACAAGATATACCGTATTATCCTGCATCAGCTTCAGATTTTTTATCGGAAATTTCTGTAACCGATATAAACCAAGATAAAAAGGGATTTATATGGTTAGCTACCTACAAAGGTATATTAAGATATGATGCTTATCAAACGGTAGCATATAGTATCAAAGATTCGAATAATATACCCGTACCTAACTCTTATGTTCGGTCATTATACAAAGATTCTCAAGATAACTTATACGCTTTGTCTTCTGAATTTGGGATGAGACAATATAACCCATCTACAAATTCGTTTGAACTGATTCGAAATAAAAATAAACAAATATTATTTGGTCATAGAGAGTCCATATGGGATATACAAGAGGTAGCTCCCAATGACTATTGGTTAGTGGGTAATTTCGGAGTAGCTCATTGGAAAAAGAATCAAGAAACCGTAGAATATTTAAATCCTTTTCCCAACAAGACGACCTGTTATTCCATCGAAATGGACTTACAAGGGACCTTATGGTTATATGCCGGACCGGATGCTATTGCATATAAGAAAAAGAATGATACCAGTTTTACCAATAAAGCTTTTATACTTCCGACCCTTGGCCCTATGGTAAATCAGATAGGGAATTTGTTTTGTGATAAATCAAATCGATTATGGATTAGTAATGAATTCACAGGTTTGATTTCATATGATATTTTGAGTCAAAAAATTCATAGACATGTTTTGAAAGGACAGTTTTCAAAAGCTCCTATCGTTATGCATATGATAGAAGCGTATGATGGTACTATTTGGGTAGCTACCGATGGATCTGGAATTTATAGATATACAACGGAAGGTCAGTGGTTGAATAGTGCCATTGATAAAAAGCAACCACATAGTTTGCCTTCAAATTCGGTTTATACATTATACGAAACAATGGATAAAAATATTTGGGTGGGCATGTTTACGTCAGGCGTGGTAGTATATAATAAGTATAAATCGAGTTTTCATTCTATTCAATCCGGTACGCTTTCGCCTTTAAGTCTTCAACGGAAGTCCGTATTGTCTATTGTAGAAGGTGGAGATAAACAATTATATATAGGAACAGATGGAGGCGGATTAGAAATTTGGAATCGGAATCAGTCCGTTATTACACCTTATGCTGCAGCAAGGGGTAATTTTTTTACCAATGTTGTTAAATCTTTATGTTCATTTAAAGGTAGCCTATATGTTGGTACTTACTCTAATGGTTTGGGAGTATGCTCTTTAGGCTCTCCTCTTCAGTGTAAAGTTTATCCCATTAAAAATAAAATGTATGCCTCTACGGGAACGGGCTATCATGTATGGTCTATTGCAGCAATCAATGATACCTTGTTTTGCTTAGGTAAACTTTCGGGAGGTATTGAATTTCTTCAACCTGTAAAAGGTACCATCATTACACCAACTTTTTCACCTCAGATACATTCCTTTTTATCATCCGGTATCATTTCATCCGTTGTTAAGATTTCAGATTCTGAAGTGCTTGTAGCTTCGGAGGCAAATGGATTACTTCATATAAAGATTAAACCTTCAGGGATAACAGCAGAGGTTGTGCATATCATAAAAGACATTTCATATTTAAATGTACAATGTGTGCTGTACGATAAACTAAATGATGTCGTATGGATTGGTACCTTATCAAATGGATTGATCCAATATGATTGGAAAAAACGCGTCATTTTGAATCAAATTTTCCCTGAGTATAATGGTCAACGATTTGAAATAAAAAGTATTCTGAAAGATAATGATGAGACAATCTGGATAGGAACAGATAGAGGTTTAGTATCAATAACACCTCAATTGAATCAAACAATAATTTATACGAAAGAAGATGGGATACCAGGAAATCAATTTAACACGAATAGTTGTTTCAAGGGACAAGATGGCCAATTGTATTTTGGAACAACAGATGGCTTACTATATTTTTATCCGGATAAATTTAAATACACTACAGTAAAACAGCGTACTGTAATTACTAACATTTATACAAAAGAGGATATTGGAAATGAAAGTATGTTTTATCATGAACATCCTACAAATAAAACTGTAGTACTTAAATATGGAAGAAATCATTTACATATTGAGTTTTCTGCTCTCGATTATATAGCTCCTAGTCAAGTAAAATATTACTATAAATTAAATGGTTATGAAGAACATTGGAATAGTTCTAATGCAGAAAAAAGAATAGCGACGTATACTAAACTACCTCCGGGGAAGTATACTTTTTTAGTATATTCCATTAATCGACAAGGTACAGCAGATCCCCATCCTACAGCATTGGATATAATCATACTCCATCCTTGGTATATGACCTCTTGGTTCTATGTAAGTTTACTCATAAGTATCGTTGTTATTGTTTTTTTACTTTTTCAATGGAGAACACAACGTATTCGAACATTAAATCGAAAATTACAAGATGAGGTAAACCGCCAAACTACAGATTTAGTAGATATTAATACAAAACTTTCTTTAACAGTAGAACAGTTATCCTTGCAAAAAGAAGCACTAGAACGAAGTCATGAAGAGATAACGTCTAGGACTAACTGGATCCTTCATCATCAACGTGAATTATTATTATCGGAAAATGAAAACTCCAGGAATGTTCATACAATAGAAAAAGAAATAGAAATACAACAATCAATACCTTATGGTACGATCGTATTTTTATCAAAGGCTTCTAAAGGTACTACTGAACATTTACTTTCATTGTTTTCAGAGCAAGTTATCTTCTATACCTTTCAATCCCATACTGAAATATTTGACCAATTAGAAGAGACACTTCCTGAAATTATTGTACTAAATTCTGATGAAAAGGATAACGCTCTCACTGTTTATACTGAACTACTTTCTAAGGATGTATATAGTCACATACCTGTAATTTTTATTTTATCAACAGATTCTAATGAGAACTTTGAACGATTAAAAGAAGCAGGGGTTAATTATATATTGAAACCCCCTTTGGATCTACTAACTACGAAAAGTGTTTTCATTGAAGTAATGGAAACAGCTAAAGCTAGTCGAACGCTTGTTCAGGAAGAATTAACCAGAATGCCTCAAACCCAGTCTTTCTCATTCCCAAACGATGAGTGGTTACTAAAACTTATTGCAATAATAGAAGAACAATTGGCTCAACCTGAATTAAATGCTGAGTATTTATGTAAAACGATGGGGGTAAGTAAAACCTTGTTATATAGCAAGTTGAGAAATATTAGTGGACAAACGGTAAATGAACTAATTCGAGTTATTCGACTACAAAAAAGCGTAGAACTGTTAAAAGAAGGAAAGCACACTATATCTGAAGTCGCAATGGAAACTGGTTTTAATAGTGCCTCATATTTCACTAAGTCCTTCACCCAATTTTATGGAAAACCTCCTAAAGAATTTTCAAAAAGGAAAAGGTAATTTTAAAATAATATTCTAACTATTTGATTTTCATTAATTTTTTAATTGAAACTGAACTATAGTTAAAGAAAAATGAAAAATAGTACAAGTAGTAAAGGCTGATTCCTCGTTACTTTTGCAGTATTATAATTGTATTAAAACGTTATAAAATTGCTCTTAACTAATAATATAGAAATCTAAAGGAATATCATTTGCATATGTTAACGTTCATCAAAAACAGTCTTTTTTTGACATTGTGTTGTTTAATAACCACATATGTTAAAGCTCAAGGTCCAACACCTTTAACAACTACATTTACAGGTACACCTGCTTCTTGTGTCATTACTGCTCCACATGCTAATGCCTATTTTACTCAAGGTAATGATATTCGGATTAATGTTTATGCCACAGATATTGGAGGAACTTCAACAGGCGGATCTGTAACCAGAGTAGAATTTTTTGTTGGAACTACTTTTTTGGGATCAACCACAGTTAGATCCAATAATACGTTCACATACTTATGGCAAAATGCCCCGGTTGGCAATCATATTCTAACAGCACGAGCCGTAGATAATTCTTCTAATGTTTCTGGATCAGCCGGTGTATTCATTGTTATTGGAACTACAGCAGCACCCCAAAGAGGCTTAAGTGCTTGTAAAGGTAAATATTTAGCCAATATAATTGCAGGATCTGTACCTACTTCCTATTTACCATTATGGAACGGAGTAACAGCAGAGAATAGTTGTAAATGGGGGGTTGTAGAGTCTAGTCGAGATAATTTCAACTGGTCCGGAGCAGATGTCTCATTTAATTTGGCAAGAAATAACAATTTAATGTTTCGATATCATGCTTTTGCATGGGGTAGTCAGTTTCCCGGTTGGGCTATTAGTACATCCACAAATCAACTCTTAATAACACCTGCAGAATTTAGAGAAGAAATGGAAGAATATATTGCTGCTGTTGCACAACGGTATGGTAACTACATAGATCAAATTGATGTATTGAATGAACAACTTCGAACTCATGCTCCCGCGAATGCTGCGTTTAAAGCAGGTTTAGGTGGTCCTGGTAGTACAGGTTATGATTGGGCAATATGGTTATTTCAGAAAGCTCGGCAATATTTTCCAAATGCAAAATTAGTACTAAATGATTATGGTTTGGAAAATGATCAAACGGCAATTAATGAACAATTATTACTCATTCGAGTATTGCGAGATCGTAATTTAATTGATGGTTTTGGAACTCAAGCGCATCAATTTAATCTAGATAATTTGACTGCCAATCAAATGAACAGTTCGCTTAATCTTATGGCTACCGGTGGTATTCCTATCTATGTGACAGAATTAGATTTAACCGGTTCAGGAAATGATCAAACTCAAAGTACACGGTACCAAACCATTTTCCCAGCTTATTGGAATCATTATGCTGTAGCAGGAATATCTTTATGGGGTTATGAACAGGGTAGAACATGGATTAATGATACTGAATTAATACGTTCAAATGGAACCGATAGGCCGGCAATGACTTGGTTACGATCTTATATAGCCGGTAGAACGGATGTTGGATATCCGTATTGCACTTCCGGTGGAACTGTACCCCCTCCTAATACATCTATAATTAGTAATGGAGAATTTGATTCCGGTACTTTAAACTGGGAAATTCAAAATAATAATGGAGCCAATGGGATAATGAACGTAGTGACGAATGCTGCTATGTCAGGTACAAATGCATTAAGGATTTGCGCTGCAAACGCTGGCACAGCCGATTGGCATGTTCAAGTTCGACAAAATGCTCCATTTGAAGCAGGTAAAACTTATGAAATATCTTTTTTGGCAAAATCTGATGCTCCTCGAATAATGAATGTTGCGGTGCAAATGGAGGGGGATCCCTGGACCTCTTACTTTGGACAAACTCAAAATCTAAGTACAACCAATCAACTCTTTACCTATACATTTTCGCCTACGATTTCAGATGCAACTGCAAAACTAAAGTTTTATGTAGGTAATTCCACTACGTGTGTGACTATTGATAATATTGTTTTTAAGGAAGTAGTTCCATGTGTTCCTCCTACTGCAACTATTACCGCAGCAGGAGCGACGACAGTTTGTCAAGGAAATACAGTTGTGTTAAATGCTGCAACGGCAACCGGCAATACGTATCAATGGCGTAATGGAACAACTGTCATCTCCGGTGCTACTGCTTCGAGTTATACCGCGTCCGGTTCAGGAAGTTACGCTGTAGTGGTTACATCTAATGGTTGTTCTGCTACTTCGACGCCGATAGTGGTGACGGTTCAAGCACTACCTACTGCAACTATTACCGCAGCAGGAGCGACGACAGTTTGTCAAGGAAATACAGTTGTGTTAAATGCTGCAACGGCAACAGGCAATACGTATCAATGGCGTAATGGTACAACTGCGATCTCCGGTGCTACTGCTTCGAGTTATACCGCGTCCGGTTCAGGAAGTTACGCTGTAGTGGTTACATCTAATGGTTGTTCAGCTACTTCTACGCCGATAGTGGTGACGGTTCAAGCACTACCTACTGCAACTATTACCGCAGCGGGAGCGACGACAGTTTGTCAAGGAAATACAGTTGTGTTAAATGCTGCAACGGCAACCGGCAATACGTATCAATGGCGTAATGGTACAACTGCCATCTCCGGTGCTACTGCTTCGAGTTATACCGCGTCCGGTTCAGGAAGTTACGCAGTAGTGGTTACATCTAATGGTTGTTCTGCTACTTCGACGCCGATAGTGGTGACGGTTCAAGCACCATTATCCGTTTCATTAACTCCCAATACGACACAAACTTTAGTACTAAATCAAACGATAACCTTAACCGCCTCTACGAGTACGGTAGGTGCCAGTTATGAATGGTTCAGGGATGGTATTTCCATTGGGAATAATCAATCAGCCCTTTTAGTTTCTACACCTGGCACCTATTACGTACGTTTATTCAATTCAATATGTACTGTAAATTCTACTTCGGTAATTGTTCTACCTCCTAATCAAACACCTCTCATAACTAATTTTATAGTCGAGTATGTAAGAGCTGCTCCGGGATCAACTTCAACAGGTTCTATAAATATATCTGTACAAGCCACCGATTTTGAAAATAACAATTTAATAGTTGAGATATTGGATGGAGTAACTTTGTTAACGACGTTAACGAATGCGCCTTTTAATTTTACTTTTGATAACCCAAGTGTAGGAAGTCACGATATTGTAGTACGCGTTAGCGATGGAAATACGGTAGTTTCGGATACAAGAAATGTTGTCGTTTTACCTATAGCAACATCGGCAACTATTTTTACCAATTTTGGAATTGAATGTTATCCTAATCCTTATAGCGATCGATTAAACTTAAAAACAAACGAAACGATACAGTATACTATACTAAATATATTAGGTCAGATTGTAGAAAATGGAGCTATAAATGGTGATGGACAATTAGGCGAAAATTTAGAAACGGGTATATACGTATTATTTCTTCAATCGAACCAACAGTCTGGCAGTATTAAAATAGAAAAGCGATAAATTATTTTTTGTTGAGCAGAATAAACATAATGTTTGTTCAAAGCAGGTGGGTTTATACTCATCTGCTTTTTTTTATTAATAAATAAATTAATTAATAAAATATAAGGATTTACTGTTTCAAAATACAGCCAACCGGTCGAGTCTCAGATATTTTAACTGATTTTTTTTGAACCATCGCCAGTATCGCCTCTCTTAAAAAACGATGAATAACTTCTTCCGGACTTTGCGGGTTATCGTCTATAGCACCTTTATAGACTAAACGGTACTGTTGGTCCATTTTTTTTAATACAAAGGCATGTGGTAATCTAGTAGCACCAAATTGACGAGCCACCTTTCCACTGGTGTCGGCTAAAAATGGAATTAACCAATGACTGTTTTGTATATGCTTTCGCATAGCATCCGCATTTTCTTGAGGATGTTGTTGTTGAAAGTTAGCGTTAATAAGGAGGAAGGTTACATTTTGTGATGAAAATTCCTGTTGCAAAGCTTTAATTCTATTTTCATACAATCGACTATAGGCACAATCATTGGAGGTGAATAAAACGACTACTATTTCAGTTTGTTGATAGAGCTGCACTGAACCGGCATCGGCTACATTAGTTAAATTAAAATCACGAATGGGATCTCCAATAACATACCCGGAATAACTCTGACCGAAGGATGTTGTCGTATGGAGTAAGAATACCCCTATCCATAAAAGTAATAGGTTAGATTTCATTTGGGTAATAACGGTAAAGGGTTGTGTTAAATATATATCGTTTAGTTAAAATTTCACGGTATTTAGTTCATAAATAAAAGAGCAATATATAGATTCGTTCTCCTGTATGATAGTAAATCGCTTGAGTTTATCCCCCTCAACGAAACGACTTTTGTCTTTAAATATATAAAAAAATTAAAGGTTAAAGGCTATTGCATAACCATCATACAAGAAAAACTTTATTCGGTGCTCGACACCTCTTACTTGAATGAGTGTTTCCCCTTCTTGTCCATTAAATTCGAAAGGTTGAACTAAAATATCTTCTTTGAGAGAGATTCCTTTCGAAGGGTGCATTTTATACCCTGTTTCTTTAATACACCAATAAATTGTCATAACATCAGGTCGGTCACTATATTCAGATTCGAATAAATACTTTTTTCGAATAGCTAAGATTTTAGGGTCAATTTTTTCGATGTCAATTCCACAAACCGCATCCATGTCCATAATAGATGCAGCGTAGTCGTGTGCATGGGAAATAGAAATATGTCCATTCTCATCACACAAGAAGGGTTTGTTGTCCATCTGGCGAACCGTTCCCATATAGGGCACATTTAAATGTCGACATACGGTAGCCACTGTCGTTCTACTGGCATACCATTCGAGTTGTTTATGAGGATGAGAAATACTATCTAAATGGGGTTGTTCTAGGGCATTAACAGGATAGTACGCCTGGAAAAAATCCAATGATTCATCTATGCGCCACAAACCGAAGGCTCTACGAGGACTCAGGGACTGTAAAAGGGATATTGGCATAGAAGCGGTTCTGTAGTGCAAAATACCTATTTTTTCTGGCAGCTAATAGGTCTTTTACAACTCCTTCTTTGGAAGTTTTACACAGTTTAGTACCCATCTGTGGATTTGTTTGTAAATTTACTGATACGACAATGCCACCTATTCAAGTCAAAAAGACCGCCACTTATTCCGGACATCGCGATTGTATTTATGCGCTTGCTCCCGGTCCTACCCCTGAGGTTTTTTATACCGCCGGAGGGGATGGATTAGTTGTACAATGGGATACTCGTAAACCGGATGAAGGGGAGCTAATGGCAAAAGTCGAACATTCTGTTTATGCGATCGCTACGGACCATGAAAAAAACAGAATGTATGTTGGACACAATTATAATGGAATTCATATAATAGACATTGCGCAAAAAAAAGAAATCGCTTCTACGGCTATTACGTCAGCGCCAATTTATTCTCTATTAGTACACCATAATCAACTCTGGATTGGTGCGGGAGATGGAACGGTATATATAATGGATACAGAAGATTTTTCAACAAGGGCTAAAATAAAAATATCTCAGCAAAATATACGGCACTTGACTAAGGTTCCTTTTGGTAGTCATATCATTGCATCTTCCAGCGATACCCATATTTATACCATCGATGCGACTACGTTTCAAGTTGTAGCTAAACCGATAGCGGCACATTCGAATTCGGTGTTTGCAGTAGCATTTGCCGATTCAGGCAACGTATTGGTGAGCGGTGGTAGAGATGCGCATTTAAAAAAATGGTCCTTCCCGTTTTGGGATTTACAAGTCGATATCCCGGCGCATTTGTATGCCATTAATGATATACAGTTATCACCCAGTGGGAAATATTTGGCCACAGCCAGTATGGATAAATCAATAAAGTTGTGGGACTCGGTTTCGTTACAATTGTTAAAAGTAATTGATAAATCTCGTCATGCCGGTCATGGCACTTCTGTTAATAAAATACTTTGGATGGGTTCAGATGAATCTTTAGTTTCGGTTAGTGATGATCGAACGGTATCCCTATGGCACATTCAATTTTCTAATTAATCTCCTTATGAAAGTAACGCCAATTGAAATTAGACAAAAAGACTTTACGAAAGTTTTTAGAGGATATGATAAAGAAGAAGTAGATGCCTATCTAAATTCTTTGTCAAAAGAATGGGAAAGAGTATTGGAAGATCATGCTCAGGTGAGTAAAAAAATGGAGTACGCAGAACGAGAAGTGGCTCGTTTGCGAGATGTAGAGGCGTCTTTATTAACAACAATAAAAAGTGCGGAGAGTACCGGGGCTAATATGATTGAACATGCTCAACGCCAATCGGATTTATATTTAAGAGAATCCAAAATCAATGCTGAAGCAATGCTCACAGATGCTCGAACGAAAGCGAAGGCGTTATTAGAAGAGGCTGAAGAAGAGGCAAAAGGTATTGTGTCGGATTTAAAATCCGGTATACAAAGTTTAGAGTTGCAATATTCTGATTTGATGCATCGAAGAGATAACTTGCTTCGAGAGTTAACTACTTTAGGTGAGAGTTTATTAGAACGTGTTCAAATAGAAAAATCAAAATCGGATACGGCTACTATTGAACAACGTTGGGAACAAGTAACCCAAAAGGCAAAACAAATTCGAACCGAAGCGCCACCCATCTTGGAGCGAACCGGTTCGTTATCCTTTGAACTTCCCTCAGTTCCTGCTGCACCCACAGAGAAAACAACGCATGCAACTTCTACTCCACAACCCTCTTCTACAGACGGGATATCTTCCACTCCACCGACTACAAAAGAAGGAGACTCCTTTTTTGATCAGATCTAAAAATGCCTATTGCACAATTATTTATTAACGGCTTGCGTTTTCATGCTTATCATGGAGTACACGCTTGGGAACAAGTTGCCGGAGGAGAATTCAGTGTAGACATTCAAGCCCAATTGAGCATTCCTTCCGGTGGTTATACAGATGACTTGAAAGAAACCGTCGATTACGAAAAGGTATATCAACTCGTAGCCCATCGGATGAATGTACCGGTGAAATTAATCGAAACCCTTGCCCAAAATATTGCTATCGATTGTTTGAATACTTTTGCACTCATTCAAACCATTCGAGTTCAAGTCACTAAACAAGCACCTCCCATTGGCGGACCTTGTTCTTCCACTGCTGTTGAATTTACGCTGGATCGGGCATTGAACAAGTAAAGCCTCTGGACTCGCTATCCGACTCAAAATCAATTTGTAGTCCGGCTACGTATAGGAGATGTTTTTTTTCAATAAAGACAGTAATACCTTCATAGCTATATTGATTGTCTTGAACACCGGGTTTGTCAAATCCAATTACGTAGCCCTGTCCGGAGCACCCACTTCCTTTAATCCCTACTCGTAATCCATATCCCGGAGGAATATTTTTCGTTTCGATGATGTTCTTAATTTCATCTAAAGCGATAGAGGAGATGTGTATGGGTAAAATAGTTTTATGAAAATCCATTCGAGAGAACTTGTCGTATTTTTTATCCTGAAATATATGTATTTTTGGAAAGTATAGTGTGAAAAGAAATTAAAAAATATAAACTCATGGAACAAGTACTGTTAGATATTGTAAAAATTATTTTCCCGGCAGGATTGGTACTATATGCCATGTATTTAGTGGTAAAGTCTTTTTTATCAAAAGATTTTGAAAAAAAATTAGTAGACATAAAAATTAAAAACAATGAAGTTATTCTTCCGGTTCGCTTGCAAGCATATGAACGTATTTGTTTGTTTTTAGAACGTATAACACCACATAATTTAATTGTACGTGTCAACGAACGTGGTATGAGTGCTCCTCAGTTGCAACAACGGTTGTTGGCTGAAATTAGAGAGGAATTCGCTCACAATATGTCGCAACAAGTATACATGAGCGACGAGTCTTGGTTGCGCGTAAAACAGACGATGGAAGAAATCACGACACTGATTAATACCTCTGCTCAAGGTCTTAGTCCGGAACATTCATCGATTGATTTAGCTAAGGTGGTGTTCGATCGACTCATGCAATTACCTAACGATCCGGTACAACCTACACTGACGTTTATAAAAAATGAAATACGTCAGGTGATGTAAATAAAAGTATTAAGTATTATTTTGGAATAAATACAGAAAAGAACCGGTTATCTACTCGTTATAATACTTAATACTCCTAACATACTTTTACATATTCTCCGCTACTACTTCTGTAACTTCAGGAACCATTCGTTTCAATAAATTTTCAATTCCCGATTTGAGGGTCACGGTAGAGGATGGGCAACCACTGCATGAACCTTGTAGTTGAACTTTTACCACGCCGTTATCAAAGGAATGAAACGTTATAGCCCCTCCATCTTGTTCTACAGCCGGACGAATATATTCATCTAATACTACTTTGATTTTAGAGACTACTTCCGGTTCACCTTCAACAGGTGCTGCGGTTTGAACTTGTTGCGGTATGGACTTAAATAAGGGTTTACCTTCTTCTAAATAGCCTTTGATTACAGAGCGTACCATTTGTTGTACTTCCATCCATTCAATGCCATCTGCTTTCGTAACGGTAACAAAATTAGCCGTCATGAATACTCGGCGTACGAAATCAAAACGGAACAAATCCAACACCATAGGACAAGACTCTGCTGAGGATGGGGTTGCAAAATCCACGCTTCCTTCCGGAACGATTGTTTTATCTGTAACAAATTTTAATGTGTTCGGATTTGGAGTAGCCTCCAAATATATTTCTACCGGTTGTTTTATCGCTTCCATAGGTATATAAGTTCAATATGCTCCTAATAGTTCCATTAGTTTTAAACAAATGTACAATTTTACTGACATCCCCCCAAACGTCATTTTTACCTATTGGCTAGAATAAGACAGAACATTGAGCCATGAATCGCCATTTACTCATGGGTTGATCAATACCCGTATCCTGAATACCAACTACTTGAGCAGTAGCTCCTAAAATGATATTCTTATAGTACATGTCGTTACCAAGCGTGAAAAATAGAGCTTGACCTCCGGTTGCTTGGTTTTCAAAACCGTATTGGCTGTCTTCCCCTAATTTTTCAAAGAAAATGCCCGCATTAGGTAGCAAGGATATATTCATCCATTTTTTCCAGTAAAACAATGTCGATGCCCAGGTAAGTTGATTACCTAGTTGATATTCTAATTCATTTTCAAAATTATAATTAAAGGCAACATCATTATTCCAACCAAATCCTTTTAGACGAAGAGTGTATATTATGTTAGCACGCAGAGTATAGGCACCCGACCCAATTTGGAAAGGTAGAGGAAACATATTCTTAAACCGGTCGCGTTGCTGGTACTTTCCTGTTGGAAGTTTCACACCGGCACCTAGGATTAACGTTTGTCTCAGTTTTTTGTCTGTACTGTCTCCGGTATTTAATAGAAGATAATTTAATTGAAATGACATATCTCCAATACTTTGTATGTTCTCAGTGGCATCTGTCTCTATTCTTTTGTAAAAAGAATAAGGTAGAAATCCAAACAACATCCAACGTTTACCTAAATAAAGTCGAGTCCATAATTCAATAGTATTGAACCGATCCTCTAAAGCCATACCTGTAGATGTGGATGAGGCAGCTGAGTTATTATGTTCAAACACTCGATAACGATAGCGAAGCCCAATAATATTTTTATTGAATTGTGGTAGAATACCCATGTAAGACGCTCCAGAGGAGCAACCACATACATCACATGAATAACTATTGGTGACGTTTAGCCCAACAAGTAGTAGAATGAATATGATTCGTTTCATTACGGTTCCTGAAATAATGGATTATTCACGAATGAATAATCGGTGAGTGTATGTAGAAACGAAATTATTTTTTGTTTCTCATCTTCTGTTAGAGGGATACCTAGTATTCCATTGGATTTTAATATTGGGTCTAAAGTAGGGCTATCTTGTACTCCTTCGGAATAGTGATTTAGTACTTTTTCTAAAGTATTAAATCTCCCATCATGCATGTAAGGTCTCGTTAACGCTATATTACGTAGGGATGGTACCTTAAATTTATTTCGATCACTTTCTTCTAGAGTAATTTGCATCCTACCTGTTTCAATTCCATTGGGTTTTAATCCGTTATTTCTGAAACTTCCATCTGTAGTCAATATCCCGGAATGACAAGCACTGCATTTTGCATTAAATAATTGCATACCTTCTATTTCTCGAGTTGAAAGTGCTGTTGTATTTCCTTTTACATAACTATCATAAGCAGAATTCGAAGACACCATCATTGTCATAAATTGAGCATATGCGTAAAGCATTTGTTGGTCCGTAATGGGTGTAGATTTAAAAACTTGATTAAACTGATCTCTATAAGACGGTTGTCGATTTAATTTAACAAGAATATTTTTTAGTGACTCATTATGCTCCACCGGATTTGTTAATGGGGCAACTGGTAAGACTTCAATATGATTAATACCACCATCCCACATAAACGAGTTCATCCATGCAGTATTTTGAATTGGTGGTGCATTGCGTGTTCCAAATAACCCATTAAATCCATGACTTGTTGGATGGTCTAAATTAGCAAATGCTGCAAAAGATTGGTGACAGGTGCCGCATGAAATAGTACTGTCTTTTGAGGTAATAGGATCGTAGAATAATCTTCTTCCTAACTCAAAACCTTCTTTCGTTATGGGATTATTTGGTGTCCCAGAGTAAATGGGAGCAGGAAAATGAGAAGGAACCACAAAGCCCGGGAAGGTGCTTTGTGGTTCAGGTGTTTCTTGATTACAACTATAGTGAAGGAAAACTATAGTTAGCCATAAACCTATTTTCTTTAATTTATCCATTAATTATGAACGTGATCTAAAGAGAACATATTCTTATAGTTATTGGAAATTTTAACTGAGTTAGCGTTTGGCATGTGAACCGTTTTTAACCCATGAATACTAATCTCTTCCGGATTATTAAATAAGTTTTCAATATCAACATGTAAGTGCATAGAAGACTGAGCTCCATTGGCAACACGAGCGTAACCTGAATGTGGTACGGTCAAGGATATAGTTTGTAGTCCTTTAAATGTTCCACTGAATCCACCTACATGGTAAACAAATTTACCTGAAGTACCATCATTATCATTTTCATATTTACCTTCACCCATAAAGAAGATATACCCAGTACTCCAAGACCAAAACATTCCATTGGAAGGTGCTAATGCCCCTGTTTGTGCACCAGAAACATTGCGTGTGCTATCTACCCCCAAAACAAATTCAACTGTGGTATAATCACCAACAGGAATTCCACTTATGTATAAATCAGTGTTTGTTGCATCCGGATTTAAGTCGATAATATGATAGCTCTCTGGTTCTGCATATACCGTCCCATCCGCTTTTTTGAATTTGATATTGCTAACATAGTAACGAAGTTTGTAAAAGCTTAAGCTGTCGCCATAAGAATTTTTATAATGAAAGACGTTCGTATCTAATGCAAAGGATTCCCCTTCAAACATATGGTCAAATTTTAGTTTGATAGTACCGGTTGCTTGTACTGGTGCAGGTACAGGATCATCATCATTTTTATCTTTACAGGAAGAAAAAGAAATAGATAGAGATAATATTATCGATAGTTTAAGAATTAAATTTTTCATATTAGTTGTTTTATTTTTTTTAAATAATAGAATGATGAAAACCGTAGGGTATTCTTGTATAAAAAAATACCAACGACCTTTGATTCAAATTATAATCAAATCAATGGAAAATGTTCTCAATAAAATAAGGCAGACTAACTGCAGGGGGGGTATTCTATTTCTTTTGAAAAATCTTTCACATTTCCATCGCTAGAGGGAATTGGAAAAGGAGCGGTGAACTTTTGATATGTATTGAAACTAATATATAATATAGGTTCTAAAAAATAAACAAGTTTATAAAAATTGTCATCTATTCTATTATTAGCATCGGGAGAAGTTTCGGAATAATCTGTTTTCTTAAGTTGCTTCTTTAAGAAACAGCTACCCTTACAAGTAGATTCTTTATCAAATCGATTTTCACAAAGAGCTGTAGCTATTTCTTTTTCATTCCATTTAAAATAAACAACCGTCCCCATTTTCAATGCTATAGGCAAAGAGAATAGTATAAGTAAAAGAATGGAAACGGATTTTTGCATACACAAATGTACGGTCAAAGTATTCTAATATCCAACATAAATTTAAAAAAACTATAATGATAGACTAGTTATCGCTTAAAGCTCTTAACAAGGGCTTATCCAACGGTGTCCAAAGGCAAGTTCTGATTCCACTTTCTTTGCATCCTTTATTGATCCAACTATTACAAGAGGTAAAGAGGCTGTAAGTTCCATTAGCGTCATAAAAGGATCCATTGTAGTAAAGGGTGTTAAATGGAATCGGTTGGAGTTTACCTTCACTATTCTGTTGGAAAGAATTTTTGATGTAAGAGCATAGTTGTTGATATTCCCAATTCGAAACTGTGACACCTTGACATAAATCATTTTCCGAAGGTATTTGATGGATGAAATCAATATGTATAGCTGTAGTACTTAATCCAAAAGCGGCTTCGAAAGCTGTAGAAAATGTTAAATCATCCCATGTAGGGGTATTCAAATAAAATCCTTTATCTCCCCATCCTATACTAATATATTGACAATGTGGTGGAATATCTGGAATAAAGTCATTCCAATTCATTAAAGTGGTTTTAACTGGGACTACAAAATCGGTGTGTACTCCATTGGATGATAAAAAGACAGGAATTCCATTGGGAGTAGAGTTGAATTGTATATTGTATGGAATATTGGAGAATATAAAAACACAAAGAAGATAAATTCCTGTAAATAGTAACATACCTAGGAGTAATCGTTTCATCCATCGCCATACCAAAGAATATTTTTTCATCCGCTTATCCGGTCTCTTTTTCCCCTAAAGCTACTGCAGCAGTAGCATCCCCTGCTACATTAATAACAGAACGGTACATATCCAATAGTCGATCCGGAGCTAATATAAAAGCTAAGGCTTCTACAGGTATTCCTACGGATTGTAATACTATAATCATCGTTATCATGCCTGCACCGGGTACACCTGCAGCTCCCACTGATGCTAAGGTACAGGTAAAGATAATTGTAATTAATTCTGCCATTCCTAATTCAATTCCCATGACTTGCGCAATGAATAGTGTAGCTACTGCCTGATATAACGCGGTGCCGTCCATATTAACCGTGGTACCCAATGAGAGAATAAAATGAGCGGCTGCTTTAGGGATTTTAAATCCATCTACTACACACCGCATCGTTACAGGTAATGTAGCAACACTTGAGCTGGTGCTAAATGCGGTTAGAAATGCCGGTTGCATAGTTTTGAAAAAGAATCGATAGGGCATACGACCTAAACCATAAACAATCGATGGATACAAAAGGAAGAGAATGATGCTCAAGCCTATAGCAACCGTCAGCATATACAGCAATAGGGATAAGAGTATATTCCAATCCAACTGAATGGATGCCATTAACGCAAAGACACCAAAGGGTGCTACAGCCATGATGTAATTCACCACCTGCAATAAAATCTGTTGTATACTTTCTAACAACTGTAGGGTAGGTTGAATAGTAGTAGGGGGTAGTTGTGCAGCGGCAGCTCCAAAGAGAATAGAGAAAAGCACGACAGACAACATCATACTATTTTGAGTGAATGCGTAAAAAATATTAGAAGGAACCCATTGAACTACTAAACTTAAAAAACTATCCCCCACGTTTTGTTTCATTTCTATCGCCTTGGATACGTCCATGGCATAGGTCTTGGTTAACTCCACTGCAATATCAGACGATACCACTGCACCGGGTTGTATCCAAGAGGCCAAGGCTATACCGATTGTAGTTGATGTAATACACGTAAACGCAAAAAGTAGAAGTGTACGTAAAGATAATGGGGCTAAACTGTTTTCCGTCCGCATGCCTGCCACTCCACTGATGAGGGATGTCAATAACAATGGAATGGCCATCAATTGTAACAATCGGATGAAAATTGTTCCAAAGGGTTTGATGTACGTTTGAGTAAAATAAACCCCTGATGGAATTTGATGTGCCGCTACACTCACGATTAACCCCAGGAAAATCCCTAAGATAATTTTCCAATGCAGGTCTAATCGAGGAAATAGTTTAGGCGTCAAATCGAACCGTTTTATTTCGTAAATAAAAATCAGCCAGGACTAATGCTGCCATAGCCTCCACTATAGGAACGGCTCTTGGGACCACGCAAGGATCGTGTCGACCTTTTCCACTTACAGTTACCGTTTCCCCTTTTTCGTTGACACTTTCTTGATCCATCATAATGGTGGCTACCGGTTTGAAAGCTACTCGGAAATAGATGTCTTCACCATTTGAAATGCCACCTTGAATACCTCCGGAATGATTGGTTTCGGTTCGTATTTTCCCATTAGCATCTGTATAAAATTTATCGTTGTGCTGTGAACCCAATAAGGCTACGCCATCAAATCCACTACCGTATTCAAATCCTTTTACGGCGTTAATGCTTAACATAGCTTTACCTAATTCAGCATGTAATTTGTCAAATACCGGTTCTCCAAGTCCTACCGGAGATCCTTTGATTACACAACTTACTACACCTCCTATAGTATCGCGGTCTAAGCGTGTTTTGTCTATTAAAGCAATCATACGCTCTGCAGTTTCCGGATGGGGGCATCGAAGGATGTTGCTTTCAGTTAATGATAAATCAAGGGGTAGGGATTCATCTAAACGAAGTGCCCCTACTTGGGATACATAGGCTTGAACTTGAATACCTAAAGAAGCCAACAATGTTTTCGCGATGGCACCGGCCGCCACTCGGGCTAACGTTTCACGAGCCGAACTGCGTCCACCTCCGCGATAATCGCGTATGCCATATTTTTCTTGATAGGTATAATCTGCATGCGACGGACGAAAACGGTCTGCAATATGAGAATAATCTTTACTGCGTTGATCAGCATTCCGCACCATCATGGCTATCGGTGTTCCGGTCGTTTTACCTTCAAAAACACCGGATAATATTTCTATTTGATCTTCTTCTTGTCGCTGCGTTACAATCTTGGATTGGCCGGGTTTCCTACGGGCCATTTCGGCTTGTATGAATTCTTCATCTACCGAAATACCGGCAGGGCATCCGTCAATGATGACACCTACTCCTACACCATGTGATTCTCCGAAAGTGGTAATACGGAAAATCGTCCCGAAACTATTGCTCATTTTTTTATTACTAATATTGCAGTGGCTACTAACATAACAAAAATAATCAGGTTCGCCAAGCGGTTGACCAACTCAGCGTTTACCTGTTGTCGAATGACACCGGTTTCCATTAAGGTGTACCGATTGTAAAAGGGATCGTCCGATAGCAACGGTTGTTGATCGGTTGTATTGGAATGGTATACTTGCAACGTTTCAGAAGGCCGAAGAGTATCCGGTCGTTGCAGTGATAGATTGTAATACACCCAATAAAATGAACGATCTAATGCGATGGTTCCTTCTTGTATGGGTTTAATATGGTATCGTATGGTTTTACTTACTCGCCAAGGTTGATAACTTAGGATGCCGGTACTGACTACCTCCGATGAGATCAATTGAATATTTTTTGATTGAAATATAGGTTTACCCAATGAAGCCGGATCGACATCCCCCTCCAAGGTTAGACTTAAATAAGTGCTTTTCCCAAGTCGTATGGCGCGCTGTTCTAATCGATCCTTCATCGAACAAGACCCTACGGGAAGCGCTAGGGAGGTAGATAGGGGTTTTACCTTCCAAATCGTTTCCCCTGTGCCTAATTGTATAGCTTCTGCTAAACGAACAACACCTTCTGCATGCTCCCCTTTTTGATAAACATAATACGGTAGAGAGAAACTGGGTATTTTTATAGTACCGGTTGTTTTAGGGAACAACATGACATCAGCCAGCAATACTTTTAAAAAGGTTTTATCTTGGTATACCATCGTATCTATCAACGGAAGATTATTAGGCAAAATCGACTCATACCAAAGCGGAGCATGTTGAAGCCAATACCGAATATCTTGAATCGTTTTATCCCATCCCGGAACAGCATATTCTATACCTTCGGATAAGGGCATTTCGAGCACTACTGACCAACGAACACCTTGATAAATATAGGAGGCGGAAGGGCCCCCGGTATACCATTTAATGGACGGTCGTTGTGTGTTTAATTTTGTTTTGGATATCCATACTGCACCGGGTGGTTCCTCCGGATTGGCAGACTCAGCTGAAACTACTGATATGGAAGGCCCGGAATAGATAAACGGCTTATGGTGGCGATTGTATAATTTGATAGAAGGGAAATCTATAGTACCCCATTGGATGGGTTCATACCACTGGTGAATTATCCCTCCGTCCTCTGTTTTTAAGAAATAAGTATGGGATTTAACAAAATGGGGTACCTCCGGGAATAAATAGTCTTGATAGAATTGGAATTCTTTTTTAGCTTCCCCGGAAAATGTAATAGTTAAACATAAAAAGTCGTTTCTATATAAGTTTGTTTTATTGATTTTATAAGATATAGTTTGACTATTTCCATAAAATTCAATTTGTAGAAGTAAAATAACAATTAAATAATACCGTATGGTTGCTATTAAATGCAATGTAAATCAGAAGATTATATGATAAGCACTACAAAATTCGACAATTTATAGGAATAAATACGAATAAAAGGAAACGATTCGTGTAAGTTTTTCGTAATTTAAGTAAACATTTTTGTTACCACTAAATATAAAACAGTGTTATGTTAGATTACAGTAAGCTCATTCTTGAACGCGTAAGCTTTGACGCTCAGCTTTTTGAGAAAGAATTACGCAAAAGTCTTAAAGAACTTATCCGAGAGGAAGTACAAGACTTAAAAGCCTGGTGTTACGCAAATTTCGGACACGTACACAGCTCGATATTAAAACGTTGTTTTTCTTAATCGGGTAGTAGGAACCGGAGATTTCTTCGTAAGCCGTTGTAGGTCGTTCTTTTTATAGGGGAGTCTTTAAAAAGAACTCGAAAAATTTCTTCCGTTATTTCAGAAAAAGAATTGGAATGCCATTTTACGAGCTCTTCTGAGGGGAAGAGCTCTTCGTTTTTATGCCCTTTAGCAAAACGGTTCCAAGGACATACTTCTTGACAAATATCACATCCAAATGCCCAACCTTCCATCTGTGGTTTGAATTCCTTAGGGATGGCATCTTTTAATTCAATGGTCAAATAAGAAATACATTTAGAACCATCCACCACATACGGTTCTGTTATGGCTTGTGTGGGACAAGCATCTATACAACGGGTGCAAGTACCACAGTAATCTTTCATTTGACCATCCGGATATAACTCTAAGTCCAAGATGATTTCTCCAATAAAAAAATAACTTCCATTTTGTTTAGTCAGCAAATTACTGTGTTTACCTACCCATCCTAAGCCACTTTTGGCAGCCCATACTTTATCCATTACCGGTGCAGAGTCCACAAACACGCGGCCATTGACTTCCCCAATTTGTGTTTGAATGCGTTCTAAAAGCGTGCGGAGTTTGTCCTTCAATACAAAGTGATAGTCTTTGCCATAGGCATAACGAGAAATCTTTATTGGTCCTTCCGATAAGGATGTATCGTCTGGAGTGTAGTTGAGAAGAACAGAGATAACCGATTTTGCGCCTTCTACCAATTTTCGTGGGTCCAGACGTTTGTCAAAATGGTTTTCCATCCAAGTCATTTGACCTTGGTGGCCATTACGCAACCAAGTCTCCAGTCGTGGAGCTTCTTCCGATAAAAAAGCAGCGGTGGAAATACCGCAAAAATCAAATCCAATGTCACTTGCCCATTGCTTGATTTGCAACGATCGTTCGTATGCTCTCTGTTCGGATACCATTGGTTAATCGAATAGAGTACCCGTACCGGTAGGGGGTACTTTATTTAAATGTTTATACGCTAATGCCGTCACTTCTCGGCCTCGTGCTGTACGTTTGATATATCCCTCTTGAATTAGAAAAGGTTCGTATACTTCTTCAATCGTTTCCGCTTCGTCGCCCACGGCAGTGGCTATGGTAGTGATTCCCACCGGGCCACCTTTGAACTTTTCAATAATCGTCAGTAAGATGCGATTATCCATTTCATCTAAACCATTATGGTCTACATTCAACGCTTCCAGTGCCATTTGTGCAATGGATAGGGTGATGGTTCCATCTCCTTTCATCTGGGCAAAATCGCGAGTACGTCGTAATAGATTGTTCGCAATACGGGGTGTACCTCTACTGCGCCGAGCTATTTCATAAGCTGCATCGGGTTGTATCGGTGTTTGTAATAAATCGGAAGAACGACGAACAATAGAGGTGAGTAACGTAGCGTCATAATATTCTAATCGCGCGTTAATTCCAAAACGCGCACGCAAAGGTGCTGTGAGCAAACCGGAACGCGTTGTGGCTCCAATCAAGGTGAAGGGATTTAAGCCGATTTGTATACTACGAGCATTAGGCCCGGTATCCAGCACGATATCAATTTTAAAATCTTCCATAGCGGAGTATAGATACTCTTCTACTACGGCATTTAATCGATGTATTTCATCTATGAACAAAACATCATTGGTCTCCAGGTTGGTTAATAATCCTGCTAAATCGCCCGGCTTTTCTAAAACCGGACCGGAAGTGATTTTTATTTGGCTTCCCAGTTCATTTGCGATGATATTCGATAAGGTCGTTTTACCTAAACCCGGAGGGCCATGTAACAACACATGATCCAAAGGCTCTTGTCGTTGTTTTGCAGCGCCTACAAATACTTTTAAATTTTCAACAATTTTATCTTGACCGGCAAAATCACTAAACGACAACGGACGCAACGCGCGTTCTATCTCCCGGTCAGTAGAACCCGGATTTGATTTTTCTCCACTTAAATAGTCTTCACGCATACTGCTAAATTAGAGCTAATTAGTCAAACTAGAAAGTATTTAAAGAGTTTTAACCCCATAATCATAGAACCAAGCTTATTCTTTTTTTGTAATATGAAGGTTCATTTACTCTTACTCTTATGACGGCTTCTTGGTTTAGCGATTGGTTTGATTCTCCTTATTATCATGTATTATACTCGAATCGAGATACGCAGGAAGCAGAAGCTTTTATGCAACGATTAATGGACTATTTGAAGGTTCCTATCGAATCGGCTGTTCTGGATTTGCCCTGTGGCAAAGGCCGGCATGCGAATTATTTAGCTCGACTAGGGTATCATGTTGTTGGGGCTGATTTAGCACCCAACAGTATCGACATCGCCCGTCAAGAAGCAGAAGACAAAGCAGTATTTATGGTGCATGATATTCGTCAGCCCGCATGGCAAGAGGATTTTGATGTGGTCGTTAATTTATTTACCAGTTTAGGTTATTTTGAAACAGAAGTCGATGATATAGCTGCTTTTTCTACTTTAGCGCGCGCAGCAAAAAAAGAAGGGTTTATAGTGATTGATTTTTTTAACTCTGTAAAAGTAATTCGAGATTTAGTTCCTCAAAATATTGTCCAACGGGACACTGTTACCTTTGAGTTGGAGCGCGTTGTTAAAGAAGGTATTATTTATAAAACCATTCGATTTCAAGTAGAACAGGAGGTTAAGGTATACCAAGAAAAAGTGAAAGCCTTTTATCTAAACGATTTTATTCGTTGGGCAGAATTGTCAAACTTAACTTTAATCAATACCTTTGGCGATTACCTTTTGAATCCTTTTGATGAATGGACATCAGACCGGTTGATATTGGTCTTTAAAAAATAATATGTGGATCAACGCTAGTATACTCTTTTGGATCGCTTTTCTACCGGCAGTTTTAGTGTTCCGTTTTGGAATGAAAAATTCCGACAGATATAAATACATTTTATCGTTCAGTGGTGCCTATTTATTTTCTATAACCATCATACATATTTTACCGGAGGCTATTACCGAAACGGGAGATGTAAAGTTAGCCGGGGTGTTTGTCTTGTTGGGTTATTACCTGCAAATGGCTATAGAATATTTTTCGACCGGGGTAGAGCATGGCCATATGCACTTACACCATCACCACAAAGGAAAAGAAAAATATTATATTCTTTTTGCTATGTGCTTACATGGCTTAATGGAAGGGACCTTGTTGATGCACCCTTCTCATATGCACGAAGAAGGCTCTCATACTACCTTGATGATTGGTATGATTTTACATAAAATTCCGGAAGCCTTTGCTTTGGCTACGGTTTTAATCGGGATGATGGAGGCTAAACGTGCGATTTTTGGTTGGCAATTTTTATTTGCACTAGCCACACCGGTGGGTATTTATTTATCCGATGTTTGGATGGATAGCCCCTGGGCAAGTGAACGTACACCAGGAATTTTATTTGCCTTAGTAGCCGGTACTTTTATGTATATTTCTACAACAATATTTTTTGAAGCTAATCCACAGCACAAGTATACATCTAATCGAATTTGGATGGCTCTGCTGGGCGGAAGCGCAGCGGTGTTAGTAGAATATATTTTATAAATTAAGGATTATTGAATAAGTCGTTTACCGGAAGAAACCGTAACCGCTGAGCCTTCTGCTAAAAACGTAGATACAGGTTTACATTCTAGGAAGGGACTGAAAGTTGGGCCGTACAATGCTGCTACGTTGACTCCAAACTGTAATTGGTGCATGGGGTACACCATCCATCGAGGATGTTCTACTTGGTAAATATCCGAACGCGAGGCAGAGCGGCGTGTTATGCCGTACGAATGTTGGGTAATATATTCCGCTTCACTATTGGGTTTAATTTCCATACCATCCATAGACGCTTTCACTCGTATGTAATTCCAGTCGTTGCGTAATCTAAATCTATATTCAATGGTTTGTTCTTTTTCCTCTTCGTTCCAATAATAATCCATGGGCAACGTTTGATAATGCTCTCCATAGAGGGTATTGGCAACCCATGTAACAAGGTGATAGGGAACAATTTCTTTGATAAACACAACCCCACGTTGCCATTGGCCTTCGGTTTTAAATCGGACATAAAATCGTAGGTTAAACTCAGGAAACGTGTGGCACCCCGGAAGTTGTATACCTTTTACTTTCGCTTGTTGAAATAAAAAACCGACATACGATACATAGGCGGTATCTTGCCAAAGATCAACTTCTGTTCCTTTCGGCACATAAGGTTGAAGTATTTTTGGGTCAATCTTGTAATTGGCAAATATTAATTTTTTCCAATTTGCCCTTAGGAAGGTCGCACTCTGTGTCATATTGTATACAACAAACCGTACGATAAATTGTTATCGAAATCCGGCCGTAAGGCAATTTAAATCGTAATGTCTAAATTTCCGTTTGCCACTAACTCTTCATCTGTTGGTAATGGAAAAGATTCTTTTTGAAGCTCTTCTTCCATAGTAGATACGGAAGGTAAAGGTTGTGTTATCATTTTTTCATCATCTGTAATAGTGCCATCGCTGGTTGGTTTTGCTTTATTGGCCGTAAGGGCTTCAATCGCAAATTCTCTTGCACGAATAGAATATTGTGCTGCTTTTTTATATTCTTTTGCCAAGTATAATTTTTTAGCAAAACGCTCAAATTGCACAGATTTTCCTAGTTTACCGGTATATACCTTCCCATTTTTGACCGCCATATGTGTAAGACCAATTAAACGATTGGTTTTTAAAATAACATTTCGAGTTCGGGTGACATCGGCTTGAATGGGGCTTTGAGATGTTAAGAATAAAGTGCTCCAAAGCACAGCAAGGACTAAAAGTAGTGATTTCATAAAGGTACAAGGTTAGTTAAGGTCTTGTTGTGTAGAAATATATTGCTCGTATTTTTTTTGATAGTTTTTATCGTGTTTTAATCCGATTCCGGTCATAATACCACTTAACGAAATTTTAAACCAATAGTTAAAAATACTTTTATGAGGAATACGTTCGAAATAAACTTTATCGGTTTTATCCGTATTGCGTGTTCTTAATAATAATGTATTGGCATACAAAGAAGCAATATCTAATAATGGGTTAATGATGGATTCATCTGATGCGGCGTTAATATTGATCTTTAATTTATCAAAGAAAAATTGAATGGTACCATAACAATAATTTTTATTGCCGGAAGCCCGAATAATTAAGGTATCTATCGTACCACTTTTAATCACTATATTAGATAAAGGCGTTACTACTTGGTTTAAATGTGTCATGTTCATTTTGCCAACAAACAAACGATATTTAAATCCGGATAAGGTGTCGATGGTGGACTCTCTATAATGGATGCGAACAGGAGCTTTGTTTAAAAGCGAAGCAGAACATTTTAAATAGAGGGTGTCGGTTAGCGTCGCATCATTCGTGAAGGGCTGTACCGCAGCTGCTAACTGTTCAAATGAAACGGTACCTTGTTTGCCGGAACTACTATATTCAGTATACGACACTCTACTGTTGAATAGTTCAAAGGATTGAAAGTAAAAGGGGAGTTTTATTTTTTGTAACATTCCAAATAAAAGAGTCTTTGGAACAATAGGAGATGCCGCTAATTGTTTGTCTCGAATAGAAGACAGCTGTAGATTTTGAATAAATATTTTCTTGCCGATTAACGTCTTTTCATCGACTATCGTTTTAAAATTAATTCCGGAACACTTTATTTTTCCAACCCGAAGGTTTATATAATCTTTTTGATAGGGATAAATTTCCCTAAACGAAGACAGCAAGTGTTTCGGATGAAAAGTGATAGAATCCGCCTCTATTTTTTCTTTCCCGATATTAAGGTAGATATTATGAAAGCGAAAGACGCCATCTTTTGTATTGAGTTGTGTATTTATTCGTTGTAGTTCTAAATCAGGACCGGAGCGAATAAAGTCTTTCCAATTAAACTTTTTATCTAAATAAAAAAGCTGATTGCGTAATTGTACATCAAATGCACCCCATTCAAATTCATTGGCGTTCGGAAGCAGGGCTTTTATGTGTTGAATCGGAATAAAAAAAGATGCAATATCTAGTTTTATTTTCGAATCTTTTTTAAGACTGCGAATAGAACACATAATTTTATCTCGTGCTTTTATTTCTATCGAATCATGTATGGAAAATGTTTTAAGTTTTGAGACAAGAGAAAAATACTGTAGGGATACATTATGCTTTAAAAATTGAAGTTCGTTGAATTCTATATCTATTGAATCCAAATGAATGGTATTGGACGTTAATTTATCTTTTTGTATCAAATGCATAGATCCATTGGTACAGGATACATTCTTTAAGAGTATATCCGGCGGATTGGACGTCGCCGCGGTTTCTTTCTTGGCAGCCGGACTGTTTAATGTCATGGATACCTTAGGTTGATATAATCTTACATCTTCAACGTCCACTCGTCTATCTTGAATACACTTCTTCCAATCACACGTAAAGTCTATAGAATCTATGCCGGTTTTTTGAGAAAAGGCAGCATTAATACTTTCTACTTCAATATTTTTTAATAGCGAAGGTTGTTGGTCGTGAACGACAGCAGAAGAGAATTGAAGTTGAGTAGATGGACTTTTAAAAAACGTACGTTGTAAAATAGCGGAAGCCTTACTCCATTGTAAGGTACTGTCGATGGATGCTTTTTGAATACCAATGGAGCTAATATAAGTACCCACCGTAATACCTTTTAGTTTGTTAGTAAATTGAATGGTATTCTTATTCCCAACGATACTATCCAATAGAATCGTCCAAGTATTGGTGTTGTGCTTTTTAGAATTAGATGGATAAAGTTGTTTTGATTGAATAGAAACATCTGCTTTACCCCAAGACATCAAAGAACTTTTTAGGGTTTCGTTATCCACGTATAAATGAAGTAAGGATATACTATCCATAGTAGCTGTTGTAGAAGAGTCTGTAAAGGATAGTTGGCCTACACGTAAGGCATGATTTGATTGTAGGTAGTTTACGTGGTGAAAGAGGAGTTTTTGTTTAGAATCTTTGTATTGGGCTTTTTCGACAGAGAAGTTTTTGCAATGATATAAAAGAGCAAACAAACTCGTATCGATACGTTCTTTAAAATTTAAAGTAGTGTTTAAATGACTTAATTGAATTTCATTATTATGCACCTTAGAATCGATTATGATGGAACCGTTGATGATTTGTAATGAATTTAAATCTGCACGGTTCCAGATTTCTTTTAATACTGTTTCACCTTTCTTCTTTTTCGTTTTACGACGAATGTTTTGTGTATAGTGAATGGTAGGAGATACGAGAAGGACATCGGTAACCGAAATTTCATTTTTCTCTAATAGTTGATAATAGTCCGGTTGATTTAATATTAGTTTGTCGGTTTTAAGATGAAGTAAATTTTTATCGTATACACTATGGGTTGGTTGAAGATGGTAATCATTTAGTATAAATTGATTTTTATTGATGGACACACTTCCCAACGTAGCAATATATAAACTATCCGAAGTAAATCTTCTATAATTATCTACCGTAATTAAAATGCTATCTAAAGTGAACAACTCCTCTCGTTTTTTAAAAACATTCCATATTTGTATATCATTTCTGTGGACTTGTATTTCATTTAATACCTTTTGAAACGAGGTATTCAGTTGGATTTTGGCATTTAATAGCCCTATGTATTGTATGGCACAAGAAGTCCAGGCTTCTTTTAATTGAGTGTCTAGACTGACTTTTTGAGAGACTTTCTTTTTTTGTTGATTAAAAAAATCGATTTCAATAGAGCTATCCATTAATAAAATAGAATCTACCTGTAAATGGTCGCGTTCGTATAAGGCCAAAAAATCTATGTTGTGAAATCGTATGTACGGAATGTCTAATGCAATAGACCGTATAGCACCGGTTGGATGAACATGTCGGAAGTGTACATTTTCGATAGCCACTTTTTTACGCGTCGTTGAAATCGATAAGCCGGATACTTGGACCTGCGTAGTACTGTCAGGAGATAGATAGCGTTGACGTTGAGTCCAGAGTGATACATCGCCGGATGAAAGAATATGTCGAGCAGCATCTTTTAATTGAAAGTCTTTTAGCGTTAGATTGATATCTTCAAACGACTGCTCAATAGTTTTGTGCTTATTGAAATAATGAATGGTAATATCGGCGTCTAATAATTCGGCATCATCGATTTTTAAATCGACGAGTATCTTTTCCAATGTTAAGAAGATATGCCCAAAGGTTTGCGTTAAACTTTCCGTATGGTGTGTGTTTTTTTTGGGATGGATTCTGTATACAACACGTGGAGACTCTGTCGTTACTCGTTTAATTAAAATGCGTTTGTGAAATAAAGAGACCATTGAACCTACTTCAATGACTATATTAGGAATGCTTAAATATTCTATGGAGCTTCGATTTACCTTTCGTTCCTTTTCCTTAAACTCTAATGCTTTAATACGAATGGACGCATTCCAGAAGTCGATTTCAGTATCGGATAAGGTAATAATATAGGTGTGGTTTGTTTTTTCGTTTGCATAGGATAACAATAACTCACGAGCGTGAATTTTTAAATAAACGTAAAGACCAACACCTACTAATAGTAAAGAGCCTAACATACCTATCCCCCATCGGAGTAGTTGTTTGGTTGAGTTGGTGGTAGAGATTCTCATGAATGCTTCGCTGAAGATCTACCTAAGAATTTACCTACAATTATAGATGCGAAAAACACACTGTACACTTGACCTGTGACACTACACAATAAAACTACCGCTTTTGCGCCGGGCGAAATAGGGAGTACGTCGCCCATCCCTACTGACGTTAAGGAGATAAAACTTAAGAAGAAATGGTTGTAAATATCCGAGAGAGGAAAATTGAAGGCACCGGGGTCTAGAATGTGAACCAATTTCAGTAGTTCTCCAAAAATTAATCCTATGACTAAATACCCGTTTAGGGTTTGAATGACGATTCGAAATGATACTTGAGATTGGATGATATCTTGAATAATATTATATAAGGTAATGGAAAGATACACTGCTAATATACTGATGCGTACAGACAACAAATCATTGTCCTTTTCACTTAAATGGATGTAGGTTACTGTAATCATGGAAAGTAAAGAAACTAAAAAAGTCAGGGTCAGTTTATGCTGAGCTATAAGAGCGGATAAAAAAATAAAGAACAGTAAAAAAGTTCTGTAGAGTAACATTGTAAGGTTGAACTCTGCTATTAAAAATGGAATAACGAATATTAAAACAACTAATGAAAATAAGTAGAGAACCGTTATCTCGGTATAGCGTTTTTCATATAAATAGCGACCGGCAACGTGGATTCGGTGGATCATAGCAGTATATATACACTGTAACAATATACTAAAAATATCCTAATCCTGACAGCTAACAAAGATATAATATACGGTATTATTACGGTATGTTCACTTATTTGTATATTGTCAACTATGGAGCGCTTGTTATGGATTCGCAACCACATTCTAAGAAGGTTTATTGATGTTCGTCTATTAGTATCCAAGGGGTATGGATACGACGAACTCATTCGACTTGAAATATTAGTCGCTACTATTATTTTAGCTTATATACTAGGCACAGGTTATATTGTAGTGAGTTTGATTCAGGGAACATCATGGATTATATTATCTAATTATTTATTTTTTCACAGTTTAACCTTGCCCCTTATTTTATGGGTAATTCGAAAAGGGTATGGGGATTGGGCTAAATTTAGTATGGTAGTGTTTGGTACACTTTTTATGACTATTAAAGCCGGCTCTTTAGGTAGAGGATCCGGAATGGATATCTCCATGTTGATGATCATTGCCGGTGCGTTTACCTTTTTCCCTTTACGTCAATATTACTTTATACTGGCTACGCTCGTTTTGACATTAATATGTTATGTTTTTTTGGAATGGACAGACTATTCGTATTTTGGTTCTCAACCCCCTCAACCCTTAGAGTATTGGTTTAACCTGTACACCACAATTGGATTTTTAATCTTATTTTATATCGTCACGCTTCGGAATAGTGATTTTATTCAAAAGAAAGTGACGTCATTGAATAAAAAATTAATTATAAAAAATAAGAAGTTAATTTCGGTTAATGAAGAGTTGGATCGATATGTATATCGCGTTTCCCATGATATGCGCTCACCGCTAACGTCTATGATGAGTTTGAATCAACTCATCGTAAAATCGGCCGATGAAGCAGAGAAAGCTGAGATGTTGCAGTTGCAACAAGAATGCATGTTGAAGTTAGATCAACATATTCAGCAGATTATCGATATTTCTAAAAATCTTAAAACCGAACCGGTATATTCTACGATTGCGTGGGAACCTTTGGTAGAAGAGGTGTTAAAAGACATTCGCCCGATGGCGGAGAAAGAAAACATCCATATCGAAGTACAAATTCAACAATCCAGTCCGTTTTTGAGTGATATAAACCGTTTGCAAATTATTCTATCCAATTTGTTTTCGAATAGTTTCAAATATTATGATGCGTTCAAAACAAAACGTTGGGTTCGTTGCAGCATACAAAGTCATGCCAATTTAGCTACGATAACCATTGCCGATAACGGAATTGGAATCAGTAAAGAAGCAAAACTAAAGCTCTTTACCATGTTTTTTCGAGGTACTACACAAAGTAAAGGGAGTGGTCTTGGTTTGTATATCGTAAAAGAAATGGTACACAAGTTAGGTGGTTCGATACAAGTAGATTCTGAAATCGATTCGGGTACTCGTTTTACGATACAACTTCCTCAACCGGTTCTATCCAAAGAATAAAAAAAAGCTATCGTTTCCGATAGCTTTTTTTCGTTCCGTTCTTAGCGTTTATCCGCTGCAGCTTTCGCAGGCATCCGGATTGTCTAAGGAGCAAGCCATATCTTTTGCTTTTTTCTCCGCGTCACCTACAGAAGCAGAAACCCCTGCTTCTAAGGATACTTCGGCTTGTTTTTCTACTGTAAACTGAATGGCGTTTGCTGCCGGTTTCGTTCTTAAGTAGTACATACCGGTTTTTAATCCTTTTTTCCAAGCATAGAAGTGAAGAGAGGTTAACTTTCCAAAGTTCGGTTCCGCCATGAATACATTCAAGGATTGGCTTTGACAGATGTAGGCACCACGATCGGCGGCCATATCCATGATGGTCTTACCTTTGATTTCCCAACACGTCTTGTACAGTTCTTTGATGTTTTCCGGAATTTCAGCAATAGAGGCTACCGAACCGTTTTGTTCGATTAGCTTATTCTTCATTTTGTCATTCCATAGACCTAATTTAATTAAGTCTTTTAATAGGTGTTTGTTCACTACTACGAATTCACCGGATAATACTCTTCGAGTATAGATATTCGATGTATACGGTTCGAAACACTCATTATTACCTAATATTTGAGAAGTGGACGCTGTCGGCATAGGAGCTAACAACAAGGAGTTGCGTATCCCTACTTTTTTCACTTCGCGTTTTAATTCTTCCCAGTTCCAACGACCGCTATCAGGAGTTACACCCCACATGTCAAATTGGAAAATACCTTTAGAAGCCGGGGAACCTTTGAATGTTTCATATGGACCGTCTATGGCAGCTAAATCTTTAGAGGCTACCATGGCCGCATAGTAAATGGTTTCGAATATTTCTTTGTTTAAACGGGCGGCTTCTTCCGAGTCGAAAGGCATACGCAATAAAATAAACGCATCAGCCAATCCTTGAACACCTAGACCGATAGGGCGGTGGCGACGATTAGAACGCTCTGCCTCCGGTACCGGATAGTAATTGATATCAATGATACGGTTCAAGTTTTTAGTGGCTACATACGTTACATCGTATAATTTTTGATGGTCGAATGTACCGTTTACTACAAATTTAGGAAGCGCCAGAGAAGCTAAGTTACACACCGCTACTTCGTCCGGAGAAGTATACTCAATAATCTCCGTACACAAGTTGGATGATTTTATGGTTCCTAAGTTCTTTTGGTTAGACTTACGGTTTGCAGCGTCTTTAAATAACATGTACGGAGTACCTGTTTCTACTTGAGCTTCTAACACCGCAAACCAAAGGTCTTGGGCTTTTACAACTTTACGAGCACGGCCTTCTTTTTCGTATTTCTCGAATAAGTTTTCGAAGTCTTTACCCCAGGTATCTGCCAGTCCCGGAGCTTCGTTCGGGCAGAACAACGGCCAATCACCATTTTCTTCTACGCGTTTCATGAATAAATCCGGAATCCATAAGGAATAGAATAAATCGCGGGCGCGCATTTCTTCTTTACCATGGTTTTTACGTAGGTCAAGGAATTCAAAGATATCGGCATGCCAAGGTTCTAAGTAGATCGCAAAGGCCCCTTTACGCTTCCCACCCCCTTGGTCCACGTAACGGGCTGTATCGTTAAATACTCGAAGCATCGGTATGATACCATTAGACGTACCATTGGTTCCTTTGATGTAGGAGCCGGTAGCGCGAATAGAATGTATGCTCAAACCGATACCACCGGCCGATTGCGATATTTTAGCACACTGCTTTAAGGTTTCGTAAATACCATCAATACTATCATCTTTGGTCGTTAACAAGAAACAAGAAGACAATTGAGGTTTTGGTGTACCGGAGTTGAATAACGTAGGTGTAGCGTGAGTGAACCAACGCTCCGACATTAAATTATACGTTTCGATGGCTGCCTCCAGGTTGTTGGAGTGAATACCGCAGGATACGCGCATCAACATATGTTGAGGGCGTTCTACGATTTTTCCATCTAATTTCAGCAGGTACGATTTTTCTAATGTTTTAAATCCGAAGTAGTCGTAGCCGTAATCGCGGTCGTAAATGATAGCAGAATCGAGTGCGGCGGCATTTTTACGGATGAATTCGTATACTTCATTGGAGATAAGCGGTGCGTTTTCGCTCGTCTTAGGATCTACGTAAGTATAGAGGCGTTTCATCGTATTAGCAAACGACTTACTGGTCTTTTTGTGTAAGTTCGATACAGCGATACGAGCCGCTAATGTGGCATAATCCGGGTGTTTAGTAGTCATCGAAGCGGCAGTTTCCGCAGCTAAATGATCTAATTCTTCGGTGGTTACACCATCATAGAGACCATCAATCACGCGTTTCGCAACGGATATAGGGTCCACGTAGTTCATGTCCAACCCGTAGCATAGGCGTTCTACGCGGGAGGTGATTTTGTCAAATTTTACAGACTCGCGTCTGCCGTCTCGTTTAATTACTAACATACGTTCTACGTAAAAGGGGGTTAAAAATTAGAAATCTTCGTCAATAGAGAATTTTTGTGTTTCTTTTTCAGCCATAACTCCGGCCTTTTGATATTCCGATACACGCTTTTCAAAGAAGTTGGTTTTACCTTGAAGCGAGATCATTTCCATGAAATCGAAAGGATTGGTTACGTTATATTGTTTTGGACAACCTAAAGCTTGTAATAGGCGGTCGGCTACGAATTCAATGTATTGTTTCATCAGACGAGAGTTCATACCGATTAAGTCAACCGGTAATGCTTCTGTGATGAATTCTTGCTCAATTTTAACGGCATCTACGATGATTTCGATTACCCGTTCTTGCGGCATTTTGTTGTTGATGTACTTCGTATATAATAGACAAGCGAAGTCACAATGTAAACCCTCATCGCGCGAAATTAGTTCGTTAGAGAAGCTTAAACCCGGCATTAAGCCGCGTTTTTTCAACCAGAAAATGGAGCAGAAGGAGCCGGAGAAGAAGATACCTTCTACCGCAGCGAAAGCGATTAAGCGTTCGATGAAACTTCCGTTGTTGATCCACTTTAAAGCCCACTCTGCTTTTTTACCTACACAAGGAACCGTATCGATGGCATTGAAAAGTTTATCTTTTTCAGCCGGGTCTTTTACGTAGGTATCAATTAATAAGGAGTAGGTCTCGGAGTGGATGTTCTCCATCATGATTTGGTAGCCGTAGAAACATTTCGCTTCCGGTATTTGAACCGTTTCTAAGAAAGAAGTAGCTAGGTTTTCATTAACTATACCGTCACTGGCGGCGAAAAACGCCAGAACGTGCGATACAAAATGACGTTCACCGTCATTCAGTTTAGCCCAGTCGCTAAGATCCTGAGACAAGTCAATTTCTTCTGCGGTCCAAAAACTCGCTTCAGCTTGCTTGTACATTTGCCATACATCATCATATTTGATGGGAAATAGAACAAATCTGTTCTTATTTTCTTTCAATAGCGGTTCTTCTACCAAACTCATAAGTGTATATTATAAAGACGTAAGTTGCGGTCTAGAGCGGGTAAATGGGCAGTCGTTTGGACGAAATTGCTTAAGTACCTGCATATCAATAGCAAAACTCCCTTTGCAGGGGGCAGATTACGGGTCCATACTTCGGTCGCTCGTGGGAGCAGAAAGGAAATGGGTAATGCTAAAAAGTTTTGCTTGACCCTCTGTTTAGGAGGTACAACAAAAATGTAAAAAAGAGGTCTTAAAACCAAGGTAAGATTATACACATAGGAAGTAAGAAGTAGCATACCTAAATTTAGTAAAAAGGCTCTATTTTACAAATAGTTAGGGCTTTTTTAGGGGGTATTTTAAAGGAAAAGGATGTAGGTTTATAGCCGTTTTTAGCGAATTTAAGCCTATGGGTATTTTTCCACATTATTTATTTCCATGCAATAATTGTACAATCGTCGGAATTCCATTATATTTGCAGTCCAAAAATTTAATACTTTAAACTGTTAAGAGCATGTATGCAATTGTAGAAATTGGCGGCAAACAAGTAAAAGTAGAAGCAGGGCGTTTCATTTACACGGCGCGTTTAGAAGGAGCAGAAGGCTCTTCCGTGTCGTTTGACAACGTGTTGTTACTCGCCGACCAAGCCAATGTACAGGTAGGTGCACCGAGCGTTAAGGGCGCTAAAGTTACCGGTAAAATCGTAGAACATTTGAAAGACGATAAAGTAATCGCTTTCAAAAAGAAGCGTAGAAAAGGTTTTGTTAAGACTCGTGGTCACAGAACTGCTTTAACTAAAGTACAAATCGAAAACATCGTAAAATAATAACATACCATGGCACACAAAAAAGGGGTCGGTAGTTCCAAAAACGGTCGTGAATCACACAGTAAGCGATTAGGTGTGAAGATCTATGGCGGTCAGACTGCTATAGCCGGCAATATCATTGTAAGACAACGTGGTACGGTTCACCATCCGGGTGAAAACGTAGGTATCGGTAAAGACCACACGTTATTTGCATTAACAGACGGAATCGTTACGTTCAAAAAAGGTAAAAAAGATCGTTCGTTTGTTTCCGTTCTTCCAAAGGCATAAGTAATACCTAAAACGATAGACGTTTGAACTCCCGTTTGCCTCAGCATTCGGGAGTTTTTTTTGTGAGTTTAAAGTTCAAAGTGTAAAGTTTAAAGAGAACCCCTAACTTTAACTTTTAGCTTTTAACTTTAACTTTTAACTTTCAACTTTAAACCTTAAACTTCAAACTTCAAACTTCAAACTCCCATGACCATCTACGGCATCAAAAACTGCGATACCATGAAAAAAGCCTTCACTTACTTAGATAGCAAAGGAGTGAAGTATACCTTTCACGATTATAAAAAAGAAAGTCCGGATGCTACGTGGCTAACGGAGTTGGTAGACACCTACGGTGTAGATACCGTGATTAATAAAAAAGGGATCACTTGGAAAAAGTTAGCACCGGAAGTGCAGAAGAAAGCTTCTACGACTAAAGGTGCTGTAGCCTTAATGATACAATCCCCTTCTATGATCAAACGACCCATCGTGATTCAAGGCAAGAAAGTGATTTTTGGATTTGACTCAGCAGAATGGGATAAGCAGTTATGAATGATGAGTTATGAATTAAGTTAACGTTCATTCTCTCCGTTTTAGACTTGCTTTACCCAGCTTTTAGTCTTAAGTTTTAGGCTATAATGCTTTTTCCCTTTTTCCAGCCCCGTTAGGGGCGACACCATCATAGCAACCCCCTCCCCATAACTCCCAACGTGCTACCTCGCAGATATCTAGTTCAATACATTTTGTGGAATGGGAGGATTTGAGTAGTTTAGGTTAAACAATCATGCCTATAAGGTGCGGCTATATCTCGTTTAGGTGGAGGGATATATGCACTTGGGTGTGTGTATAGATATGTTAGCATACATTATAAAAATAAAAACTAAGACATATGGCATTACCAACCGCTTATCTTGTGACAACAAAGAATTTGCAACCCATAATTAATTCTTTGATTTCTGCTAAGGCTCCAGATAAATTGACTGGTGGATTTTTAAAAACCCTAGGATTTACGAGCAGTAACGACACGTTATTTGTAAAACTATTCAAAGAAATTGGTCTAATTGATGCTAATGGAACTCCAACTAGCAAATATTACGAATTTATTGACCAATCACAGACTGCGAAAGTATTAGCAACTTGTATTGAAGAAGGTTACTCTGATTTGTTTGCAATAAATAAGCAAGCATACAAAATGACAGAGGAAGAAGTAAAGAATAAACTAAAAACTTTAACTCAAGGCACAATCGAAGAAAATATTCTGAAGTTAATGGCTAAGACTTTTAAGGCGCTTACCGAAATTGCTGATTGGTCAGGCTCTGGAATACATCATAAACCAGCTGTTAAACCAGAAACAACAGAGGAAACAAAAGATTTAAAAGAAACTGTCCACGTTAAACTTCCACCAGCCTCAACGGACAATGGTATTAACCCCACTTTGCATTATAACATTCAAATTCACTTACCTGAGACTAGAGATTCTTCGGTGTATGATGCTATTTTCAAAAGTCTAAAACAACACTTGCTCTAATGGATAAGTATTATTCTTTTGTGTTCAAAGGACTATTAACAGAAGAGGCTTTGGACAAGGCTGGAAGAAAAAACCCAGCCCTTATATCAAAGATTGAGAATGCAGAATTGGGAAAACGACTATGCATTGACTTAGTTGAGGAGTCAATATTGGTAAAAGCCCAAAACATGTCATTAGTCTTTGTTGCAATCTATTCTTTTGAAAATACTGTTCGTGCTTTCGTTGAGAAAAAATTGCTTGAAGAAATAGGTGAAAACTGGTGGGACAATTCTGTGCCTGAAAGCATTCGAAAGAAAGCTGCCATAAGAAAAGAGGAAGAAGATAAGATTAAATGGCATACACAAAGAGGCGAATCATTAATTCAATTTATAGATTTTGGTGACTTAGCTTCTATAATTAATAAAAAATGGGACTTATTTGAACCCCATTTAAATTCATTTGAATGGGCCAATCAACTTTTTAAATCAGTTGAAAGATCGAGAAACGTAATAATGCATAGTGGTTATTTATCAAAAACAGACGTTGAACGTGTTGGCGCATTGATCAGAGATTGGTATAATCAGACAAATTTATAACGTATGCTAACACGGGTTCCTATGTAAAGCTGTAAATTTCGCTTAAAATTTTCAAACCCATCAATTAGTAATTTTTCTTTCGAAGAGAGGTGGCATAAAGACC
>JALONH010000033.1 GCA_025455005.1 Cytophagaceae bacterium
TGACCGCATCGGGAACAAATCTAAAATGGTATACTGTTGCGACAGGAGGGACAGCTTTATCTGCTGCTCCTATACCATCTACAGTGGCGGCCGGAACTACAAACTATTACGTTTCTCAAAGTACGGGTACTTGTGAATCGGATCGACGTTTAGTCGCGGTTACTGTCAATCCAACCCCGGCAATACCAACCGCACCAAGTCCTATTACTTACTGTCAAGGAGCTACAGCAACTGCTTTGACCGCATCGGGAACAAATCTAAGATGGTATACTGTTACAACAGGAGGGACAGCTTTATCTGCTGCTCCTATACCATCTACAGTGGCAGCCGGATCTACGAACTTTTACGTTTCCCAAAGTACAGGTACTTGTGAATCGGATCGACGTATAGTTGCGGTTACCGTTAATCCAACGCCTGTTGCTACGATTAGTCCTTCTAGCGCCATTGTTTTGTTACCAGGTATGGGACAAAATATAACGGCTAACAATGGTAGCGGATTGTTGTACCAGTGGATGAAAGATGGTGTTGATTTATCCGGTGCAACAAATAGAAATTATGACGTAAATAGCAGTGGCGAATATAGCGTTAGAGTCTCCACTACATCCAATTGTTCTTCTCTTTCAGCAGTAGTTCAAGCAAGATTAAATCAATCCGGATCCTTGAACTTTACTACTCAAGTAAATAATACGGTATTTAGTTCTATAATATTCGATGTGTCGGCATCTGATCCGGATGGAGTAGCGGGAGTGGATATATACGATGGTACTACTTTATTGACAACTTTAACACAAAGTCCTTATCAATACACCTATACTAATGTATCCATAGGAAGTCATGCCCTTCGAGTGGTAGTGCGGGATATTTTTGGAGGGACTACAGAGCAATCACAAACGGTTCTAGTTACAGGTATCACTACTTCCTCTACCATTGCCGGAATTCCAAGTTTAGAGTATTATCCTAATCCCTTTAGTGATTATTTAACCTTGAAGTTAGAAGGTGCTTTTCGTTATACAATCTTAGATAGTAAAGGAACGGCTATACAAACCGGTGAAGCTACATCGGTAGAGCAAGTCGGTGCTATATTATCCGGAGGTATGTATTTGTTGATTATTGAACAAGGGAATAGAAGAGAAATTGTAAAAGTTCATAAAGTAAATTAAGTAAGCAATATAATTACTGATAATAGCGAATGGTTGTCTAGCCATTCGCTATTATTTTTAATAACGATAAGTTTAAATAAATTTTCGTTCAGGTAATAGTCTATCAATAATATCCTCTCCATCTTCTTCATTTCTTAGTTGAATTCTAATAATAAGAATAGCGTAAACTAATGAAATTTTATTCCTTTACACATTCAATTTACGTATGATAAAAAATATAAGTAATAAATTATAGGAAAGACGAAATGAAACAATATAAAATAGAATGAATATTAAATGCTCAATTCCTCAATGTACTGGAGATATAATCGATACTCGTAAATTAATTATAGTTCAAAAGATTCTTAACTAAAAAAAAGAGCGTTAACATGTAACGCTCTTTTTTTAACTTTTTTGAATTTCTTCTTTTCCGTCCGCATGTTTTGCAAATCTAGGCAAATGTCGATCGTGCACTTGATCGTATTTTGGCCACGGCCAGCCTCCAAACTGAGTTTGATGATAATCTTCAAACGCTTGTTTGATTTCTTCCTTGCTATTCATTACAAAAGGTCCATATTGAATGACCGTTTCTCCGATCGGTCGACCCTGTAATAATAATATGCTCGCTGCTTGTAGGCCTGCCTTAATTTCTACGTCTACATCAGAAATTAATTCTACGGAATGGTAGGCATCTACTTTTTTGCCATGTAACTCAAGGGCATCGCCTTCATAGAAATAGATAAAGCGATTGATCCCCTTCCCTGCTTTAGGTAAAGTCCAGTGTGCGCCGGGCTCCATTTGAATATTCCATACCGCTACTTCATTGTTCGGATCTGCTGCCCACGAATTAGGAGGTGGTGTAGGGGATGGATTTCCTTCTAGAGTTCCGGCAAACACTTCGATAAAAGTAGTTTTATTGTTGCTGTCTTTCTTTTCTATTTTTGGTATACTTTCCCGCCAAAACATTTTAAAATGAGGGTCTACCATTTTATTCTTTTGAGGTAAGTTCAACCAAATTTGAAACAGTTCCATTGTATTTTCTTTATCCGCATGAATCAACGGAAACATTTCAGCATGTTGCACTCCTTTTCCCGCTGTCATCCACTGTAAGTCGCCGTCTCCATAGCGCCCACTGGCGCCCATTGAATCGGAATGGTCCACTATCCCTTTTCTTACAACTGTTATCGTTTCAAATCCTCTATGCGGATGTCCGGGAAATCCGGGTACTGTTTTCCCATGATACATTCGAAAGCCATCCTTTATTATAAAATCATCCCCCATATGGCGACCTTTAAAATAACTCGGATCGGGACCCATTTGATCGTTTCCTTTTGGGAAATAATCTTCATGGTGAACGCAAAACAAGAAGGGGTCGGCTGTGTCCCACATAAAGCCCATGGGTTTAATCGATACTACGGGTGACATAAGTGAAGGGGGAGTTTGGTTTGAATCGCCACGTGGGGCTATGGGCAATGCAGCCCATGCAGCAATGCTAAACCCTATGCGGCTTAGAAATCCTCTGCGTTCCATCGTTTCTTTCATATACTTTTTTATCTTTTATTTTAAAACGAAACTACTATATTCATTAGATTCACTGTAGGTCGGTTATAACGTTAAGTTAAAACAAACTGGTTTTTGGTAATAAATAGATATACTTTGTTGTTGAATCCAAACACATCAATAAATTTAAACCGGTTAGATGTATGTCCTTAACTCAATCTTATCACTATACTAAAGTACTAAAGGTTTTACCACTATTTATTAAACTAGTTCAATAAATCCATATAGAAGATATTCTCAAGCGGTGTATTTTACCTCATTAATGCTTAAATTTAAACTTCAATAAATATAATACCATGTCGGAGTTCGCTTTTCAAAAACAATTTCCATTAGGGAAAGACACCACTACCTACAAACGCATCTCATCTTCATATGTTCAAAGTATTGAAGTAGAGGGTAGAAAAATCTTAAAAGTAGACCCGAAAGGTCTGGAGTTATTGGCAGAAGAGGCCATGAACGACGTTTCGTTCTACTTGAGGGCGTCGCATTTGTCTAAACTCTCCGCTATTCTGAATGACCCGGAAGCGACCGATAATGATCGTTTTGTAGCTCACACCCTTCTGAAGAACGCAGTTGTAGCAAAAGAAGGGAAGTTACCGTCTTGCCAAGATACCGGAACGGCCATTATTATGGGTAAAAAAGGAGAGAATGTTTGGACCGATGTGGACGACGAAGAATGGCTGTCGAGGGGAGTATACAATTCTTATCAACGTAAAAATTTACGTTACTCTCAATTAGCACCCTTGACGATGTTTGAAGAAAAAAACACGGGCACCAATTTGCCGGCTCAAATTGATATTTATGCTGAAAAGGGAGCAGAATATAAATTCTTGTTTTTAGCAAAAGGTGGCGGATCTGCCAATAAATCGTATTTGTACCAACAAACAAAAGCGTTATTGAATGAAAAAGGGTTAGAAGATTTTGTTCGTTTGAAAATAAAAGACTTGGGTACCTCTGCCTGTCCTCCGTATCATTTAGCCTTTGTTATTGGGGGGACTTCCGCAGAAGCGAATTTAAAAGCGGTAAAACTAGCGTCTGCAGGCTACTACGATGCTTTACCAACGGTAGGTAATGCCTTAGGGCAAGCCTTTCGAGACTTAGAATGGGAAGCTAAAATTCAACGTATCTGTGAAGAAAGTACAATTGGCGCTCAATTCGGTGGTAAATATTTAACACACGACGTACGGGTGATTCGTTTACCGCGCCATGCTGCCTCTTGTCCGGTAGGAATGGGAGTGAGTTGCTCAGCCGATAGAAACATCAAAGCGAAAATTACGGAAGAAGGTTTGTTCTTAGAACAATTAGAAACCAATCCGGAACAATATTTACCTGCGGTTGAACCTCACCTAGAGAAGCCGGTGGATGTTGATTTGAATCAACCAATGGCAGATGTATTGAAATTACTTTCTCAATACCCAATCAAAACTCGTTTAATGTTGAAAGGTACTCTAATAGTTGCACGGGATGTAGCGCATGCTAAAATTAAAGAGTTGTTAGATGCCGGTAAACCTATGCCGGAATATTTCAAAAACCATCCGGTATATTATGCAGGACCGGCTAAAACACCGGAAGGTATGCCATCCGGCAGTTTTGGGCCTACTACAGCAGGTCGAATGGACTCTTATGTCGACTTGTTCCAACAACATGGTGGTTCCATGGTCATGTTGGCAAAAGGAAATCGTTCTGCACAAGTACGAGAAGCGTGTAAAAAACACGGAGGCTTTTATTTAGGTTCTATCGGAGGACCCGCGGCCATTCTTGCTAAAGAAAATATAAAGTCAGTTGAAGTAGTTGATTTTCCTGAGTTAGGCATGGAAGCCGTGCGTAAAATCGAAGTAGAAAATTTCCCTGCTTTTATTATTTGTGATGATAAAGGGAATGATTTCTTTGCTAATATTTAGCGTATACTATTTTATTATCATAAGGTCAATCGAAAACATTCGGTTGACCTTATGTTTGTAAAGCCTTTAAAAAGAGAGGTGCTGCACTGACTAAACTGTAATGGTTTTGAATGTGAAGTTTCAGAGCACTACCCATTTTTTGTCTTAATGCAGGGTTAAGTAATAATTGTAGCATAGCAGATTCCCAGTCAGAGGTGCGTTCACAAACAAAACCACCAACTGTATGTGGTACTATCGAAGCATTTGCTTCTGTAAAATCACATATAGACGGGATGCCCAAGGCCCCATACTGAATAAGTTTAAACCCACATTTCCCTTTAGACCATTCACTATCTTTCATGGGCATAATACCAATGTCGAAGGTTAATAAATCATCCATTTCGGATTGGGTATTCCATGGTATAAATACGTAATCCGGAAAAGATATTTTTGGATCTTGGTCGGAAATGATATGAAGTATAAAAGGATGTTGGTGATAGATATTCCTTAATGTAGGCAACAATTCTACTAGATAACTAGTGGTGGAATGACTGCCGGTCCATCCTACCACTACAGGCGAAGTACGATCATAAGGTATAGTAAATTTATATTTTGTTTGGGTATCTACTACGGTTGGTAATCGAATAATCTCTCCCCTTGCATACAATGCAGCGTGTCGAGATAAATAGTCATTTCCGGCTAATACTATAGTAGACCAACGAAGTATAGCATTCGTTTTTTGAGGGTATTTAAATTTTTGTATAAAAGAATCCTTTTCAGCAGGCGGCAACCATATGGCATCATCGAAATCAAAGATGATGGTTTTCCTATATATGTTTTTTAACATCCATTCGAATATGGGCGGGCCAATAGGAGAAGCCTCTCGGTGAATAAAAATAATATCATAAGAAAAAGATTGGAAAAGAACAAAGATTAATCGCCGTGCTAAACCTTTTAGAATCCCGATAAATTTTAAAAGAAAATAATCCTTTTTGTATAGTATTCGATTGGTTTTTTCGTCTAGAAATGGGAATAATGTAAAAGCAATAGAATATTGTTTTAATAGGGGAATATATTGTTCTACTCTAAAACGTTGAGATGGAGCAATGCCCAAACTATAGGGAATTAAAAAAGCAACTCGTTTAGGCATCCATTAGAATTTTTTGATAGACAGCTGCATATTTATTTATCCCTGAAGTTAATGAAAAATGCTCTACTAAGTATTGATCTAGTTGGGAAACTTCCAAAGGGTTTTGACATATAAAATCTATTGCTTGTTGATAGGCAGTGTTAGCAAAAGAAGTAATTACATAGCCGCCTTTACACGTGTGCATTTGTTCTGTCATATCCCCTATGCCATCATTACATATTACAGGAATTCCTAAGGCTAAAATTTCAGGAAGTTTAGTTGGGGAAGAGGCTTTTTTGGAATAAGAAGGTTTACAAAAGAATACAGACACAGTAGCACAACGAATATAATAGGGTACATCTTTTTTAGGACTGCTGATAATACGAAGCGCTTCATGGGGGATATGTTGCTTTGTAGCGGCTTCATATATATGTTGGGGTCCATCACCGGTAACGAACAAAAATAAAGCATCGGAATACATTTTCTTATATATATTAAAAAAATCTAACATCTCCTCTAGCATATACCACGTCCCGATGGAGCCTAGGTATAAAACTATTGGGGAAGCATGCGGTATGGCTAATGTTTGCTTAAGTTGAACTACTCTATTTTCGTCTATTTTATTTCTATTGAAATGAGATAAGTCAGCACAACAGGGAATCACTTGAAAGCTATCGGTTGATCTTATATTCCAATGGCTCATTTCGTTCTTTGCTAGTTCAGTCAACGAAATGATGGTTGCGGCATCTCGTATAAAGAGTTTTTCCAATTTCTTGAATAGTATATAGGTGAACTTAAAAAGAGGATTTTTTAAATTCCATATTCCACCTTCTACTCGCTCATCAGCCCAAAAACCTCGCATGTCAAAAAGAAAAGGTACTTTAGAATATCGGTTGAACAACCAGCCGATTAAGGTAGCTATATAACTTCTAGTGTGTAGGAGTACGAAGGGGTCTTTTTTATACAACTTTTTAATGGTAAACCATCCTACGCCTATATCATATACGGTAGCCAGTATGGAAAAACGCTTGTGATATGTAAGTGGAATCCAGTGAATATTTTTTCCTTGAAGTAGAGCGTTTATAGTAGATTTTTCTTTTTCATACTTTTCAGGTTTCTCAAAGCTTAGTATACTAAATCGATACCCTTTTTCTTCTAATCCAATGATATAGGGGAGTACCTGTGATTGGCCTAAAAAATCAGTTAATCCATCATAACTAATATATACACAATGCTTCATGGATTTATCTATACGAAATACAAATAAAAAAGTGGCCTATGTTAAAAAAAAACTCGTTCCGAAGAACGAGTTTTTATTCGTTTATTTCGCTGCTGCGAAAAGGTTATTCACTTCTGTCCAGTTGATTACATTGTAAAAGGCTGCAATATAATCCGGACGTCTATTTTGATATTTCAAATAATAAGCGTGTTCCCAAACGTCTAAGCCCAAAATAGGCGTTCCTTTAACGTCTGCTACATCCATTAAAGGGTTGTCTTGGTTGGGAGTAGAAGTGATTTTTAATTCACCGTTAACAACTACTAACCATGCCCATCCGGAACCGAAACGAGTCGTAGCCGCTGCAGTGAATTGTTCTTTAAACGCATCATAGGTGCCGAATGCTTTAGTAATCGCATCTGCTACAGCTCCTGTAGGCGCACCACCTGCGTTTGGAGCTATAGTAGACCAAAACAAAGAGTGATTATAGTGACCACCGCCGTTGTTGCGAACAGCAGGAGCATATTGACTGATATTTTTACAGATATCTACAAGGCTCATAGATTCTAACGCAGTACCTTTAACGGCATTGTTTAAGTTAGTTACATATGCGTTGTGGTGTTTGCCATGGTGTATTTCCATGGTCATTTGATCGAAGTGTGGTTCCAGCGCATTGCTGGCATACGGTAATGCAGGTAATTCAAAGGCCATATTCGTATTGGTTATGTTTAAATTTAAGATGTTAATTTACTTATTTTCTTAGTTTTTGAAAGAATTCTTTTAAAAGCACTTCAGATTCATTCGCTAGTACGCCTCGTTGTAGTTGCGTTTTAGGGTGTACCTTAAAATCTTTAACCAGTTCAAATCCTCTTTTGTTGTCGGAGGCTCCAAAAACAATTCGGCCGATTTGAGCCCAATAGAGAGCTCCAATGCACATCATACAAGGTTCTAATGTAACATATAACGTGCAATCACTTAGATATTTTCCTCCTAAATAATGAGATGCAGCCGTAATCGCAATCATCTCTGCATGAGCCGTAACATCGGTTAACTGTTCGGTTTGATTGTGTGCTCTAGCAATAATTTTATGCTGACTAACAATTATAGCACCTACCGGAATTTCTCCGGCTTCATACCCCCGTTTCGCTTCTTTCAGCGCTTCCCGCATATAATGCTCATCGCTGTGAATGTTCAGTGTCATTATTTTTTTGGGGCTTTACGCTTGTTTTGTTCTTGTAACAATTGTTGAGAATTCAAGCCTTTTACGGTTGGCTGTGGTACTTCCGGTATAGCTTTGCTCGCTTGTTTGGTGTTTACTTTTAAACTTTGCATCATTTGTTCTGCAATCGGTTGATACGTTGCTTTTAAATAGATGGGTGCGTAAAAGTTAAACAACATGATGTGTTTAGCATTACCGGGCAATAAACTTTCTTTATCTTCTTCTGCTTCGGCCATTGTCTTTACTAAAACTGAAACCATTAAATAGTGGTATCCTTTTGTTCCATCAAAACTGGCTTCAAATTCAAAGCGAGCATAAGGTCTTCCATTTACTTCCACAACATCTTTTTTAAGAAAAACGACGGAGTCATAGGATTGTAAAATAGTAGAGGTGTAGATTTCTTTTAACAAATTCAAGTCAGCACCCCCCCATTTCGATTTACTTATATTCAAACCAAAATCAACGGTACGATCTAGATTCGTAAACATCGCTACCGGTTTTTTAGTGGAAGGGTATTTCTTTGCTACATCTTCTTCCGGCATGACCACAAAATCTTTCGGCATCATTGCCCATACGCCATCTACCATTTTAATAGTAGTTAACTTTGGCGGAGTGGCGGAACATAGAAGGACCAGGCTGATACTAAACAATACAATACGTTTCATAGTAGACACTACTCGATGGTACGAGTACTGCAAAAATACAAATTCCTACTTGTTTCCAATCTTCTTGGGTAAAACTTATATATCTGATAATCAATATAGAGGAAATTGTTTAAACCCAAATCTGTAGTGTAGGAATAGTTTCCGGTGTCGTATCCCCCTTCCATTGACATTGAAAGAAGGAAGTCGATTGTTAACCGGAATAAAGAAACAAAATAGTATCTTTGTCATCCTAATTTACTTTGTTTAAAAAAATAGAATAGTTGTTATGTTGCGTACTCATACTTGTGGTGCTTTAAGAATGGAACATGTTGGTCAAGACGTTACTCTTAGCGGTTGGGTGGCTCGTGTTCGGGATAAGGGAGGAATGATTTGGATTGATTTGAGGGATCGCTATGGAATAACACAATTAATGTTAGAAGAAGGCAAAGGCAATAAAGAAGCCATTGAGATAGCCCGTACTTTGGGGCGTGAATATGTCCTGAAAGTACAAGGTAAAGTCATCGAACGGGTGGCTAAAAATCCTAAAATGTCTACAGGCGATATAGAAGTTAAAGTAGCGGCGATTCAAGTATTCAATCCTTCCAAAGTACCACCATTTTTAATTGAAGATGATACGGACGGTGGGGATGAACTCCGCATGCGGTACCGCTACCTAGATTTAAGAAGAGATATTGTACGTCAGAATTTGGTATTGCGACACCAAGTTGCTAAAGTAACCCGAGCCTATCTGGATAGCCACCAATTCATAGAAGTAGAAACTCCTGTATTAATTAAATCGACTCCGGAAGGTGCTCGAGATTTTGTGGTGCCTTCACGTATGAATCCGGGGCAATTCTATGCTTTACCTCAATCGCCCCAAACATTTAAACAATTATTAATGGTCAGTGGATTTGATCGGTATTATCAAATCGTAAAATGTTTTAGAGACGAAGATTTACGTGCTGATCGTCAACCGGAATTTACACAAATCGATTGTGAAATGTCCTTCGTTGAACAAGAGGATGTATTAAATATGTTTGAAGGGTTGGTTCGTCAATTATTCAAGGAAGTGAAAGGCTTCGATTTGCCGGAAGTCCCTCGAATGTTGTATGCCGATGCTATGAAATATTACGGTTGTGATAAACCGGATACACGTTTTGGAATGCGCTTTGTCGAGTTAACGGATTTGGTTCAAGGTAAAAATTTCCAAGTTTTTGATGCCGCCGAAATCATTGTTGGTATCAATGCAACAGGTTGTGCGGGATATACTCGTAAAGAAATAGATGAACTGACGGATTTTGTAAAACGACCTCAAATAGGAGCAAAGGGTCTTGTGTGGGTACGTTATGCTGCAGATGGTACTCTTAAGTCTTCAGTCGATAAGTTTTATACTGAAGAAGACTTGAAATCTATTGCAGCCCGATTTGAAGCAAAACCCGGTGATTTAATGTTGGTGTTGGCAGGAGATGTAAAATCGACGCGTCCTCAACTAAACGAGTTGCGTTTGGAATTGGGGTCTAGACTAGGACTTCGTCCTAAAGACAAGTTTTCTGCTTTATGGGTTATTGATTTTCCATTATTGGAATGGGGAGAAGAAGAAAAACGTTGGTTTGCTATGCACCATCCCTTTACATCTCCTAAGGATGTAGAGGCATTTATGCACTTGCCTTTCGAACGGTTAGGTGAAATTAATGCCAACGCCTATGACATGGTTATAAATGGTGTTGAAGTAGGAGGGGGCTCTGTTCGTATTTATGACCGCTCTCTTCAAAATAAAATGTTTGAATTATTAGGCTTTACTCCGGAAGAAGCAAAAGCTCAATTTGGCTTTTTATTGGATGCCTTCGAATTTGGAGCGCCACCGCATGCCGGTCTGGCATTCGGTTTCGACCGTTTATGTTCTATTTTCGGCGGTGCTGATTCTATTCGTGATTTTATTGCATTCCCTAAAAACAACTCGGGTAGAGACGTTATGATCGATTCTCCAAGTGAAATCAATCCAAAACAAATGGATGAATTGTATATCGCAACGAAACCGTTACCTCAAAAAAATTAATTCTGATTTAATGTCTGTTTAGTACATATCGAACGGGTTATACTATGGTTGTAGTGGTACTTTAACTTGTATACGTTCTTGTTTTGACGTTAAACCCATTCGGGTCCTTTTTTGATAAAAAGATAGAGTGTTATCTAGTAAATAATAAAAAGAGTGACATCGTAATGGGTCACTCTTTTTTATTAATGGAACTATTCATCGCTCCCTGTTGTACTATTGGGGTAACTATATTCACACTTTATATGAAAAACAAAATTTTAATGGTATTGAGTGTCCTAGTAGGACTGATGTACCTAAACGGTGGCCTAAATAAGTTTTTTAATTATATGCCCGTCCCCGACCTATCACCTGAAATGAAATTAGTATTTGGAGCTTTAATGACCATTAGTTGGCTGCTGCCTCTGATTGCCGTAGTTGAAATTGTAGGTGGAATTTTACTTCTGGTTCCCAAAACCAGATTACTGGGTGTATTGGTGACCTTGCCAGTTTTGGTTGGAATCCTGATTCATCATATCGTTTATGATCCCTCAACATTGGTTATCCCTGTTATCTTCCTAGTATTCTCCATTAGTGTTTTAATCGAAAATAAAAACAAAGTATTGGGCTTATTGTAATTAAATTCCATTTAAAATCGTAAATAGTAAGAGCTTATACTTTTGTATAAGCTCTTTTCGTTTTGTAAAAAAAACTTTTTATGATTACACTTCAAGAGGTAGGATTTACTTACGGTAAAAAACGTGTGTTCGACCAACTAAGTATCACGTTTGAAACCGGCTCTATTTATGGCTTATTAGGAAAGAATGGTACCGGTAAAAGTACCTTGTTTCGGCTTATTTGCGGACTGTTAAAACCAACGAAGGGCTCCGTCCTAACATTTGGTCAAGTTGCCGTAAAACGCCGCCCGGATATGTTAAGTAAAGTATTTTTATTGCCGGAAGAATTTCATGTTCCTCCGGTTTTGGTGTCGGAGTTAGCTCGATATCTAGGTCCGTTTTATCCAAATTACGACCATGATTTATTTTTACGCTTGTTGGAGGATTTCCAATTGCCGGTGTCGAACCATTTGACACAAATGAGTTTAGGACAAAAGAAAAAATCCCTTATTGCCTTTAGTTTAGCTACCAATACCGAACTGTTATTGATGGATGAACCAACCAATGGATTAGATATCTTAAGCAAGGTGCAATTTAAAAAAGTAATCCAATCGGTTTCCAGACCGGATAAATGCATTGTTATCAGTACACATCAAGTAAAAGATATTGAAGATTTAGTGAATCGCATCTCTGTGATAGATGAAGGTAAGGTACTGTTTGATCAAGCTTTACATAACATAAGTAAAAAAGTAGAGCGCGTATATTCTTCTACTCCTATTCCAACGGCCATTTATCAAGAAGCTACGCCGCAAGGCTATATTTCATTAGTGCCGACACAGCAGGAGCATTCATCCGGAGTAGATTTAGAATTATTATACAAAGCCATCATGACAGATCCCGTTCGTTTAACTCAACAATTTTCATTGTAATCGTATGACTGTTTTATTTTCCTTCAAACGTTGGGGGTTGTTGCTGCACAATCATCTAATAGAAAACAAAAAGAAATATTATCTATTTACAGGTAGTATCACAGCTATAGGTATCTTGATGGTGCTGTTGTATTTTATCTTCGGTCAACTAAACGACTATAATTGTTATTGTATGGAAGGTAATCCATCGGTAGTGACGTTTAAAAATGTCAATACCGATTGGCAAGTGTATATGACCGGAGTATATTGGGTGGGATTGTTTTTGTTTGGTGGAATGTTTGCCTTGAATAGTTTTGTGAATTTTGGAAATTCTGGAGAAGCTATTTTTTATTTAAACAAGCCCGCTTCTATATTGGAAAAATGGCTGTTAGAAGTTGTTGTCCGTGTGGTATTGTTTTATATCGTTTATACCGGGATATTTTTTATAACATTTGGCACCGCAAATGTATTGGTTAATCAATTAGAGGCACATGCCTACCGGGAATTTTATGCGACGCATGTGTATAGTCTTGATTTGTATACCGACTTTTGTTCCAAGGGAGGGATTCCTGAATTTAGTTCAACTAATGTGTATTTGCCTTGGAGGGGTATTACAATAGATGAAGATGTAGAACCCCAACTTCTTCAAGTACTCCATGCCTCCTTAATAGCCGGCATCGGATTTTTTATGTATGGTGCGGTTATCTTTAATCGCTTCTCTTTTTTTAAGACATTTTTGTTAGGCTTCGGGCTCTTTATTTTTTATGTTCTTTACCTTTATTTTCTTCATAAGAATGGCGGATCTATTTTTATCGATTATCCTTGGCAAGCAGATGTCGTGGATTCAACTTCGTATCATAGAATACAAAATAATTTGTATATAGAAATAGATATGAAGGAATTAATGCCGGTATATTATTTTCTATTGTTCTTTATTCCATCTGGACTTTTAAGTTTAAGTTATTTGGCATTAAAAGAAAAACAAATTTAATATGCGATATAGTATAATTGTTTTCATAAGTATCAATTTGGTCGTTCTGGCTATGCCCTATTTTACGGCACGTCCTTTCAATAATCGAATACGAGCCGGACTTTATGGGGATAGGGATAAGGAAGATAGTTTGAAAAAAATCTATTTACCCTTAAAAGCCTTTCAAAATTTAAAATTAAATAAAGAACATAGAGGATTAACAGTAGAAGTGATTCTGTCCGAAAAAAATTATATCGAGATGGATAGCTCATTGCGCTCTTTTATAACAATTCGTCAATCGGACGACAGTCTAGTTTTATTTTGCGATGACGTTAAATTTAAACAATGGCAACGGGGGCAAGTAGCAAAAGTGCAACAGCAACAAACCGGGGTTTCTTATGATGCCGCAACAGCAGAGGTTGTGGCAGTAGAACCCTATCCGGATACATATGGAGAGGGTGGTGCCTATGATGTGGGGTTTACAATTAAAATATATACTCCCAAATTAATCTCGATTCAATCCGCACAAGTAAATGTACAGCTCAAGATGACGGACTCGTTCCATATTACTACACCGTTTAACGTGGTGGCGGATTCAGCGGATATTGATATAGACTATACCGACGTATATAGAGATTCTTTAGGAAGCGATGGGTACAATACTTTGCATCTTAAAGAGCCTCTTCAAGTGGTATTAAAAAATCAAGCTTCGGTGGATTGGTCCTTTATGGTGGCCGAAAATTTATCTTTGTATTTATACAGGTCGTATTGGGACTGGAGTAAACATGCAGAAGAAGTATACTTTCATCCTAGTGTATGGATGGATAATTTTTCAGATATGCAAATCAATTATTCATCGTTAAAAGAGTTGAAAATATATAAGCAATAAAAAAAGTCCCGATGTAGGTCGGGACTTTTTTTTATGAGGTCTAATGGTTTATTTTTTTTCTGTCAAATGGTTGTCTACCGATTTTTCAGCTTTACTTCTTAAATCCAATACCATTGGAATGGCTATGAATAAAGTAGAGTAAGAACCGAACACTACACCGATTAGTAACGCGACAGAGAATCCGCGTAACGCCTCACCACCAAAGATGGCTAATATCAATATCGATACTAATACTGTCACTGTGGTCATGATTGTACGGCTTAGTGTACTATTAATGGCAGCATTTAACATTTCCTCCAGTTTTAGCTTCGAACCGTCTTTGACAAATTCACGAACACGGTCAAATACGATAACGGTATCGTTAATAGAGAAACCGACAATGGTTAACAAGGCTGCGATAATTACTTGGTCGATTTCAAAGTTAATGTCTAACCAGCGCAATATGCCAAAGATAGCTAAAACCATCATGGTGTCGTGAAATAAGGCTACTACACCACCCATAGAGAATTGCCATTTTCTAAATCGGATTAAGATATAAATAAAGATACCGATTAACGAAACTAAAATAGACTTCCAAGAAGAACTCTTAATGTCATCCGCTACTGTAGCGCCAACTTTAGACGTACTAATGATTTGATATGGGTTGTCTTTTGAAATTGAGCTTAATGATTGTACAAGCATCGTCTGAACGATACTGTCACCCGAGGTAGATTCATCTTCTACTAAGTGTACAGTTGTTGCCTTAATTTTCGTATTGGACCCATACGTTTTTACTTCTGTAGCACCTGTAAACACTGTTCCTAAAGCGGATTTTATTGTAGCTACTTCAACAGGTTGTTTAAATTCTAAAATATATGAACGACCTCCTTTGAAATCCACGCCAAGGTTTAATCCACCTTGAGCAAAAATACTTACAAATCCCGCAATCAAAAGGATAGAAGATATCGCATAAGCAATTTTGCGTTTCTGTATAATCTGTAAATTTAAATTACGGAATAAGTTTTTAGATATAGAAGTAGTAAAGGATACATTTCCATCTCCTTTGTTCCCTACCATCCAAAGGATGATTACTTTAGAAATGAACACGGCTGTAAAGAACGAACACATAACCCCAAGGATTAAGGTAATGGCGAATCCTTTTACCGGGCCTTCTCCTAACAACACTAAAATAACACCGGTTAAAACAGTCGTTACGTTTGAGTCAAAGATAGAGCTAAACGCTTTGTCATACCCAGCATTGATGGCTTCAACTAAAGATCTGCCGGCAGCTAATTCTTCTTTAATACGTTCAAAAATTAGAACGTTCGCATCTACTGACATACCTAATGTTAAAACAATACCTGCTATACCCGGTAAAGTTAACACTGAGTTCATCGAAGCTAAGAAACCTAACGTGAACAATACGTTAAACAATAAGGCAATATCCGCAATGATACCTCCTTTATTATAATACATTATCATTAACAAAACGACAACCCCTATACCACAAAGCAAAGAGATTAAACCGGAAGTGATGGATTCTGCTCCTAAGGTTGGCCCCACAATCACCTCTTCGACGATGCGAACAGGAGCCGGTAGTTTACCTGCTTTTAATACGGTATACAAATCATTAGCTTCTTCTAAAGTAAAGTCACCGGATATGCTGGAACTACCATTAGGAATTTCTTCGCGTACTGAAGGTGCAGAAAAGACCATACCATCTAAGGCTATTGCGATTCGTTGTGGTTGGTTAGAAGATTGAAAACGATTAGCTGCAGCCTTTGTTATCTTTCTCCATTCAGCTGCACCAGCCGTATTCATCGACATAGATACTTCATACCCTTTGCCGTTCTGAGCTAAGCCATACCGAACATCCGTGATAACATCACCGGTTAAAGCAGGTGCGCCATTACGTAAACGTTTTACCGGATATAATTCGAAAACTTCTAAGCTGTCACCACCGGTATCATATGCTTTCTTTGCCCACAAAAATTGAAAATCGCGACCCAAGATTTCTTGCACTCGTGGTAAGGCTAATAATTTGTTTATGGTTGCAGTATCTTTTTTATCAAAAGCAAAATAACCTTTTGCTAAACGGAAAAAGGTAGACGCCTTTTGTGTAGTGTCCTTTTTAGCTCTGGTGCTATCAGCAGAAGCTACAGTAGAATCCTGTTTCTTTGTATCGTTAACAAATAAATCTCCGGATGAACCGGCCGTTTTTGACGTAGAATCTTTAGTAGTTAAGGTGTCTAAAACAGCTTGAGCATCTTCTTTCGCTTTTTCAACCGATTGTAAGTACTCTTCCATTTTGGAGATACGATCTCCCACTTCATTTAAATTATACACTTCCAAAAACTCTAGTTTCGCCATTCCTTGTAATAAATTGCGAACACGTTGTGGGTTTTCTACTCCCGGAAGTTCTACTAATATTCTTCCCGTTCCACGAATACGTTGTAAATTCGGTTGGATGGCACCAAATTTATCTATACGATTTCTTAAAATACTTAAGGAACGGTCTACAGATTCATCAATCTCTCGATTAATGATTTCTTCTACTTCCTCATCAGTAGTTCGAGCTGTTATTATACCTTTATTGGTAGAGTTAGCGAAGATTTTCTTTAGGGCACCTTCACCGGCTAAACTTTTGTATTCTTGGAAAAACAGGTCTTGAAATTCATCTTGACTACTTTTTTGTTTTTCTTGAGCATTTTTGATGGCTGCTTTAAACGTGGCGTTTTCAGCATTAGGGCCGGCCATTACTCTTAGTATTTCGATAGGAGAAACTTCAAGTACAACGTGCATCCCACCTTGTAAGTCAAGACCTAGAGCAAGCTCCAACTCTTTTACTTCTTTGTAGGTCATTGGTATAAAACCAAATAAATTGTATACCGGTTTCTCATAAATAGAGTCTAAGTAATGTGCTTTTTTAAGGACATTGACCGTGTTGTCGGATTCCCGAGCATAGTCGGAAGCTTCTTGTTCTATGGAGCGCGCCACGAACGTGAAGGAGATCAATAAAAGACACACTACGGTTACAATGATAGTGAGTGCGATTACGAGATTTTTGTTACGCATGATAGTAATGAAACGAAATAAAGAATGAATAAATAATTAAAGAATAAGGTAGAGTATATCTACAAGAAGTTACAAATCTTGTTAAGGTGCTTGAGGTGATAATATATCCGTCAATAAAACTTTTAAAAAAACAGATCGAATCGCTGTGCCATCCGACAGTGTAGTCACAATAGGTTGCTCCAAGTAGTCCGATACTTCTATTTGTCCGGGTACCCAAAGTATTTTTTCAAAAGAAGAAAAATCTACCGTATATCCTGTACCGGGGCTAGAAAATACCACCTCAGGAGCAGTACCGGTTGCCGTTGTTTTTTTATGTTTTGAAACGGTAGCCTCTGAACCATCATTCGAATAGGCTGCCCAAATAAAGCAGAGCAACACTATACTCAGTATAGTACTTAGACAACGATGATAGATACTAACGCGATGCATGAAAACCCATTCAAGGACGCCAAAACTACTAAAAAAGGAGAGACCCTGCAATTTATTTATTTAATCCCTGCAAGAGGTAAATGCGATCTAAGATAGCAGTGTCCTCTAATTCATTCGAATTTTCCGTATCTAAGTGAAAATCAGCGTATCCTTTGTATGGGAGTACATATTGAATATAACTTTCTTCAGCATGAACAGTAAATCGATAAAGGATTTCCATTGCGGTGTACCCTCTTTCTGCCGTATCGCGTTGAAGTCGACGCTCTTTCTTTTGTTCAAAGGGCGCATCCAACCATATACGCAGGTCCAGTGCATCGTCAATGAAATCTAAATGAAAAGTAAAAATACCATCGACCCATATTACCGGTTGGGGAAACAACGTCTCCATACGAACTTCTTCCTTATGATTATATGTGTAAAGCGGTTGTTGAATGGATTGTCCTTGCAATAATTGATGCCAGTCCTTTTCCATTTTTTCGAGATCTAAAGCCTCCGGTAAGTCAAAGTTTTTGTATCCTAATGCATCGGTTTGTTGCTCTGATCTGGGTTTATAATAACGATCTAATTCAAAAACCACAGAGGGTAGTCCTAACGCCGCTTTCCAACGACGTATGGCATGTGTTTTGCCGGAGGCACTGCCCCCACAAATACCAACAACGACGGGCTTCATAGAGAATAGTGTTGTTTTAAAAAGGCAATGAGTTGAGCTGTCGCTTTACCTCTATGGGATAGGGTGTTTTTTTCTTCCATCGTCATTTCAGCAAATGTACGCGTGTAACCTTCCGGTTGAAAAATAGGATCATAACCAAAGCCTTTGTTTCCTTTTTTATGCTCGAGAATTTTTCCTCTTACAATTCCGGTAAATACATACGTCTTCTTTTCTAAACAAAGATGTAATACTGTTTTAAATTGAGCCCCCCGTTCTTGAATACCCGACATTTCTTGTAATACCTTTTCCATATTATCCTCCGGGGAACAACCGGGACCTGCATATCGAGCAGAATATACGCCGGGTCGGCCTTGTAACGCGTCGATCTCTAAACCGGTATCGTCGGCAAAACAGGGTACACCATATTGTTCCAATACATATTGTGCTTTTTGTGCCGCATTGCCTTCAATGGTGTCTTGTGTTTCAGGTATTTCCTCGAAACACTGTATGTCTTTTAATCCCACAATCGAGCAGATAGACTCCATTTGAAGTTGAATTTCAGCTAGTTTATTCAGATTATGGGTTGCAAAACAGAGTGTTTTCATTGTTTATATCAATAGGTTATTTAGTAGAAAACGTACTGGTTTTTAGTTCATTCAGGGAGATGTTATAGATACAAACCCTACACTTTTTTACTTTAAACCAGATCGGTTTCTTTCCTAACAAAAGGATTTTGAACAGTAAATCTACGGTAAAACCTTCTTTTTTTGATTAAAACAGAAATAAAATCCCTTCTAATTGTAATAAAGCCTTGTATATGTTTGTAATTCGATAAAATAAAGGGTAATTTTGTACCCCATAAAAAAACCGATGAGTGGACGGGTTCCACTTCTCTTTATTCATTTAACATTTAAAATTGTTATGGCAGTTAAAATTCGTTTGTCCAGAAGAGGTAGAAAGAAAATGGCTATGTATGATGTAGTCGTATCCGATTCTAGATCTCCTCGTGATGGTAAGTTCATCGAAAAGTTGGGTACATTCAACCCTAATACCAATCCTGCCACTTTGGTATTAAACGATGAAAAAGCATTCCAATGGGTAATGAAAGGGGCTCAGCCTACTGACACTACTCGCACCATTTTATCCGGTCGTGGTATTTTGTTCCGTAAACACTTACAAATAGGTGTGAACAAAGGCGCTTTAACTCAAGAAGTAGCGGATAAAAAATTAGCAGATTGGTTAACTAAAAAATCATCTGAAACTGAAAATGCAAAAGCTGATTTAGCTTCTAAAAAAGCGGCAGATCAAAAAGCACGTTTAGCTGCTGAGTCTAAAGTGAAAGAAGCGATCGCTGAAAAAGTGAAAGCAAAGAAAATTGTTGCAGAAAATCCTGTAGCAGCGGCGGATATTGCAGAAGCTCCGGCAGCTGAAGGAGAAGCAGCGGCAGAATAAGTTATGAACGCACCGTCCGAAACTATCCTTTGGGGTAAAATAGTTAAAACGCACGGTGTAAAAGGAGAAGTGTTGGCTGATATTTACAGCGAAGACACGGCTGCCTACGAAACATTGGAATCTGTTTTTGTGGAAATTAAACAAAAGCAGATTCCTTTTTTTATATCCTATTATAAAGTAACCAATCAGTCAAAAGTTATTCTGGGATTTGAAGATGTCGATTCTACAACAGCCGCCTCTGCTCTCGTAGGAGCCGCATTGTATTTGCCTATTCACTTACTGGATGAGGCAGATGAAGGAAGACTTTTTTTACAACAAATCGAAGGGTATCAAGTAGTCGATGAACGTTTAGGTACACTAGGAACCATAACTGATTTCATTCAAAAATCCCTTCAAGAAATATTAGTAATGGAGTATAAAGGTGTTGCGGTGATGTTTCCTGCTGTTGAGCCGATTGTACAAAGTATCGACCATCGTACAAAAATGGTATTGACTCTTTTACCGGATGGTTTATTGGATATTTATTTGTCGAATTCGCCTACTACGCAAGACGATGGTTGGGAGGAAATAGAAGATGCGCATTGATATCATTTCTGTAGTTCCGAAATTACTCGAAAGTTTTTTTCAGCATTCTATATTAAAGCGTGCTCAAGATAAAGGAATTGCTCAAGTGGTGGTCCATGACTTGAGAGCGTATACCACGTATGCTCACAAACAAGTAGATGATTATGTATACGGAGGCGGTGCCGGTATGGTGTTGATGATAGAACCGCTGGATCGATGTATTCAATCCCTTAAAGCAGAAAGGGAATACGATGAAATTATTTATGTGACACCGGATGGTCCTACGTTTACCCAACGGGATGCGAATGCCCTTTCGTTATTAGGAAATTTAATTCTTGTATGTGGTCACTATAAAGGGATAGACGAGCGAGCACGCGAATTGCTGATTACGCAAGAGTGGAGTATCGGAGATTTTGTATTGTCGGGCGGAGAACTGCCGGCTGCGGTCATCACGGATGCTATTCTGCGTATTATACCGGGGGTTATTTCAGATGAAACTTCTGCTTTAACCGATTCTCATCAAGATGGATTGTTAGCTCCTCCTGTTTATACACGTCCTGCAGAGTATAAAGGATTAAAAGTGCCGGAAATATTATTATCCGGTCATGAAGCCAATATCGAAAATTGGAGGATGGAACAAGCGCTGGAACGAACAAAGAAACGTCGTCCGGATTTATATCAGAAATACGATTCCGGAAAATAATTACATTATACTGATAATCAGTAGTTAAAGACTTTTTGTGTAGCCTCGAAGGGCAACTTTATTTTTAATAAAACTTTGGAAAATAGATTCTACTCTGCTATATTTGCAGTCCTTTGTCGGGAATCTGAATAAAATATTCATCATATGAGCAATTTAATAAGCATTGTAGAACAAGAGTACGCAGACAGAAAGTCAGCGTTACCGGAGTTCAAAGCGGGAGATACCGTAAACGTGCACGTAAAAATTAAAGAAGGTAACAAAGAGCGTATTCAGCAATACCAAGGTGTTGTTATTCAACGCAAAAATAGTGGAAATGGAGAGTCTTTTACCGTTCGTAAAGTATCGAATGGTGTAGGAGTGGAAAGAATTTTCCCGGCTGTATCTCCGTTTATAGATAAAGTAGAGCTTATTCGTAAAGGTGTAGTTCGTAGAGCACGCATTTTCTATCTACGCGATAAAAAAGGTAAAAGTGCTAGAATTAAAGAAAGTAAAAAGACTGAAAAATAGTCTTTCTGAATATTTTCCTAACAACAAAAAAGGTCTTGAGAAATCAAGACCTTTTTTGTTTGTGCCATCCTAGATGGAAATTATAACTTAAAGAATATAGAATTGTAATTTTAAAATAGATTTAAACTTATTCAATAAAATTTTTTTATAACATAAAATGAATGTATAGTTTTGGGTTCGAGTATTAAATAATAAAGTAATAATACTTTTTAGACATAATACTTTTTTAAACATAATACTTTTTAAACCAAAATTTTATGAAAAAACAATTTCTGTTAGGCTATCTACTGCTCTTGACTACGTATGTATCGTATGGTCAAGGAAAAAACAATTTCTGTTAGGCTATCTACTGCTCTTGACTACGTATGTATCGTATGGTCAAGGTTGTTTGGCGAATCCCACCGTATCAGGGCCATCCGATATTTGTCCGGGTAACTATTATACCTATACCTCCTCAGCCAATATTGGATTTCCCTATAGATTTAAAGATATAGATTGGAATACAAACACGGGCAACGCGCTTTCCAAAATAAACGGAACGGATTCGAGAACCTATGCAAAAGACTTTTTGGTTCAGCGAGGTTTGAGCGCGAATGATATTGTTTTG
>JALONH010000034.1 GCA_025455005.1 Cytophagaceae bacterium
GTGTAGAAAAAGATAGTATTGAGATGAGTTATCCGGATTTTTTATTTCCTAATCTTATCACCCCTAACGGTGATGGGAAGAATGATGTTTTACAGATTATACCCATTGATCTGGAGTCAGGACATTTACAGGTATATTCTTCTTGGGGAGATTTGGTATACGAATCAGGAAATTATAATCACAATTGGAATGCATATTCCATCTCGGAGGGGTTTTATTATTATCGATATCGTTCTGAAAACGATTGCGATTTAAAAGGTTGGATACAAATTATAAAATAAAGCTATATGAAAAATTTAAATTACATCGTACTGATTACTTGTTTAGCATTTAATGCTTTAGCTCAGGATACTATTGTGAATTCTTCACCTTCATTTAAATCAAAAGGGTATGTTTTAGGAATGGATTTTCAAGCGGGGGTAGGCAATGCTGAAGTAGAATTTAAAGGAACCGGTCAAGTTGTCCCGGGACCAACAGAAAATCTATTCGCACTAAATATACAGAACGCTTATAGATTTAATTCTTTGTTTCAGGCCGGTATTGGGACAGGCTTAAAGGTATATGCGTCTAACAACCAACTGACCGCACCCTTTACTTTGGATGCTATGTTTACACCGTTGAAAGGGAGAGTTTCTCCTTTACTGGCTTTTTCAGCCGGGAAAACACTAGGCTTGTACGAAAGATCTACTAAAATGGGAACGGTTGTCAGTCCTCAAGTTGGGGTACGCACATTTGTAAGCCCTACTACGGCTTTATATTTTACCTTAAACTATGAGTGGCATCGATATTTTGAAACTAACCTTACCAACACTTCTAATCTAATTACCTTTCGGGTAGGAGCTCAGTTTTAAAAAAAATTTAACTTTTAAAATAATACCAGTCGATTGTTGATATAAGAATAATCTAATGTCTATTTTTCCACTGGAAATGGTGTAAACTGTAGTATCAATAATTATTTAAATAACTGTAAATCATTATAATAATGCAGTATAATTTAACTATTTTAGATTTTATTTTTTCTCTGAAACCGTAAAAATATTTTAATTTTACCCTTCTGCAACCAACTAAAATAGTATTTTTGTTTACTATAATTTAACCTGGAGCATCGCTTGAGTTCGAAATCAATCCGATATTCCTCCCTAACCGAAGGAAAGCCTTTGGGTTAACGTATAGAGTACTAACTAATTAGTTTATTTCAGAACAACAATTTATGGCAAAAAGAATTTATGTGTTCGACACCACGTTGCGCGATGGAGAGCAAGTTCCGGGCTGCCAATTAAACACCGAAGAGAAAATCACGGTGGCAAAAGCCTTGGACGAGTTGGGTGTCGATGTCATTGAGGCGGGCTTCCCCGTCTCCAGTCCCGGAGACTTTAATTCCGTAGTTGAAATCACCAAAGCGGTTACCCGCCCTACGATTTGTGCACTTACTCGTGCCAAGGAAGTAGATATTAACGTAGCCGGTGAAGCTCTACGTTTTGCCAAACGCAGTCGAATTCATACCGGAATTGGTTCTTCCGATATCCATATTCAACATAAATTAAGAACAACACGTGAAAATATCTTGGAAATGGCCGCTGCTGCCGTTCGCCAAGCAAAAAAAGTAGTACACGAAGTAGAATTTTTCTGTGAAGATGCCGGTCGAGCGGATCAAGAATTCTTAGCACGAATGGTAGAAACAGTTATTGCTGCCGGAGCAGATGTTGTCAACATCCCGGACACTACAGGATATATGTTGCCTTGGCAATATGGAGAACGCATTAAATACTTAATGAATAACGTTCCCAATATTGACAAAGCCATCTTATCGGCACATTGCCACAACGATTTAGGACTAGCAACGGCAAACTCCATTGCAGCCCTTACGAACGGTGCCATGCAAGTAGAATGTACCATCAATGGTATAGGCGAGCGCGCCGGCAATACAGCATTAGAAGAGGTCGCCATGATCTTACAATGCCACCCGTACTTAGGATTAGAAACCAATATCAATACAAAAAAATTAGTGCCGATCAGCCACATGGTTTCCACCATGATGCGTATGCCGGTACAATCCAACAAAGCCATTGTAGGTCGCAATGCCTTTGCTCACTCATCCGGTATCCACCAAGATGGTTTCTTGAAACACAGAGAGACCTATGAAATTATGGATCCGGCAGATGTAGGCGCAGATGCATCTTCTATCTTGCTAACGGCGCGTAGCGGAAGAGCCGCTTTAAATCATCGTCTGGCTAATATCGGTTATATGTTGTCCAAAGATCAATTAGATGATGCGTACAAACGCTTCTTGGATATGGCTGATCGATTGAAACAAGTAGACGACGATCATTTGCATGAATTAATGCGCGAAACTGAAATTGTTAAATAAATTACCTTTTACTCACATCATGGGAAAAACATTATTCGAAAAAGTTTGGGACGCACACGTGGTAACCGAGGTGAAAGATGGTCCTAGTATTTTGTATATCGACAAACAATTAATTCACGAAGTGACGAGCCCCCAAGCCTTTGCAGGACTTGGCAAACGGGGTATCGGCGTGTTCCGTCCGGAACGTACGCTTGCTACTCCAGACCACAACGTACCTACTAAAGGACAAGCATTACCTATTAAAGAAGAGTTGTCTCGTAAACAAGTGGACACACTTACAGACAACTGTAACAAATACGGTGTTACTTTATTCGGTTTAGGTCACCCATCTCAAGGTGTAGTCCACGTTGTAGGTCCTGAAACCGGAACGACGTTGCCCGGTATGACTATAGTATGTGGGGATTCACATACCTCTACGCACGGAGCGTTTGGCTCTATCGCCTTTGGTATCGGTACTTCTGAAGTGGAACAAGTATTGGCTACTCAATGCCTCATGCAGTCTAAACCTAAAACCATGAAGATTGAAATCAATGGTACGTTAGGTAAAGGGGTAACATCAAAAGACATCGTATTATATGTTATATCTAAAATTTCTGCTGCCGGTGGTACCGGGTATTTCTTAGAGTTTTGTGGAACTGCCATTACTTCTTTAACTATGGAAGCACGCATGACCATCTGTAACATGAGTATTGAAATGGGAGCTCGCGGGGGTATGATTGCGCCGGATGAAACTACTTTCAATTACATCAAAGGTCGTGAATTTGCGCCTAAAGGAGATAAGTGGGAAGCAGCTGTAGCGTACTGGAAAACATTATATTCTGATGCAGATGCTACTTTCGACAGAGTTTTGTCTTATGATGCAGCCGATATCGAACCGATGATAACCTACGGAACCAACCCGGGTATGGGTATCAAAGTTTCCGGTAGCATTCCTTCTATCGAACAAGTGGAAGAAAGTAATAAATTAACGTTCAATAAAGCCTTAGAATATATGGGCTTTAAAGAAGGAGAGAAGATCGCCGGTAAACAAGTGAACTGGGTATTCTTAGGTTCTTGTACCAATGGTCGTATAGAAGATTTAAGAACCTTTGCCAATTTTGTAAAAGGAAAGAAAAAAGCAGCGAACATCAATGCGTTAATCGTTCCGGGTTCTAAACAAGTAGAACGTCAAGCAATAGCAGAAGGTATTGATAAAGTATTAGCAGATGCAGGATTCGAGTTGCGCGAACCGGGTTGCTCAGCTTGTTTGGCAATGAACGAAGATAGAGTACCTAAAGGAGAATATTGTGTGTCAACCTCTAATCGTAACTTTGAAGGTCGTCAAGGTCCCGGAGCCCGCACTCTTTTAGTAAGTCCACTTACTGCTGCAGCTATTGCTGTATCGGGTAAAATTGTCGACGTACGTGAATTCATGAACTAATCTAAAACATTCAATACTTCCTAACCATGGAAAAATTTACAACTATACAATCTACCATCGTGCCTCTTCCAATTGAAGATGTAGATACGGATCAAATCATCCCGGCACGTTTCTTAAAAGCTACTACTAAAGAAGGTTTCGGACAAAACTTATTCCGTGACTGGAGATACAATGAAGACAATACCCCTAAAGCAGATTTCGTGATGAACGACCCTCGTTACAGCGGTAAAGTTTTAGTCGCCGGTAAAAACTTCGGTTGCGGTTCTTCTCGTGAGCACGCAGCATGGGCAATCGGTGACGCCGGCTTCCGAGTTGTGGTATCCTCTTTCTTTGCTGACATATTCCGCGGCAATGCCCTGAATAATGGCATCCTTCCGGTTCAAGTATCAGATGCATTTCTTGCAGAAATCTTCTCAGCTGTGAATGCCAATAATAAGATGGAATTGATTGTAGACTTACAAAATCAATTCATTCAAATCGCCGGTACGGAAAAGAAAGAATCGTTTGCGATCAACGAATACAAAAAAACGTGCTTAATCAACGGTTACGATGATATCGATTATGTATTATCCCAAAAAGATAAAATCGAAGCGTACGAGAAATCATCTAAGTATCTAAGCTTTGTAAGCTAATTTTAACGAAAAGAAATATAAAGAAACGTGCTTTAAGCTCTAAGCTTAAAGCTAAAAGCTTGAAAAAATGGAAAAGAAAATTGCAGTATTAAAAGGAGATGGTATAGGTCCGGAAGTAACGGATCAGGCATTATTAGTTTTAAACGCTATCGAAAAATCTTTTGGTCATAAATTTCATTATACGGAAGCATTAGTTGGTGCTGTAGCCATTGACGCTACCGGTAACCCTTTCCCTGATGAGACATTGAAAGTATGTCAATCAGCAGATGCTATTTTATTCGGCGCTATTGGTCACCCAAAATACGACAACGATCCTAAAGCAAAAGTACGTCCGGAACAAGGCCTGTTAGCCATGCGTAAAGCCTTAGGTTTATTTGCAAATATTCGTCCGGTAAATACGTACAAAATTTTAGAAAACGCTTCTCCTCTTCGTGCAGATTTAGTGAGTGGTGTAGACTTCGTAGTATTTCGTGAATTAACCGGTGGTATCTACTTTGGTACTCGTGGTCGAAGCGAAGATGGTAATATGGCATTTGATACGTGTACTTACACACGTGCTGAAATTGAACGCATCAGCAAATTAGCTTTCGAATCTGCTCGAATTCGTCGCAACCGTGTGACATTAGTAGATAAAGCGAATGTGTTAGCATCTTCTCGTTTGTGGAGAGAAGTGGTAAAAGAGTTTCATGCCGCTCACTACTCAGATGTAGACTTAGACTTCATGTTTGTAGATAACGCTGCTATGAAAATCATTACACAACCGGCTTATTTTGATGTAGTATTAACCGAAAATATGTTCGGCGATATCATTACGGATGAAGCTTCTGTCATCACCGGTTCAATGGGTATGTTGCCTTCAGCTTCTGTGGGTAGCGCTGTAGCATTGTATGAACCTATACATGGTTCTTATCCGGAAGGTGCAGGAAAAAATATTGCTAACCCATGTGCAGCTATTTTATCAGCAGCTATGTTGTTAGAAACTTCTTTTGGGATGTTAGAAGAGGCGAAAGCGATACGAAATGCAGTAGTACAATCTCTGGAGGACGGAATTGTTACGGTAGACATTCGCCGTGAAAATCCTAGCTCTACTACAGAAGTTGGAGCTTACATCGCTAAGTTAGTAGAGAAATACGCTAAAGTAACCGCTTAAATTCATCACTTGTGGCAAACGAATTAAATAAATATAGTAAGCGACTCACGCAAGACCCTTCGCAACCGGCTTCTCAAGCTATGATGTACGGTGCCGGGTTTTCAGATGAGGACATGAAAAAACCAATCGTAGGAATAGGTAGTACCGGCTACGATGGCAATACCTGTAACATGCACTTGAATATTTTGCAAGGGCAAATCAAAGGAAGTGTTACTCGAAACAACTTAGTCGGCTTGAGCTTCAATACTATTGGGGTGAGCGATGGAATCTCGATGGGTACAGATGGAATGCGCTTTTCGTTAGTTTCTCGAGATGTGATTGCTGATTCGATCGAAACCATAGCCGGTGCTCATTATTACGATGCATTAATTACTGTTGTCGGTTGTGATAAAAACATGCCGGGTGCCGTAATAGCGATGGCACGTTTGAATCGACCATCGATTATGGTATACGGCGGAACAATTCGTTCCGGGCATTGGAAAGGGGAGAAGCTTAATATCGTTTCTGCTTTTGAAGCCTTAGGTCAAAAAGTAGCAGGTAAACTATCAGAAGAGGATTACCAAGGTATTATTAAAAATGCTTGTCCGGGTGCCGGTGCTTGTGGTGGTATGTACACCGCTAACACGATGGCCTCTGCTATTGAAGCAATGGGATTATCCTTGCCGTATTCATCGTCTGCTCCTGCCACCAGTGAGAAGAAAAAGAATGAAGCCGCTAACGCCGGGAAAGCCATTTATAACTTGCTTGAAAAAGATATTAAACCCTTAGATATAATGACCATGAAAGCATTTGAAAATGCTATGCGGGTGATTATTGTGCTGGGGGGCTCTACCAATGCTGTTTTACATTTAATCGCAATGGCACGTGCTGCGGGTCTTACTTTAACACTAGACGATTTCCAACGCATTAGTGATACGACGCCTTTATTAGCCGATCTAAAACCTTCCGGCAAATATATGATGGAAGATATGGATGCTATCGGCGGTGTGCAGTCTGTTATGAAGATGTTGGCAAAACGCGGTTTGATTCATACTGACTGTATGACCGTAACAGGAAAAACAGTAGGGGAGAATTTAGAAGAAGCAATCGATATTCCAAACGAACAAGATTTGATGTATTCTTGGGATAATCCGATTAAAAAGACCGGACACTTACAGATGTTGTTTGGCAACATAGCACCACAAGGATCAGTGGCTAAGATTACAGGTAAAGAAGGCTTGTATTTTGAAGGCCCTGCACGGGTATACGATTCGGAAGAAGCGGTTAATGCCGGTTTGGAAGCTAATGAAGTTAAAGCAGGAGAAGTAATTGTCATTCGTAATGTAGGACCTAAAGGCGGTCCGGGCATGCCGGAAATGTTAAAACCTACGGCATTGTTGATGGGCCTAGGATTAGGGGATCAGTGTGCATTGATTACCGATGGCCGTTTCTCCGGTGGAACCCATGGATTTGTGGTAGGGCACATCACGCCGGAAGCCTTTGACGGCGGACCAATTGGTCTTATTCAAAACGGCGATATCATTCGTATCGATGCTGAAAAAAGAGTATTGGAAATGAAAGTGTCGGATGAAGAATTATCAAAACGGAAAGCAGAATGGAAACAACCTGCACCCCGCGCTACATCCGGCGTGTTATATAAATACATGAAAACAGTTGCAACAGCCTCTGAAGGCTGTGTAACAGATAAATAATAGTAGATTAAGCAACACCACCTCGAGCAATATCTTATGAAGCCAAAAATTAAATTAAGAGGAGCAGAGTACATCGTTCGTATTATAGAGTTATTGGATGCGCGCGACCTTTTTGCCTATCCGGGCGGAGCTATATTACCTATTTATGATGCACTGGCTTACAGTAGTCTGAATAGTGTGTTGGTTCGTCATGAACAAGGAGCCGCTTTCATGGCTAATGGATATGCACGCGTCAGCGGTAGACCCGGGTTTTGTTTGGCAACCTCAGGTCCTGGTGCAACGAATTTAGTTACCGGAATTGCAGATGCCTATGCGGATAGTGTACCTATGGTAGCTATTACCGGTCAAGTAGCCTATCATTTGATAGGGTCGGATGCATTTCAAGAAACCGATATAACCGGTATCTGTATACCGATTACGAAAAAAACATATTTGATTACCGACCTAGCTAAAGCAGCGGATATATTCATGGAAGCTTACAGCGTAGCAGTAAGTGGTCGTCCGGGTCCGGTATTGATAGATGTTCCTAGAAGTATTCAAGGAGAATATGTGGAGTTGGATGAAGATTGGGAAACACAATTCAAAAAACCTACACCGGAAATCGTCAACAATTTTACGGATGCGGATATAGCAGCAGCAGTAGCGTTATTCCAACAAGCAGAACGGCCTCTTATCCTTGCCGGTCATGGAATTTTATTGTCTAAAGCATGGGAAGAACTACGCACCTTTGTTCATCGAGAAAATATTCCGGTAATCTCTACCATATTAGGTATCGGAGCTATGGAACACGATGATCCTTTGTATTTCCAATGGCTAGGAATGCATGGTATGAAGTACTGTAACGATGCGGTTCAAGAAGCAGACTTAATTGTGGCTTGGGGTATTCGTTTCGATGACCGTATTACCGGTAAGTTGGCGGAGTTCGCTCCTAAAGCAAAAGTGTTGCACGTAGATATCGATAAGAGTGAGTCGAGCAAAAACGTGAAAACACAAGTATTCATCAACGGTGATTTAAAAACAGTTATACACCGTATACCGGATACTCGGAACGAAAAAAATACAAGAGACCGTGCCGCCTGGAGAGCGCATTTAGATGAACAGCGAGAAGAATATCCATTGGCACCTGCTGATTTAAATAAGTTTACGCAAATTTCTGCTTTACAAATATTAAATGATAAGATGGATCGCAACGCGGTTGTATCTACAGATGTAGGACAACATCAAATGTGGGCGGCTCAATATTGTCAACGATTAAAACCCAATCACTTCGTCACTTCCGGTGGATTAGGTTCCATGGGCTTTGGATTACCGGCTGCCATGGGAGCACAAGCTGCCTTGCCGTTTAACGATGTGTGGTGTGTAACCGGTGATGGCTCTTTTCAGATGAATATGCAAGAATTGATTACGTGTGTACAAGAAAAATGGCCGGTGAAGATTGTGGTATTAGATAACAATTATTTGGGGATGGTTCGTCAGTGGCAAGAGCAGTTTTATGCTAAAAACTACAGTGGTGTAAATTTATTGAATCCGGACTTTGTTGCATTATCTCAAGCTTGCGGCGTAAAAGCAGTGTATTGCGATACTTCCGAAGGATTGAAAAAAGCCATCGATGAAGCGACTGCACACGAAGGACCATTCTTGATTCATGCACATGTGATGAAAGAAGAGAATGTATTACCTATGGTAGCGCCGGGGACATCTTTGTCTGATACTATTTACTATCCTGCAAAACCTGTTAAAGTGAATGTAGTGAAGTAAGGAATTAGTTTAAGGTATAAATCAAAAAGAGCAACCCATCCGAGTTGCTCTTTTTGATTTATATACTCCCTTAAGATTAAGAATGATCGACCTTAATAGGTTATTAATCGATTCCTCATTTTATAAAGTTTATTTTCTGTATTTTAGAAGTACTAAACGTCACTATTATGAAACTTTTAAAAATTATAGTAATGGTAATCGGAGTGCTTATCCTCTTACCGTTAATCGCCGCTCTTTTTATACCTAAACAATATACGGTAAGTGTTTCAACTGAAATAAAACAGCCTAAATCGGTAGTGTACGACTATGTTAAATTACTACAAAAACAATCGGAATACACCGTCTGGGCCAAAGAAGACCCTGCCACTCAATACACCTTTACCGGAACGGATGGAACAGTAGGTGCACTACAAACTTGGGACAGCAAAAACGATAATGTGGGCGCCGGTCAACAAGAAATTATACGTATGACAGACGATAGCATTGTATTTGCCTTATCCTTTACCCGTCCCATGGAAAGTAAAGCGCTTGCTGCTACTATTTGTAGCGCCATAGATTCCTCTACCACTAAAGTAAGTGCCGAGTTTTACGGTAATGATCCCTATCCTATAAATATCTTCTCGATTTTTATTAAAGATATGTTGAAAGAAGCCGAAACACAGAACTTACAAAATCTAAAAGCCATTTTAGAGAAGAAGTAGTATGTAGTCAACAGGACGAAAAATAAATGCGAGATACGAATTCGTTTACTTTACACGTTTGACGTTTTCAGGTAAATAGAAGCGTTATTTCGATAAGTCGAACGATACGTGTTGTTGAAAAGAGTAGCATATCATTGTATTTAATCAGTTCGTCTCTTTTTTATTTAAAGACCACCTCAACCCTTCTATTTAAGGCTCTTCCGGCTTCTGTAGCATTAGTAGAAACCGGCTGGCTGCTACCATAACCTTCATATACAATTCGGTTAGCCGCTATCCCTTTGTTGATGATATATTGAGCTACAGCTTTTGCTCTTTCGTTCGACAATTGAATATTGTAAGACTTGTTCCCAATGTTATCGGTATGCCCTTTTAATACTACCGTTAATGCGGCATCATTTTTTAATGCGGCAACAATTTTATCTATCTCTAAATAGGAACTTTTTTTTAAAACAGAGGCATTAAAATCAAATAATATACTTTTTAAAATATAAGTAGACCCTTTATTAATTTTTAATGGGTCAAAATATACAATTGTTTTAGAAGTGCTTTTATAAAAATAATTCTGACTAAAGGTAGGTAAGCCCAAACTGCTATTTCGACCCTGTAAGTCTATTGCGTTCTCCATAAAACCACACGATTGTCCTACACTGTTAGGATTAGGAATACAACCCAAAAACGGGGTTTCATACAAAGTGAAATAAATTTTTCCGTCAATAGCAATCTGTAAAGCACCTATCCATTTTGCTTTTGTTGCCATACCAATCATAATGCCACTCTGTTTGATCGCTTCTTCCGACCCGGCTTGTAAATTGTATTGATAAATTTTTGCTGTCCCGGCTGCTGATACATACAATAAGGATCCATCGGGTGAAAACTCAATACCATAGGTGTAAGAATTGGATGGCATCGCTATATATACCGGATGAGACACTTTTCCGGTTGCATTATCAAAGTCTAAAATTTCCACTGCGTGTAGTGCCTCTAATGCCACGGCCAGATTACTACCGTCGGGATTGGATTTCATATATCCTTGGGTATACAAGTCATTGTCCCCAGCATGCGAAGTTCCAACAGCCGACTCTACAGGTGTAGTGCTTAATCCGGTTGTAGTCAGTAAGTACGCCACAAAAGTAGAATTGTCTCGATCATGAGCTATAATCCAATAGTCCCGGCCATTCCGATGGGATACTGCCGTTAGTTTTTCTGTAACCGGTGTTCGTAAGGGAATATTTTTTTTATCCGACACCACATCACCTAGTCCATTCTGTAAACTTAGATTGACAACAGAATATTGCAATCCATTATCCTCTCCTGAAGCTGCTACTGTAAATAAATAATACATTGACGGTACTCCGGGTTGTTGAATTACCACACCGGATGAAGTAGAGGAGGGATGCCCATTCAGATTACTACCATTCGGCATAATGGTATGTTGATTATTCCAAACGGTGATACCATCGGAATAAAATAGAAGCTTTCCGGAACCATCCGCTATGGTAATACAGCCTTCTTCTGTATTCAATTGTCCATCGCTTAATGTTTGTGCTTGACCGGTAGTGAAACTAATCCCGGCCTTCCGTCCAAAGTACCATTGTGAAGCTTGTTGCTGTGCGTATAGACTTTCTACTAATACTATACTGATAAGACTAAAGAATAATTTGATCATATCTTACTATGTAATGTTGGTATGTATAATCCTTAACGGGTGCAAGAGGGATTGGGTGTACTATTGTCTCCGTTTCCGATGAAACACTTTTTTCTTTTTTCGTTCAGGTTGGTAAAGTGGGCTTTCTCCAATTTCAGAAGGGGTAAGGAGTTTGTTTACTTCTCTACCTATTAAAGATTCAATTTTAAAAAACTTATACTGATCATCATCGCTAATAAACGTTATTGCGGTGCCTTCTGTAGAGGCTCGAGCGGTTCGACCAATCCGATGGATATAGTTTTCCGGATCTCCCGGTACTTCCATATTGATGACTAAATCTATGCCTTCTATATCTATTCCTCGTGATAAAATATCAGTTCCTATCAACAGTTGAAGTTGATTGTTTCTAAAACTACGCATGATGGCTTCGCGTTCTTCTTGGTCTAAATCAGAATGGAATCCTTTTAACTCCAGTCCTAATCTGGACAAGTCACGTTCCAGTTTTTTCACCTCTTCTTTGGTAGAGGTGAAAATGATAATTCTGTTGTATGTATCCTTTGATAAAAGATGTTGTACTAGCTTGTTTTTGTTTTCTTTGAAAACCAAATAGGCTAATTGATGTATTCCACTTGCAGGCTGGGAAATGGATATATTAACTTCAGCCGGATCGAACATAAGTTGTTTTGCCAAATGACGCATCTTGGGAGGCATAGTGGCAGAAAACATGATGGTTTGCCGTACTGTTGGCAAGTGTTTTAATATTTTTATAATGTCATCATAAAAGCCCATGTCCAACATTCGATCGGCTTCGTCTAATACAATATGTTTAACCGTTTTCAAGGATACAACACCGGATTGCAATTGTGCCATTAATCGACCGGGAGTGGCTACTATTATGTCAACCCCTTTGATTAGGGAATGCCGTTGTTGATCCCAGGACACACCATCGCCACCTCCATAAATAGCCGTAGAGCTAACGGATAAGTGATAAGAGAAACCTTGAATCTGTTGGTCTATTTGAATCGCTAATTCTCGGGTAGGAACGATTACCAATACTTTTAATCCATCGATATCATTTCTAGTTATGATATCCAATAATGGAAGCATAAAGGCAGCCGTTTTACCGGTGCCGGTTTGGGCACAAGCCACCAAATCTCTACCGGATTGTATGATGGGGATAGCTTGTTCTTGTATAGGGGAGGGCTCTTGGAAGCCCATATCGGCAAGGCTTAGGAGTAAATCTTCTTGGAAATTAAAATCGGCAAATGTCAAGGAATATAAGTGTTGAAGTGTTTATACAATGAAGATCTGTAAGGAATACATAATACAGTTTAAGTTAAAAAGTGCAAGCTGTTCGGGCTACTGCCGAGCTCACCCACATTTATAGTTGAGAAAAATGTTATGTGCACGAAGGCAGATATACGATTTTTCGAAGATCCATGGGCATATCATGGTCGGAACAGTGCCCAGCTTGCTTAACAAAGATACTAAATATTTACTTTAAATTACTATGCACAGTTGTTTAGTTAAGAGGGTAAACGTATTGGGTTTAATTATACACTTTAGTATCAATTCCAAATAAAGTACTTCAATTACTACACGAATACCTCTTATGTTTTAATTAAACAACATTAAATCATATAGTAACCTTTAAAATCCACTTATGAAGGGTATTGTAGTCTTATTTCTTTGTTTGAATTCAAATCCTTTTTTAACTTTACTATTCAACCGCTATAATTATGTCTATGTCACCTTCTACTGAATCAGAAGAAAATGTTCCTTTTGATTTAGCTTACCACTTTGTTCTTCATACTCGTCAATCGGTCTTTATTACCGGTAAAGCGGGGACGGGGAAAACAACGTTTTTGAAAAAAGTAGTTCAAGATACTACGAAAAAAATGGCAGTCGCTGCTCCTACCGGAGTGGCTGCAATAAACGCCGGTGGCGTCACCTTACATTCTCTATTTCAACTTCCGTTTCAACCATTTTTACCAACCCCTAAAGCAGAAGCGTGGCACCGTAGCTTAGGAATGGTTGATCAAAAAAGTTTGTTTACAACTGTTCATCTCAGCCAATCAAAAATTGAAGTTTTACAACAACTGGACACACTAATAATAGACGAGGTGTCGATGGTACGAGCCGATATGATGGACGCCATTCATACACTTTTACAGCATCATAGGCATTCTTCGGAGCCATTTGGTGGTGTACAAGTAGTGTGCATTGGAGATTTATATCAATTGCCGCCGGTTTGTAAATCAGACGAATGGTCCGTCTTACAGTTGTATTACGACTCCCCCTTTTTCTTTGATGCTAAAGTTATCCAACACCACCCGCCGGCGTTAATTGAATTGGATAAAGTGTACCGCCAAAAAGCTTCTACATTTTTAGAGGTACTTAACCGAATACGGTCGAATCATACAATACCTTCAGATTTAGATTATCTTAATCAATGGTACGATCCCGGCTTCAGGCCTACTTCGGAAGAATCCTACATTACATTAACTACTCATAATGAAAAATCTGAAAGCATCAATCGATATCGTTTAAAAAAACTCAAAAGTCCTGAGTTTACCTACACAGCTCTCATCCAGGGGGAGTTCTCAGAACGGATGTTTCCGGTAGAGCCTTCCTTAACACTTAAAGTTGGTGCGCAGGTTATGTTTATCAAAAACGATAAAGGGGATCAACGTAAATTCTATAATGGATTATTAGCTAAGGTAACTGCTTTAAGCGCCGATTCCATTGAAGTTTGTCCTCTAAACGATGATACCACCATCAAAGTGGAAAGAGAAGTTTGGAAAAATATACGGTATGCTCACGATAAATCCAACGACCGATTAGAGGAAGAAGAATTAGGCACTTTTGCTCAATATCCATTACGATTGGCTTGGGCTATTACCATTCATAAAAGCCAAGGTCTTACCTTTGACCGTGCGGTTATTGATGCCGGTGAATCCTTTGCTTCCGGACAGGTATATGTTGCCCTTAGCCGATTAACCTCAACGGATCAATTGAAGTTATTGTCTAAAATAACCCCAACAAGCATTCAGGTGGATACCCGTATTTGCGCATATATGGACACGCGTTCCAGTACGGATGTTTTATCTCAATTACTTCGGGAACAACAACAAGTCTATTTGGCGCATACCTTATCAAAATCCTTTGATTGGGAAGAATGGCTTGTGGAGTCCGAAGAGATGCGGGCGTATGCTTCAGAAAAACAACTACCGGATAAAGACCAGGTAGAGGAATTATGGTCTACACTGGATGCACAAGTGCACCGCATACATAGGATTGCACAACGATTTTTACAAGACGAATTACAACGCAAGCTGATTCCTCAAGCACCTCAGATAGGCTATGCGCCCCTACAAGACCGAGTAGCAAAAGCAGTAGCCTACTTGGAAAATGAAATTATTACGCATCTTCAAAGTCCTTTAGCGCAACATATCAAAGCGTTTTCTATAAAAAAACGTGTGAAGCAATATGTTCAAAATGTTCGACTGTATGATAAGTTTATATCCAGAAGGTTGGAACAACTTTGGCTAGCCCGTTCCTATGCTGATGCTTTAGCCAATGGCACCCCTCCGGAGTTGATTCGTAAACAAGTGCGGAACGAAGTTCAGGCTCCCATAGATAAGGATAGCCCTAAAGGTGTAGTAAAATCCATCACTTCCTCTAAAGGGGAAACACAGAAAATATCTCTACAGCTTTTTAAGGAAGGTAAGTCGATTGAAGAAATCGCAGCTTTAAGGGGAATGGCTGCTTCTACGATAGAAGGGCATTTAGTACACTTTATTCCAACCGGTGAAGTAGACATGGACCGCTTCGTAACCGCAGCTGATAGAAAATTGATTGAAGATGCCTTAGATGAAATAGGTATTGTTTCCCTCACTGCCATTCGCGACCATCTCAAGCAAGCCGTTGGATTTGGGCAAATTAAAGCAGTTTTAACCTTGTACCAGCACCGTTTAGCTACCCAAAAGAATTCTATTTAATTTATTAGGTAAGTACCTTTGGAAAAGGTATATTGCATTAGTTTAATGATTGACAGATACAATTTCCATTGTTTTCATGCCTTCAGTTAAATTCCTAAAGTCGGATAAGGTTAGTTTCGACACAGTTTAATCAATACAATTTAATACCCCCATGAAAACAGGAAAAGTAAAATTTTTTAACACTGAAAAAGGCTATGGTTTCATTAAAGCGGATGACACTGGCGAAGATATCTTCGTTCACGTATCCGGTTTAGTAGACAAAGTTCGTGAAAATGACTCCGTTCAGTTTGAAGTAGAAAAAGGTAAAAAAGGCGCTAATGCAGTGCAGGTAACGCTTGTAAAATAATACGTACCTCAACCCTTTATCCAAGTCCTGTTTCTACAGGACTTTTTTATTTTGTACCTTAGAGTAAATTTGTATTACAAAATGCTTGTTATGACTTACTGGCGCTATGCCCTTTCAATTATTGTAATAATACCGCTTCTATTTTCTTGTACCGGGAAAAAAGAAGAAGGCTCCACAATAGAAGATATAGGTTCGGGTATCGTGTTGCATGGTGTATATCAAGGTGTCTTACCTTGTGCGGATTGCGAAGGAATCGACTACCATGTTCAAATCGACTCGGGGTATACCTATAAAGCGTTTTCAAGGTATTTAGGAGAAACCGGGCACGTGTTTACGGACAGTGGCGCATGGGAGTGGATTGAAGATACGATTATTCAATTACACTCTTCTGCTAATGATCATAAGTGTATGAGTATTCACGGTAAACAAATGCGCATACTCGATCGAGATTGTAAATGGTTCAAAACAGGTTTTGAAAAACAATACCTGTTAACCCTAATGGAAGGCGTTACGGATGTTCATGCCTTACCGATTAGTGAGCGGCAAAACTCCTTTTACCATTCCTTGTTTCAAAAAGGGGTAGGGTTTGTAGCCCATGGAAGTGAGCCCGACTGGACCATTCATGTATATAATCAACAAAAAATCGTTTTCAAAACACCTTTTGATTCTATCTCGTTCCGAATGGGAGAATTTACGTTTGATAAAGATGGTAAAAAAATCACATCAGCTAATGGAGATTGTGTGCTTTCGATTAAAGAAGAAAGGTGTACCAATACCATGTCCGGGGAATCTTTTTTTGCTCAAGTAAAAGCTACCATTCAGGGTAAGGAGTATAGTGGATGCGGAAATTATTTATTCCAAGACGGCATAGAAGGCAATTGGACATTAGTTAAAATTTCGGATAAAGTCATAGATGTTACGGAATATCCGAAACCTCCGACTATAAAGATAAAAGATCAAAAAATTCATGGTTATTCAGGATGTAATACATATGGAGGTCAAGCACTAATTACAGGCAAAACCATCTTATTTGATCGAATGTTTAGCACACGTATGGCTTGTCCTAATATGCAATATGAAGATACTTATTTAAAATTGGTACAATCGGCCACCTCGTATGAAGTAATAAAAAATAGACTTGTTCTTCGGAATACGATGAATGAAATAGTACTCGAATACCAACACCAAAAATAAAAGAAAACGCCCGATTCGATCGGACGTTTTATATAAGTACAATCCATACTACTTTTTCGGTACTATCCGACATTCGGTAAGTAGGCGGAAAAGGACAGATTGGAAAGAATTGAAACTTACAAAAAATTGCCATACTATACTACACATTCTTTTTTTAATCCAAGTTTTACGTATAGATTGGGCCTATTTTTGAGTATAATAGGTATATTGTTTAACTAAAGGATGACTATGGAATTTCTAGCACAAGCTGATGTCTTATTGAAATCGTTCTGGTATCTGGCATTAGGTGTCAGTGTACTATTTATTATTCAAACCGTGATGACCTTTATAGGTGCCGATTCCGGCGATGGCATCGAACCGGATTTTGATGGTGACCTAGACATGGATACCCACGGTCCGTCTCAGGTTTTTTCGTTACGAAACCTCATTAATTTTTTGATTGGATTTAGTTGGACAGGCGTCGCCTTTTATGATGTCATATCGAACAAATATATATTAGTTGTATTAGCAGCTATGGTGGGATCAGCATTCGTAGCTTTCTTCTTTTGGTTAATGAAACAAATGAATCAACTGAATCAAGATAATACGACAAAAGTAGAAACTGCTATAGGTAGGATGGCCACCGTCTATTTAACCATTCCCAATAATGGAAAAGGGAAAGTGCATATTGTATTAGGTGGTGGCACTCGGGAATATGATGCGGTCTCTACTGAAGGCGATTTGGCTACAGGTACATTAGTTAAAGTAGTAGAAGTATTGGATGGGCATACGTTAGTCGTGTCCAAAAAGAATTGATTGGTTTTATAAAAGCAAACGTATCCTAATATTAAATAACATACACATATGGGTTTATTAATTTTAATTGTTGTAGCCGCAATCCTAACGATTGCTTTAATTTCCTCTATTTTATCCCGATACAAACGTTGTCCATCGGATAAGATTTTAGTGATTTACGGTAGAACCGGTGGTAACTCTTCCCGATGTATTCATGGTGGTGGCGCGTTTATCTGGCCAGTAGTACAAGATTATGCTTTCCTTGATTTAAAGCCTATTTCTATCGAAGCGAATCTTACGAATGCTTTAAGCCGTCAAAATATCCGAGTGGATGTACCGTGTCGTTTTACGGTTGCCATATCTACTGAACCGGACAGCATGATGAATGCTGCGGAACGTTTACTTGGATTAAGCTTTGATCAAATTCAAGAATTATCCAAAGATATTTTGTTCGGTCAATTGCGTTTAGTCATCGCTACCATGACGATTGAAGAAATCAACTCTGATAGAGATAAATTTTTAGACAATATTTCAAAAAACGTAGATACAGAGTTACGTAAGATAGGGTTAAAACTGATAAACGTAAACGTAACGGACATTCGGGATGAGTCCGGTTATATTGAAGCTTTAGGTAAGGAAGCTGCGGCAAAGGCTATCAATGAAGCGAAGGTAAGTGTAGCGGAACAAGAAAAGATGGGTGAAATCGGTAAAGCTATAGCCGATAGAGATAAAGATATTAATATAGCTGAGACATCCAGAGAACGAGATATTAAAGTAGCCAATACACAAAAAGATAGAGAAGTATCCATAGCTGCTGCTAAACGAGACGAAGCTATCGGTAAAGCCGAAGCAGATAAAGAAACTCGTATAAAATTATCTGAAGCAAACGCTACTGCCGTTGCCGGAGAAAACGAAGCACGAATTACGATTGCGAATTCTGACGCTTTAAGAAGAGAAAAAGAAGCAGAGGCTACGAAAATAGCCGTTGCGGCTGAAAAAGTTCAAAGTGCTAAAGCATTGGAGGAGTCCTATCTTGCGGAACAAAAAGCAGAATTAGCTCGTGCGGAAAGAGAACGTGCATCGCAACACGCTAACATCGTAGTACCGGCAGAAATCCAAAAGAAAAAGTTAATCATAGAAGCGCAAGCGGATGCAGAGCGTCAACGGGAAGCAGCCAAAGGGGAAGCAGATGCTATCTATGCTAAAATGGAAGCAGAAGCTAAAGGGTTGTATGAAATCTTAACCAAACAAGCTCAAGGGTATAAGGACGTAGTGGCTGCTGCCGGCGGAGACCCTTCTAAAGCATTCCAATTGTTGTTGATCGAAAAACTACCCGAATTAGTTCGTATTCAAGTAGAGGCAGTAAAAAATATTAAAATAGATAAAGTAACGGTTTGGGATAACGCCGCTTCTGCTCCGGGCAATCCTTCTTCTACCGCCAACTTTATTTCCGGAATGATGAAGTCAGTACCTCCTTTAAACGACTTGTTTAACATGGCCGGACTTAAATTACCTACCTATCTGGCAGAAGAGCCATCAGTAAACGATACTAAAGACAATACCTCCAACACAGTTATTGAAGAATAGATTGTCAATCGTTATTCCATAAAAAAGGCTTACACAGATTACGTGTAAGCCTTTTTTATGGAATCCCTTCTAAAGATATTAGGCAGCTTCTGCACTAAATTTCTTCAATACTTTATAATGGGAATGTAATGCTCCTATAAATGTTTCACTCTCTAAATATGGAACGCCATATTTCTCAGCAGTAGCCTTCACAATCGGAGCTATGGCTGGATAGTGAATATGGCATACTTTGGGAAACAAATGGTGTTCTACTTGATAATTTAAACCACCGCAAATAAACGTGGCTAAGAATGATTTACGTGCAAAGTTTGCTGTCGTTTTCATTTGATGTACAGCCCAAGCATCTTCTATATTACCCTGTTCATTAGGTTCCGGGAATTCTGTATCTTCTACTACGTGTGCTAGTTGGAATACTAAACCTAAAGTAAGTCCCATTGCAAAATGCAAGGCTACAAATCCTATTAAAAACTGCCACCACGTAATATCAAGGACAATAAACGGAATAACAATGAATATCACATAGTGTATAGCTTTGAATAAAAACAATTCGATATAGTCCCACGTCGTGTAGTGCTTGGTTTCATGCTGGCCTATCTTATCTTGAAAAATTTTAACATAATCTTTACGGAATACCCAAGATAAGCTGGCAAAACCATATAATAGAAACGCATAATAATGTTGAAACTTCTGAATCGGAGCTTTTTTGCCCCCTTTGGTCAACCGAACTAAACCCGGCGCCACTACTAAATCTTCATCGTGCTCTTCTATGTTGGTATAGGTGTGGTGAACGATGTTGTGACTCACTAGCCATACTGAACGATTAGCGCCCAGAATAGAGAAACTATAACTCAAAAGAGTATTAACCCAGTCTTTTGAGGAGTAGGCCCCATGCAAGGAATCGTGCGAAATGTTAAAGGCAGCCGCCGCCATAAAGAAGCCCATCAACATGGAAAAGAGCAACATAAGAGGCAATGAGTACGCTTGGGATAAAATTAATCCATACAAAACCCATATTCCTCCAAAGAAGAATACCGTTTTGAAAACCATAAGACCATTCGCTTTTTTAGAGAGATTATGCTCTAGGAAATATTGATCAACATTTTTCTTTAAAGCGGTAAAAAATCCGGTAGTATCTACCGTTGCAAACTTCAATCGTGTAGTATTTGACATTTAATTCAGGTAACTTAATTCATTGAAATTACAACAAAGTTTTTGGATTGTTTCTGACAATTGTCATTCTTTATATGAAATATGTAAAGAAAACATATCATATTTATAAATCAATTGATAGTCAGATATTTATGAGAAATGCTATTTTAATGATTTTGGCACCCGAAAAATTTCGAGACATTGAATACATCGTTCCGCGTGCTTTTTTTGAAGCTAAAGGGTATCGAGTAATAACAAGTTCCACCAAAATAACATCTACCGGACGGTTTGGCTTTGAGGTAACACATTTGACCACTGCAGATAAAATTGTTCCCGATGAATATGAAGGATTATATATTGTTGGAGGTGCGGGGGTGCTAGCATTACAGACCGAAACATCTGTTCGGAACTTAGTCGAGGTGTTTTTAGAACAAAATAAACCAATTGGTGCAATATGCGCGGCACCACGCTTGTTATTGGCTTGGGGTAAATTGCAGAACAAACGAATGACTGGTCATAATGGAGATGGACGTTTGCTAATCCTCGCTACAGAAGGTCAAGCTGAATACTTAACGGATAGAGAAGTAGTGGTAGACGGTTTGTTTTTAACAGCCAATGGTCCGGAAGCAGCTGAATTGAGTGCGTTGGAATTTATGAAGCTGTTGGAATAAAATGTACAGTTTAATAAAGTAAACGTACTTCTTTTGGGCGTGCCCCCTCGCGTATACCAAGGAATAAAAAAACACCTAATCAGCGCTCGGGGTCGGGCTCATATCTTTACTTTGTAAATAAATAATGCAATTTTTATTTATGTACATCTAACAACAAAGGGATAATTCTGAGGTCGGGCTA
>JALONH010000016.1 GCA_025455005.1 Cytophagaceae bacterium
CCACCTAGCTCCGGTAATTATAGTATACTCTTTTCTTTTGGTGGTTGTAGCACGACTGCTCCGGCTGTTATTAATCCTTCACCGGAAATTAGTATACAAGATGTTATTGCTTGTTCTACGGCTAATTTGTCCGCTTCTTCCTCTATAGCTGGATCTACTTGGAATTGGGAAGCACCACTCTCAGGATCAACTCCTACTATAACAGCACCGGCTATTGCGAATGATACTATTAAATATTTTGTAAACAATACTGTAGCCACAACCGGATGTTCAACTCGAGATAGTGTGTATGTTATCGGTATTCCTGTGCCACAAATGGTTGCTATTGATAGCACCAGTTGCCAAGGTTTAACGGTACGACTTACCGCGAGACCAACGAATATTCCTTATTTGGATTTATTAGTACCGGTTACTTTCGCTTGGAGAAATGGAGGTCCTGTAATATCGACGGACTCCGTTCTTACAGTAAACAGTCTTGGAACATTTGTTGGGACTGCCACTATAGGCCAATGTATAGGAGTATCTACGAATACGATACAGTTCTCCCCTAACCCTATTTCGAATTTAAGTGATCGTACAAAATACTGTATAGAAGATTCTACTGTTGTTACCTTAGATCCCGGTAATATAGGAGGTCCATATTCTTATCTTTGGTCTACTGGAGAAACGAGTCAAGTGATTCAAGTACAACCTGCAACTGATCAGTTCTTCCGTGTTAGGTTAACAAATGGCTCAAATTGTTTCACGAACGATAGTATATTAGTCCGCGTTGTATGTCCACCTAAAGTTCTTGCTCCTTCTGCCTTTACACCTGGAAGTGGTACTGTAGATGCCCTATTTAGAGGTTTTGGTAAAGACCAATATTTAAGTAAATATGAAATTATGGTCTTTAATCGTTGGGGAGAAATTATCTTTATCTCTAATGATAAAAATATGGGATGGGATGGAACTTATAGAGGCGAACCAATGCCTATGGGTGTCTACCCTTATGTAATACAATATGAGGGTAAAGAAGAATTCAAAGGACCTTATAAGCTAACGGGATCGGTTACGTTAATCCGATAAAAAAAGAGGCCTTATAAAAGGCCTCTTTTTTTATAACCACTCGTATGCACTTCGATATCCGGATGATTGATCTATAAACTGTATCAACCCTTCGTAAAACGGATGTATACCTATAGTTCCGGAATCCCCTATTATAACTAGTTTCTTTCGAGCTCGAGTTATCGCCACATTCATACGCCTTAAGTCCTTTAAAAAACCTATATCTTGTTTATCATTGGATCGAACTAAACTAATTATAATGATATCTTTTTCTTGTCCTTGAAAGGAATCCACTGTTTGTACTTGAATATTTTTATGCTGTATGAAATCTTCTTTCAGTTGAAGAACCTGTTGTTTGTAAGGACTTATTACTCCTATTGAGACCGAATGGCTAAATTGTTCTAAAAGTTCATTAACTATTTTTCCTACTAGTACTCTTTCACCATCGTTTTTTAATCCGAATGGACTTTTTACAAGTTGTTCTTCATATCCTGTACCGGCTGTATCGATAAAGGAAACAACAGGATCAGACAATTTCCGAGAAGCTACAGATTCGTGAGCTATAAGTTGATCTCCATAAAAATAACCGGACGAATACTGCATGATGGTTTGGTGCATCCTATATTGTGTTTTCAACATGCTGGATATACCTTCAACGTAACTTAACTTTTCCATTAAGCTTATAGCTAGACCATTTTTTTGAGCCTCTTCCGATTTAACGGTTGGTGGAAGTTGTAAATGATCTCCACAAAAAATTACTCTTGATACTTTTTTAATTGGTATCCAAGTAATGGGCTCTAGAGCTTGTCCAGCTTCATCAAAGAGTAAGACATCAAATTCAATATTCTTTAATTCTTTTTGCTCAGAAACAACCGGAGTACACGTTACGATTGAGCCTTGAGTTAATACTTGTTCTTGTATGTGAATACGATGGGATTCTGCTTGTTGTTTTAACGCTTTCGCTTCTTTTAGTATTGCTTTGCGTTGATCTCTTTCTTCTCTACCAAAATTCCTATGATACTTATTGGCCATTCTATAAAACTCGTCAGCTCTTTTATGTAGCTCACGAACGACAGAATAATTCGTATGTCCTGTTACTTGCATAGAAAGAGAAAACTTAAGATTGTCTTCTGTCACTTTACTGGGATTACCTACTCGTACAGTTTTAATACCGGAGGCAGCTATTCTTTCGGTTAATACATCAACTGCAGCATTACTAGCAGCACAAACCAAGACCCGTTCTCCACGTTCATGCAAGGCTTTTACAATTTCAACTAGTGTTGTAGTTTTTCCTGTACCCGGAGGACCGTGAATAACAGCTACATCTTCTGTCTCCAATGCATGTTGAAAGCTTTCTTGCTGTGCTTTATCGAGCTGTTTGGGCAATAGTAGAGTCGTATTCTTCTTTCTACTGGGTAAAACTTCTTTTAATAAAACGGAACGTAATTTCTGTTTGGCAAGAGGCAATTTTAATTCTTTCCAATAATCCAAAGTAGATTCCATGACTTCATAGGAGTACAAATCAAACAAGCGATTAACTCCAATTTTACCTTCTTTCAACCAATGTGGTGCTTCATCCACTTGTAGTTGAATTGTCATAACATTACCGGAACAATTTAAAACTGTACCAATTAAAGCGTCTTCTTTATTGGATTCTTGTTGGGTAAAAACTTCGACCTTATCTCCTGTTGAGAACAATGAAATAGAGTCTGATTCGTATTTTCGCTCAATATCTAAACATAAATAATCTGCAAATCCATAATATTCCGATTTTATAAATATAGGATACCATGTAATTCCGGATGCTTTTCTTTCTTGTATTGATTGATGTTTAATTTCTGTTTCATAAAGTTGCTGGTCTTCTTTTTTTTCAATCGATAGCAACTGTTTTAATCCATTAAAATAGGAGGTATAGATTTCTTCTGACATTAGAGATTATTTCGTTTCAATAGCTTGTACTAATTGTGTGTACCAAGCTTCACCATATTTACGTGTAAGGGGATTTTTCAAAAACTTATAAAGAGGAACACCTAATTCCTTACCATTAACACAAGCCGGTTTACAGATATTCCAACGCTCATAATTTAGTGCATCAAAGGAATCATATTGGGTTATTCGAATTGGATACAAATGACATGAAATCGGTTTTTGATAACTTATCTTACCTTCTAAATACGCTTGTTCGATTCCACATTTTAAAATAGAATGGGAGTCATAAATAGCATAGGCACATTCTCGATTATTTCCGACTGTAGGTGTCACCCACTCTCCATCGGATAATTCAATACCGGTTCCCACCTTTTCTATAGTCTTTATTCCTTCAGCAGACAAATAGGGTTTAACTTTAGGATAAATTTCTTCTAAAATTAAAGCTTCTTCTATACTCAAAGGTGCACCCATATCGCCTTCTACACAACAAGCACCTTTACATTTGCTTAATTCACAAACAAAAAATTTATCGGCGATATCTTCACTTATGACGGTATTATCAATTGTAATCATCTTTTTATCAACAAATAAGTAGAACCCTACAAAGATAATGGTTTAAAAGAGTATTAAATTGTAATTTTAGGAATAAATCCCACGTTTTCATGAGTTACTTAGATAGTCTGAACCCTTCTCAACGAGAAGCAGCAGAGTCTACGGAAGGTCCCCTAATGATTATAGCCGGAGCCGGTTCCGGAAAAACAAGAGTACTTACTTACCGAATAGCTCATTTATTAGAAAAAGGAGTTGACCCTTTTCATGTATTAGCGTTAACATTTACCAATAAAGCTGCGAAAGAAATGCAACATCGTATTTCTAAAGTAGTAGGAAATGAGGCAAAAAATCTTTGGATGGGTACTTTCCATTCGGTTTTTTCCAAAATTTTACGCGTAGAAGCCTCTAAAATAGGGTTCCCCAGTAATTTCACTATATATGATACGGACGATTCGCGTAGCCTAATCAAAACGATATTGAAAGAACAAGGTTTAGATGACAAAGTGTACAAACCCTCTACTGTTCACAATAGAATATCAGGTGCAAAAAACCGTTTAATTTCGTATCAAGAATATTTGAATAATGCCGCCTTTTTAGAAGACGATAAAGCTGCCTTGAAACCTCATATGGGGAAAATATATCAATGGTATCAAGAACGCCTTTTTAAAGCCGGTGCTATGGACTTTGACGATTTATTGTTTTTTACATTCAAACTTTTTAAAGACCATATAGATGTATTGAATAAATACCAACATCGTTTTCAATACATCATGGTAGATGAGTTTCAAGATACTAACATCGCTCAATATTATATAACACGAAAACTAGCAGCCGCTAATCGAAATATATGTGTTGTAGGAGATGATGCTCAAAGTATTTACGCGTTCCGAGGTGCTGACATCCAAAATATTTTAAATTTTGAAAAAGATTACCCCGAATTAAAAGTGGTTAAACTCGAACAAAATTACCGTTCTACTCAAACTATAGTAGAAGCAGCAAACGGTGTCATTAAAAACAATAGAGCACAATTAAGAAAAAATGTTTGGACACAAAATGAACATGGTGAAAAAATACAATTGATTCGAGCTGCAAGTGACAATGAAGAAGGTCGACTAATAGCGACGGCTATTTTCGAATCAAAGATGGGTCAACAAGCCAAAAACAAGGACTTCGCCATACTTTATAGAACAAATTCTCAATCGAGAGCCTTTGAAGAGTCTCTTCGAAAACTAAATATTAAGTATAGAATTATTGGTGGAATTTCTTTTTATCAACGAAAAGAAATTAAAGATATTTTGGCCTATTTACGATATGCGATTAATCCAAACGATGAACAATCTTTACGTCGTATACTAAACTATCCTAAAAGAGGTATTGGAGACACAACCGAGAATAAATTATTTGTGGCTGCAGACGAGCAAGGCGCATCCGTTTGGGATATACTGTGTAATGCCACCGCTGTTTTTGGCCCTAAAACCGGTACATTATTAGAAAGTTTTGCCTTATTAATTAAAAATTTCCAACAATGGATTGCGCATCAAGATGCATTTGATGCTGCAAGTGAAATAGCTAAAAAATCCGGGTTATTAAAAGAACTGTATGATGATAAAACAGTAGAAGGTGTTGCACGTTATGAAAACGTACAAGAATTACTGAATGGTATAAAAGAATATGTTGATGATCCTGAAAAACAAGACAAATCTTTAGGTGCTTTTCTTCAAGAAATATCTTTATTAACAGATGCAGACGATACTAAAGATAAGGACGAAGATGTAGTCACAATGATGACGATACATGGTTCTAAAGGATTAGAATTTCCGCAAGTTTTTATTGTAGGTATGGAAGAAGATTTATTTCCATCCACCATGATGTTAAACAGTAGAGCGGATTTAGAAGAAGAACGTCGATTATTTTATGTTGCTATTACTCGAGCTGAAAAGAAACTTACATTAAGTTTCGCCAATTCGAGGTATCGATTTGGCATTTTAAAAAATTGTGAACCCAGCCGGTTTTTGAGTGAAATCGATTCTACCTTTATTGAAATGCCCACAAAAATGATGACTAGTAGCCATTTCGAAGATACCAGTAGAACCATTGTTAGAAAAACCAGTCCGATTAAACCACTAGCGCCTAAATCGACCTCTCAATCAACATACATACCTCCGGCTGATTTTAAACCAAGTGATACCAGTCAGCTATCTAATGGAATGCGTGTAGAACACCCAAAATTTGGCTTTGGACAGGTTAAAAAAGTGGAAATAAATGGTATGGACCGCAAAGCCACGATTGATTTTGAACTTGTAGGAGAAAAAACATTAATTCTAAGCTTCGCAAAACTGAGAATTCACGAATCTTGATTATCTTGTAAGCTAATTTAAATATATTTTATGGCACTGATTAAAGGTGTTCCGGGAAAAGGAATGATTTTAAAAGAATATGGACAAAATATTCAAAAAATAGTAGACTGGATTCTTACTATAGAGGACAAAGAACAACGTACTAAATACGCTTATGCTTGTATTGATTTAATGCGTCAACTAAATCCAAACATGAAGGATGGCGAAGATTACAGTGAAAAACTATGGGATCACCTGTACATTATGTCCGGTTTTGCACTCGACGTAGACTCCCCTTTTCCAAAACCGGACGAATCTATATTGACAAAAAAACCGAACAAAGTTGATTATAATCAGAATAGATTGAGATATAAATACTACGGTAAAAATATAGAACTTTTAGTAAAAGAAGCATTAGCAAAAGATGATCCATTGGAAAAAGAAGATATAATAATCTATTTGGGTCGCTTAATGAAAAAATCCTACACCATTTGGAACAAAGAAAACGTGGACGATGATGTTATCATTGAACATTTGTCTGATTTGTCTAAAGGAGCATTAACCATTGAAAGTACTCGAGTTAAGGAGGAGAAATTATTTGACACCATAATGGTTCCCGAAACTAGAAACAACGGAACATATGGTAATTCTATGCGTCAAACGTACTCGAATCACAACAATTCTAACAGACGTAGTTCCAACAATAACAATCGATTTGCAAATAAAAATAGACGCAAAAACTAATGGCCTCTTTTGAAATTACAGGCGGTACCAAATTAAAAGGTGAATTAATACCACAAGGTGCCAAAAATGAAGCATTACAAATACTATGTGCTGTTTTATTAACTCCCGAACCCGTTATAATTAAAAACATTCCTAACATCATCGATGTAAATAAACTAATCGATTTATTAAATGATTTAGGTGTATTAGTAACTAAAATTGATTCGACTACTTACCGCTTTGAAGCGAAAGATGTAAAAATTGATTTTCTAGATACCGATGATTTCAAAAAGAAAGCGTCTGCGTTAAGAGGCTCTATTATGATAATAGGTCCATTGTTAGCTCGATTTGGAAAAGCAAAAATGCCTAAACCGGGTGGTGATAAAATTGGAAGAAGACGTTTAGATACTCATTTTATTGGCTTACAAAAACTAGGTGCAGAATTCAATTATGATGCAGGCGACTATTTTTACAATATTGAAACGAAAGGCCTAAAGGGCTGTTACATGTTATTAGACGAAGCGTCTGTTACGGGTACAGCTAACGTAGTGATGGCCGCAGTACTAGCCGAAGGCAAAACAACCATCTACAATGCTGCTTGTGAACCTTATCTTCAGCAGTTATGTACAATGTTAAATCAAATGGGGGCTAACATTACAGGTGTTGGGTCCAATTTATTGCATATTGAAGGCGTTAAAGAATTAAAAGGTACGGAACATACTATTTTACCGGATATGATTGAAATAGGTAGCTTTATAGGGATGGCTGCTATGACGGAATCAGAAATTACAATTAAAAATTGCCGGATTGATATGTTAGGAATTATTCCTAATGTATTTCAACGCTTAGGTATTAAAATGGAGTTTAGAGGAGATGATATTTTTATTCCCTCACAATCTTCTTATGAAATAGAGACGTTTATCGATGGTTCTATCATGACAATTGCCGATCAGATATGGCCCGGGTTTACTCCGGACTTATTAAGTATTGTTCTGGTTGTGGCTACGCAAGCAAAAGGATCTGTTTTAATACATCAAAAAATGTTTGAAAGCCGATTGTTCTTTGTGGACAAACTAATTGATATGGGGGCTCAAATCATACTTTGCGATCCGCATCGAGCTACTGTTATCGGGTTAAACAAGCAAATGCCACTCCGGGGTATTTCTATGAGCTCTCCCGACATTCGTGCCGGTCAAGCATTGCTCATAGCTGCAATGTCAGCACAAGGAAAGTCTATTATACATAATATCGAACAAATTGATAGAGGGTATCAAAATATCGATACCCGTTTAAATGCTTTAGGTGCCAAAATCAAACGTTTAAGTTAAAATGAACACTTTAATCGATTCTGTAAAATCATTCTTTAAAAAAGTAGCCTGGATTGTTGCTATAATTTTAGTATTAATTATACTTTTCTTTAGTTTCTTTCATTATAGCGATGGAGATCGAGCCGGAACGATTATAAAAATAAGTAATCGTGGTTACCTACTCAAAACTTGGGAGGGTGAATTAAATATGGGTATGGTTATTACTGAAAGTGGAGGTGCTGCAGTAGGTGCTCAAAATAACATTTGGCATTTTTCCGTTAAGGATAATGAAGAATTAGTGAATAAAATCAAAGAAGCAAATAAAACCGGAAAACGGGTTCAATTACATTATAAAGAACTCTATTTTAAATTACCATGGAAAGGTGAGACAACATACATCGTAACGGATATAAGTCTTACAGAGGTAACCGACTCCGTTGTACATTAATAAAATTCTTAAATATTGAATCCTATCTTCTTTTGAAATTGTAATTCTTATTGTGGTTACACCCCTTTACTACAATCATTGGATTCTATTCATTATCCTATAATATAAAAAGCCCTTTAAAAAAGGGCTTTTTATTTAATGTTATAAGTTGTTCATTATGCGTAACTATTCAGCATAACAGGCATAACCAACATTAAGATATCTTCATTTTCGTCTTTATCAGCAGGTTTAATTATACCGGCGCGATTGGGAGCAGAAAAATGCATTTCAATAGAATCGCTATCCAGATTACTTAACATTTCAATCAAGAATTTAGCATTGAATCCAATCTCAATATCTTGACCATTGTATTCACAAGATAACCGCTCATTTGCTTCATTAGAAAAATCTAGATCTTCAGCACTAATTTGAAGCTCACTTCCTGCTATTTTCAAGCGAACTTGGTGCGTCGTTTTATTAGCATAAATAGATATACGTTTTAACGAATTCAACATGTCCGTTCTACCAATAGTCATAACATTTGGATTGTTTACCGGTATAGCATTTTCATAATCCGGAAAACGTTCGTCGATTAATCGACAAATCATTTTGATATTATTAAAGCTGAAGAAAGCATTCGATGCATTAAAATCAACCTTTACATTCGTATTATCGGAAGGAAGTGAAGCCTTTAATAAGTTTAGTGCTTTCTTAGGCACAATCAACGTATTGTTAACCTCAGCAGCTATATCCGTTCTTCTATATCGTATTAAACGATGACCGTCTGTAGCGACAAAAGTTGCATTTTGTTCCGTTAAATTTAAGAACACTCCCGTCATAGCAGGTTTTAACTCGTCACTACTGGCAGCAAAAATGGTAGAAGCAATCGCTCTATCCAAAACATCAGATGAAACATCTACGGAATATCCATTTTTTACTGCTGGTACTTTAGGAAAATCGGTTGCATTTTCACCGGACAACTTGTAACGACCATTATCGGAACTGATTTCAATACTGTAAGTTTCAGCGTCAATTGTAAATGTTACCGGTTGTTCCGGTAAATTTTTCAATGTATCTAAAAGTATTTTTGCAGGGACTGCAATACTTCCTTTAGCTTTTGCTTCAACATTGATTTCTGTAATCATAGATGTTTGCAAATCGGAAGCATATACAACTAACTTACCGTCAGCTATTTCAAATAAGAAATTTTCTAAAATAGGAACTACCGGATTAGTAGTAATAACACCATTAATCGCTGTTAATTGCTTTAGGAGTACTGTGGACGAAACTACAAATTTCATTTCCGTTATAGGTTTATTAGTGTGTTAAAAATCAATTGTAAAAATAATAAAAGCAAAACGAAAGTTCTACACAATCCTAAGCTATTTATCCATAAAGATATCCTTTCTAACTAAAAGATATTGAAGTATTTTTGGATTTAATCGAACCAAATCATCTTTCTCCTCTATTTTACCATATAAATACTTATCTCCAGGTAAAGCTTTGTATATGAGCAAAGTATTAGAACGTCGAATTTCTCTATCTTTTAACCGTATACGAACTTCTGGTTTTTCACCTACTAACATTCTTTCCACAGAATCTCTCTCCTTATCCACCACATATCCATGCACTCCCACTTGACCATACAGTTGGGTGTAGGCATATAATTTACTGGAATCTACCCTACTGGCTCCTTCCAACACTAATAAACCATTTTGATTCCTTATGACAAAACCATATTTAGGCTGATCTTTATACGATACTTCAAGTTCTTGAAGGGACATAACACTGCTCGTAAAAATATACGGATCACGTAAATCCTGGATATTCATCCTGAATATTTTAGAGTAATCACCCGTAAAACCAGGCACATGAATGACTAATGGCGATTTGTTGGATTGATACCATGTACTATTAGGATCATTGCTATTCGGCCCAATAGTATATTCAACCGTTTGTTGTTCCCCTACTATGCTTATCTTAACGCCGTCTTTTATCAAGGATTGCTCCACAATTCTAATTTCTTCTTTCGTAACAAACATTTTAGGCTCCATTCTGCCTAATCCTATCTTTATTAACTGTACGACATCTGGACGTAATATATACTTTCCATCAACGCGCCATTCATTATCCGATACTACATCTATTATATGTTTTTTCCCATTATAACTATATTGTATTTCTTGAATGTCCATAGTATCCACTGCTATAAAACCATCGAATACAGGACTCGTTTTACTGCTATTATTCCATAAAACACCAACCGCTCCTATAAGAGAAACAGTAAATAGTGACATCCATAGTTTAATTCGTTTTGGGATCATATTATATTAGAAAGAACCGAATTTTTTCTTTCGTTGAAGATGTTGGTATACTGCAAACGATACAACGATAAGGATAGGTAAAGCAATATTTAAGAATTGCCAGAAGAAGCGTTTAGATTGAATAGTAGTAACATCTAAAGGACGCATTACAACCTCTTTACTCCTTACTTCGATTACCTCTTGATTCATTAAATAATCGATTGAGTTTAATATTAAATCTTTAGAAGAAAATTGATACCGCATATCTTTATCGTAACCTAAAGCAATTGGCTTGTTTCGATAGGTATCCATTTCATTTAAAATTAAATCAGCATCCGAATACACAATTATCTTTCCATTAGAAGTTGTATTCGTATCCGAAGCAGGAACACCCCAAGGTGATGGTTTATTTTTATATAAGGAAGTAAATTTACCCTCCAATAATACACCTACTATCTGTTTCCCTGCTTGATAGGAAGAAGGATCAGAGGTTCGTTTTAAAAAATCCAAATCAATTTGAAAAGGCACATTTAATATTTTAGACTGAGAAGATGTAGTTAACAAAACAGTCTTTTTAATATTTTCAGATTTTACAGTATCTATAGTACCGGCTAACACTAACTTAATAGCATCTAAATTTTTAGTAATAACATGATCACTAAACTCATAAATGATAGGGTAATATGGAAAACTTAATGCTTGAACCTCTCCATTTAAACCGGTTTGTATAACCGTAGTGGCACAATTAATATCTGATACCGCATTTTGGTTCAAACGAATACCGTATTTAAAAAACAAATCATTTAAATTCAATTGTTTTTCAAGTCCAAATGTAACACCATTTTTCAAACTGTCTTTTCTTATGTCTGCTTGGTCTAATAAAACGAATAAACGTCCACCATTTACTACATATTGATCTAGAATATATTTTTCTTTTTCTGTAAAAGCTACTGTTGGATTAATCAATATTACAACATCAGATCCTTTTAAAGCGTTTAGTGAATCTAACTTTCTACGTTGTAATTTATATAATGAAGTTAGGGCATTACTGATTTCTAGCAATTTTTCTTTAGCAGGTTCCCCATGTCCGTCGATTAAAGTTATGGTTTTATAATTAACGGTCGACAATCGTCTAAGACCTTGCAAAATTTCATACTCCACCCCTTCAACCGATTGATTTAATTGCTCTTCAATCGATAATGTTTTATTTCCTTTTAAAAAACTAACGGGTGTTTCGCGATTCTTATAGGTTAATATTAGGCCAGGGAATAATAACCTTTCGGTTTTGCTGCCGTTACTCTCATCTAAGTAATAATGAGGCGTTATGCCTCTTTTATAAATTTGATTTTGAAATCGCTCCCGAATTATTTTATCCGGTTCTGCCGAAGGGTCAATAAATCTATAAGTTATATTTCGATTAGAATACGCTTTACATTGATCTAATTTTTCTTGTATAGCTTTTCTCAAACGCTCGAAATCCGAATTTAAAGTCCCACTCAAATAAACATCTACATATAAATCACTTTCTAATGATGACAGTATGTTTTTAGTAACAGGTGCTAAAGAGTGGCGTTTGTCTTCTGTAAAATCAATTCTAAAAAAATAAGTACTGAAGATGATGTTACAACAAATTAGTGTACCAACAATTAATAGATATTCCAAACAATCATAAACTCTTCTCATACTTACCAATGTCTGCTACCTAATTTTAGTTTCGTTAACCCTAACATTAAACCAATGACTGTTAGAAAATAAAATACATTACGAAAGTCCACTACTCCTTTACTAAGTGCAATGTAATGGTAATCTAAACTAATATATTGTAATAAAAATGCCTGACTAGTCCAAGAAGATACGGCGGATAAGTCATTAAGCCCTTTATACCAAACATAGGAAATGGACAAAGCGAGAATAAAAGAAACCACTTGATTTAAACTCATAACCGACGCAAATAAACCAATCGAAACGAAAACTAATCCCATTAATAGTAAGCCTACATAGGAAGAAAAAACAGCGGCTGAATCTATATTACCCACTGGTTTTCCTAAATAATACACAGAACCATAATAAATAAGTGTGGGTATTACAGCGACTACTACTATAGCACCTGAAGCGAAAAATTTACCTAATATTATATCCCAATCTGAGATGGGTTTTGTTAGCAGTAACTCTATTGTTCCATCTTTTTTCTCTTCGGCAAATAAGCGCATGGTAATAGCCGGAATTAATAACATAAAAGCTAAAGGAGCCAAGTAAAATAAAGTATCCAAATCTGCATAACCATAGGACTCAATGGAGGTGGAAGGAATCACCCATAAAAAAACACCAATAAAGGTTAGAAAAACAATAATAGCTAAATACGCTACTAATGAATTTAATAAAGTGGTAGTTTCTTTTCTAAATATAGCCCACATATCAACGTATCCCCTGTTGGGTTAATTCTCTAAATATTGTTTCTAAACTTCTTTCTTCTTCTTTCATTTCAAGAATAGTCCATTGATGTTGAGCGCAAAATTGAAACACCTCTGAACGCACATCCGTGTCAGCTTGTATGGTTAATTCATATACCGCGAATGCAAAGGATTGTACTTGGGAAACAAAAGGGAGTTGTAACCATACATCAGAAGACACTTCTGATACCAATTGAATCCGCAATATTCGATTATTTAATTTTCCTTGTTTAAGGGCTGAAACGGTATCATTAGCCACAATCGTTCCACGATTAATAATCACCACTTGTTGACAAAGCGCCTGTACCTCCTGCATGATGTGCGTAGACAAAATTACCGTTTTATTTTCTGCAATGGATGCTATAAGTTGACGTATTTCTACTATTTGATTGGGATCTAATCCGGTTGTTGGTTCGTCCAATATTAATACGGAGGGATTAGGTAAAAGAGCTTGAGCTAAACCCACTCGTTGTCGATAGCCTTTGGACAAAGCTCCAATCTTTTTATTCTGTTCTAACGTTAGACCACAAACTTCTATCATTTCAGCGATACGTTTTGTCAGAACTTCTCCCTTCCATTGATACAGATGTCCAATAAATTGAAGATACTCAAAAACAAACATATCTACATACAGAGGATTATGCTCGGGCAGATAACCGACTTGTCTCTTCACTTCCAATGGGTATTGTGCTACATCCGTTCCATTCACGAATACAGTGCCTGACGTTGGGGGAATATAACCGGTAGCAATCTTCATTGTTGTAGATTTACCGGCTCCATTAGGTCCTAAAAATCCTGTAATGATACCTTTAGGCGCTATAAACGATATATCGGAAACAGCTTGCTGTTTGCCATATTGTTTTACTAAATGTGAAACCTCAATAGACATAATAGATTTTCAAAAATAACACTATTTAATGGATTTATCATGTGTATTATGACTAGGTAAAAACTTAAATCTTAAATAGTTAATTTTAAAGCCTACTTTTTTAAATTTTCGTTCATAGGTTGTCTCAATTCCCAAATGTTCTGATAGCATAGGAGATTGATCTAAATCGAAGGTGTAGTCTAATTCAGAAATACCCCATTCGGGATCTTGTAATACCTCCAAGGTATAATCAAACAATGCTCTATTATCCGTTTTAAAATGAACACTTCCACCTTGAGGCATTAGTCTTTTATAAATACTTAAAAACCGTCTTCCGGGTAACCTTAATTTTTCATCCCCTTCTTTAGGTCTGGGATCCGGGAAGGTAATCCAAATAGTATCAACTTCTCCGGGTTCGAAGAAATCTTCTAAAGACTGAAGTTTTGTTCTAAGAAATGCTGTATTATGTAATCCTAATTCAACAGAGAGAGAACTACCTTTCCATAATCGAGCTCCTTTAATATCAATACCAATAAAGTTTCGATCGGGATACTGTTGAGCTAAACCAGTAGTATATTCTGCTCTCCCACATCCAACTTCTAATGTAATAGGGTTATGGTTTCCAAAATGATGTTTCCAATTCCCTTTAATAGTAGCATATTTTTCTTTACCGGGCTGTATAAAATTATATGCCTCTTCATTAAATTTAAATCGTAAGAGTTTTTTTCTAGCCATCTTTTCTCCAAATGGTTATATCGCCTAATAAATATATACTTCCTCCAATCCAGACTATATCCTCTTTTGAGGCAATAGAAAGAATATTTTCAATACATTGATTCACATTTTCATTAATTGTGTAGGTTCGACCAATTGCTTCAAAATAAGAGGCTAATTCTTTTACGGGCATTGCTCTGCCATTTTGAGCCGCTGTTAGATTACAATGAAAATCAGCAGGAATAAAGGAAAGCATTTTGTCAATGGATTTATCTTTCGAACAGCCTATAACCAAATAGATAGTATTCTTAGCTGTTTTTAAAAGTTTCAATTGTGTCATTGCTAGTTCGATTCCGGCATCATTATGGGCGGCATCTAAAATCACCATAGGTTGTTTCGACATAAGTTGCCAACGTCCCATAAAAGAAGTCAACATCACCACTCTCCTACATCCTTCATATATGGCTTCCAGAGGAATTTCAAAATCGGACAAAACTGTGAGCACTTGTAATACTGCTTTTATATTTGCTTTTTGGTAATGACCTAATAACCCGCATTGCAAATGAGGTAAAAAGGGTTGTCCATATTGAAACACATTCCATTCTTGATATGAAACCGTTTCAGAGAGAGGTATTACTTCAAATGTTTCATCTGCAAAATAAATAGGACTTTTTTGTTTTAAAGCATTTTGGTGAATGATATCACTATATGGTAAGTGGGACTCTGATAAAACGATTGGTACGAAGGGTTTGATTATTCCACTCTTTTCATGTGCAATTTGTTCTACAGAATGACCTAAGTATTGAACGTGATCTAAACTAACATTCGTTATAACACTGATAAGAGGTTGTATGATATTTGTGGCGTCTAATCGCCCACCCATTCCGGTTTCTATGATAGCAATATCTACTGTATTCTTCCGAAAATAATCAAAAGCCATTACAGTCGTGATTTCAAAAAAAGATGCCGGTACATCTATATTTTTATCTAAAAATTCTTGAACAAAACGAATAACAGATGTTTCGTTTATCTGTTCCCCATTTATTTTAATGCGCTCTCTAAAGCTAAACACGTGCGGAGAAGTATATAATCCGACCTTATATCCGGCAGACATTAATATGGCTGCTAATAAGTGAGAGCAACTACCCTTTCCATTTGTACCTGCAATATGTATACAGGGAAATGTTTTTTCAGGCCGACCAAATGCTTCAGAGAGTTGGACTACATTGTCTAATCCAGGCTTATACGCTAGTGCCCCATTTTTTTCAAAAGCGGGATGTGCGTTATATAAATAATCGATGGTCTCCTGATACGAAAGCACTACAGGAGTGTTTAATAGGACTTTTTAATATTAAAAGTAACTGTTCCGGTTGAGCTGGGAGCTACATTGGCACCATTTGGTTCAAACTCTGCTGACCACAATATTTTTTCATATTGTTTAACCGTAGCAGGAGACACAGATGAATGATCCGTCACAATTGAAATAATCTGACCATCTTCATCTATTTTAATTTTGAATACAATTTGTCCTTCTTCTTGAGGGTTTTGAGGTAATGAAGGTTTTTTCTTCCATCTCCAACCCGACAAACTTAAACCATCACCTACAGAACCTGTACCGGAACCACCATCCCCGGTTCCACTTTTTCCATAATAATTTTTTGAATTAGTTGATCCATTTGGATCTCCTTGATTCCCTGTAGTACCGGTGGTTCCATCTCCTGGATTCGGTTTCATTAAATTTTTAGGATTTGTGGCAGGTTGGGTTGAACTTACTGAAGTAGTTTTTTGAGGTGTTGTAGTACTGGTTGAAACAGTAGTAGATTTTACTACGGTGTGTTCAGAAGGCAGTGTCGATGTAACGGGCGTGGTGGGTGCCTCTGTTGATTCAGTTGGCGTAATCGTTTCTACCGGAGTAGTTTCAGAAACAGTAGGCTCTGAAGCAGGTTCAGTAGAATTATTATCCCCGGAACCAGCGGCATCTAACCCGAAATTTAATTCAATTCCCGGCATACCCGGAGTAGGAGGATCCGGTTGACGCCATACTACAAAAAACAAAAACAAAAGCAACAATAGAGCATGAACTATAACTGTAGTTACAAATGCTTTTCTATCGTTTACATATTGTTCGTGTTTGGTCAACATAAATTATTTTTCTGTTACAGTGGCTAAGGATACTTTTAATCCTAAACTATTGCAAATACTGGCAACTTTTACAAAATATTCGGTTGGAACATCTTTATCTACGTGCAACGTAACGAAGGTATTTTTTATATCACCGGATATAGATGCTTTGATATCATTTTCCATTGTAGATAAAGAAGATTCTTTATTCCCAACTAAATAACGTAAATCTTTGCTTATTGTTATGGCAATTTCAGTAGGTTTAGTATTTACTTCTTTATCTGTAGATGGTAAACTAACAGGCAATGCAGAGGGTGTAACAAAAGTAGAGGTTAATAGAAAAAAAATCAAAAGCAGAAATACTAAATCTGTCATGGAAGACATATTAAATTCTGTAGTGATTTTATTCCTTCTTTTCAACTGCATATTGAAAGACTATTTATTAGGTTGCTGAAGTAATTCGAGAAATTCAATTGACGCATATTCCATTTGGTGAATAATACGTTGTACCTTCCCTACTAAAAAATTGTAACTTGCCAACGCGATAATACCGACAACTAAACCGGCAACCGTTGTCACCATGGCTTCATACATACCGGAAGATAATAACTTAGGTGATATCGTACCTTCTTCTTGAGCAATTGCAATGAAAGCTTGTATCATACCGGTTACGGTTCCTAAGAAACCTAACATGGGAGCAAGACCAGATATAGAGGCTAACCATGCCAAGTTCTTTTCAAGATTGTATAATTCAATCTTTCCAACATTTTCAATAGACGCTTCTATATTACTTAATGGAGATCCTATTTTAGATAATCCTTTATGAATCATTCTAGAAAATGGGGTTTTAACTGTTTCGCAATGCATCATAGCGGACTTAACGTCCCCTTCCACTACATATCCTTTTATTTTATCTAAGAATGTTTGAGGATTACGATCGAATTTTAAATATGTTAAGTAGCGCTCAACTAATAAAAAAATAGAAACAAAAGACAATAAGAAGATAGGAATCATAATCCAACCTCCGGCTTGAATAAGTGACCATAAGGTAATTTCACTAACGGTTTCAGCAACATCAGATGCTGAAGTTGTATTGGTAGTTGTTATTTGCTGTAGGAACATGTAAACTTAAAACTTTTTAACCCAAATGCTTTCGCCTAATTCTGACACTAGCTCTAAACGTTTTGCTTTTGCCTCTTCTTTAGTTGTGTAACTTCCAATTGTAACATAATGTAACCCTTTGGTTTCAGATGTATGTTTTTGGGGATCTAGAGAAGTGTATTTATTTACTAATTGATCCGCATTGCTTTCTTCCTTAAATACGCCTACGACTATAGCGTAAGATCCTTTGGAAATACCATAATTCTCCTCAATTGTTGATGTTTCAGATGGTGTTACCATCGTTTCAGGTGAATCATTCAATTGAACCATACTGTCTGCTTGTTGAACAGAGTCTATCGTTTGTAATACTATTTCTTTCACCTCATTAGAATTTTCAAGGTTAGCAGTAGTGTCGGAACCAAATACACTTGAGAATGAAAATCCAGCTATTTGCATCTCCGGGTTCTGTTTCATAATTATTAAACCGGAACCTAGTAATAGAATAACGGGAGCAATAAATAGCATCACTTTCCAAACGTTACTTTTAGAAGCAGTAGTTGTTTGGTCGCTTTCTGCAACTACTTTTTTAGTTTGTGTTTTACGTCTATTTTCCATTGGTTTAGTACTTCGGTCTATAGGTTTTAACATCAATTCAGGTAAGCCGTATACATCTGAAGAAGAGATTAATCGGCTTTCAGGAATAAATTCAACATTTCCTTCATCGTTGATATAAAATCTACCTACACCGGCTAAGGAATATTTTTTCTGTGTGTTTAATTCAGTTGTAACCCATTGAACCCAATTCTGAATCTGTTGATTCGCTTCAAAAAAAGTTATTTTTTCTTGAGTGGCAATATGTGACGATAACAAACCGTCATTAACCTTAACTTGCTTATTAAACCCAATGGTTTTACCCGGAGGTAAAACTTTATGCGTAATGGGGTGAATTTCTGCAGATATTTTTTGAACTAATAGTGCACCCCAGCCAGGTATTATTACACAATCCTGATTTTCAATTAGTTGACTAATATACTGACTAATATTCATTTAAAAGCTATACGTAAATCCGGCTAAAACGTTGATACTCTTTTGAGTATAATACAAGTACCGTTGGTATTTCTGTGCTAATATATTATTAAATTCGATAAAAGCCGCAAAATCAGACGAGAATCTATATTCTGCTTGAATACTCAAGTCAATAATATTCTTAAGTTCTACCTCTCGATTCGTTTGTCTATTCCATGCTTGTATACCACCTATATAGTATAATTCTGATCGAATGATTATTTTGTTTGACGCATTATAGGAAGCTCCTGCTGTTGCAAAAAAGGAAGGTCTATGCCATGCTTTTTGGAGTTGATCTGTAGTCCATTGATTCCATTCTAAAGAAGCATAAGTTCTCCATGTTTTAGAAAGATCATAAAATAATTGTCCTTTAAGTGCTATTAAGGACGTTGTCCCTCTATCATAAAGTAGTTCAAATTGGCTAGAATCTACTATACTATTTGTAAAAAAGTATTGGTTTTTATAGGAAGCAAAGGAAAATTGTGTTTTATAATTAACTTTTTTAGAAATATTGCCTTTTGCACCAGCGTAGAATTCAATCGTATTGTTTGCATTTGCCAATATAGAATTCTGACCCAAATATGGATTAAGCTGCACCATACTTCTATAAGTATTGTTTTGTAATTGACCATTAAGTCCTCCAAAAAAAGTTAATTTACCGGGTTGATAAAAGTAATCAAAATGGGCGTAAGGGTAAACATGAACCCCATCTGATCCTTTTAAGGTATCGGAAGAATAATTAAAAGTTGCCCCTACTTGTAAGATATAATTTGTTTTACTGATTTGATAAACAGGTCTACAATAAATTAATAATCTATTTTGATCTGAACTATCTTTTTTTGATGCATTAGACACATAGGATTCCAACTTAACAGAACGTTCATCATTTATTTTATATGTTCCTTTGCCTTTCCATAATAATTCAAATTCGGAAGCATTTCTACTTGTAGTTAAATAAAATAAATCAATACCGGTCGAATATTGAAAGGATTTACCAACCTGGATAGAATGCGTTGCTATTTGACCATGGAATAGTTGATACAATTGTCGAATGGTATCTTTATCAACTATAATATCTTGAGGTAGTCCATAGTAAAAATAGCGATCGCGACTATATGAAACATGTGAAGACCATTTATTCGTCTTTCCTATTCTTGACACAAATCCTTCTATAAGTTGTTGACTAATTCCGGAGTTGTTTAAAACACCTTTTGCGGAAGAATAATGGCGGGCATGAGCGCCTACGCTCCATGTTTTAGATCTTTTATTATGGACATAAGCATCTAAGTAGGGTGTAGTATAATTCCCAAATCCTACTTTAATATAATTGTTTTGAATCGCATTAATCGAATCCTCCGGCATTTTTGGGATGGCTACTTTAGCATCAAATCGGGGGGGATTTATAGTATAGTCTCGTGCATCATACTGTTGAGGTTTAATATCCGGAACAGGTTGAACATCCCCATTTTGTTCAAAGAATCGATTAGCCGGCTGAAGTTCTAAATCACCCACAACAACAACATCAAACGTTGCATCTTGCACTGATCCTTGTTGCCCAAAGGTTGTTACGGAAACTAGGAAAATCAACGGTATAAATAATTTATTCATTTTTCCCTCCTTCTCCTGTCATAGTATTTAATTCTACCCATCTTTTTTTGGCAGCAGTTTGAATCTCTGTATTTTTACTTCCATCAATTACTGATTGTATAATATCTTTAGCTTGTTTAATATCCCCTATGGATACATAATTTTCAGCAATCAATAAAAACGATCTGCCATACCAATAGTCGTAATTAAAATATATATTATTAAAATCATATAAGGTCTCAATCGAACTCTGATATTTTTTGGTATCATACGCTATCTGAGCAATCATAAAATGAGCTTCGGCAGAATATTTATCTTTAGCTCCATTTAAACAACGAATCCAACTATCAGAGGCTTGTTCCAAATCTCCCTTTTTATAAAAACTTTTTCCTTGATATAACAGTGCTTTATTTTCTGCTTCTGGTGAAGATGTCCCATTCGTCATCAGTTGTTGAGACATTACGATACAAGAGTCGAATTGATTCGTTTCAAAATAAGACTCCATTAATCCAGTCCAAGCATTCGTTTTGTCCTTAACCCCTGTAGCTATTGGCAATAATTTATTCCAATAAACAATGGCATTCAAATAGTCTTTACTTGTTTGATAAAGTTCTGCTTGTCGGGAAATAGCTTTTTTATAATATTGATCCTGATTTGATTCAACTACTTTAAATTGAAGTAAGGCTTTTTCTTTATTTCCGGAACGATAATAAGCATCTGCTAATAAATATGTAGCTTCGGCATATTCATCTTGTTTGGGATATTTAAGTAGAAATTGTTCTAAAGCAACACTCGCCGCACTATACTTTTCTGCACTATATAATCCTTTAGCATTACTATATTCAATATCTTTTAACTTTTGATCTTCCGGATTAGCCGCTTGATATTGGGATAATACTGTTGCAAAAGCATCTTCTTTATTTTGTATTTGGTAAATTTGCTGTATACTTAATAAGGCATTATAGGCTTGAGGAGAACTACTGTATGTATTTAATATAGTTAAATTATCTGCTACAGCTTTATCATACTCTTTTAAATTATAATATGCAATACTTCTTTTTTCTAAGGCAATTACTTTAAATCCTTTTGTATCTACCGGTTTTTCTATGATCTGTGTATATTCTTGAATCGCTGCTGTATACCGTTTAGCATTTAAATCGATATTCCCTTTTTGAAGTAATGCTTTTTCAACATATGCTGATGTAGGATTCTTCTGTATCAATTTAGAATACGACTGATAGGCCATTTCTTTTTTATCTGTAATATCATAAATTGTAGCTTGTTGATACAAAATATATTCTTGTTGAACATCTGTTTCGACTATTGCATAATCGTATTGTTTTATAGCCTCCTGGAAACGACGTGTGATAAAATATATATCTGCTATTCTCAGTTGAGCATCTGCATAATATTTTTCCTTTTTACCTTTGAGATCTGCCTGTTCGGTTATATAGATTCTAAAGTGTTTCAAGGCAGCATCCCATTCTTTTAGATTATAATGAGCATATCCTAAACTATAATGGGTTTTTACTACCGATTCATTTTCTAATCCGGAGCCATAATTTATTACCATTTCATAAGGAGTAATTGCTTCAGTATATTTTTTTTGAATACTAAAAGATTCCCCTTTCCAATACAAACTTTGAATATGTATGGTTTTATCGAGTGGATACTTCAATGACTTATCAAAATAGTCAATAGCAGTTGGATACGATGCTTTATTGAATAGTTCAACACCTTTATAGTAACAAATCCTTTGATACGCAATATTTACCCGCATGCTTCTAGATTTCAAACCTTCTATAAGTGATATAGCATCGTCGTAATCTCTAGAACCTAAATAAGCCTCTGTAATAATTTCTATCGCTTCAGCATATCTGCTTCCTTTAGGATATTGGGTTATATAACCCATTAGAATTTTTGTCGATTGCGTGAAACGACCTAATTCATAGGAAACTTTCCCTAATGTAAATTGAGCTTCTTCGGTTATAGATGCATTAAAAGACGACTTTGTTGCCACCTCTAAATATTGAGCTGCGGCTATTTTATCATTCGATTTAAGAAAACTTAACCCGGTGATGTATGCACAACTTTGTCCAAGAGAATCCTTATCCGACGACATATCTTTAAGTAATCGTACCGATTGAGCATAATCACTTGTTTTATATGCTGCATATCCCATTCTATATTTAATATCCGGAGTCAACCCTTTAACTCCAACAGATTCTACATACTCTTTAAATAAAGTATTTGACTTTATAAAATCCGATGTAAAGAAGTAGCTATCCGCCAAAATCAATTTAACGTCATTTGTATTAGGTCCTGCTAACTTCTTAGATAAAACATCTTCTGCATAAGGTATTACCTCTGAATATTTTCCTTGTCTATAAAAAATATTACAAATCAATACGGGTACTAATTTTGCATAATCAGTATGTTCTGATGCTTTTTTTAAATCTAATAAAGCGGTATCATAATTACCTTTTTTAAATTCAATATAGCCGGCATAAAAATTAGCAGCATACATATACTTATGTTTATTGCTTTTGGCTTCATTAAAATTGGATAATGCGGAATCAAATTCTTTTTTTGTTAAATAAGAATATCCTAACTTAAAATAGGTTTCCAGTTTTTCTTCTGATGATAAAATACTAAGGTTTGCTTGAGTATAATATTCTATAGCTTTATCGTATTTTTTACTTCTATAGAAAAAATTTCCAACATCAAATCCTACTCTACCCGCTTTGATATGATAAGGATAGTTTTTTAAAAAGGTAACAAATCTGTATTCTGCATCATCGTGAAATAATTCCAGTGCACATAAAGCGGCATAATATTCTGATTCTATTTTACGGATATCATCGTCTACTGTTTGTAAACGAAATTTATCAAATAATTCTAATGCCGGTCCAAATTTTTCTCTATCATATAACTCAACAGCAGAATAGTAAAGTCTATCGGGAGCTTGATGTGTGGCTGTATTTTGAGCAAACACAACCGTAATACTACATAACCAAAGAATAAATCCAATTTTTTTCATAACCTAGCCTTATAACGTATCGACTACTTTCTTTCTTATCTACTTAATGTAAAATCTTATATAGCAACTCGCTAAGTATGGCATCTTCTTCCATTGTAGGGTATCCATATCCTTTAACCATTTTATCAGCTTCTCTTAAATAATGTATACAAGCCACACATTTATCTTTACTGTAAAGTTTACTTGCGGTAATATATTCAGATACAAAAAAAGGATGTACTGATAATAATTTAGCAACAGCTTCTTTGCTTTTATCAGCAGAAGAATGGAGCATTAAAAGTTTAACAAAATAAGTATACAGATTTGCTATTACCATTATAGGAGGAGCAACCTTAGGATTCAGAGCAAAATATCGAATGATAGTAAACACCTTTAAAGTATTTTTCTCACCTATTGCTTTTTGCAATTCAAATACATTGTATTCTTTGCTTACGCCAATATATTCTTCAACTAAATTTTCATCGATCGGTTTATCGACTTGCTTAATATTGATTTTAAGTTTATCTATTTCATTTGCAATACGAGATAAATCATTCCCAATAGATTCTGCGATTAGCTTTGTTGCTTGTGGGGTTATTTTTAATCCCTTTTCCGTAATTAAATTGGATACCCAAGCTTCAATTTGATTATCGTATAATTTTGAAGATTCTACGACAACTGCATGAGCTTGTATGGATTTGCTCAGCTTCTTTCGAGAATCTATCTTTTTGTATTTATGACAAAACACTAGGACTGTACTAGGCAATGGATTTTCCATATAAGCAGCTACTAGCTTTTCATTCTCTTCCTTAAATAACCCGGAAAGTTCTTGTGCCTCTTTTACGATTACTACTTGTCTATCCGAAAACATTGGAAATTTTCGAGCAGCTTGAATGACAGCTGACACTGTAGTGTCTTTGCCATACACTATGGTTTGATTAAACGATTTTTCCGTTTCTTGAAGGCAATGTTGTTCTATATAATTCGCAATCCAATCGACATAATACGGTTCTTCTCCATGTAAAAAATAGATAGGTGCATATTTCCCTGATTTCAGGTCTTTCATAACACTATCCGGAGAAGTTTGTACTTTGGCCATAGTAGCAAAAATAAGCAAGGTTAAAGTATTAAAGTAGAGATGTGCATAAATCTAGTCAATAGTAGTTATCCACTAGGAATGCCTTGATCCTGTTTTATATTCGCAGAAATGCCCGTATATTTGATGTTTATAAGCTTTAACGTGAGGAATGAAAACTAATTTTCTTGAAGAATTGAAATGGAGAGGCATGTTACACGATTGTATGCCTGAAACAGAAAACTATCTAAATCAACATATTACACCTGGTTATGTAGGATTTGATCCCACCGCTTCTTCCCTTACCATAGGCAATCTTGTGACCATTATGTTATTGGTACATTATCAAGCCGCAGGTCATAAACCTATTGCTCTGGTTGGTGGAGCTACTGGTATGATTGGCGACCCTTCCGGGAAGTCTTCAGAACGGAATTTATTGTCTGAAGAAGCTTTACTTTACAACCAACAATGTATAAAAGCTCAATTAGAAAAGTTTTTAGATTTTGGCAAAGGAGCACAATCTGCTGAGTTAGTTAATAATTTTGATTGGTTTAAAGAAATAGGTTTTATATCTTTTTTACGAGATGTTGGAAAACACTTAACCGTTAGTTATATGATGGCTAAAGATTCCGTTAAAAATCGATTGGAAGGTGGAATTAGTTTTACCGAATTTAGTTATCAATTGCTCCAAGCTTATGACTTTTTATATTTATATAAAACCAAAGGTGTTCGACTACAAATGGGCGGTTCCGACCAATGGGGTAATATAACATCCGGAACAGAACTCATACGTCGAATGGAAGACGGACAAGCTTATGCGTTAACTACACCATTATTGACAAAGTCAGACGGAACAAAATTTGGTAAGTCAGCAGGAGGAGCTGTTTGGTTAGATCCTAAACAAACCTCTCCCTATAAGTTTTACCAGTTTTGGTTAAATAGTGCAGATGACGATGTGGCAAGGTTTATACGAATTTTCACTTTACTAAATAAAGAAGAAATTGAAGACTTAGAAAGTCAACATGCGAAAGCCCCTCAAGATCGAATTTTGCAAAAAACACTAGCAAAAGATATAACTTGTAGAGTACACAGCCTTCAAGAATATGAAAATGCGTTAAAAGCGTCCGAGATACTATTTGGGAAAAGCGTGACCGATGATATGAAATCGATTGATGAAGATACGTTGCTATCCGTATTTGAAGGCCTTCCATTAGTGGATGTTCCAAAATCATTATATTTTAATCAGCCCAACATTGTAGATTTCTTAAGTACAGATACTGCAATGAAAATTTTCCCTTCTAAAACAGAAACTCGGAAAATGATTCAACAAGGTGGTATCAGTATTAATAAAGTAAAAGTAGAATCTACGGATGATATTCTTCAAGCTGACTTACTACACGACCGTTATTTAATTGTTCAAAAAGGCAAAAAGAATTATTTTCTAATTCGATTCCAATAAACTATGACCAAAATCAACCATACAATCGTCGTCCGTAAGCGCTGTACCTATGTGGACTCCAAAGGGAATCGTTGTACCAAAGAAACAACCGTTACGCATCCATATTGTCCACAACATACACAAAAGGTTTTAGGACTAAAGGTGGCGAAGTCAACAGTCCCCTTTGCCGGACTTGGCCTATTCACGTTAAAACCTATCAAAAAAGGAGATATTGCTTTATTTTATGAAGGTGAAAAGTTAACCGTGAAAGAATACAATAAACGATATGAAAAAGAAGGATTCGGCGAATATGGAATGACGTTAGGAGCTAGACATGTTATTGATGCTCGTAAAACTTCTTCGGGTTTAGGTAGATATGTTTGTGATTATACCGGTAGTGGGCAGAAGGCCAATGTTAAATATTATGACAATAAGGGCAAAATAGAAATTACAGCTAAACGAAATATTGAAGCAGGTGAAGAATTAATGGTCAGTTATGGCAAGGAAATGCGAACAGCTATGGGTTTTCAGCATATTAACGTAGAAGAGAAGAAAAGACTTAAGAAAGAAAAAAAGGCTCTTAAAAAGTCCAAAAAAGAGAAGAAACTAAAGAAATAAAAAAGGGCGGTATTTAACCGCCCTTTTTATTTATATAAGTACCTCCCCTACTGTAATGGGCTGAACCAAAGCCAATGGCGAAATCGTTTTTTCCAACTGTAGGCTTGTTGTTTTTACGCCACAACAAGATTTGGATTTTGTTTTACAACATTTACGTTGATCGCAACAATCTACTTTACCACAACAAGCAGTTGTAGAACAACAATTGGTTGTTTTAACACTACAGCAAGAAGAGGGTGTAGAAGACAGACCTGTCATATGGCTGCAGGTTGTAGGGTTTTTACAACACTTACTTTTTGCACAGCAGGATTTCGACTGAGTACTATCTTGAACAGCTGCAGAAGCGACTCCGATGAACACTAGACATGATAATGTTATGATTAAAGAAATTATATTTTTCATAATGAGTTGATTTTAATAATTAAGAATAAGGCTACTCTCTAACTTTACAACATTCATGTAATTGTTCGTGTGCTACAGTATTCATTGGAACTAATTTAGTACCATGACCTACATTTGCTACTGCTTCATGCACTTTCGATGAAGTAGTTTGTGTAGAATCAAAAGTTATAATTAAGTCCTTCGTTTCAACATTCCAGTCGGCTGTTGAAACACCTTTTATCGACAAGGCTGTTGTTTCAATGCGTTCCTTACACATCTCGCAATTTCCACGAACGTAAAAGGTATCTTTAGAATTTGGACTTGAACACGAAAACAATACTGTTCCACTTACTAAAACAGCGATAAATACTATATTTTTCATAGCAATGAATTTAATGATAAAGTTTTAAGAAATAGAATAATTATACAGACCGTAAATTGCTTGTCGATCAAATTCGAAATACTTCTAAAGAAATAAAACGCTTTTTAGAATTGAAAAAAATGTCATAGGATTCCGACAAGAGACTGTTACTAGTATCATCTATTGTTGAACTAAATGAAATCAAAGAGAAGTAATAAGCCGGTTGAAAAAGAGAACCTTTTTCTAAAAGAACATAGGAAAAAAGAGCGTTATGTTCAAATGCATCGGTAACTTTCAATATTATTTCATGAGAGGAACAACATGACTTCTTGTCACAACACTTTTTATCTAACAATCCGATGGCCACAAGCTCCCCATAGCAAAAATGCTGATACATTTTAATGCCTGTAGTAGACAAAATAAGTATAACAACTAAAAGAAATATGGAAAACTTCTTCATCATGTTTATTTAACGATATACTAATATAAAAAATTCCTTTCATATATACAAATATTTGACTTTCAAGCTAAGAATTGACTTCATCTAAAATTCCTGCGGTAAATTTTACATAGTTTACCGGATTATGTACCTTTGTAGTCCTATTTAAACTATTATGGCTAAACCAAAAGACATTTCCAGAGGTTCATTTATTCGTTTTAACGGAGAATTGGTTAACGTTATTGAAATTGAACACCGCACCCCGGGTAATTTAAGGGCTTTTTATCAAGCTAAAATGAAAAACGTTCGAAGTGGTAAATCTGCCGAAGCACGTTGGGGAGCAGATGAAGACATTGATTTAGTTCGCGTAGAAGTACGTGAATTACAGTATTTATATCGGGATGGGGAGAGTTTAGTTTGTATGGATAATGAAACATTTGATCAACTTTACATTCCGGTAGAATTATTTGGGGATTCCATTGATTTTGTAAAAGAAGAACAGGTGATGTTGATTTCATTTGATGGATCTACTCCAATATTCGGAGAAATACCTTCTCATGTAGAAATGGTTATTGATTATACAGAACCGGGTATAAAAGGAGATACAGCAACAAAAACGTTAAAACCGGCCACATTAGAAAACGGCACTCAGATCAGTGTTCCATTATTTGTTGATATTGGAGATAAAATACGAATAGATACTCGAACTCGTGCATATGTAGAACGTGTTAAATAACCCAAAGCCCTTACGGGCTTTTTTTATTGCCTAAGCCACCAAGTGATGGTAATAAGCAAAAGGATTCCACAAAACATGATACCATACATAATAAGGTCGGTCATCATGTATTTTTTGTATTTTTGATAAAAGGACTTTAATGACATACGTATGAATATAGAACAAATCAAACTAAATACACCTAATGCTTGGGGTGAATTTATAGAATATTACCAACAATCTTTAACTCCAAACACATCTACCCTGACCCCTGAAGCTATTCCTTTCCCCTTCTTTTTAGGAAGTTGTTTTTTATTTTTCAGAGAAGTATCGATTGAGTTAGATCTTAACAATACAGACACTTCGGTATTACCTACCATAATAATGGAAGCTTTCCAACTTCTTGAAAACAATATGGCCCACTTCTCTTAAAATGGTATCTTATTTTGAAAAAAAATCTACTATATTTTTTTTCAGCTATCTTCTTCTGTACGTAATCTTTCTACTGCTTTTTGTTGGTCTTGACCATAGACCTTGGACAGATGAGTATCACTTTCATAGAACCATACGTTTGTTTATTACATCACCTAACCTTCAAACATTAAAAACGTATGAAGAAATGTCAACTCCATTACCATTTATATTGTATGCATTATGGAGCAAATTAGGCACTGTTGAATTGGAATGGTTACGTGTTTTTTCTTTATTAATCTTTTGTACAACATCTATAGTTTTAAGGCAGTATTTAGCTTTATTCTCCACACCTTGGTTATCTAATGTGGGAATACTTCTTTTTAGTTTAAACCCATATATTATAGGTTTAAGCTTATTTGTATATACCGATATGTTATGTATACTTTTCTTTATATCGGCTCTTTATTTTTATAAAAACAAAAACTACCACTATATGGCTTTAAGCATTACCGCTGCTATAGCTTGCAGGCAATATGCTGTATTTTTACCGATTGGACTTTTTATTACCTTGCTGATAGAAAATAACTTCAGATATAGAGTTATTTTAAAACCCACTGTTTACTTGCTCGCTTCTTTGATGCCTTTCATACCTCTTGTTCTTTTATGGAATGGAATTCATCCGGACAACAACCTTCACAAGCTCTATATTCCCTATGCCTTTTCTTATCATCCCTCCGCTACCGTTGCCTATATCATTAGCCTATTTTTATACAGTATCCCGATATCTTTACTCGTCCTGTTTACATCAAAAGTTAGTAGTAAAGTTGTTGCGATAAGTATATTCCTTTCGATTTTGTATTGGATTATACCTGTAAGACCATCAGAATGTAGTGTAGAAGGTGGATTTACAACTATCGGGTTAATTGACAAAGCCCTTCATACCATTCTAGCAGAAACATGCTTAATCGATTGTTTCTATTTCATTGCTTTCGGATTAGGGATATATTTTCTGGGGATAATGACCTTAGAAAATATCAGGTATAAAAAGTATCTTACAGTAGTTATAATACTTTGTTATTTAGCTGTCATGCCCTTTTCTTATATAACTTGGGAAAAATATATACTGCCACTGCTACCGGTAGTGTTAGCATGGGGATTAGATAAAAACAATCAGTGGATTAGTTTCCTCTGTAATCGATTTCCGATACTTCGCTCTTAATTCCAAAACTATAACCAATTGTAAATAAAAAACTTTGATTATACCATTGTGTATTTTTTTCTGCTCCTAAAGGGGTTTGAAAAATGGAAGTAAAACCATGAGTATAACGAAATCCAATATTATACCGCTCTTTAAATTCGTATTCGATTCCGGCAACAAAACCTAGATCATATCTATTCTTATTGACCATATTAACATCACTATATGTTTTAATAGAACCCGTAAGTGATTCAACGCTGTCCTTTTTTGATATTAATAATAAAGATACTGCAGGGCCTACAAAAGCTTGAAATCCTTTAAAATGAAAGGAGGGAGTAATAGGGTGAATATCTAAATAATAATAATTTTCTCTCAGCACTTGTCCATCAGAATCCGTTCTACTAAACGAACGATTCATATAATTGAATTCCGTTTTAATCCATAGGTATTTATCTAAATAATAATTCGCAAAAACACCGAAGGTGGGTTGTACCCTCGAATTAAAATAAGCAGCCGTATCTTTAAAATCTTTTCCTCGATATTCGCTCCAAGATATCCCACCTCTAAAACCTATATTAGCACGTTGAGCAAAGACATTTGCACAGCACAGAAGTAAAAAAACAAAAGTATATAATTTCATAATAACGTTTCAGCTAAAGTAAAGAAATGATGAGCTCGTACCCCTTTTTCAGTATGGATTAACGTACAACATTCAACGTGAGGATCGTGTTCGAATATTATTATCCAATCTAAATCAACAGCCATTTGAAGAATTGACTTTTTCTCATCCATTGTTAATAATGGACGAACGTCATAACTCATTACATAAGGAATAGGTATATGACCATGTGAAGGTATTAAATCCGCTGCAAACAAATACTTTTTTGTAGGTGTTTTTATGAGAGGTAATAATTGTTTTTCAGTATGACCGTCTACGGTTATCATTTCTAAGAAAGACCATTGAGGTAAATCTATATCCCAGAATTTTAACTGACCACTTTGTTGTATCGGTAATATATTTTCTTCTAAAAAGGAAGCTTTCTCTCTATCGTTAGGTTGAATAGCCCAGTTCCATTGACCACTATGCGTCCAATACGTAGCCTTGGGAAACGTTGTTGATATGCGTCCATCACCTTTTTTAATAGTTGCTCCTCCTACGTGGTCAAAATGAAGATGCGTCATTATGACGTCTGTAATATCATCCGGCGTAAGTGACATTTCGCTTAATACATCTTCCCATGTGCGGGTATTGGTGCGATGATAATGTTTAAAAAAGGCTTCGGATTGTTTGTTACCTAAACCTGTATCAATGATTATGTTTTTGTTTTCACACGAAATAAAAATGCACCTGGAAGCCCAGGTGCATAGATTATGTTCATCAGCGGTATTATATCGTGTCCAAATAGACTTAGGCACTACGCCAAACATAGCTCCCCCATCTAATTTAAACGAACCTAAATTAAATGCTTTTACAATCATGATTACCCTTCCACGGTAACACCCATGGACGCAAATTTTTCAATACGTTTTGCAATCCTCTCTTTGGCGCTTAGTTCATTTAATTCCAATAACATTTTGGATAGTTCGTCTTTCAAAGTTTGATACATCCAAGATGGATCCTGATGTGCACCACCTAAAGGTTCACCAATTATACCATCGATTAAACCATGTTGCAACATGTCTTCAGCAGTCAATTTTAAAGCTTCTGCTGCTAATTCTTTATAATCCCAACTTCTCCATAAAATAGAAGAACACGATTCCGGAGAAATAACAGAATACCATGTATTTTCCAACATCATCACTTTATCTCCGATAGCAATACCTAAAGCACCTCCGGAGGCACCTTCACCTATTATAATACAAATAACAGGTACTTTTAGCATAAACATTTCTTTTAAGTTTCTGGCTATGGCTTCTGCTTGTCCTCTTTCTTCCGCTTCTAAACCGGGATATGCTCCTGGAGTATCAATCAATGTTACAATAGGTTTATTAAACTTCTCGGCTAATTTCATTAATCGAAGCGCCTTTCGGTAACCATCCGGATTTGCCATACCGAAGTTTCGAACTTGACGTTCTTTTGTTTTGCGTCCTTTCTGGTGACCAATAATCATAAAGGTTTGTTCTCCAATTGTGCCAAACCCTCCAACCATTGCCATATCATCTTTAACCGCTCGGTCTCCGTGTAATTCAATAAAAGTATCACACATCCCTTGAATATAATCTAATGTATAAGGACGCTCCGGATGTCTAGATAACTGAACACGTTGCCAACGCGTGAGATTAGAATAAATATCTTTTTTTAATTCTAAAATTTTAGCTTCCAAGGATTTTACTTCTTTGGTTACATCCACTTCACTTTCTTCCGCTACTTGTTTCATTTCAGCTAATTTGGTTTCCAAATCGCCGATGGGTTTTTCAAAATCTAAATACATAATTCTAGTATAGGTAAAACCTTATTTTAGAGAATACAAAAGTAGTAAAAAATGAATAAAGGCTGGATTAATAGAGTACATATTAAATATTGTGGAAAATTTAGCCGCAAACTGTTGCAGAATAGGTCAAATTACTCTATTTTTGCATCACAATTTAGGAAACGACCTAAATAATGGAGTGGTAGTTCAGCTGGTTAGAACGCCTGCCTGTCACGCAGGAGGTCGCGGGTTCGAGTCCCGTCCATTCCGCACCAAAGCCTCAGAAATTCTGAGGCTTTTTTGTTTAACGATACCTACCTTCCATATCCTTTAGCGGCATTTATACTATAGTATAAACTACCGAAACTGATTTCCGGATTTAATTGTACAATTTGAGCAATAAAAAAAGCCATAATACTATGGCTTTAAAATCCCTTACTAACCTATTAGCTACTGCACAATTCCCGATTAATAATTAACTTTATATACTCCTATTATCTTTTCTTTAGGGGCTTTCTTTTCTTCCCTTTGAATTTTATTTTGTATTAATATCAGATTATTTTCATACCACCAATTACCGGATACAAACGTAAAACTTTTAACCACGTCATCTTTCTCTTTTCCAAAAACATTTTTCACTATTTCTTTTTCTTTTAAAAAAACCCCCTCAACTAAAGTGTAACTTTTGTATTCATATTTATTTGCAAACGAGACTATAACTTCATTTTTATTTAGTATTATATTTAAATGCGTTTGTGGGGTTTTGGGCATATAGTACATATTTGTAAGGATTGAATTACTCCATAAAAAATTACATTTTTCATCAAATCCAACAATAGAGCCATGTGTGTATTGATACCCAAGAAAATAAGTAGAGGAAGTACCATCTCCGTTCACCCTTGATACATAATAGGGGTAATAAAACTCTACCGCCATTACATATTGATCATTTCCTCTTTTTAAATCATGAAACGTTGCGAACATATTTACATTCGTCTCCTCTCCGGTTTTAGAATTTTTTGCTTCTTGTTTATAATAAGCAGCTGCTTGAGTCCCTTGTAAATAGTCTGCAAAATTATTGATGGAGGTGAAATTGATATAATTGACATAAGATACTGTCCCATTCTGTATTCTTCCCATAAACACGCCATTAGGCCATCTTTTCAATCCATACATACCCATTATAGCATAATCTTCGGCTGTCATTTTAGAGATAATATAAGAATGGATTTTATTTTCGGATGGAGGAAAATCTATAACAGAGGGTTGTCTTTTTAAATCACCGGTATGATTAAAAGTAAAATAGACGCATTTTTTTCCTTCTTTGAAGGGAGCCATAAATTTAACAACGACTTCCTTTTGTAATTCAAAATCGGTTTCATTTACACCTTTATATTCTAAATACAATTTTGTTAATTTAGTAAAATCGATAACCTCTGTTTGTTTAGTCATCAAATCGTAGGTTGTAACGTATACCTTATCTTTTTTCTTGGTAAGACTGGTAAGAATCGCTTTACCTTTTAACATAAAAAAATCATCCACTATAGTATTGGATTTGAACTTAAAATCAATCACCGACTCTTCAAATGTGATTAAATTAAACGTAATAACTTTAACGATACCGGTATTTTCATAACTCAGCACAACATAGAGGACATCCCCTACCCTTTTTTCAAAATACTCTTCATATGCAATATCATAAGATATTTTTTTCTCTTTTATTTTATTTAAGTTTTCATCCAATAGGACGAATGCTTTCACTCTTAAACTGTTTTTATACTCTTTTTGTCTATAGCTAAAGATAGCTTCTTTTCTATCCGTTAGAACATATGTAGTATGTTCTTCTTCATTTTTAATGGACACCTCATATTTAGCTTGAATGGCATCACTTTGCGCATAGACACGAAATAGTAATAAGGCATAAATAAAAAACGTTGATACAATTTTCATAGGTAGTATTAGATTTAAATTAATTGAATAGTTAATCTTATAAAAGTCAAAAAAAAAGCCTGAAAAAAATTTCAGGCTTTTAAAAAAGATAAATCGAATTACTTTTTATAAACTTTAAATGTTTGATTATCACAGTTTAAGTAATATACACCGGCTGGAGAAGACGTTATATCAATTTCTTGACCAACACCCTTACGAATCATATTACCAAATGCATCTAAAATCTCGTATTCAACTTCTCTTGAAAGGAAAATTTTATCTGTTACTCGTTTTGGATAAAACGTTACCGGAGGTAGATCAGATGTAAACTCAACTACAGGTGAATAAAACACTTGACCATCTGCTTGTAAATATTTTATTCTATATTGGTTTAAACCGGAATGGTGAAAGCTCTCCACTTGATAGTTATTTAAAACGGCAGAACCTTTATTGGTTACTTCTTTAACGATAACCCAAGTATTCAATCGCATTTGTTCTATAAACATTTTACCCTTGGCAGCTTCTCCACGAGTTGACCAATAAATGTTATTTTTATCAACTGTAAACGACGCCCATACAAAAGCACTCTTTGTAGTAAGTACTTGAGGATTTAATACTTTAGGTTTGCAATCATCCTTGTGAGCAATTTTAATAGTAACAGGATCACCGACTTTCAAAAAGCTTAAATCGATTTCATACGCACTGCTATTAATATTCACTTCTCGTTTTACATCATTAACATACACTTCATTTGTGCAATAATTGCGCATATCCCCTGTAAAAGGGTTTTGCACATATAAATTCTTGTTCTGATATACACCGGTTAGGGTTAAGATACCCGCCTGTGACACGAATGCTACCAAAACAGTTGCGGTTGCAAGCAATGATTTCATAGAAAAACGAATCTTTAACATCGTTATGTTTGCTTAATTAAGTTTGGAAAAAGTAATCTTTCTGAGCAAATATGCCTATTTATATTTTCTTTTACAAGTAAGAAAAGTAATAATTTTCAAACAAATGTATCGTTTTTAGACAAGATTAGTATAATTTAGTATGAGTTTAGTCAAAACGAACCGACATCTCCTAGTCTATGCCTATAAAAGCGCGTCTTATAATCCCATTCCTAGTTTTATTTTTCTCCTACCAGACTGTTTTACAGGCAAATCAGGTTATAGTTCCAATGGATGATACTCAAACCAACCATTTAAAATCTTACGGGTTAGCTTATTGGATTTTGACCAAACAAGTACCGGTCGATTGGTTATTGAATTATAAAGGTGGCAGTTTTGGCTTTGCCTACCAGCCTTCTTTTGTTAGTGAACTGGTGATCCGTGGTATCAAATATGAAATTATAACAGATGCTTCCTACCAATCGATTTCAGAACAAATCTCTCGACCTGAAATCAATATGGACTTGGTTAAATTGGAAGTGCCCCCCAAAATTGCTGTATATTCCCCAAAAACCAAGCTTCCATGGGACGATGCGGTTACAATGGTATTAACGTATGCAGAAATTCCTTATACCGTCATTTACGATGATGAAATTATTGGTAACGACTTATTAAAATTCGATTGGCTGCATTTGCATCATGAAGATTTTACCGGTCAATATGGTAAGTTTTACAATAATTACCGCTTTCATCCTTGGTATATAAAACAACAGCAAGAGTATGAGGCTTCGGCTAAACGTCTAGGATTTGCAAAGGTTTCGCAACTTAAATTAGCCGTCGTTAAAAAGATTAGAGACTTTTGTGCCGGTGGAGGCTTTCTATTTGCCATGTGTTCTGCTACGGATACGTATGATATAGCCCTAGCAGCAGAAGGTGTAGATATTTGTGAAGCAATGTATGATGGTGATGCGGCCGATCCGAATGCCAATGCTAAACTCAACTTCTCCCAAACATTCGCTTTTCAACATTTCCGATTACGAATGGACCCTTATGAATACGAGTATTCGAACATTGATAATAATCCACAGGATAGACTTGGCCTGAGAGAAGAAAATGATTATTTCACTTTGTTTGACTTTTCTGCAAAATGGGATCCTATACCTACTATGCTGACCCAAAATCATACAAAGGTGATTAAAGGATTTATGGGACAAACTACCGGCTTTAAAAAATCACTCATTAAACCGGATGTATTAGTTATGGGAGAAACATCGGATATAAATGAAGCTCGGTATATACATGGAACGTATGGCAAAGGAACATGGACCTTTTATGGAGGGCACGATCCGGAAGACTATATGCATTTGGTTGAAGAAGAACCGACAGACCTAAATCTTCACCCCAATTCCCCCGGATTTCGATTAATCTTAAACAACATATTATTTCCGGCAGCAAAAAAGAAAAAACAAAAAACTTAATATTCAATCCTTAGTGCATGCGTTTTCTTTCAGGTCGCATACTTTCAATTATTAACGCTTCCGCTGCTAAAAATTCATCTAATCTATATTTTACTTTTGTTTCATCGATATAGTTTTTAGCTATATCAATAAAAGTCATATAATGACCAGCTTCTGATTTCATTAATTCATGATAAAAAAGTTTTAAATCTGAATCCTCTATTTCTTCTGATAATATTCTAAATCGCTCACAACTCCTCGCTTCTATTAATGCATTAACTAAAAGCGAATCCAATAGTCGTTGTTCCGGAGACCCTCCTTTTGTTATTAATGCCTGCAAAGCAATGACGTATTCATCTTTTCGTTGTGGCCCTAAACTATACCCTCTTGTATTCAATTCTTTTAATACCATCCTAAAATGACTCCATTCTTCACTTACAATTGGTGTTAATGTGTCAACTAAATATTTTTTATCCGAATGGAGTACTATCAGAGAAATACAACTGGAAGCAGCTTTTTGCTCACAATAAGCATGATCAACCAATATATCAACAATATTTTTAGTAGCAATATCAACCCATCTGGGGTCTGTAGGTAATTTCAATCCTAGCATACTGGTTTCGTGTTAATCAAAGAATTTCCAACTAATTCCAAAATCAAAAGAGCGAGGCAATCCACTGTAATAAGGACTAGACATGTATCCGCCATCCAATACACCTTGAAGTGCATTTGACAATTTTACAAATACCCGCGTTTTGCGGATTTGTATATTCATAAATACATCTGTATACCATAAAACAGGTAATGGATTACTGATACTTTGGGATCCGGTATAGTATTGCTGGAATACCGGGTTATAGGTGTAAGCAGTAAAAGCACTTCGTTGCCAAACATCAACACCAAATTGGACTAAAGTAGCTTTTTTAAACAACCAAGATTCCCAGTAAAATTGTGTAGCATTTGTCCAAGAAGGAACTCTTAGAATTGTTTTTTCAGAACTATGTTGATAGGTGGTACTATGATGTACATGGATTTTCTTTATGAACGTAAAATGAACCTCTATACCTGTTTTCCAATGTTCTATTTTTTGTTGTGCTTGAGTGGCAAGACCGTTGGAACCATAATAAATAAAATAATTGTATTGAGCATAGGATACAAATGGTTTTACTTGTATCCAATTTAATTTACAATCGCCGCCAAGTTGCACCTGAGAAAGCACCGGATTCTCCAATTCATTTGTCCATTCTACCAAACCACTGGATGCTCTACTCATAAGTGATGTAGGACGTTGTGACGCGTGCATTCCACTAATATACCAACCTTTGCCTTGAGCTTTTAAAGCGGCTTTAAACATCCCTTCATTACCAATATCCATTTGAGCACCTACAATGAAGGAATCTTTTACTGTATAAGATAACTGAGAACCGACATAGGTCTCTACAAACGATTTAGAATAGGTAGTCGAATCAAAAATTTGGGTTTTCCGATCTAACCATCGATTTCGTCCATACAATGCGTAAAAAAAACGATTCGTAGATCCTTTTACCCCTCCTTTGATTTCTGACGTATAAAAATCTGTTCTATCCGAGATGAGATTCTGTGTTGACGGAATACTCCATTGAAAGGTAGTATCATAGAAAATCGAATTTGTCGATATGTTTAAATCATCGAAACGATTGGTTTGTCGAGTATGATCAAGGGATAAAAAAAGTTGGACTGCTTCTTTTCCTATAAGTGCTTGTTGTGCATACAATCGATATTGATAACGGCGATCCAATGTTCGCACTTTGCTCAACCATACACGTTCTAAATATTGATCATATAAATCGTCTAATACATCACCGGAGTCCGGCTTTATACCACCGGTTTCATTCAAAGTATAATAAAAATGATTAAACGATCCTAATACCATACGACGTGTATCTTTGGATAGGTGACTGAATTGAACCGCAGCAGTCCAATATTCAGCTAAACGATCGTTTCGATTTACTCTGCCAATAATCTTTTTAGATACAACACGACGCAAATCAAAGCCTATATTCCATTGAGGATTAATATTTCGAGCAAAATTAACCTCCATCGATTGCTGTCCACGACTTCCTTGATAATATTGAATTTCGGTATACGGAGATCGAGTGGAATAATACCGCATCTTATCCGCTGAATAAACATATGGATCTAAACTATGGAAACCATTCGTTAGTCCTAAGGTATTCCAATGTTGAGCAATAAGAACAGCTATAGGGGTAGCCCAATTTCCTAAATCTTGATAAATCAAACCGTTTTTGAAATTGGATTGATATCGTTGAAAGCTAAACAATGTACTATCCAATGATCTTGTGTACGATTGATTCAAAAACATATCCGATTGTGTTGTATAACGAATAGATTGATAACCATACTTCTGACGGGTACTATCATCTTGTAGCTGAGCCATTAACTCAAGAGATATAAGGAATAGAAAAAAAGTATAACTATATTTTAATCTTAAACTCATAAACTCCATTTACCTGATTGTTTTAATACCGAATTCATAAATGAAATAAAGGAAGGTTCATCGTGTATAGAAAGTTCAATTGGTAAAAAGTACCAAGCAGAAGGTCGGCAAGACTTGGGAATAAAGGGTTTAATTTTATGCCAATCTTTTTCAGTTGTTATCACAATGGCGTCATCGTATTCTTTCAACCAAGTATCTATAGTGGTAAACGTATCGATGGAATACTTGTAATGATCAATAAAAGAAAAGTGTTTAATTAAAGGATATTGCTCTCGAATATATTTTTCCAGAGGTTTTGGATTTCCCAAAGCAGAAACTAATAGAACCGGTGGTTTTTGTTGAACTGGTAAAATCTCCTGCTCGTTAGTAGGTGGCAAGTAGCGGATCGAGGAAAAGAATACGGGGGTTTCCGGATTAACCCAAGGGCGTATTTTGGCTATCCACTTATTTTTATCCGGGTGTTCAGGAGATTTTGTAACCACAACAACATCTGCTCTGCGAGCATTAATACGGGCTTCACGTAACATCCCACCCGGCAACAACATATCTTTATAAAAAGGATCTTTATATTCGGTAAGTAAAATCATAATATCCGGAGAGATGCTTCTATGTTGAAAAACATCATCCAACACTACCGCTTGTAGTTCGGGTTTTGCTAAGGGTAGTTTTTCTAAACCAATTTGACGTTTTTCAGAAACGGCAACCGGTAATGTTCTATTAAATTTTTGATACACCATAAAAGGCTCATCGCCGATTTCATTTGGTGATGTATTTTCATTAGCATATACATACCCTTTGGTTTTTCTACCGTACCCTCTACTTAAAAATGCCGTATCGATTTTCTTTTGTATAAAATAGTGCAATAGATAGATAGAAAAGGGAGTTTTGCCTGTACCTCCAACTTTTAAATTTCCTATTCCTAAAGTAAATAATGGGGACGTATACGATTTTTTCCAACCTTGAGAATACAAGAAATTTCTACTGCCGGTTATACACCAATAGAGGATGGAGAAAGGGAACAGTATAATTTTTCGTAAAAACAACTTAACTTAGGTCTTAATTATGCAGCAAATTGCAAAGAGCACTTGAGATTAACAAATAAGAAATGGCACAGGTAAACGAAATCGTACAATTTTTAGATACAGAAATACCCAAAGGACTACAAGAAGAGTATGATAATGTAGGACTATTAATAGGTTCCGGACAAGGTGAATGTACAGGTATACTGACGACATTAGACATTACCGAAGAAGTGATACAAGAGGCTATCCATAAAGGCTGTAATTTAATCGTAGCGCACCACCCTATTCTATTTAAAGGAATTAAAAAATTAAATGGCAATAATTATGTAGAACGAATCATCATTAAAGCTATTCAACATGGACTTCATTTGTATGCATGCCACACTAATCTGGATAATCATGCTAAGGGAGTAAACTATGCTTGGGCAACTTTGCTTAACCTGTCCAATATTGAAGTCTTGGCACCCAAAACGAACAGCCTCGGAAAACTAATCGCGTATGTTCCGGAACCTAATGTAACCGAGGTATTAGAGGCACTTTTTCAAGCCGGAGCCGGCCATATAGGAAACTATGACGCCTGTAGTTTTCAATCCACCGGAACAGGTTCCTTTCGACCTTTAGAGGGTAGCGAACCCACTGTAGGATCTATAGGAAATCGGAGCTTTGTACAGGAGTCTAAAGTGGAAGTGGTATATCCCTTATCAATAGAACGAAACGTAATTAAAGCCCTTTTAAAAGCACATCCTTATGAGGAAGTTGCTTATGACACTATAACCCTTAGAAATGCATGGTCCACGACCGGAAGCGGGTGTATCGGGACACTTAAAGAACCAATGGAAGTACCTATTTTTTTAAGTTGGTTGTGTGAACAAATGGGCATACAACAATTAAAATATACTACACAGTATCAAGGTACAATAGAAAGAATTGCACTGTGCGGTGGATCCGGTAGTTTTCTTTTAAAAAACATAGAAACATCAGGTGCTCAAGCATTTATAACATCCGATATTAAATACCACGATTTTTTTGAAGCTGAAAATAAATTTTTAGTAGTGGATTTAGGTCACTATGAATCAGAAATTCATACAAAAGCCTTAATAAAAGATATTTTAACCAAAAAATTTACTAATATTGCGGTCTATTTGTCCGAAAAAATTACAAACCCAGTCGGTTATTTTACCTTATAAATGGAACATCTAACAATTGCACAAAAATTAGAAGCCTTAGTAAAGCTTCAATCCATCGATTCTCAATTAAGTGAAATCATCACAGTAAGAGGTGACTTACCGGAAGAGGTAAGAGATTTAGAAGATGAGTTAGCCGGATATCAAACACGTCTTACCAAATACCAAGGCGACATAACAACAATGGAAGAATCCATTAAAAGCTATAAAAATGCTATAAAGGATTCTGAAAAGCTCATAAAAAAATACGAAGAGCAACAAAAAAATGTACGTAACAACCGGGAGTTTGATGCTATCAGTAAAGAGGTAGAATTACAACAATTAGAAATCCAGATTTCGGAAAAAAAGATTAAGGAACAACAGTTCCAAATCGAACAAAAGAAAGAAGATATTAAGAAAACGGAGAACAATTTAAGCGAACGTTCTAAAGATCTAAAGAATAAAAAAGACGAATTAGAAGTTATTATATCGGAGAGCCAAGAAGAAGAAACAAAACTTCTAAAGGAAAGAGAAAAAGCGTCTAAAAATATTGAAGAACGTCTTTACCTGTCTTATGATAAACTTCGTAAAAATTACCGTAACGGTTTAGCAGTAGTATCCGTTCGTAGAGATGCCTGCGGCGGCTGCTTCAATACAGTTCCTCCACAACGCCAAGGTGAAATTCGTGAAAAGAAAAAAATTATCGTTTGCGAACATTGCGGAAGAATTTTAGCAAATGTTGAAACGTATATTTTAGAAACTTCAAAAAAATAACACGTATCGATTGATCCGTTTGTTTCACATAATAATTAGGAGGGTGCTTATTTATATGCACCCTCTTTTATTTTGTTTCGGAATCACTTTTTCCGTACAAGCGCAGTATTATTTTTCACCAGAACTACAAACAGCTTATTATACCATCATCAAATTAAAAACGAATGAAGGGCTTTCGATTCTTCACCCCTTCACTAGTGAAAAAGAAAAAAATGGTATTGCCCTATATTTACAATCGCTTGCCACCACTACAGAAATTTTTGTTTCGGAAGACCCTGCCGTATACCTTCAAAAAAAACAATTCCGTAACTATTATATTAAAGCAATAGAAGATTTACCTAAAAACAACCCCTATTATCGATATTGTTTAGCAGAAGTTTATCTTCAATGGGCATTAGTACAAATTAAAGGTAAAGACGAAATGAATGCTGCCTTGGATGCTAAAAAAGCACTTCAATTACTCAACGAAAACCTCACACTTTACCCCGCATTTATTCCAACCAAAAAATCATTAGGACTACTTAATATTTTAATAGGTTCAATACCTACACAATACAACTGGATTACAACCACCTTAGGATTTAAAGGAAATATTACTATTGGAAAAAAATATTTACAAGAAGTTATTCAAGCTAAAATTATATTTAGTCAGGAAGCTCAACTATATTATGCCCTGACCCAACAATATGTTTTACAAGAAACAGCCGACCTACTTCCATTACAAAACTATGTTCAATCTAGACCGGATAATTTACTCTGGAATTATGTATTGAGTAGCTTATTATTAAAACAAGGTAAAGCTGCCGAAGCATTAGCAATAATTGAAAAACACCCTACCGGAATAGAATATACATCCTTTCCTTTTATCCAATACACTCATGGAGAAGCATTACTCATCACGGGTTCCTATGCAGTATCTAGAGTTTATTTCCTTCAGTTTATTCAGGAAAACAGAGGAAAAAATTTAATAAAAGATGCTTATTATAAACTTTTTCTTTCCTTTTGGTTAATGGATCAAGACGCGATAGCATTAACCTATTGGAATAAAGTAGATGAAGTAGGACAATTGGTTTATGAAGCCGATAAATATGCCCAAAAACAAATATTGAGTAATGAACTCCCTAATAAAATTTTGACTAAAATACGTTTATACACAGATGGTGGTTTGTTTCAAGAAGCAACCGAATTATTTAAAACTACGGGTATTCAACAAATGACTACCTACAAAGATAAACTAGAATATTATTATCGTTCGGCAAGACTCTATCATAAAATGGGACAACTGAACACCTCTGTTGATTACTACAAAAAAGTAATCCAACTTTCTAAAAACAACACCTATTATTTTGCTCCTAATTCTGCTCTACAACTTGGATACATATACGCACAATTAAAAAATACTCCGGTAGCAAAACATTATTTCCAACTCGCTATTAACTTTAAAAACCACGAATACGAAAATAGTATTGAACAAAAAGCAAAAGCCGGATTAGCCGGGCTACCTAAATGACCTTTAACTATCCTACAGAAAGATCATTTTTCATAGAGTATTGCCTACAACAGGCATTACAAGAATCACCCTATGTAGCATATTTTACCGACACCCAATATTCATCGTATCCGAACGGTGGATTTGATCATGTATTAGCATGGGGTAATGTAGAAGGTGTTGATTCTAATTCCGAATCGGTAGATATACTTTCCTCTTTTTGGTTAAAAAATAGGTTTACATGCGGACACATCGGATATACTACCTATCAATATTGGAATCCTAATGTTCCGAATAAAAATAAAACACCAATAGATTTTCCTACTTTTTTTTGGTGGGAACCTGAAGTCGTATTACGTTTTAATGAAACGAATATCGAAGTGGTGCAAGGTCACTGGAATCCAGAACATACGAGATTATTTAAAAAGGAAACTACAACAGCAGTTAGTCAAATCATAGTAGAGCCTACTTGTTGCATACAACCTGAAGTATATTTTCGATCAATTGAAAAGATTCAAGAATGGTTAAAAAGGGGCGATATATATGAAATAAATTATTGTTTACCTTTTTATGGAAAAGCAAAGTTAAATCCTTATGCCACTTATAAATTATTAGAACAAAAAACGCCGATGCCCTTTTCCGGATTGATGCGTTGGAATGATAACTATATTTTCTCTTTTTCACCGGAAAGGTATCTTAAACAAGAACAAGATACCCTATGGTCTCAACCCATTAAAGGAACTGCGAAACGATCAATCCATCCGACAGAGGATAACCTATTGCGGACACAACTTCAACAATCTGAAAAAGAAAGGGCCGAAAACAGTATGATTGTAGATTTAGTCCGTCATGATCTATCCCAAAAAGCTATTCCCGGTAGTGTCCGTGTAAAGGAATGGTGCGGTGTTTATTCCTTTCCTACTGTTCACCAATTAATTTCAACTATTGAAGCTAAAATAGATGTACATACAACTACTTCATGGGATATGGTTCAAACTACGTTTCCAATGGGAAGTATGACTGGTGCTCCTAAACACAATGCGTTACAATTTATAGAATCGATAGAAGCGTGTGCTAGAGGCCCATTTTCTGGAACTATAGGATATAAATACCATCCCTATCATATGGATTTAAATGTTTTAATTCGGTCTTTATTTTACTCAGCACTATCACACGATGTATATTGGGAAGCCGGCAGCGCTATCACTATATATGCTGATACTGAAGCAGAATATAGAGAATGTTTATTAAAAGCAGAAGTGATACAATCCCTTTTTAAAAAATGAAAAAAGTTTTAGGCACCGCGGATTTAATCGTATTAGGCGTTGCCTCTATGGTGGGTGCAGGGATTTTTGCTACCATTGGTATTGCTTCTGCAGAGGCTGGCCCATCCGTGGTTATATTATTTTTAATTACAGGAATCACTTGTTTGTTTTCTGCTTGGTGCTATGCAGAATTAGCATCTGAATTCCCGGATGCCGGCAGTGCCTATACTTATGTTCATAGACGATTAGGTCCATGGATGGCCTGGATGATTGGATGGGATTTATTTCTAGAATATGCAGTAGGTAATATGGCTGTAGCACTATCTTGGTCTGATTATTTTTGTAATTGGTTGAATTCATTTGGAATATCATTACCGAATTGGATGACGATATCGTATACTGAAGTTCACGCTTTACCTCAACAAGCTGCTGATATAATTATTCATTCGGCTCCTACGTTTGGCTCATGGTATGTATTGCTCGATTTACCGGCTATTACTATTACCATATTAATAACAGGTATAGTTTTAATGGGAGTACAATTATCCAATCGATTAAATTGGATGTTATTCCTTCTTAAAGCGACGGTTCTTCTGGTATTTATAGGATGGGGATGGCAATACTGTACAGCATCCAACTGGAGTCCAATCTTTCCTAAAGGGTGGTCAGGTATGTTAAACGGAACAGCAGCTGTTTTTTTTGCCTATATAGGGTTTGATGCTTTAACTACATTGTCCGGAGAAAGTAAAGAGGCCGGCAGAACCATTCCAAAAGCAATTTTTTGGTCATTGGGAATCGTCACTCTATTATATATCGTTCTAGCGATACTCTTAACCGGAATGGTACATCCCAGTAAATTAAACGTCGGAGATCCATGGTTATTAGCAGTTCAAGAAGTGGGTTGGTTTGCCTTTGAACCTTGGGTCGCATCTACCGCTTTGATCTCCATGATAGGAGTATTGCTTGTGTTTCAAATGGGGCAACCCCGAATATGGATGTATATGAGTAAAGACGGTTTATTACCAAAATGTTTTTCATCCCTTCACCCTAGGTTTAATACACCACATTGGTCAGTAGTGGCTACTGGAATTAGTATTCTTCTCCCTTTACTTTTTTTAAACTTAACTACAGTAATTGAACTGACTAGTATCGGAACTATATTAGCTTTCACCCTAGTTTGTTACTTAGTGTGGTCATCGCCCTCCTCTCCTTCTGCATTTAAAGTATGGTATATTAACGGCCGATACGGAATCCTATGTTTTATTATCGGAGCTTTTGTTTATCTATATGTACACCCCATTCAATGGACACTATCAGTAAAACATAGCATTCCAATCTTATTAGGCTGTTGTTTGATAGTTATAGTAATTAAAACCATTTATCATCAACTTTCTCTCATACCTACACTAGGATTATGCAGTAACATACTTTTATTAATGACCATGAGTGTTCAAAATTGGCTCCGCGTACTCATTTGGTTAGGTATAGGTTTTCTTTTTTTTATAGCCTATCAACGATTAAATAAAAAGAATTATACGAATTACAAATAGTACAAAGCCTTTCCTTCTTTTAGAACGAAAACGAAGAAGTGTGGTAACCTTCATTTTTCTATTGTTTTATATAAAATCCCAACAAATCTATATGACAGATTGTCAGTTTTAATACTAAAAGTAGTATATTTGCAAGGTAAGACAGTACGATACGAACTGTATTGTTTAAATGTTAAAAAACTATGAAACAAGTAGTTGAAGAATTACAAATATTACCCACAGCAGAAGAAAAAGCGGCCTGTGATTTACCGAGAATTTCAGAAGAAGTAAATACGGGAAAGCAAAGAAAATTATACATTGAAAGTTATGGCTGTCAAATGAATTTTTCTGATAGCGAAATTGTGACGTCTATATTAATCGATCAAGGATTTGATACCACCTCTAGTCCGGACAAAGCAGATGTAGTGTTATTAAACACTTGTAGTATTCGAGATAATGCAGAGCAAAAAGTGCGCAATCGATTAGTACAATTTCAGGCTATTAAAAGAAACAATCCGGATTTATTAGTAGGCGTATTAGGTTGTATGGCCGAACGCTTGAAATCTAAATTATTAGAAGAAGAGAAAATTGTAGATATGGTGGTAGGTCCGGATGCTTACCGCGATTTACCCCGTCTTATAAGCGAAGTGGATGAAGGTAATAAGGCTGTTAACGTATTTTTATCTAGAGAAGAAACCTATGCCGATATTAATCCGGTTCGCTTAACCGGTAATGGAGTTTTAGCTTTTATCTCCATCATGCGGGGATGTGATAATATGTGCTCCTTTTGTGTAGTTCCGTATACTAGAGGAAGAGAGCGTTCCAGAGATGCGTATTCTATCGTATCTGAAGCAAAACAATTATTTGATCAAGGTTATCGTGAAGTTACATTGCTTGGACAAAATGTCGATTCATATAAGTGGAGCGCTACATCCGGAGAAGAACAAGTAAATTTTGCTCAACTCTTAGAAAAAGTAGCTTTAGTACATCCAGATTTACGCGTTCGTTTTTCCACCTCTCACCCAAAAGACATAACCGACGATGTATTATTTACAATGAAAAAATATGAAAACATTTGTAAATATATACACTTACCTGCTCAAAGTGGCAACTCGCGAATCCTGGAGTTAATGAGTAGAACATATGACCGTGAATGGTATATACATAAAATAGATCGTATAAAGGAAATACTAGGCAATACATGCGGCATCTCTACAGATATGATTGCCGGATTTTGTTCCGAGACCGAAGCAGAACATCAGGACACCTTGTCTTTAATGCGTTATGCAGCGTATGACTTTGCCTACATGTTTTATTATAGCGAACGCCCGGGAACTCCTGCAGCTAAAAAATTGGTGGATGATATAGATATCGAAACGAAAAAAAGACGTTTGAATGAAATCATTGAAGTGCAGACAGAGTTGTCTTATCAACGAAATCAACTACATGTGGGTCAAATTCAAAAAGTCCTTATAGAAGGGTATTCTAAACGCTCAGAAGATTTTTTAAAAGGCAGAAACACACAAAACGCAATGGTTATATTTCCGAAATTACACTACTCTAAAGGACAATATGTGTATGTAAAAATTAAAGAAGCCAATAAAGCTACTTTATTTGGAGATATTGTAGAAGGTTACCAAGAATAATCGGTCGTATGAATTTAACACAAGAAATACAAAGTGTAAAACAACGATTTGGAATTATAGGAAATTCTAACACTCTGAACCATGCCATTCAGGTTGCTATTCAAGTAGCGCCTACGGATATGACAGTTCTGATCACCGGCGAAAGTGGTAGTGGAAAAGAATCCTTTTCCAAAATAATTCATCACCTAAGCACACGCAAGCACGGTCAGTTTATCGCTATAAACTGTGGTGCTATTCCGGAAGGCACTATAGATTCTGAATTATTTGGTCACGAAAAAGGTTCCTTTACGGGAGCTACAGATGCACGAAAGGGATATTTCGAAGTGACCAATGGTGGCACTATTTTTTTAGATGAAATCGGTGAGATGCCATTAGGTACACAGGCTCGTTTGCTTCGTGTTTTAGAAAACGGTGAATTTATTCGAGTAGGTTCATCTAAGGTTCAAAAAACAGATGTCCGAGTAGTTGCGGCTACCAATGTAAATCTATACGATGCTGTACAAAAAGGTAAATTCAGAGAAGATTTATATTACCGCCTCAATACTGTTCCCATTTACGTTCCTCCTCTTAGAGAACGAGGGGCGGATATAGATTTAATCTTTAGAAAGTTTGCAGGTGATTTTGCTGACAAGTACAAAATGCTACCGATACGTTTAAGTGAGGAAGCGAAACAGATTTTATTGGCCTATCGATTTCCGGGTAATATCCGACAATTAAAAAACATGGTCGAACAGATGTCGGTTTTAGAATCTCAAAGAGAAATAGTTCCTATCCAATTAAAAAAATACTTACCGGAAGAAAAGGCTTTACCTATTTTAAATAGAGATGCAAAAACTTCCGATGACTTTTCTGAACGAGAAATACTGTACAAAATATTATTTGACATGAAGAAAGACATGCACGAACTAAAAAAGTTAGTGTATGAAGCCTTACAAAATGAGTCCTATGGTAGCCAAATTATCCAACAACATTCCGGATTATTTGACAACGTTCAAACCGAGGATACAAAACGACTCCCCTCCTTTTCTCCCATCACCTCCTTTGTTCAATCACCGGATGTTAGTACTACCATTCGTTCGGAAGAAGCATTGGACATACCGGTTGAAGAAGTAACGCAAGACATGGAAATAGAAAGTGAATCTCTTTCCTTGGATGACAAAGAAAAAGAGATGATTGTAAAAGCTCTTAAAAAGCATCACAATAAGCGTAAATATGCTGCGCAAGATTTAGGCATATCCGAACGAACGTTATATCGAAAAATTAAAGAATATAAAATAGACGCATGAAAATACCCACTTACATATATCTATTTCTTTCTTTATTTTATGGCTGTTCCCCATCTATTAATTTTACTGGAGGTAGTATAGACCCTTCGATTAAAACCATCGGTATACAATCGTTTTTTAATCAATCCGGTAATGGGCCTCCTTCTATAAGTTTACAGCTTACTGAAAAGATTCGTAGCTTTTATCAAAACAATACCAAACTAATAGTTACTAAAGAAAGTGGCGATTGGAATTTAGAAGGCAAAATAACAAAATATTTTATCCAACCGGTTGCGCCCCAACAAGGCCAAACAGCAGGTCTTAACCGACTAACCATAACAGTCAACGCTACTTTTAGAGATGACATCAACAATCGAAAATTCACCAAAGATTTTACTTTTTTTGATGACTATTCTCAATCACAATCTCTGGCAACTGTTGAAAATGAAAAAGTAGACTATATTTTGAATGAGATCACACTTATGATTTTCAACGAAACGACCTCGAATTGGTAATATGAACAAGCAACGACTCATTGAACTAGTACAACATCCGCAGCTACATCAACCTGCAGATGTGTCGGATATGGAGTTGTTGATCCAACAATACCCTTATTGCCAAATTGGTCATGTTTTACTGGCAAAGATGCTTTCCGATAGTGGACATATGCAAGCAACAAAATCGATTCGAAAAGCAGCATTATACACTTCCGATAGACAGGGCTTAAAACTACTGATAGAAACGAAACATGCTCCGACTGTTTCAGTTGTTACTGCTTCCACAACGCTTGAGCCGGAAGAAGCGCATACTAGAGAAATACCGCTACCTTCTTCAATCGACGTTTCGAAAAACAATACTTTCGACACATCTACGACAAATAAAGTAGATATCAAAAGAACTGAAGAAGTGGAATCGGTTCCCCAATATCGTCCATCCGCATCTGATCAAGCCGACGATTTTATTCAAAGCCTACATAAACGATTAGAAGAACTTAGTAAACTAAAAGCAAAAGCAGCAGGGATAGTAGATCTTACCAACGATGAAACGCCTGTACCAAACACGTCACCTATTTCAGATGTGCCTGTAGTCGAAACGGATACGCCTACGTCTGAATCAGTGTCTACAAAAAGTACAGCCGAAGAAAAAAGAAAAAACATACCACAAATTCCTTCTTATACTGCTCTCGGGAGCAAGGATGATATCATTGATATGATTTTGGGCTTTGACAACCGAGTAAAAGACTACTTTGACTTATCGTCAATGACGAATGCGGCCGGGGAAAATATTAACCAAACTACAATAGACAATCCTTCCGTACCGACTACTGAGGATGTCCAACTACCTCACTTTACGGTAAGAGATTGGACAATAGCAAATAGCCGGTTAGAAGAAAGCAGTACAGATTTGATAGCTAAGTATTTAGAATTTTTAAAAGAAGAAAAAAGTAAGAAGAAGCGTCCGGATAAAAAACGGGAACAGCTACTCCTACGAAAATTTATTTCAGAAGACCCCAGCATCCCCCCTATGCGGAACAAATCTACTGAAAATCATAACATTGATGATGAACCGGAAGATATCGAAACAGGCTTTGATGTATCATATGCCACTGAAACACTTGCAAAAATATTAATAGAACAAGGCAAATACCCTGAGGCAATTAAAGTATATGAAGCCCTGCTGTTGAAATATCCCGAAAAAAGTAGTTATTTTGCTTCTATTATTCAGACACTTCGTTAATACTCTATTTATGATAATTGCAATTTCTATTTTATTAATCTTAGCCGCCGGCTTGATGGTTTTAGTTGTTTTGGCTCAAAATTCAAAAGGTGGCGTAGCCGATGGGTTCTCTTCCTCTACTCAAATTATAGGTACTCGTAAAACCGGTGATTTCTTAAGTAATTTCACTATGATTCTGGCGGTAGCTATTTTGGCTTTCTCTATCACATTTAATTACACAGCAAAACCTACAGACGACCTAGACACTACGGAACAAACCGAAAAGGATGAAGTCGCAGAAGAAGAACCAACAGAAGAAGATTCAACTAATTAATCATTATACTAAAAGCGAAGCCTACACTTCGCTTTTTTTTATTATGCACACTCAAGAATTAAGTTTAACCACTCCGGCTTTATTATTTCCAACCATCTCTTTATTGTTATTAGCCTATACCAATCGGTATATTGCCATAAGCAATAGAATTCGGACCCTATACAGCACCTACAAAAATGAACCTTCTGATTTAATTATTGACCAAATCAGCATTCTGAAAAGAAGAATGATTTTGATTCGCAATATGCAATTGATGGGAATTGGCAGTATGTTTTTTGCTGCCTTTACTATGACTATGTTTTATTTTGGATTTAAAACAGCTGCTGAAATTCTATTCGAAGCAGCCCTTTTCTGTATACTTATTTCTCTTTTTCTTTGTGCTATTGAAGTATATTGGTCAAATAAAGCCCTTCTCATTCAAATACACGATATTGAAGACAAACTGCGTTAAGTACAACCTATAACGGTTTTAACCGCATTCATAGGATATCCCAATTTAATTGTCGTTCTTTGTGAAGTCGTCAGTTGTATTTTTTGTCACAACATCGTCAGAGGACTTTCTCTATACTTTATTAGTTCCTAATACTTATATAAAAGCCCTTGTACAATGTGATTTGAAAGTCAAATCATTATTATTAACTATTAACCAATACAAGTTACAATGGCTAAATCCAGGGAAACGTATAGTAAAAAAGAAAAAGAAAAAAAGAAATTAAAGAAACGTCAAGACAAAGAAGAGAAGCGCGAAATGCGCAAAAGCGACAATCAAAAAGGCCAAGACTTTGATTCTATGTTAGCCTATGTAGATGAAAACGGAAATTTAACCTCTGAACCTCAAGATTTACAAAAAAAGAATAGTATACCATTAGAATCGATAGTGTTGGGTGCAACAGTATCCATTGAACCAACAGAAAAAGTCTTACATACCGGTATCGTAACATTTTTCAACGAACAAAAGGGATACGGGTTTGTAAGAGATAGCGAAACCAAAGAAAGTTTGTTTTTACACTCAAAAGCCCTTTTAGAAATGGTGCGGAATCAAGATAAAGTGAATTATTTCGTTGAAGATTCCCCTAGAGGTCCTGTAGCAGTAGAAGTACGCTTAAGTAAACAAAAATAAATATAGACATTTGATAGGTAATGGATAACCTTATCCATACCTTGTCAACTATTAATCATCTTAAATTAAATTTCATGCAAGGAACAGTAAAATTTTTTAATACAACCAAAGGTTTTGGTTTTATTTCTATGGAAAATTCATCCGAAGATATATTCGTGCATACGTCCGGACTTATCGATCGTATTAAGGAAAACGATAAAGTATCGTTCGAATTAGAAAGAGGTAAAAAAGGTATGAATGCCGTTAAAGTAACTGTTGTTCGTTAATCGACATTCAACGTTTACATTTATACAAAAAAGAGACAGCCAAGCTGTCTCTTTTTTTATTCTATCCAAGTAACTACATCCTCTATTGGTCTCCTTGTTTTTTGTTTTGGTTCCACTACCCTGTAGCCAAAGGCAACCATATAGGACAATCCATATAAAGAAGTATCAACACCCAATTGCTCCTGTAACACGTGTTCTGTTTCTTGTTGTTTAAATCCTTCTATAGGACAAGAATCTATTCCTATTATAGCGGCAGCCGTCATCATATTCCCTAAAGCTATATAAGATTGTTTGGAAGCCCAATCAAACATTTTTCGATCATCCAATAAATCAAAATCGCTCTCTTGAAATACCTTATAAAAACCTAAACGAGTGGCACACATTTCTTCTGTGTGCCCTTGGACATCGCGCATAAAGCGATGTATATAATCTGAATCCCACTGTAACAAGGGACGTTTCATGGTTAACCCCAACACAAAATGACTTGCCGTATCTAATTTTTTAGGAGCCCCCCAGGACGTAGCTTTCAATAATTCTCTCTTTTGAGGTTGCTGGAGGACAATAAAACGCCAAGGTTCAAACCCAAAGGAACTAGGCGATAATCGAGCGGTTTCAAGAATAAACGTCATATCGCTTTTACTGATTTTTTTATCGGGATTAAACTCTTTGCAGTCGTGTCGAAAATGAAACGCTGCTATTATTTCCTCTTTCGTCATGATACATTGTTATTTAATACCAAAGGTATTAAAAAAACAAAGCATCTTTACTCCATCGATACATACAAATTCTTGTAAACCTTCCGGCAATTTCAGTGCTGCCAACAATGACCATTCCACCATCAGAAGTACGAATAAAATTAGACAATATAAAGGGGTTGGAATCACCTAAATATATAGTTTGAATGAGTTGTTTTGTATTTTCATTAAACGCCATCAATTGCATTTGTTGGCTCTTTGTAGTACATCCATAGAGTAAATGAGGTACTTGACTATTATTTACTATTCGCTTTAAAATTACTGGTGCTGTTGCTTGCCATTCAGGAACATAAACAGTAGGAATATCACTACTGGATGTAAAAGTACCGGAGGAAGTTGGAACAGTTGCCTCTATACCTATAAATTGTTTCCCGAAGTTAAAGGTAGCAGAAGCCACAGATGAGGAACCTGTAAACAATACAGCACTTAAACCTCTTTCATCTCGAAAACCTTGAACCGTAGCTGGGTAAGCATCCCAAGGCCAAGAATACTGAAATTGAGCCAATGAAAAAGTATAATTTACAAATCCATTAAAGTAATAATTTCCATTGGGTGCTTGACCGCAATCAAAAGGATACACTCTTCCTGTTCGAGTTAAGTGATCAATAATCTTTTCTTCCACCGGAAAATCAAACGAAGCAATACTAAACGCTCTGGATTCTACTACTGCCCCATTTGTCTGTAACACCGATACCAATGTAGTTATGTCGTCTTTATTATAATGTTGCAGTACGATTCGATTCGAATTATCGGTGTTTATTGCTAATGGAAAATAAACATCCGATACGACATTGGATTGAAGTACTTGTCCCATATCTGATACTTGATGTATTACAGCCTCTGTTGTTAATCCTAACATGCTAACACAAAACATCTGATTGTTTACTTTAAGGAGATTGGATACCGGACTGACATATTCTGTACTCCATTCTGTCTCTGACAATACTTGACCCATTGCATCTGTTCGTAAAAAATAAATTCCTGGAAAGGGACTTTCTGAAATTTCTTTAGAACATAAAATTAAATATCCTCCTTCGGCCGTTTCTTCTACATCTAAGGCTGTATAATTAGCCGCATACGCGTCGGTATTATAAATACGCAAAAAAGCATCCGGAGTGGCTTCCTTATTTTTCTTAATATCACATGCGGATATACCTACTACTATAAGAATATAAAATACAATTCGATACGGCATATTAATTCACTGCTTTAAATTGTTTGCTGGCTAAATACTTTAAAGGAAACAAACAGCCTACGGATAATTGTAAACTATTTAATAGCACATCATCTGACACGTCACCGGATCCGACTAATGGATTTTTATCAAACCGATTGGCTCTATTCGTTATCACATGGGATCCCAACCGATACGTTATATCGGCTATCACTCGTACATTCCCTACCTGGTAACTGGCGCCCGCTCCTAGGCCCCAGGATAGATAAGATGAGATATATAGATCATTTGCCCCTACCGTAGTAGCCAATTGTTCAAAATCCCTATTACTCCCGAATGCATTGTCCGTACCCGAAATGGTTAGTTGATGGGTGGCGGTATTTAAAATCCCATAACTGATTCCGGCCTGAATAAATGGTCGCAAATTATTTTTTAAGAATTCATATTTTAAAAATAATGGCAACTCTAAGTAATCCAACCGTACTTGTTGATCATATGCTAGTGTTAAAGTAGCACCGGATGTATCAGTCCAAGAGGTAGTATAATCATAAAAATAACGATACCTTCTATACGCCGGTTGAAACGATACTTGAAAACCTAAATAAGCAAACGTAAAATCAAGTCCGGCACTGCCACCTAACGAAGAAAAAGAATGGTAGTTCTTTTCCGGAAAAGGTGCGGTCCCTTGAATGGATTGAATCGCTTGATACGATTCCTTCACCCGAACTGAAGTCCCCCCTATACCGGCTCTGATGCCAATATAAAATTGTGATTTTGTAAACGGGTCATTACTCTTTACGTAAGGCGATTTGCCGGAACGTTTGTTTACTTGCGCATTCCCTATCCCTACCAATACTAAGTAGAAGAAACTAAAAACTACGATTCGCATATTACTTTTGAACAATTAGCGCTTTACTATCTTTTAATGAACCCGCTTCTACTTTATAAATATAGGAACCGGCTGGAATATCTTGTAGTTCGATTACTACAGAGGATTCGCCGGCCGGGAAGGTACTTTTCACCAATTGCTTCACCCATTTACCTTGTACAGTATACAACTGTATTTGTACTTCTGCCGGTGTAATCATAAAAAACTTTAACGTGGTTTGAGTACTAGCCGGATTAGGATAACAAGGGTGTACGTAAAAACGCTCTTTAGTAAAGGATTTCGAAGAGGTAACCAATGATTGTATCAAAGGTAATGTAACCCCTCTACCCGGATAATCTCCCCATAATATTCCAAATTCGGCATCTACTTTAGACGGCTCTACACACATCCAATCTTTTAAAATGGTTGCATAAATTTGTCTGTAATCAAACTGCATGGCTACATTGTCTTCAGACATATCCGGCAAACTCCCTAATACACCACCTTGAACGGGTTGACCAAACAGTAACATAGGAGCTCCCTCTCCATGGTCTGTTCCATAAGAGCCATTCGAATAAATCCGTCGACCAAACTCTGATGTTGTGATCGTCAAGACTCTATCTGCTATACCACGTGCTTGTAAATCTTGTTGAAACGCTTGCATAGTAGAAGATATGTGATACATTAAGGCAGCATGATTCCCCATGGTTGGATCATAGGATTCTACTTGACGAGCATGCGTGTCAAATCCACCCATGCGAACTAAAAACAGTTTTGTTTTAGAACCACCGTGAATTAAGTTGGCGATGATTTTAAATTGTTGACTAATTGGATTTCGAGCACGTTGAGCCGGAGCGTTTAAGGGGTAAGTAGTTGGATATACTATATTCGGATCCAATTGCTTACCTGCCTGATAGGTTTGAAGTATTCTACTATGGTACTCTTCTGTTTTTTGTTCTAAATTTAAAATCCAGCGTAATTCTTTAGCATATAACGTTTGCTCTAATGCAGCCGGAGGTATACCCCTTGGATCTACATTAGGTTTATCTTCATAACCGGGCAAGGTATTTACTAAATCAAAAAACGATTCTGGATCACGAATAGCAATAGACGTAGGTATATTATCGTCTTGATGAAAAACTAAAGATAAATCATCGTTAAACTCTAAGGACAATGGATCCGGCATATCGGCATTCGGAAAATTTTCAGGGTAGCGTTGCGGGGCATACTGATCTTTTAAATAACGGCCGGCCCAACCGGACGTTAAGTAATCATTTGACCCACCACCCATGAATAAAATATCACGCCCTCTAAAATGAGAACCATTGTTATTTTCATAGGATACTCCTTGAATAAAATGTACCAAACCCTGATCATATAAACTTTTAACCCCCACCATATCCGGATGTAACGCTACCTGACTAGCGGAGGGCAAAGTTGAATCTAAGGGTATTATTTTTCGCGCTCCATTCTCCGGTAAACCGATGTTTGGTCGCACATTATAGTATTGGTCATAATTCGCCAATGGAATCAATGTATTAATGCCATCATTCCCTCCGTGTAATTGCAACAAAATCAATACCCGATCATTCGGGCATTGAGCTGCTAAGCGTTGAAGAGGACCTAAAGCATCCGCCATGGAATAAAAACTAATTCCTTGAAGTGTCATCGGAATAGCTGCTAGTGCAGGTAAATATTCCAAAAATTTTCTTCTATCCATGAGTTGAACGGTTAATGAAGTTGAAATTCCGGTGATTGTAAAATAGCATTGAATAAATCTTGCAACATACCTTGCGCATCCATCTTACTGGCAGGCATGGATTCGGCACTCAGCCAACTGATTTGCCAAAACAAGAGAGGACCTTGAGGATATGCTTGACCTAATTGATAAAAACGTTCTTTGAAATAATCTATACGTTCCGTTGTCAGCTCCGTCCCTTCTTCATACCAAGGAAATACATAAGACAAAATGGTACGAATCAATAAATCCGGATCGGTCGCAATCGTTGACCAATATTGACGAACTAAGGCATACACATCAATCGAAATAGCATCCGGATCTGTTATCGTGTCGGTTCGTAACGAACGAAATATAAAATTATACCGTTGATTTAATGCATTGGGCGATATCCAAGAACGATGATACAATGGGTATTGATGATAGGCTTCATATCCGGCTACATCAATTGGATTCATCAACGCATGTCCCATATCTTGAAGACTATCGATTATAGTCTTTTGTTTAGCGTAAAATGAAGATACTGCAGTGGTAGCAGAAGGAAAGCTATATTCAAAGAAATGTAAGGTCTCGGTTACTAGTTCTAACGGTGATTTTATGATAGCACCAAAGCGATCATTATCGACTGTGGCATCCATAGAATCATAAAAATGTTGGGAAGCCAATAAGTGTCGAAGAACCGGTTCTAATTTAAAATTGGAACTGTTAAACACCTGTACCAACTCAGCAATTATCGTATTGTCTATAGTAGCCGTGATTTCATGGTGTACAAAGAATCGGTAAATTTTTCGACAAATAGAATAATGCGTTTCGGTCGATTGATACAATATTTCTATCAATTGATCGAGTTCATCTATTACACTGGCAGCTGTAGGCTGTGTACCATTCAATAAGGCTGGATTAGGCGTTACAACTGCATTGTTCAATCGTGCACTAAACGTTTTAACTCCGGAATCATGTTGTGAAGCAATAGAAGAAGCATTTACCTTTACTTTACCTTGAGGTAATCCGGTTAGCGAATCGAGGGTAGTAAAGGTAGTATCCGTGTCATACCCGGTAAGAATTAATGCAGCGGCTCGCACATCCTGTTCGGTAAAATAAATATAATCGCCTGGAGTTCCGGTGGCCGGAATAAAGCCTTGCAGCCCTTTACCTATCGTGTACAACTCGATTAATTCACGAGCATAATTTTCATTGGGGTCTCCTTTTACATTGAGTCGACCGTCTAATAAAATCAGCATGGCATTATCCATACTGATTTTTTTGGTCAACTCCTTCATGGAATACGTGGAAGGTAAGTTACTGTCCAGTGCGAATTTCCTAAACAACACATTTTGAAAATAAAGCGCTCGACTGTTGTTGACAGTGGATTGAATCGTTGTGAAATGAGTATGTAAAAAATAAATAATTTTTTCTCTTGTGGTATACGCTAAGCGTTGCGCATCGGGAACGTCTACTGCCATCATTTGCCCAATCCACCAACTCTTCATGCAGGTTTGCAAGACATCATCCGAACTGTTGGCCGGAGTGGAAGGTGCGTTTACCCAAGTTACACCGGTTCGCGGGTCAATGGGTGGAGGCGGCTCAGCTGTAGGTTGAAGTAGGGCATCTAAGGCTTGTGCAGGAGTGTAAGTGGCGAAGGTGTTTATATCAGAAACCCTCGGCCCAAAGCTAAGCCGACGTAATAAATGAGCCGCACGCTTTTTACCTAGCGGAGCCGTTAGAGCAGGTAGTGGCATAAAAAAAGAATTTATACTCTTTAATTTATACAATAAAAAAGCAAAATCATACTATAATGAAGAAAAGTAGACCAATAAAATAGAAATACGTTAAATTCGATATTTTAATAAGGTTTCAATTCTTAGACTAATAGTAAAAAAATAGGGCGTGCCCCCTCGCAGATACATTATCGTTCTACGGTAAAGTATAGGACTCGGGGTCGGGCTCATATCTTTACTTTGTAAATAAATAATGCAATTTTTATTTATGTACATCTAACAACAAAGGGATAATTCTGAGGTCGGGCTAG
>JALONH010000040.1 GCA_025455005.1 Cytophagaceae bacterium
CATTCCGAACAGAGAAGTTAAGCCTTGCTGCGCCGATGGTACTGCAGTCACATGTGGGAGAGTAGGTTGCTGCCAACTTATTATCAAAACCCCGTCTTACATCAAGGCGGGGTTTTTTGTTTTCGTATAGGGTAAAGTCGAAAGTTTAACGTTAAATGTTTAAAGTGGATAGCTAAAAGCAGATTAGCGTTACACGATTCTCCGGCGCTCGTCTCACTTTGAACCTTAAGCTTTAAAGCCACACCGCTCACGACCGATTTTTATTTACATGTTATCAATTCAACAACAGCGTTAAACATAAACCTATACTAGGGTACTATTTGCGTAACATTCAAAGACTTTTTACATTTGAAATGGAGAATAATTTTACAAAAGCTTTAACCATTAAGCTACTATATTAACATCAATATGATTGTTAGATATCGATTCATAGCTATTTTACATATAGTATTAGTATTTTCTTTTCTATATATATTCGATTACAAACAAGAAAATGATGCCTGGCGGTATAAAATGGTTGCAGACGAGTTCGCTTCGTTTACTTTTCATTTTTCTCCGGAGATGCATTGTAACACAGCTCCTGGTTACCCATTATTTTTAGCTATTCTTAAACCTATTACAAGGCATAACATATATATGATTGCCTTAATGCAAGCACTTTTATTTTTATATTCTTTTAAATATTTTATTCATTCGGTCGCTAAAAGATATTCTGTTTCGAAAAAGGCAATAGGACTATTGGTCTGCATGGTTTTGCTTCATCCAGAAATTATTCACTTAAACGGTTATACACTTACAGAAAGTTTGGCTGCTTCTATGCTATTACTTTTGTATGGCGCCATCTTTAATGAAGTACGAAACCCAAAGGGAATTATTTTAATAGTTCTTTCTACGCTAATATTAGTATTTACCAAAATGGAATATCTAGCCTTTCTACTTATTCTCGTACCTTTTTTATTTTGGTTAAAAATGCACAAAACACTTATCATAACGATAGCAGCACTGGTGATTTTGTTTACCGTCAATGGATTAAGAAATCAATTAATCTATGGCGAATTCAAATTCACTTCTTATGGTTCCGGGACAGTGATCTATGGTGGAAATAATCTGCTCCTAGATGGTTCATGGCATGTGCCCGGTTTTACTAAAAACTATATACCGGATCTGTATACGTATGCTTTCGATGCATTACAGCATTCGGATGAGGCCAGTGCATGTATTCGTAGGGATAGTATGTTTAAAGTAATGGCTATTGAAGCTTGGAAAGCGGATATTGGAAATCAATTAAAGGTAATACCTTTGAAGTTTAGTAAATTGTGGTTGCTTCCGGGTAATATAGATATTTATACGTTACAAAAGGAGGGTAAAAAAGGCGTAAGGATAAGTGACTTATGGGACCGTACGATTTTATCTTGTAAAGAAATATTCTTAAATGTTCTGTATCTTTTGTTCTATTGGAGTGCTTTAATTATTAGCTTAATTGGTGTGTATTTGAAAATTAATATCTACCGAATCGATAAAATGGATATGCTGATATTTTCCTTGTTATTGATACACGCCATGTTATATTCCATTCCTTTTTATGGTCTCGGTAGATTTCATTTGCCGGTTATTGCTATATTATTCTATTATTCTGTATATGTATTTAATCTTTTCATCAATACGAGTTTTTTATACAAATTCAAGTCTTTCAAAGAGACGTACATCCATTAAAGATGTATAGATGCTAATGTCTTGAAAATATAGAGGATGATTTCGTTTAATATTATAGTAGAGTCTAGATAATACTATCCTGTTAATCATGCCTTAAAATGACCAAGTTTAGATTCTTTTTGGATAGTTTCAATAAATACATAAACAGATAAAAAAAAAGGGGGAGCATAGAAGTATTTTCGCAAAATCATTTTAGTATCGAAATAGAGGAGGAAGGATTAAATAGTACTATAAATGGAATTATTTTAGATTATATTCCATATGTAGTATAAAAAGTTTTTCAAACGTTGCGATAGCCACTATTATTACCATTTTTCACCACATTTTTACTACTTAACCCTATAAATATGTAACTATTTTTATAAATAATAGGAATAAGAATTTAGAATATCGTAAAACATTGTGATGATCAACGACCAATCAACCTCTGCATTTAGAATGCGTTTACCAAGAAATCAAAAGCATGAAACGTATCTTATCCTTCTTTGGTATTTTGCAATTAGTCTATTTATTTATTTTGGATACATAGTACCGGGAACGGATGTAATAACAGCTCCTCCGGCTTATTTGACTTCAGAACCGTCCGACTATTGTACCCCTCCGCCATCAACGGCATTATCAATTACTGCTTTAGGAACTTCTGGCCGACGAGCTATTCCAGTGGGAACTAATATTTCCGGGTTACGTCGATGGTCTCAAACTTCCAGTTGGCCCAATGGAACCAAACCCGGCGTCAACGATGATGTAGTGATTAACGCCAACACCATGTTGGTATTGGATGAAAATGTAAACGTTCGAAGTATCACGGTTCAAGGTCAGCTCATTGTAGATATAACACGAAATATTCAAGTGTCCACTAATTATTTATTAATTACCGGAACAGGCGCTTATTTTGAATGGGGTACAGAATCAGAAAAATACCAGCAAAGAGGGACCCTTACACTTACTGGTTCTGTTTCTACTACGAACGATATTCCTAAATCTATCATGATTACCAATAATGGACGTATCGAACTGCATGGCAAGACAAAAACATCTTGGACTACCTTGGCAGCCAATGTGTCAACAGGTGCGAATCAAATACAAGTCACAGACGACAACCACCAATGGGAAGTAGGGGATGAAATTGTTATTGTATCCTCCCGTTTATCTCAAAATGAAGCCGAAAAGAGAACTATTACAGCCCTCTCTACTGATCGTAGAACCTTAACCTTAAATACTCCATTAGCCTTTCCTCATATTGGTCGAGTTCATACGTACTACCGCCAAACAGATGGGAAATCTTGGGTTGCAGATATGAGAGCTGAAGTAGGATTGCTTAGTAAAAACATTAAAATACAAGGGGATAACAATTCTCCTACGAACGGTCATGGAGGACATTTTATGATTCATACGCGTGGCACAGCAAATGTTGAATTTGTTGAGCTCTACCGCATGGGACATAAAAACATTATGGCTCGTTACCCGTTTCATTGGCACCTAATGGAAGATCGCGCTCAAGGACAGTATTTTCGAAACAATAGTGTTCATGAATCCTATAATAGAGCGATCACCATACACGGAACGGAATCCGTGTTCGTAGAAAATAATTTTTGTTACGATCATATCGGTCATGGTTTATTTCTTGAAGATGGTAGCGAACGATTCAATACAATACGAAACAACGTAGTTGTGTTAACCAAACGTCCGCAGATAGGAGAGGCTTTAACTCCATCAGACAACGAAGCCAATGAAGTTCAAAACAGAACGCCATCGAGCTTTTGGATTACTAACCCGAATAATACTGTAGAAGGAAATGTAGCTGCCGGAACGGAAGGTACCGGGTTTTGGTTTGCCTTACCGAGAACTCCAACGGGACTATCTGCCGCATTACCTCGGTATTCGGGTATGCAACCATTTAGAGAACAATTAGGTGTTTTTAGGAACAACAAAGCACATAGTTGTGTGAGTGGCTTTGATATTTTTGATCAACTAAATGCGGATCATGGTTTAATTAAAAATGGAGCATGGGAACGTACTGATGTTCGATTAATGCAGTCTTGTACTTTTTATGCTTGCGACCTTGCAGTGTATGGAGGAATAGGAGGAGGTAGGGATTTTACAGAAGATGTAATCTTTAGAGATAATATTTTTGTAGATAATAGGACAGCTGTTATGCATGCCAATTATTCTATGATTGAAAATTCTGTTTTTGTAGCAAAATCCGGTGAAAATGTATTCTCTGGAGAACGTCGTTTAAATCGCGGATATGATGGTTCTTGTACGATTAAAGATTGTCATATGGTGGGTTGGCAAGCCTCAGATGCTAACTATGTTCAAAATACCGGTGGAGCTATGAAACATGTGAATTATCGTATTACGGGTATGACAATGGATCATCCGGGTCCACCAAGGATGAACTTTCCTGATTATTCTGTAATTCCAAGAGGTGGAGTGGGAGCGAATGATATAGCACACCCACGATTTTGGAGTTATGTTCATTGGGATATGGATGGGTCTGTCAGTGGTAAACCTAATACTTCTATTGTTACCAATCATCCCTTATGTAGAGACGGTTCTGAGGTACGATATGAAAATTGGACAAATCTATACCGAACCGATCGTCGATTTGCCTATATGTTATTAGATTTCCCCGGTGATCCTAAAATGACAATCGTTCGAACGAAGGCAGGGACACCTAAAGCAGGTCAGTATTATATCAATACCGATGGCCCTGATGGTTATTATGGTACCTTTATTCATTTTCCTGTAATGGTTAATGATGGATTTTTATATACTCTTCAATTTGAGTCGATGGGAAGTAGTAGAAGTTTCAATCTTCATATGATGGACGATTATACCCCGGGAGATCAAGTGCTATACCGAATTCGGAGTTTTGGTTCTTTAGCTGGAATAACCGTATCTAATGCAACACGCCATAGTACTTTAGCTCAACTAAGAGCAGCTACTCAAACCGGCTTTGCTATAGATAACGGTGATCTATATATTAAAATGGTTTCGGTCACTACTTCACCGGATATTGTTTGTACCGTTAGTTGGACAGGAAATATTACCTTACCTGTTTTAGATACGGATGGGGATGGTATTTCCGATTATCAAGAAACCGTTAACGGTACAGATCCGATAGAAAATGACCCTATACCACTAAATCCAGTACTAAGAGTGCCTGCCATTCAAACGGTTTGGGAATTTAATACAACGGGAAACACAGAAGGGTGGAGCCAACTTAATAATGTAACAGGTTCTGTATCCGGCGGACAATGGGGGCTACAAATAAACGGTAGTGATCCACAAATTCAATCCTCTAATCCTTTATTTATACCGGCTACAACATATAGGTATGTGAGGGTTCGTGCTCGTTCTTCAGTAGCCGGACAATTGCAACTTTACTGGTCTAGAGATGGAGGTTATGGATATTCTCCTTCTAGGTTTGCTTCTATACCGGTTAAAGCGGTCCCTGGAGAGTTTATTGATTATTATTTTGATTTGTCTACCGATCCGGATTGGATAAATAAAATACAACGTATTCGAATAGATCCCGAAGTTGGTACCGGGCAAACCATTTCAATCGATCGAATTAGTTTTGAAACGTCTTTACCTGCATGTACATCTTCCATAGCTACATCTGCTACTAGCATTTGCGCGGGGACTCCATTAAGTTTATCCGCTACAACTTCTCCCGGTGCTGATTATATCTGGCGAAATGGTAGCACAATTGTAGGTGGAAATACGGCTACATATTCTGTAACTACATCTGGGTCTTATACCGTAGAAACGGTTTTCCCGAGTGGTTGTAGAGCTACATCAGCTGCACGTACTATAACAGTTACTGCTATACCTTCTCTGCCAACTGCACCGAGTCCTATTACCTATTGTCAAGGAGCCGCAGCAACCGCATTGACTGCATCGGGAACAAATCTAAAATGGTATACTGTTGCGACAGGAGGAACGGCTTTATCTGCTGCTCCTATACCATCTACAGTGGGGGCCGGAACTACAAACTATTACGTTTCTCAAAGTACAGGTACTTGTGAATCGGGTCGACGTTTAGTCACGGTTACTGTCAATCCAACGCCGGCTATACCAACTGCACCGAGTCCTATTACCTATTGTCAAGGAGCTACCGCAACTGCTTTGACCGCATCGGGAACAAATCTAAAATGGTATACTGTTGCGACAGGAGGGACAGCTTTATCTGCTGCTCCTATACCATCTACAGTGGCG
>JALONH010000035.1 GCA_025455005.1 Cytophagaceae bacterium
AACGTAAGTATATTTTTAATAATGGCTTCTAATGGAGTAAAGGATAATACTTGTCCCATGCAACCGCAATTCCCCTCGTTTCCTACACTTATGATTTGCCAAGTAAGATGGAGACAAAAGACAACTAATAGTCCCATGGTGGCAGGTAGTATAAATTTTTTCAAAAAATGATTTTGAAGTAAAGCGAATCCTAAAAAGAGTTCCAGGGCGATGATAGCACGAGCAAGTACAGGAGCTAAACACCAGTCTGTAATACCTTGGTCAACGAGTTGTTTCTCAAAAGAAGGTAAAGCAACATAAAGCTGACCTCCGGATATATTATAAATTTTAAATAGCGCAGATAAAATAAATAAAATGGCTACAACGATTCTTGCGGCCCATATCAATTGTGAAAGGTGTTTTTTCATATTTAAAAGGATAGTGGTTTGCCGGTATAAATGTCTAATATCGAATTTTTAAATAAGAAATCATATTTAGAAGTAAGAACATCCGTATTAGATTGTACCCATCGTGTTTTAATTTGAGTATACTCCAAAGGTGTTAGTACTCCATTTTCTAATCTTTTTTGTGCGCTTCTATAGGATTCTTCACTAGCTCTATTAGCCGATTGTTGGGCTTGGAAGATTTCTTGACTGGCCACGGCTTGATAATAATAGGTGTAGACATTTTTTTGAACGCTTAACAAAGCAATTTTAGTATCTAAAGAAGCTTGTTGGGTTTGTATATACGTTCTTTGTACGGTTGTTCTTGTTTGTAAACCATTAAGTAGGGGTACGGTTAATGTTAACCCCACAAATTTTCCGAAATTATCTTCTAATTGCCTGCCTGCTGGTTTGTCTTGAAATATATTGGTATAAGTATATAGAAAAACATCCTCCCCAGATCCTGTAACACCCCCTAGGCGTTGGCCGGAGAGGCTAGCACTGCTTAACTCTCGTCCTGTAGTGGAATATAATGTGGATAAAGACCCGTTTAAGGTTAATCGCGGATAATACCTTCCTTTAGAAGCGCTATATTGATAGCGTAAGGCTTCTTCTTTGTATTGTAGACTCTTGAGTTGAGGTATATTTTCTTTAGCCTGTAAAAACGCTTCTTCTGCTGATAGATACGATATACTATTCGTTTCTAGGTTTACCGGAGCAGTAATGTTGAATACTGTTGGGTCCGGCAGCTCCAATAGCAACGCTAATTGTATTTGTGCCAGTTTAACATTGTTTTTAGCAATGATTAAGTTGGCTTCTTCCATTTTTAATAGTGCTTTGAGATCTAATACTTGAGATTCTGTAGCGGCGCCGGAACTTTTAAGAGCTTCCATTCGTTGTACTTGAGTTGATGTTAAAGCTACTTGTTGTTCATTTAATATTAGGCGTTCTCGTTGTAATAAAATGGATAAGTAAGATTGAAGGATATTGATACTTACATCCAATTGAGCTTGTTGAATATCTGTTTCGGCTACTTGTTTTTCTAGTTTTGTTTGTTGAATAGTTTGGTGAATGTAAAAACCATTAAATAAGACTAGACTTCCATTTAAGCTAATATTGTTGGAACGAACCTGTTGATTAGAATAAATATTGGTAAACGGATCTATAGCTCTACCCCAATTGTAATTATGTGAAGCAGCAGCGTTTAATGTTGGTAAGCGAGACGCTTGCGCTTGAACTTGATTTTGTTGAGATAGAGCGGCAAGATTACGCATCTTTTGGATAGAAGAGTTATTTGCAAATGCATATTCGATACATTGCTTTAGTGTCCAATCTTCCCCTTTAACTAAAAAAGGTAAACATAGGAGTACTATTTTAAACGTGGACCTAAGGTGAAACATAGTTAATATTCAAACAGATAAATTTACGCTTTATTTTAAAACTTTTATGAATACTTAAAAGTTCTTAAAAAATTAATTAAGTGAAAAAGTTTCAAAGGAATACTTATTTTCACATACATGGAAAATGTACTAGATTTAGGTCATGATTAAACTGGAAGGAATACACAAATCCTATAGTACAGGAGATACTACACTGCATGTCTTAAAAGGAATAGACTTAACGATTGATACCGGTGAATTAGTTTCTATTATGGGATCCTCCGGGTCCGGTAAATCTACTTTATTAAATATACTCGGGATATTGGACGATTATGATGAGGGGAAATATGAGTTAGGAGGTACATTAATGAAACAATTGACTCAAACGCAAGCGGCTTATTATCGAAATAAGTTTTTAGGATTTGTCTTTCAATCGTTTAATTTATTGTCGTTTAAAAATGCATGGGAAAATGTAGCCTTGCCGCTGTATTATCAAGGTGTTTCCAGATCGAAGCGAATGGAAATGGCCTATGAATATTTGACTAAAGTTGGTTTAAAAGAATGGGCTAACCACATGCCGAACCAATTGTCCGGTGGTCAAAAGCAACGCGTTGCTATTGCCCGTGCGTTAGCAGCCAACCCTAAAGTTATCCTGGCGGATGAGCCCACCGGTGCGTTAGATACTCAAACGTCCTATGAAGTAATGCAATTATTGAAAGACATAAATGCACAAGGAATTACGGTTGTCATTGTTACCCATGAAAATGATATCGCAGATATGACACATAAGATTATTCGATTGAAAGATGGACGTATCGATCGTATTGATATAAAGAAATAAAATATGTTTGACATAGATAAATGGCAAGAAATTTTAGGAACCATACGTAAACATCCATTACGTACCTTACTGACAGCATTTGGTGTCTTTTGGGGGATTTTTATGTTAGTCTTACTTCTTGGCGCAGGAAAAGGATTAGAGAATGGTGTAAATCAAAATTTTTCGCATATAGCTAAAAATACAATGTGGATTTGGGGAGGTAAGTCTTCTACTCCTTATAAAGGAATGAAACCCGGCCGAACTATTAAATTTACAAATGATGATTATGAAGCCATGAAACGCGAGTTACCGGAATTATTATATATAGCTCCCGGTACTAGTTTGATGGGAGATTTTTCTGTCAGTTATAAAAGTAAAAGTGGTGCTTTTCGTGTGGGAGGAGACTTACCGGCTATTAATCAAGTGCGGCCCATGAAATTTCCGGAAGGTAGATTTATAAATCAGTTTGATGTAGATGAAAATCGCAAAGTGGCTGTATTAGGAAATAGAGTGAAAGAAGTTTTATTCGGAGAATCGCCGGCAGTAGGAGAGTATATTCAAATTAAAGGTGTTTATTTTTTAGTCATCGGTACGTTTGAAAGTGAAAACATGGGAGGTAGTGGTCGTGATGATTCAGAGAAAATATTTATACCCCTTTCAACATTACAAAATACGTTTAATGCTCAAGACAGAATTTCCAGTTTTGCCATCACACCGAAAGATGGTATGGACCCATTAGAGGTAGAAACGAAAGTGAAAGCCTTCTTAGCTGCTCGGCATTTAGTTTCTCCGGATGATAAAAATGCAGTAGGGGGGTGGAACTCCGGAAAGGAAACTCAAAAAATTAGTGGTCTGTTTACCGGTATCACAGTATTTATATGGGGAGTGGGTATCATGACGATCATAGCCGGAATCGTAGGTGTAAGTAATATTATGCTGATTATTGTTAAGGAGCGTACAAAAGAAATAGGAATACGAAAAGCTTTAGGCGCTACTCCTTGGTCTATTATCAGTCTAATTATACAAGAGTCTGTTTTTATAACATCATTGGCAGGTTATTTAGGATTAGTAGCCGGTGTGTTTACAATTGAAGCTCTTCGTTCTTCTTTAGAAGGAGTAGATACTAAAAATTCTTATTTTGCGAATCCATATGTAGATATGAATGTTGCGATTATCGCAACGGTAATTCTAATTCTATCCGGCGCTATTGCCGGTTTGATACCCGCATTAAAAGCAGCACGTATAAATCCGATTGAGGCATTGAGAGCCGACTAATAGTATGAAAAAAATATTCCTTTATTTAATCTTATGTCTTCTAGTTGTAGGTATACTTTGGACATTTTATTTTCTATATAAAAATTCACAAAAGCCTTTAGTTGTTTTTGAAACAGATACGGCATTTGTAACCACCATTATTAATAAAACTGTCTCAGCCGGATCTGTAATGCCCAGAAAAGAAGTGGCAGTGAAGTCTCAGGTGAGTGGCGTAGTGGAAAAACTATTTGTAGAACCGGGTAAATACATCGAAAAAGGAGCCTTAATTGCCAAAATTAAAATCCTTCCAAACATGGTTAATTTAAATTCCGCAGAAGCCAATCTTACTCAAGCTACTTTAAGGTATGAACAGGCTAAAAGGGAATTGGATCGATTTGAAAAATTGTTTAAAGAACAATTATTATCTGAAGTAGAGTACAATAAATATGTTTTGGAATACCAGCAGTCTTTAGAAAATAAAAAAGCAGCTGAAAATAATTATCAATTAATCAAAGAAGGATCCACAAAAAATTCCGGTAAGACATCAAATTTAGTTTATGCAACCGTATCCGGTATGGTTCTCGATGTTCCGGTTAAGGAAGGTGGTTTCATTATTGAAAGTAACACCTTTAACGAAGGAACAACGATCGCGTTTATTGCAAACATGAATGATATAATTTTTGTAGGCAAGGTGGACGAATCGGAAGTTGGTAAGATAAAAGTAGGTATGCCTATTTCACTCAAAATAGCGGCATTGTCCAACCAAAGATTCCCGGCTACACTTGAATTTATTTCTCCTAAAGGTGTAGAAGAAGATGGCGCAATTAAATTTGAAATTAAAGCTGCCTTATCGATTCGTAAAGAAGAGTTAATTCGGTCCGGATATAGTGCCAACGCAGATATTATTTTGGATAAAAGAGAAAATGTTTTGGCTATAAAAGAGTCATTAATACAATTTGGAAAAGATTCTGTTTATGTTGAAGTAGAAACAGAACCTCAGAAGTTTGTCAAACAATTAATCGAAACAGGCCTGTCTGATGGTATTTTGATAGAAGTGAAAAATGGGGTGAAAGCAAAAGATAAACTAAAAGTTGTCGTAATAAAACCGGTTGTATCTCCTATGGCAGGTCCTAAAACGAAGCATTAATTGTTTCATCCTGACTTCGTTTTAACGCATAATGGTTACTTTAAATGTTTTATGTATACTAGAGTTGGATAATACGAAAAAGTAAATTCCTTCACTTAAGTCTTTAATAGATTTTTGTAAGATAGCATTCTTTTCATCCCAAAATAGTTCCTCCGAACTAATTTGAGTTCCCGTTACAGTATAGATTTCTAAAAAGATGGAATAATCTATGTTATCCGATTTTGATATATAAACTATGTCATTCTCTTTTCCTACCGGATTTGGAAAAAGTAGAAAGGAAATACTTTTGTTTTCTAAAGTTACAATGGATGATATAATATCAACTGCTTTAGAATTTTTTTGGAGCACTCTATAATAAGATACACCCCTTAATGGTAAATCATCTATATATTGACTAGTCATTATTCCTGTTGAAATGTTACTATAGTATATTGTATCTATATTTTGCCAAAACAATCCATTAGCCGATCGTTGTACAATAAAATATAAATGGTAAGGATCAACATCTGTAACCCATTTTAGGATAGCTTTTTCATCTGCAGCTATAATTTGAATATCCAACCATTCCACTGGTAATGTACACGCGATACTACTTTCTCGATTGGGTAAAGAAAACAATACCCCACCATTTGATCCGGCAGTAGCACCATAACTTACACCGTAAGTACCAACACAGGATGACGGATTTAATTGAACTCCAGCCGGACCGCCATTTACGTTAGTGATAATGAAAGGAGGAGTTACTCCCTGATTAAACCAAATTACACCACCACCACCTCCTCCTCCCGGAGCATAACAATCGGATCCGGATGCCGTAAAATAATTATCGCCTCCTTTTCCACCTCTACTTTCTATAGTTAGTGTATTAGTATATGTTGTAATGTTTAATAGAATACATCCACCACCACCACCACCACCGGAACCATCAAATCCACCACCATCTGTTAAAGGTAAGGTTGGAACAAAATTATTATTCTCCCCATTCGCACGAATAGCAAACGATCCGGTATTGTTAATAGAAGTAGCTCTTATTAAAATAATACCACCGCCATCTGAACCAATGATAGCCTCACCGTCGTTACCTTGCCCTGCACCGCCTCCGCCGCCCATAAAAATTTTATTGTTGGTATAGTATGTATTTAAATTAATTCCTCCGATACCTTGAGCAGTAGTAGAAGCGCCTCCGCTAGCCGTTGTGTTTAATCCTTTACCTCCCAAACCACCAAGTCCAAAATTAGAACCACCACCACCGCCGCCATTATGTTCATTACCACCGCCACCTCCATTAGATAGACGTCCTCTACCTCTACTGTACCATCCTAGTTTTGGTAATAATCCTTCTCCTTTGTCGGCACTACCAGGACCTAATGTGAGGTTGTATCCAATACAAGTTAGATTTGTCCCAACAGTATACGTGAGAGGATCTACAACTAAGGGATTGATGCAATCCGGTACTAATATTGTACATCCACACCCGCTATTTCCTACGTTACGCCAGGCACCCCCACATACACTTGCCCAAGCAGTTGGATTATCTATTGAATTCCCACTGGAACATTGTAAAAAGAGTGTGTTTGTTGAGTTATTATATCTACCATTATCCGGACTCCTATACGAAAATTTTTCAGACTCGCTGCTACCACCTTGGTTTGTACCTCCTCTAAAACCTCTGCCGGTAACATCGATTGAGGCCTGCAAAGAAATTGAAGTGGCGTCAAAAACTAATACTCCACCTACAATACCATTCCAATCCGCAGCCGTAAGTGTTCCTGTAACCACTACTCCGTTTCTGTATTCTGGTACTGTTATTAGTTGTACTGAACCACCTGTAGGGGTATAGGAATTTAAAAGTTGACTAGTAAAGGTAATATCATTTCCAACAACGGTTTGAATGGTAGCATATTCATAATTCCCTGCATTTCCAATGTTCGTAATACTTCCAAACGTAGCATCATTAAGGAAGGATATAGCAGCACCTTGCATTTGTATTAATAGGACTTTATTCCCTGCAATAAATCCTGACGAGGATTCTACGCGAACTGCGCAGCTGTTGTTTATAGCCGTTACAGCTGTATAGGTGTTGATTATGCCGCTTATGGATTGACTCGTAGTGAAAATTTGAGCACTACTACATGTGAGGATACTGAACAATAGTATAGTTATATGTTTTTTCATACCATGTAAATCTATCTACAAAATATAACAAAACAAATAATAAATATAAATATACTAATATTATAAATGTTGTATATTATATATTAAAAATAGTATTATACTAATAATTTGTACACTTTAACTACAATATATTTAATTTATAATAGGTAAAGTGCAATATAATAGATGGAAAATAAAAATTGAATCTTAGAAATAAATTCAATAGAAGGAATTAAAATTCGAAATAAAGGAATTAATAATAGTCCACTTGTATCTCAATAGTGCTGGATCTTCCTTGATCATCTACACATTGAATTTTACTGGTTCCTTTTTTAGGAGTGAAAAAAACGCTTTCATCGTTAGAGCATTCTTTATAGAAAACATGGTCGATATACCAATATATTTTTTTTACATCTCGGCTGGCGATGGCTTGAAGTTTAATATCAGAGGGCAAAGTTGCTTCTATCAAATACTCTTTTCTGTGTATAGGAGAAATAATTTTAGGTGCGTTATATTCTAAAGCATGGGTACATAAAGGGTTGTGTTGTGGGGCTTTCTGATGTGGTATATGGTGTAATCGATAGAAGTTTTCTAATCCAGGACTATACTGTGTATAGGCTTTGATTTTATATCCATTGTCCGGTAAGCAATGACTACAATAGGAAAACGATTCGTCCGGCGAAATAAATATATTCTTCAAATGTTGACAGGGTAGAGGATTACTAATTCCGGGTATAAAGTAATCTAAAACTCCTTCTGGACATTGTTCACCTTGTTTCTGACCCGAAATGGGACACACAAGGCGTTGTTGAATCTCTTTTGGTTTAAATACATAACTAGCTTGTGAGTTATAATCTAAGGTATTAAAAATATGGAATAACAGGGGTGTCGCCATATCCGCACCGGTCAATTCATGTACACCTTCTCCTGTAAAATTACCTATCCAAACACCAATAGTATATTTTGGATTATAACCTATACTCCATGCATCCTTTCTACCATAAGAAGTTCCGGTCTTCCAAGCAATGGATGGGATGTGAAAACTATTTTTAACGTTATGGGGCAAATCCGGTCGAGTGATTTGTTGGAGTATTTCTGTAATCATAAATGCTGCACCTTCTGATAACAAAGGAATCGAATAGGATGCCGTATCATCTGCTACCATTGCATATGGCACAAGATTCCCTTGTTTTGAAAAGATAGTATATAAATGGGTTAGTTCCTCTAACCGAACGCCACAACCTCCAAGTGCCAATGATAAGCCTAAGTTCTTTTGGTTTTTTTCAATCGAAGTACAGCCCGCTTTAAGTAAGAAGTCAGAAAAGGTCTTAACCCCAATGATATCCAATACTTTTACAGCCGGCACATTTAAAGAATAGGCTAAGGATTGCTCCACTGATACTAATCCATGAAATTCCATATCAAAATTATTCGGAGCATACCCATCAAAATTTGTAGGTATATCTTCTATTTTGAATTTTGGGGTTAGTATACCTTTATCCATGGCAATACCATATATAAAAGGTTTTAGGGTAGAACCTGGAGAACGAATAGCTCTAATCCCATTTACTTGTCCTTGATGTTCTGTATCGTTAAATTGATTTGATCCTATATAGGCTTCAACACTATTTGTTTGATTGTTTAAAATATATATAGCACAATTATTTATTTGAAGATTTCGTAATCGATTCATGTAATTTTCCATTAATAACTCTACTCTCAATTGAGTACTAAGCGAAAGAGTGGTTTTTATGATAGGGGAGTCGCAATATATTTTTTTTAAGTAGTATGAAAGATGGGGTGCATATTTGGGTAATCGATGGCGTTGCGTACTATTGGGCTCAATGATGGCATCTTCAATCGTTAGGGAATCAAAAATATGTTCTGAATAAAATCGTCTTAACCACTTATTTCGCTCATATGTCAATAGTTTCTCTCCTTTTGCAGGATTTAAACTATTCGGTCTATTGGGTATTATTGTTAAACAAGTTATTTGGCTTAAACTTAATTGGCTGATGTCTTTTTCATAATAGACTAATGCAGCCGCTTTTATACCTTCAATATTCCCTCCGTATGGAATTAAATTCATGTAAAGTTCAAAAATTTCTTCTTTAGTATAAAAATATTCGAGTTGTAGGGCTCTGTACATTTCTATTATTTTTGATACGTAGTTTCTTTTTCTTGGTTCTAATAGTCGAGCGACTTGCATTGTAATGGTAGAGGCGCCGGAAGTTTTTTTCCATTGAAAAGTATTGTTAATAAAAGCACGCATCAATGCTAATAAATTAACACCGGGATGATAAAAAAAATACTTATCTTCTTTTGCTAAGAATGCCTTTAAAATGGGTTGGGGGATTTCAGAAAAGGTGGTTTTAAACCTCCATTTATCATCGTTAGACAAAAATGAATGTACAACTTTATTGTTTTTATCTATTACGAGTGTTGAATAAGAGGGTATTTTCGGTAAAGGAAAAATATAAAAAGATAAAAAGAAGATAACCCCTATGCTTATACAAAATAGCAAACATCGAAGGATTATCTTCTTTTTAAAAAAATGAATTTTAAACATGTAGTTTACTCTATCGTTGACTGATTCGAATGATTCCGGAGCCATTATAGGAGTGGTATTCTCCATTATACATGGCATCTGCTGTTGCGGGACCACTAATGAATTGACCTATACTAACAGCTCTTACCATGTAATAAAATGTTTTGGTATCCGGTCGAACTGTTGTAAACATATGTATCCGATCATCCCGCATATCAAAGTGATCCGGTTCGGATTTGTTTTTGATCCAATTCATGTCAGCATAATCATTTAAGCGTGGATTTTCTATTTCAAATCCTGCCGGAAGTATATCTGAAACTACTACGTTTTCAACGATAGAGCCATCCGTCGTTCTAACGTCCAAGCGAACAACAATTAAATCGTTTTGAATAAACTGTTTGTTGGTCAATGGTGTTCCTTTTCTGTCATAATACGTACGTCGAATTTGTAGATAACTATCTTCTTCTTTCATCTTGCCATCGATATCTAAACCTTCTGCTTCCCAGAAGTAATAAATTTTTCCTTCTCCTTTGGTGGAAATAGTAACCGATTTGTTATAGAGATTTTCTTTAATCACTAATACGCCGTTTTCAAATGTTCCAATTGTTTTACCATTTACTTGAACACTTGCTTGAATCGTTCCACTTTCATTTTTCTTTGCCATTTTACCTAATGCTAATAAAGTAAAGGAGGTCTCTTGTGTATTTAGATAATAGGAGTTTTTAATCGATTGAGCTAAATGTTTACTTAATGTTGGAATTTGAGGATTGTTCGGATCGTTTTCAACTAATATATCCAACACAATAGCCATATCTCGGATATAACTGCTGAAACTGCCTCCAAACGTAGGTAGTGTTTTCTGTTGTCCAAAGTTAGAAGGTAATAAATATCGATAAGAGGCTTGATCGCCTATTCTAAGATAGGTGCCGGCTAATAAATATTTGGAATCTTCTGATAAGATACCGGTATTGATTTTATAATAATTCATTACCGAAACATCTTGCTCATTTATCAAGCTTAGTACATATAGGGAATAAAATATTTCGCGTGCTGCAATTACTCTGGTTTTTATAGAATTTGCATCATCATAATATCGAATAGAATATTGACCTTTCTCTTTTACTTTGCTTTTTAAATATTGTATCGCATTTTTAAGTACAGTCGCTTCTACTTCGAAACCGGCTTTTTTGGCTTCTACTAAAAAATGAGTGGCGTAAGCCGTTCCCCACCAGTGGTCTTCATATCCACCCGGCCAGTAACTAAAGCCACCATTGTATGTTTGCATAGTATACAGTCGCTTGATTCCTTCTTGAATATTATATTCTGGAGTATTGACACCATAATTCGATTGCTTCAAATTTCGAATTAAATCGCGTATGTATAATTGAGGAAAAACCCTAGAGGTAGTTTGTTCTATACAACCATAAGGGTATCCTATTAGATAATCTAAGTTTTTTAAATAGCCTGTCAATGGCGATTTACTTATTGTAAGTTTAGTTTTTGTACTGGAGGGTATAAAATTGCCTCCTGTTGAAATGAGCTGTTGGGAGTTTGCATCAACATAGCCATCACTATATTTTTTTTCTAATGTACTTGCTGGTCGAATAGTTATGTCAATCGTTTCGGATGAATTCTCCTTACCTGCTTGAACTGAAGTTTTAAATTGAGCTTGACCGATTTGACTTAATGCTTTGGCGGTAAAATAAACCAATTTTTCGCTGTTAGGTTCTATTCGAACAGACTGCTGTGTTCCACCTACAATCTGTGCCGCTCCTGCTGCTGTTAACTGAACCGTGGCTTGCATGGATTGGGAGGTTGTATTCGTAACGGTGATGGGTACGGTTATAGAATCTTTAGGACTCATAAAACGGGGAAGGGACGTAGATACGACAATAGGGTCCGCTACTTTCATGTTTTTATTCGCGCTACCGAATTTGCTGTCTTTATAAGCTACGGCCATGACACGCAAGTCTCCGGAAAACTTTGGAATATCTATTGTGTAGGTAGCTTCTCCATCGCTGTTTGTTTTAAGTTCACCACTCCAATAAGCCATTAATTTAATTCGTTTATTCGCAAGTGGATTAACGCGTTTACTTAAATTATACCCATCTCCGGCAATACTACTGTTTTTAGTACTTAATTCTGCCAGCAATTTTGCATAAATATCATTCGATTGAACTTGTAGGGCTTTGAATCGATAAAAATATTGGTAAGGGTCCGGTGTTTTAGTATTTTTTATTTGCAAAATACCTTCATCTACGACAGCGATGGTTACTCGAACATTAGATTCAGCCCCGGCTTTTACTTTAATGGTTTGTTTAACTCCGGATTTAATCTTCTCCGGAATTGTAATTTCTACTGGTAGTTTATTCGAAGCTTTATTTACATTTAAGGCTTGATATCCATGCGCTACCGTTAAGGGGATATTTTGATTGACATGAGGTTTAATGAGTGTAGCGGAAACAAAGATGTTAGGTAAGTAATTATCGGTTAAACTTACTTCTAAACTAGCAGAACGACCAGTCGTTTCCAGTATATGGTACTCGTATATTTTGTTTCGTTCTAAGGTTACTAATAATTTTCCTGCAAATGGAGTTTTAAACATAAGTTTAGCTTTTTCCCCAACATTATATTGTTGTTTATCGGGAACAATTTCTACTTTTCCGTCTGGATTAATTTCAAAGGAAGTAGACGTCGTACTACCCCAACCATATGCATAAAAGTTTTCTGAAACATAAGAAGACGCACCGGGATTGTATATTCTGATTTCGTATGATCCATCTCGATACGGTCGCATAGCATAAATACCTCTTCCATTGGTCAAATTGATCACTTTATCCTCCATCACAGTTTCTTTCATTTGAGACACATATTTGTAATAGTCATCATATACTTTTTGAAGTACGGTATGCCAATCTTTTTTTACTAAGACTACTCGTGCATTCGATGTTATCGGTATTCCTTTGCTATTTAGTGCTGCCAATTCTATGTTAATAGGTGTTTTACTTGAAATCCAATAATCAAATGGTTTAATACCCAGGAATACAGATTGAGTAAAAACATCAAATCGTTGGACCTGATGAACCGGTCGACCGGACTCGTCAAAAACGGTCATAAATACTTTCCCTTCTAAGATTCCGGAGTTGTTAAATTCTTCCGGAAACGAATACGTTTGTTCTCCTTTACCATCTTTATCCGTTACACCTTGACGAATATCATTATCGAATTGATTAAAAGAGGTAGCATTAATATGGAAATTATAATTTTTATATTTCTCTGTGTAAAATACTTTTCGATTTAGAGATAATTCCATTTCATAATTTCTATTGGATGCAGGAGGACCAAATAAATTAAAGGCTTGTAATCCGGCTTTTAACTTTTCTTGTAGTATTGGTTGTGCATTGGAAATGGTGCCATTTACTTTTATCCTATCCGGCATAAATTCTTCTACACTTATATTTTTACTGGCAAGTAAGATATCAGTAGCGGAGTACACCTCTGCTATATAGGAGCCGGTAATAGCGCCGGTAGGAAGACTGAGTGAAGTAGCGAATGCGCCCTGATCATTTAGTTTTCCTTTGATAGATTGGAATTCTTTTCCGTTTGGTAGTAATACACGAAGTTTTATAGGATTGTCGGCTAATGGTTGATAGGTATTGGTGCGGACAATAGTATTAAGGTATATAGTTTCACCGGGTCTATAGATGTCTCGATCACCATAAATAAATGCATCATACCCCGATTCATTTTCATAAGCTCCACCAGTTTCGAATTCGGTAGCGTCAATTCTTGTTTGGTCTAGGTGTAAATAATTAAAGTCGTTCCCATAGTTTATGGTGATCATTTGTAATCTAAAATTTCCTAAAGTCTTCTTCAAATCACTTACTTTAACCAGTCCATCTTTGTCTGTCGTGAAGCTTGCAATGGTTTGATTATTGTGACTAATAAGTTGAACCTTTGCACCGCTTAGACCTTCCGTAGTGTGGATGGAGTTAGCCATTACATATAACTCATCTCTACTATATTTTGACAGTATACCAATATCTGATATGGAGATTATTTTGGAGTCTTTTATCCATTGGTCATCTTCCGAATTTACCTTGATGACATAAATACCTTTAAAGTCATTGATTTCAGATAAGTTTAAATTAATGACACTAGTACCATTGATCTTCTTCAATGTTTTGGTATCAATAGTTTTGTTCAATACTTGATCCCCATAGTCTTCCATTCCATAATAGTTGCTACCATAATAATCTTCTTCATAATACTCATCGTAATAATTAATGGAGTTGTTTCTAAAAAAAGAAAGGATGTTATTTTCATAAATTTTATAAACACTTATTCGAACTTTTGGAATGTTTAAAATTTTAATAGCTACGTTTTTACTTCCTTTTTCACTTAAATAGATCCCATTTTGAGATACAAATGAAATAAGTGGTTTTTGTTGACCGAATAAAATTTCTTGTGAAAAATCTTCTTTTAGTTTACCACCAAATAAGCCTTGTAATTCTTTCGATATAGTTAAAGTGAAATTATCCTCTTCAGTGAAGCTGCCTTTGATGTAAAAACCCGATTCATGTTTTTCTATACTAAATGATTTAGAAGGAGAAAGACTAATCAATGGGTCGATAGTTTGGGTATAAACTTCTTGATTAGTGACAATATTTATTCTGCCTCCTTCGTCTGTATAATCAGCCGTACAGGATATAATTAAAAAATTGGATTTAGAAGTGATGTTATCTTCATATTGTAATGGACTTGTGGTTGTATAATTACTTTCTAAACACTTTAAGCCGGGCGCTACCGTAATAGTCAATTTTTTATTGTCAAAGTTGTTATTGATTTCTTTTATACCTATCGTTACTTTGCTACTATTCGTATTCGTATAAAGTTGATATTCTATTTTTTTTGAATCAATTGAGGTACTTAATAAAGATTTTAATTGACCGATAGATACGGTGTAATTAAATTGTATGTCAATTTTTAATTCATTTGTTGTTTTATCAATATCATTTTTTGTCCAATAACTGGAGATGCCGCTTAGGTTTAATAAAGGGGTATGACAAGTAAAGGTTGTGTTTTCGTCAGAGAGCTTTAATCCTTTAATACCATAGTTTAATATAGTTTTCGATAAAGTACCTTTATAGGGTGTGCTAGGGGCAAAGCCTGTAGTAGGAGAGAATGTTATTTCATTCGCTGCAGTGAATTTAAATTTACCGGCTACTTTAGGTTCAAACTCAATTAAAGACTCGTCTAGCCAATTCCCTATTATAGAATCGAACGCCACGTCTTTATTGAGTATAATAACAAGGTTTTGTTGTGTTTCAATTTCTTCTCCAAATCCAAGATCTTCAATTTGAATTACATCTTTTTTTGAACAAGAAAGGGTTAGTGCTAGAATAAGAATACATAGTATTCTTTGGAAGAAAAAGCGGATCATACAGGTGTGTGGGGGTTAAAAAACAACACTTTAAGCTACTTATTTTTTTAATAGCTTGTTACAAAGTGTCAAAAAAAATTATGCCGGAACGTGAACTACCTTTTTGGTCTCAAAAAATGGCTCAGAATAAAAAATAGTCAAATCGTATTCATATGCCGGACGATTTAATTCTTGAATTTCTTCGGTTAAGTCGCCCCCTTTTAGATATAATATTCCGTTGGGCAAGGAGTTAAATTGTTCTTTAGAAAACGTTTGTCTAATCCAAGACCAAAAAGGCTTGAAACGAGTAACAGCTCTACTTACCACAAAATGATACTCACCGGGCACATCTTCTGCCCTCCCATGGGTCGCCGTAACATTTTCCAGTTTCAAGGCTTCGGCAACAGCTTGAACTACTTTGATTTTTTTTCCGATTGAATCTACTAAATGGAATTGGCATTGAGGAAAAAGTATGGCTAACGGAATTCCGGGAAACCCACCACCGGTTCCAACATCCAAGATTCTGGTGTTGGGTTCAAACATCATGACTTTAGCTATACCTAAAGAATGTAAAACATGACGCTCGTAAAAATTATCCATGTCTTTCCGGGAAATAACATTGATTTGTTCGTTCCAAAACGTATACAAATCACTTAATTGATTGAATTGAGTGATTTGTATAGGTGTTAAATGAGGAAAGTATTGTTGAATAAGGGTAGACACAGGGAATTAAATAGCGTCTTTTCTATTTTTGACCATATCATACAGCAACTCACGTGCTCGATGCAGCTGAGCTTTAACCGTACCTAATGGAGCGTCAATTTCTTTAGCGATTTCTTCGTAAGATAATTCGTCAAAATATCGAAGTCGCACCAAGGTTTGATATTTAGGAGGTAATTTGGTTACTACAAACTGAATAATATCAACTTTTTGGGCTTTTATGGCTTCTTCAAATGGAGTAAGATTATGATCTTTTATCTCCATATCCGTCGACTCGCCATTATCATCCTTATAGCCGGCAGAGATGCTGGTAGTATCCAGTTTCTTTCTTCGGATAAAATCTATACAGTTATTAGTGGCTATACGGAACAACCAAGTGCTAAAAGTGAAGTCCGGATTAAATTTATGAAGGTTTCTAAACGCTTTTGCGAAGGCTTCAATGGTTAAATCTTCCGCATCATCTACATTACGAACCATTTTAAGAATCATATGATACACCGGTTTTTTATAGCGTTGCATCAATTCAGCAAAGGCTTTTTCGTCCCCACCTTGTTTTGCACGTTCAACCAGAATAAAGTCCTTTTTGGCTTTTTCTGAAAATTCACGTTCCGTATTCTGATCGTTGTTCAGTTCCATTGTTTAACGGGTATTATCCAAGCATATAGTCGGCTGGATAATAAATAACCTTGGTAAAGTAAATCTATAAAAGGAAGTGTCCAGTAGTGGAATGTATACTTCCATTTTTGCCCAATCAAAACAAATGTAAGTATAAAAATGATAGTTCTCCAAAAAAATATAATGGAGGCAGAATAAATTTCTCCACGACTAAGTAGTAATACGAGAGCGATATAGAAGAATGCATCCGGAAGATAGAGCAGGGAGCTGATGATGAGGCCTTGCTTGGTGTATTTCGATGCAGCACCGTTATGTCTATGTTTTTGTTTCCACCATTGTCTTACCGTGCCCTTAAATATACTTTGTGTTTGACTTTCCCTATGGGTGTGAACTTGGATGGAAAGGTTCTGTTGTTGGGCTTTTTGTATGGTTAAATCATCGTCGCCTCCTATCGTATCTATATGCCCGCCAAAGCCTTTGATTTGATAAAAAACCTCCTTTGTATAGCTCATATTTCGGCCTACCCCCATATACGCTCTTCCGATTAATGCTGCCGTGACGTACATATGGGCTGTTCGGATGGATTCAAATTCAATCAAACGATTAAGGATAAAAGAGTGTGTTTGCCCTTTAAGTAAGGAAACTCCTATGCATATTGTAGAAGAAGTGTTGCAGGCCATCTCTTGAATCCAATGAGGATGTACGATTTGACAATCAGCATCGGTAAACAAAAGAGTGTTGAATTGCGCTTTTTCGATTCCTAATGCTAGCGCATGCTTTTTCCCAACAACCGGAGGAGTAGTTTGAAAAATATTTAAATTGCTGATATTGAGATTTTTGGCTTTCTCTATTGTGTCGTCATCGCATTGATCGGCCACTAAAATGATTTCAAATTCCGGATATTGTTGCTGTTGAAGCTGTTTTAATAGTCTTTCGATGATGTGTCCTTCGTTCTTAGCGGCAATAATGAGGGATACGCCTACAGAGGGGCTATTCTGTTTGTTCTTTACTTGAAAGAAAAGGATTAAACTTCCTATTGTCGAAGCCACAATTCCTATAAATCCTAATACTAAAAGTAATTGTTCCAAAGAATATTCGAAAGTAGGATAAGTTTTTATTACTAAAACTAATAAATAAAATTAATTTTGACAGATTATTTATACCTCATGTTTACACTTCAACAAGAAGATTCACAAACGAAAGCCCGAGCCGGTGTCCTTAAGACCGCTCATGGTGAAATAGAAACACCTATTTTTATGCCTGTAGGAACTGCCGGTTCTGTCAAGGCTATGCACCAATCAGAGCTGAAAGAGGTAGCCAATGCCCCTATCATTCTAGGAAATACATACCATTTATATTTACGACCGGGGCTATCTATTATTGAACAAGCTGGTGGTTTACATAAATTTATCGGTTGGGATAAAGCCATTTTAACCGATAGTGGAGGGTATCAAGTGTATTCTTTATCCGGAATTCGAAAAATAAATGAAGAAGGCGTAAAGTTTAAATCTCATATAGATGGTAGTGCCCATTTTTTCACTCCGGAATATGCTATCGATATACAACGGGTGATAGGAGCGGATATCATTATGGCTTTTGATGAATGTACGCCATATCCTTGTGAATATAGTTATGCTAAAAACTCCATGCATTTAACCCATCGATGGTTAAAACGTTGTGTTGATCATATGCAATCAACCCAACCTAAATATGGCTATGATCAATACTTATTTCCGATTGTTCAAGGAAGTGTTTTTAAAGACTTACGACTACAGTCTGCAGAATACATTGCCTCCATGGGGGCAGTAGGGAATGCCATAGGCGGTTTATCTGTAGGTGAACCGGCTGAAGAAATGTATGCGATGACAGAAGTTGTATGCTCCGTATTACCTAAAGATAAACCTAGATATTTAATGGGAGTCGGAACACCGGAAAATTTATTGGAAAATATTGCTTTGGGAATTGATATGTTTGATTGTGTAATGCCTTCCCGAAATGCACGTAACGGAATGTTGTTTACCACTCAAGGGGTTATTAATATCAAGAATAAAAAGTGGGAAAATGATTTTACTTGCATTGACCCGGGTTTAGATATTTTTATTCATAACTATTATTCCAAAGCCTATCTTCGACACTTAATCCAGAATAATGAGATATTAGGCGCTCAAATTGCAACAATACAGAATATCTCCTTTTATATTTGGCTAATGAAAGAAGCTCGTAAGCAAATCCTTCAAGGTACTTTTGGAGAGTGGAAATCTAAGATGGTAAAACAAACAATGCAACGACTTTAATGATTAAAAAATTAGATTGGTATATTTTTAAAAAATATATCACCACCTTTTTCTTTGTTGTGGCGATGTTAATGCTGGTTATCATCGTTATTGATATTACAGAAAAGTTAGATGATTTTTTAAAGAATGATCTAGGCCCTTGGGTAATTCTGACTGAATACTATTTTGCATTTATTCCCTATATGGCAAATTTATTGAGTCCGATTACCATTTTTATTGCTACTGTTTTTGTAACGGCTAATCTGGCCGCAAAGACAGAAATTGTTGCGGTTTTAAGTTCAGGTGTAAGTTATTTTAGGTTCATGGTACCTTATATAGTAGGTTCTATACTCATTGCCTTATTGGTTTTTGGTTTGTCGGGATGGTGGATACCGATGGGGAATAAACAACGAATCGACTTTGAAAACGCCTACATATATAATAAAAAACAATTTCAAGGAACTAATATTCATATAAAGACAACACCTACGACATACGTTTACATGGATAATTATAATTCCGAATTACAAACCGGTTATAATTTTACGATTGAAACCATACGCGATAAAATACTTGAATCTAAATTAAAAGCTGCTCGAGTAGTATGGGTTGATTCTTCTGCTTCTTGGTTTTTAGAAGATTATTTTGTTCGTTCGTTTAAAGGTGGAAAAGAATCGATCTATAGAGGTTCTAATAAGGATACTACCTTTCATTTAACTCCCAAAGATTTTGAAGATGTTGCGATGTTATATGAAACATTTACTATGGGAGAATTAAATCACTATATCGAAGTTTTAGAAGATAGAGGTGCTGAAAATGTTCAAGCTTATAAGTCGGAAAAGTATCAACGAATTACGTATCCGTTTTCTATCATTATTTTAACAATAATAGGAGTAATGGTATCATCCAAAAAAACTAGAGAAGGTGCCGGATTACCCATTGCTTTCGGATTTATTTTAGCGTTTGTATATATAATTTTTTCCATAACCAGTCGTAGTATGGCTAATACCGGTTCTATTAGTCCTTTGTTAGCTGCTTGGATTCCTAATATTGTTTTTGCAGCAATTGGATTATATATGTATAGTAAAGCGACGAAATAAGCCTTATTGTTTTATCCATCGACTCACCCATTTGCGAGAAGAAGTTTCTACATATATAATGTATAAACCTTTGGATATTTCTGAAACCGGTAACGGTATTTCATTTTCACCTGCCGCTAAAGGTTGTTTATATGTACGTACTATTTGACCGGATGCTTGAAAAATCGATATGGTGCTCCATTCGTTACTACCATCGTTTATTTTAAGAGTAGCTTGATCATTTCCCGGATTGGGATAGATCGTCATGTTATCTGTAGTATTAGGTTTACCATTTAAAATGGATGTAGGTAACGATCTTGTTCCATTAGCAAAATATACAGGCCATTTCGATTCTGTCAATAAAACAGATATAGCATTAGGGTTTACTGAATTGATTTTATCACTCTCCATATCAATGGTAACGACAAACTCGCCATCCGCATCGGAATAAGAAAAGGCTATGACA